>CAWBII010000013.1:0-76557 GCA_963788795.1 uncultured Chitinophagaceae bacterium
CTAGGTTTGCAGCAGCAGCAGGCACACGGCAGTGGGCGCCAAGCCCAGAAAGGAACGTATAATTTTCCATCGGGGCCAAAGGCAATAAACTTATTACCGTGATGCGTAGCAGTAGGATATTTATCATAAACGACAACAGGCGCGGGAGGATTACTCAATCTTGATTCAATACTATCAAGCCTGTAAATAACCGATATAGTTCCAATGTAGAGACTTCCATCTTTAAAAGCTACTCCGTTAGGAACATTTAATCCACTTGCAACAACATAGATTTTATCGGCTTTGCCATCGTGGTTTTCATCTGTTATGGCATACACTTTATCTTTTTTTGTGCCAACAAAAACAGTACCATTTGGCGATACACATAAGCTTCTTGCATTTCCTATTTCAGCATACACGTCTATTTTAAAACCATCCGGCAGTTTTATTTTATCAAGATTATATTTTTTAAAAAGTGAATCACTGTTTTGCGAAACATTTGTGACTGATTTTGCATTTTCAGTTTTATTATTGTTACAGGCATGAATTGATAAAATAGTTATCAATGCCATTGAAATAACAACTAATTTTTTTAAAGATAAAAATGAAAAGTGCATAATAATATTTTTATTAAGTTAAAAAATGAAAACAAAAATGTTTAATCAATAATGTAGCCAAACAATGTAGAATATTATGATAATTTATTTAGATTTATCAGAGACGGTTGCAATTTATTTAAAATAACATAGAAACGCCATTTTCAAATTTAGCCTCATGCTCGAGTAGCCATTTCTTTCTTGGTAATCCTCCGCCATAACCGATGAGACTTCCATCAGAACCTATTACACGATGACAGGGAACTACGATGTTAAGTTTGTTGCGACCATTTGCTGAAGCCGCGGCTCTTATTGATTTTGCATCTCCCAGCCGTTGTGCAAGCTGTAAATAGCTAATCGTTTTGCCGAATGGTATTTTAACTAATTCGCTCCATACTTTTTGTTGAAATGCGCTTCCTTCCTGTTGTATAGGAAGATCAAATAATTTCCTTTTACCGGAAAAATATTCATTAAGCTGGGTAATGCATTTTTGCAAGACTCTTTTTTCTTCTGCAGATAATTCTATTGTTTCAGACGCCATTGCTGGTTTATCATTAACGTATAAAAGTTCACTAATATAACTGCCGGAAATTTTTATTTTAATAGTACCAATTGGGGAATCATAATACATTATGACGTTATTTAATCGTCTAACAATTTAGCCAAAAAAACTAAATCATTTTTTTTGTAAAGATTGGCAGCATCTGAAAAGCACTTGCTGTATTCTTCCAATAAATATTGAATAATGCGCTTGTTGCCAAGTTGCCTGAAATAAGATGGCGTGGGGGGAACAGAAATTCTTTTAAAATAATTTTCCACATCTTTATGAGAATAGATCTGGCCGTTGAGCGGATCTATATAAAAATTTATTTTTTCACTTTTTTGCCTTTCGGGATTGGGGAAATTATAATCAATATCAAAATAGCCAAGAATAAATTGTTTGGGAATATTGATGGCTCTTATTGGAATATCCAGAAGTTCGCAAACAATCAGGTACAGTATACCGTTAGTAATAGCATTTCCTTTTTTTTGTTCTATTACCTTGTTAATTAAAAAGTCATCGGGAAAATCGTAAGCAACTTCATTTCCTTTAAGTTTGTAATAACTGTAAAGGATACCTGTAATTACATTTACCTGTTCAAGAGGAGTGAGGTAACTATTCAATTCGAGCCAGATGTTTCTTCTTATTTTTTCCATCTCCTGTAACGTGGTAGTAGCAATCATTTCAGGATAACGGTAACGGGCAGCCAGCAATGCGCCTTGTAATAATTCGCACGAGCCATTTTTCCAGTTGGTAAACTCTTCAACCAAATCCCTAAAATGAAGTTTATGAATAATCATTTCAATTCTTTCCTGCACATTTTGATCGGGAGTTGTTTCCCATAAATTTTCAAGGTTGGGAATAATGGCACGGCCTATTGAAACAATGCGGTCACTAACCGAGCTGAAAACTTCTTCATCGGGATCGTCTATAAGATGAAACAGGGCGGATATTTCTTTGTTTTCCTGCATTTAAAATATGTGCTTGCAATTTTTCTTTTAGATATGTAAAGATAAAAAAGTAAAACGAACAGGGTAATTATTACATCAATATTTACCAACATCTATTTAAAAACCTATAGGAAAAATATTTTGACAGGAAGATTTATTAAAGTAAATAAATTATTTCTTTTTTGCTTTTTTCCTGGGAGATTTTTTATCAAATGCTTTTGGATCTTGTGCAACAATCATTTTCTTTACTGTCTTCTAAATCTATTGTTGCCAATTCTTCAGGCGTAAATTTTCCGTTAGCACCTTAGCTGCTAATTTCAGCATTTTTTTCCCAAAACGTATGAACGGGCCCCAGCGTCCATTTTCAATTGCAATTTTTTCTTCAGGCCATTGTCTGATATAACGATTGGCTTCTTTTTCTAACTTTTTTTCAATAAGAGTGTTGCAATCATTTTGTGTAAGTGCATCAAAATTATAAGCTCTTGGAACATTAATAAACAGATCATTCCATTTTATAAAAGGCCCAAATCGACCCTTTCCTTTTGTTATTGGCTTTTCATCGTAAAAGCCAATAGGCGCATCTTCAACCTGTTTTGCATTAATAATTTCAATAGCTCTTGCTAGATCAACATCACCAGGTTCTTCGCCTTTAGGAATTGAAATAAATTGTTCGCCCCATTTTACGTAAGGCCCAAAGCGTCCAATGTTTACAGATACTTCAAGGCCCTCATGTTCACCTAAAACTAAAGGCAGTTTAAATAGCTCCAGTGCTTCTTCAATTGTAATGGTTTCAATACTTTGGGTTGATTTTAATTTTGCAAAGCGTGGTTTTTCTTCATCATCTGATGCTCCAATCTGCACCATTGGGCCATATCGTACCCATTCTTGCAATTATTGGTTTTCCAGTTTCTTCATCAGTTCCCAATTCTCTTTCACCACTGCTCGTTCCGCTGTTTCCAGCGTATGTTCAACACCTGCATGAAATGGTTTATAAAATTCTTTAACCATTTTATTCCATTTCATTTTGCCTTCGGCAATTTCATCAAACTCTTCTTCAATGTTAGCAGTAAAAGAATAATCCATTACTTTATCAAAATACTGATTTAAAAAATCTGTAACCACCAAGACCAAGATCTGTAGGAAATAATTTTGATTTTTCTGCACCGGTATTTTCCTGTTCTGTTATTTTGCTGAATAGCATCATTCTTTAATTTCAAAATGCGGTAATCTCTTTTTACACCTTCTTTATCTCTTTTCTCAACATAACTTCTTTTGATAATAGTTGAGATTGTAGGAGCATAAGTGCTCGGCCTTCCAATACCTAGTTCTTCTAATTTTTTTACAAGCGAGGCTTCTGTATAACGTGGCAGCATGTCTTGTAAATTTTTCAGTTGCCGTCATTTCATTCAAATCCAATGACTGTCCAACAGTTAAATGTGGCAACCGGCTTTCATCATTTTCTTCAGATTCATCATCATCGTCTTTGCCTTCAATATATACTTTCAAAAAGCCATCAAATTTTAATACTTCACCTCTTGCAGTTAATTCATGCTTTATTTGTCTGATATTAATTTTTGCAGTAGTTTTTTCAAGTTCGGCATCAGCCATCTGGCTTGCAATGGTGCGTTTCCATATCAGTTCATATAAACGTTTTGTTTCCGCATCATCAACTGAATTATTTTGCATATATGTAGGACGTATGGCTTCATGCGCTTCCTGTGCGCTTTCATTTTTATTTTTATATTTACGAAGCTGTAAATATTTATCGCCGTAATTTTTATGTATCTGCGAATTTAATATCATCTCATTGCAGTATCACTTAGGTTCACACTGTCGGTACGCATGTAAGTGATTTTACCGCTTTCATATAATTTTTGCGCCAGCACCATGGTTTTACTTACACCATAACCAAGTTTACGGCTGGCTTCCTGTTGCAGTGTTGATGTTGTGAAAGGTGCAGCAGGAGAATGTTTACCAGGTTTAACCTGTATATCTTTTACCGTATAATTTGCACCGATACAACTTTGTAAAAATTGTTCTGCATCTTCTGCTTCATTGTACTGACTTCCTTCTGCTTTAAAAGTAACACGTTTTATTATTAATATCCGTTGCGGCTAAAAATAGCTTCAATTTTAAAACTGCTTATTGCTTGAAACTGTTTATCTCTCTTTCTCTTTCTGCAATTAAATTTACGGCCACACTTTGCACTCGGCCTGCACTTAAACCGCCTTGTCATGTCCAATCTTTCTCCATAATACCGGGCTTAATTCAAACCCAACAATCCTGTCTAAAATTCTTCTTGCCTGTTGTGCATCTACAAGATTCATATCAATCGTTCGCGGATTTTGTACAGCTCTTTCAATTGCAGGTTTTGTTATTTCATGAAAAACAATGCGCTTTGTTGTTTTTGGATCAAGCTCTAACACTTCGCAAGATGCCAGCTTATGCTTTCACCTTCGCGGTCCTCATCCGATGCCAGCCATACTTCATCAGCTTTTTTTGCAAGTGTTTTAATTCTTTTACAACCTTTGGTTTTTTCAGGGGTACTATATACGTGGGATAAAATTGTTATTTATATCAATGCCCATATCGTTCTTTTTCAAGATCGCGTATATGACCATAACAACTTTTTACTTCAAAATCTTTTCCAAGAATTTTTTCTATGGTTTTAGCTTTTGCCGGAGACTCTACTATCAATAAATTTTTTGCCATATTTTTGTATTTATCCAATTCTGATCTATTCATATTATAAACAATACTCAGATTAAGAAATATTTCCGTTTGCTGCAATATTAGTTTAAAAATTAAAAATGGAATCTTAAAAACTAAATAGGAATTTTAAAAATGCATTATTACCTTCGCAATATCCCCCTTTTATAAATTAACCCTATATTCGAAAAGCCGCTTCCAATGTTATATTGATAATAACGCATTTTTAAACGATAATCTTGCAGACCAAAACTAAATTCAATGTATGTTTGATAGTATTTATTTCCTGCAAGTGAAAAACAATATTAAATGAAGGTTGTAATATTAGGTTCTGGTAATGTTGCGACAACTCTAAGTGGTTTTATTCAAAAAGCCGGTCATGAAATTTTGCAAATAGTAAGCCGCAACAGGGATCACGCTATTGTTCTTGCATCCAAATATAATGCTGATGCAGTTTCACTTACCGAACCGGAATTTGCTGATGCTGATATATATATTATTGCCTTAAGTGATGCTGCATTAGAAACCATTGAAAAAATTAACGGGCTAAGAAATAAATTTGTTGTTCACACAGCGGGTTCTGTTTCAAAAGATGCTCTTAAAAATATAACTTCAACTTATGGTATTCTTTATCCATTACAAACGCTATCTAAAATAACGGCGCAGACTCCTCAAATCCCATTTTTGGTTGAAGGCAATAATAAAAAAACTCTTGGATCAGGTAATAGAATTTGCAAAAACACTTTCTGATAAAGTAATACCTGTTAATGAAACAGAAAGATTGCATTATCATATAGCCGCCGTTTTTGCAGGTAATTTCAGTAATCACATGTATGCAATTGCTGAAAATTTTTGTGAATCTGAGAAGATTGATTTTAGAAATTTGTTGCCCCTTATAAATGAAGTAACCAGAAAGGTTAACAGTAATTCACCTCACGATGTACAAACGGGGCCTGCCATGCGGGAAGATATTTTCACTATTAACCGTCATTTACAAGCGCTTTCCTCCTATCCTGAATTTAAATATCTGTATCTGAAGCTTTCAGAAAGTATTTTAAAATTTCATGAAAAGCATTAATATCCTGCTTATTTTTAACGCATGAATATTCTGTCACGCTTTCGGCTGATAAAAACATTTGTCTTTGACATGGACGGAGTGCTTACTGACTGCGGACTTCTAATTGATTCCAATGGCCAGTGGTTGCGGCGTATGGATATAAAAGACGGCTATGCGTTACAGTTAGCTATAAAATCAGGATATAAAATTATTGTGATATCAGGAAGTGAATCTGAGTTTGTGGCTGAGCGGTTGCGTAAACTTGGTATTGCCGATATTTTTATGAAAGTAAAAAGTAAAGAAAAAGTTTTAAAGGATTATATCGAAAAAAATAGTTGCATACCGGAAGAAATTTTGTTTATGGGTGATGATATACCTGATTATAATTGTATGCAAATTGCCGGCTTTGCCTGTTGTCCTAATGATGCAGCAGTTGAAGTAAAACAAATATCTTCTTATATTTCACCTTTTAAAGGAGGTTATGGCTGCGTGAGAGATGTAATTGAAAAAGTATTGAAGCTTAATAATAACTGGCCATTGGAGACTTTGGTTGCTGCTACCTGACAGAGAATATATTTTAAACCGATTCCTGATGAATATTGTATCAGCCTTTTTTAAACTGGTCAGGTGGCCTAACCTGGTTTTTATAGCGCTTACGCAAATATTGTTCAGGTTTTTTGTTTTACGATTTGTTTATAACAGCACTGAGGATTCTGTTGAAAATAGTAATCTTTCATTGCCTTTGTTTTATTGGCTTGTTTTTGCGTCAGTTTGTATTGCCGCTGCAGGATATATTATCAATGATTATTTTGATGTGAATATTGATCTTATAAATAAACCGGACAGGCTTATTGTCGACCGTTACATTAAAAGAAGATGGACAATTGTATGGCACATAGTTTTATCGTTTGTTGGATTGATAATAAGCTGTTATATTGGTTATAAGCTTCGTAATTTTTACATACCCCTGTTTAATTTTGCCGCTATTATTGCTCTTTGGTTTTATTCAACCACGTTCAAAAAAAAATTGCTGATAGGAAACGTATTAATATCATTACTTACTGCCTGGGTTATTTTAGTGCTTACAGTTTCAGAAAACAGAATTCACTTTATTTCTTCTGATGTTTATTGGAAAAGAATTATTAAAGTCTCATTTATTTATGCAGGATTTGCATTTGTAATTTCACTTATACGGGAAGTGATTAAAGACATGGAAGATATGCAGGGCGATGTAAAATATGGCTGTACCACAATGCCAATTGTGTGGGGATTGCAGGTTTCAAAAGTTTTTGTAGCGGTATGGCTCGTTGTTATAATCTGCGGAGTAGCGGGCATTCAAATTTATGTAATTCAGTCTGGCTGGTGGTTTTCAGCGGTCTATTGTTTATTTACCATAATTATTCCTCTTGTTTGGGTACTCCGCAAATTGTATTTGTCGCAATCTTCCAAAGATTTTCACTTATTAAGTAATGCGGTTAAACTGGTTATGCTTGCCGGCATTTTATCAATGATTTTTTTTTAAAATTTTATTGAATGGAAATCAAAAAAGTAATATTAGCATCACAATCTCCGAGACGAAGCCAATTACTTCAATGGGCTGAAATTACTTTTGATGTAGTTATTGCAGATACTGATGAAAGCTATCCTGTTCACCTGAAGCCTGCAGAGATTGCTACACATATTGCTTATAATAAAGCGATGGCGGTAGAAAAAAGACTAACTAACGATAATGATTATACGATACTTGCCGCCGATACTATTGTTGTTTTAGATAATAAAATTATTGGCAAACCTTCCGGCCGTGAAGAGGCGATACAAACTCTTTTGAGTCTATCCGGAAAAGTCCATTCGGTAATAACGGGAGTTTGTATTTTGGCAAAAGAGAAGAAAATAATTTTTGCTGACGAAACAAAAGTAGAGTTCTACGAGCTTTCCCAATCGCAAATTGAATATTACATTGATAAGTATAAACCTTATGATAAAGCAGGTGCTTATGCAATCCAGGAGTGGATTGGTGTAACAGGCATTCGTTCTATTAACGGCGATTTTTATAATGTTATGGGATTACCGGTAAGCCGGGTACTTAAAGAATTAGAGGCATTAGGATAAACAGGATATTTTTTTTATTTTTTGCCTCATTATTTTTTAAGGATGAAGGAAGACTTGTTACAATATATTTGGCAATTTCAATATTTTAATAATTCTGAACTGCTCAGTTCTTCAGGTGATACGATCCATGTAATTCATCCCGGTATTCACAATACTAACCAGGGACCGGATTTTATTAATGCAAAAATAAAAATTGGTAACACTATTTGGGCTGGCAATATTGAACTTCATATTAATTCATCTGACTGGAATGTACATAATCATTCTGCTGATTCAAATTTTAATAACGTTATTCTTCATGTTGTATGGAACAACAATATTGCAATAAAAGATGCTGCTCATAATGATCTCTCAACACTCGAATTAAAAAACAGGGTTTCAAAATTATTGCTGGAGAGATATAGAATCCTCATGGAATCTGCACAATTTATCCCTTGCGAAACCCAGTTGCAACAAGTGAATGAACTAACACTTGCTAACTGGAAGCAAAGACTCGTCGCTGAAAGATTGATTGCAAAATCAGCAAGTATACTCGCAATTTTAAAAGAAACTAATTTTCATTGGGAAGAAACTTTTTGGTGGCTTATTGCTGCAAACTTTGGATTAAAAGTTAACAGTGATATGTTTCAGCAAATTGCAAAATTTTTGCAGGTTTCTATTTTAGCAAAACATAAAAACAGGATCCAGCAAATTGAGGCTTTATTATTTGGAACAGCAGGTTTATTAAAGGCTGACTTTACAGAAAAATATCCTTTGATGCTTCAAAAGGAATTTTCTTTTTATCAAAAGAAATATCAGTTGAAAACTATTGATGGCGAACTTTCTTTTTTAAGAATGCGCCCGGCAAATTTTCCAACAATACGGCTTGCCCAACTTGCTATGCTTATTCATGAAAGCGAACATTTGTTTTCAAAAATAAAAGATACATCGTCGCTAAAAGAAGTTAAAAAAATGCTGGAAGTAAGCGCCAATGACTATTGGCATTATCATTATGTTTTTGATGAAATATCTGATTATAAAGTGAAGACACTCGGCAAACAGATGATTGATAATATTATCATCAATACAATTGTACCCGTATTATTTGCTTATGGTTTGCACCATAATGAACAAGTATATAAAGACAAATCAATAAAGTGGCTTGAACAAATTTCTGCGGAAAAAAATAGTATAACCAAAGGATTTGAGAACCTCAATTTTTCAAATAAAAATGCATTCGATTCGCAATCTCTCATTCAACTTAAAAATGAATATTGTAATAAAAAATTTTGCTTGCATTGTGCGATAGGAAATTCGTTGCTAAAAAAAGTCGTTAACTGAAATAACAGGTTGTTGAATTGATAAAATTTCCTTAAATCTATAACCGGCAGGTCTTTAAACAAAAAATTTTTCATTCCCATTTATAAGTTATCACAAGTTCAATATCGGGGTGAATGCTTTTTATAACCGGACAATTATCTCCTGTTTTTTCTAAAACTTTTTGATCACTTTCGTTTCCATTTGAAGGCAGTGTTACAGCAACTTCAACCTTACCAACCCTGCGTGGATTGCTAAGCATATGCTTGGTGACCTTAGCTTTTGAGTTAGTGATATCAACTCCCAATTCACTGGATTTTATCGCCATTGTTGTAAGCATGCAGGTAGCTAAAGAAACGCATAAAAGATCGGTAGGAGAAAATTTTTCACCTTTCCCACGATTATCAGTTGGTGCATCTGTTTCTATTATTGTTCCGCTTTGAATATGTTCGGCCTCACAACGTAAATTTCCGGTGTATACAATTGAAGCAGTCATTATGTATTTTTGTATAAATTTACAACAGGAACCATCAAAAAATCACATGCAAAAAATATTCTTATTAATTTTTATAATATCGCTTTCGTTTGGTGCATCTGCACAGGAATCAAAAAAGCAACGCAAGGAAGAAAAACAGGCACGTATTAACAATATGGTTAAAGAAGAGGAAGAAGGCGTCATCACTTACAGAAAAAGTTTTTTGTTTGGATTTAAATTTACCAACGATGGTTATGGCGGGTTTTTAGAATGGGGACGTGCAAGCTCAATTAAAAAATCAACTTTATTCCAGCTTGAAATCACCGAACGTAAAGCTATAAAGGAAGATAAGCAAAGCAATCCCTATTTAAACTCCATACCATATATTTATGGTAAAGAAAATTTTATGTATCCTGTCAAACTTGGAGTTCAACGGCAAATTCTCCTCGGAAACAAATCAAATAAAAATGGCGTAAGTGTAACCGGTAATTACGGAGGCGGCCTTGATTTAGCGTTTATGAGGCCTTATTACCTGGAAGTTCAAAGCGGGAATGGCTATCAGTATATAAAATATAGTCAACAGGACAGCGCTTTGTTTTTAAACGGACCTATTGTTGGTGGTCCCACATTTGGCAAAGGATGGGGCGAAATAACGGTGGTACCGGGTTTGTATGCAAAAACAGCTTTACGTTTTGATTATGGAAGATATAATGAAGTTATTTCTGCAATTGAAATAGGTATAACGGGCGAGTACTATACCAAAGAAATACCAATTCTTCTTAATAATAGTAACAAGTCATTTTTCTTTGGCGGCTACGTTTCCATTTTATTTGGAAAGAGAAAATAGCAATTAAATTTTGTTTAAATCATTTTAATTTTCTTAAAGTAATTACTTTATTAATGAATCCGGAACTTATAACAGAATCAGAATTAAAATCAAAGAAGCCATCCTGGCTTCGTGTAAAATTACCCATAGGCGAAGAGTACAAGCATGTAAGAGGTTTGGTAGATACGCATAAGTTACATACTATATGCGAAAGTGGGAATTGTCCAAACATGGGCGAATGCTGGGGCGAAGGAACTGCAACATTTATGATACTGGGAAATATCTGCACACGCAGTTGTGGTTTTTGTGCGGTGGCAACTGGCCGGCCGCTTGCTATTGACTGGGATGAGCCTCAGCGTGTAGCTGAAGCCATTCATTTAATGAAAGTGAAACATGCTGTTATAACTTCTGTTGACAGAGATGAAATTAAAGATGGTGGCTCTGTTATCTGGTACAATACAATTAAAGCTGTGAAAGCGTTAAATCCTGCTACTACTTTAGAAACGCTGATTCCTGATTTTAAAGCTGAGAAAGAAAATATTCAAAGAATTATTGATGCAGCTCCCAACGTAGTAAGCCATAATATAGAAACTGTTGAGCGTTTAACCCGTACCGTTAGAATACAGGCAAAATACTGGCGCAGCATGGAAACTCTTCGTATCTTAAAGCAAGGTGGCATGCGAACAAAAAGCGGTATTATGCTTGGCCTGGGCGAAGCAAAAGAAGAAGTGATACAAACCATGAATGATTTAAGAGAAAGCGATGTAGATGTTATAACTATTGGCCAATATCTTCAACCTACAAAAAAACATTTACCGGTTCATCGTTTTGTACATCCTGATGAATTTACAGAATTTCGTGAAATTGGCTACCAGATCGGGTTTGATTATGTGGAAAGCGGCCCGTTAGTTCGTTCGTCTTACCATTCTGACAAACATGTAATACCGGGGTGGGGCAGAGAGAACTGGGAAATAAATGGATAAACATTTGAAGCACGCCTGCGTAATATTTTATAAATGAAATTTTTTTTTCTGCTTTTCTTTTCAATCACAGCTTCATTTTCTTTATAGTACAGATACATAGCGGCCGGCGCAGTTGTAGATATAATAGGTTAAGTTCCAGGTAAAAATTTTATTGATGAACTCAATGCAACATCAGGCGGTTTACTTGCTTTCCGGTTTTATTTCCCAAACCAATGCACTTGCACCCAATATTGCGGCATCAGATTCCTTTAATTCGCTGAATAATAATTTTACTTTATTCTGAAATATGGGAAGAAGATTTTTTTCCATGCTTTTCTTAACCGGATCCATCAAAAGCTTCCCGGCTTTACAAACTCCGCCAAATAGAATAATTGCTTCGGGAGAAGAGAACATGACAAAATTTGCCAGCGCTTCACCAAGAATTTCACCGGTATATTTAAAAACATTCTTGGCAATTTTATCTCCTTCTATTGCTGCTTCATATACAGCTTTTGAATCAAGTTGCTTAACGGGAATTTTTCTTAAAATACTTTTTTCATCCGGTTTTTCATTAAGCATTTCTTTAGTGGTAAGCGCAATGCCTGTGGCAGATGCGTAAGTTTCCAAAGAGCCACGCATGCCTGTACCTGAGTGAAAGCGCCCCTTTGGGCGTATTACAGTATGTCCTAATTCACCTGCAAATCCATCATGGCCTAAAATCAATTGTCCGTTTGCAATGATGCCGCTGCCTACGCCCGTTCCTAATGTTATCATTATAAAATCATGCATTCCACGTGCAGCACCGTACATCATTTCACCAACGGCTGCTGCATTGGCATCGTTTGTTAAAGTGCATGGCTTATTGAATTTAACCGATATAAGTTTGGCAAGAGGAATAACACCTTTCCATAATAAATTAGGCGCATATTCGATAGTACCGTTATAATAATTTCCATTAGGAGCACCCACTCCAATTCCCTTTATTAATTCCTGTCCGCCCATCTCTTTTATGATAGGCTCTATTTCATCGTACAGTTCATTAATAAACTTATTTACATCATTGTGTTTATTTGTTGGTAGCGTACCCCTGTTAGAAATTTCTCCACGGTGATTTACAATTCCAAACTTTGCAGTAGTACCTCCAATATCAATACCAATCGCATATTCCAATGGTGCTTCCATAGTTTTAATGTAATCTTTTTTTCATACTAATAAAATTATCAGGCAGGCTGACCTTCAAACGCTCCCTCAGGAGAGGCAATTTCGCTTGTATCTTCAACAGGAATTTCATAATCTATTCCCTGCCTTTTTAAAATGCCTTTTACAACGAATGCAAATAAAGCAATGTAGGCAAAACATACTACAGGTACCCAATACGAAAGATGTATTCCATATCCAACTATATCACTTTTAGATTGGAGATAATCTGCCAGTTTCCCCTGGATAGGAGGAATAATACCGCCGCCTAAAATCATCATTATTAAGAATGCAGATCCTTGTGTTGTGTATTTTCCAAGGCCTGCTATTGACAAAGTAAAAATACAAGGCCACATAATTGAACAAAATAAACCACCGCTTAAAAATGCATAAATAGCGACAGTGCCTGTTGAAAATAATCCTATAAGCATGGAAACCATACCCAATAATCCAAAAATTAAAAGCGTGCGTGCAGGCTTGTTATTGCTCGCATAAAAAGCGCCTATTTGAATAAGTACACATACAATGTAATAATATAATATAGCTATGTCATGTTTTGAAATTGCATTAACAGCTAAAACAATTGCGAAAGCAATTAAAGGAACAATAAATGTGAGTAGTTGCTTGGTAGCAGGTTTAAAATCAAACGCGGCAATAGAACCTACCCATCTTCCAATCATTAAGCTTCCCCAATACATTGAAACAAAAAGCGCTGCCTGCGAAGATTGAAAGCCACCAAAGTCAGGTTGTTTTAATAATTCACTCAGGTTGCTTACAATGGTTACTTCAGTACCTACATAAACGAAAAGCGCCAACATACCCAGTACCAATTGAGGATATTTCATTGCGCCCCATCCATCGGGATTTTTTCTTGCGCTGATATTTGAAATTAACAGGCTTAAAACAACAACTGCCAGGGCTCCAAATAACCATTTCATACGATAGGTCTCAAGGTCATGTTTTTCTATATCAGACAACAACGACGGATCGGTTTTATAGCTATTAAATACCGGAACAAACATTATAATGAGAAGGCCTGTCATTATTAATAATGAATACAAAACTTTATTTGCCTTTTCTGTTTTTTCAGTAGAAATTCCTGCGGGTACTTTTTTTGAAAAATAAAATAAGGCGGCCGCTCCTAAAAATAAAATACCTACAAAAGTGTACAGAACGACTACTTTACTTAGTCCTAAAGCAGCAATCTTCTCATCGGGCACAAACGCTGTTGTTCCAAATAATGCAAATGCAACAATGAGAGGGCCTATCATAGTTCCAAAAGAATTGATACCTCCACCAAGATTCACACGGCTCGTTCCGGTTGATGGATCGCCTAATGAAATAGCAAATGGTTGTGCGGCTGTTTGCTGAAGAGAAAAGCCTAACGCAACAATAAAGAGACCCACCAGCATCCCGGTAAAAGTATTTGCATTAACTGCGATAATCATGGCAACTGCTCCTAAAGCAGAAAACAGTAGTCCATAAACTATACTTTTTTTATAGCCCCATTTTGCTACGAGATCCTTACCACCAAAGGCTCCATAAGCAAACAGAGCAAGCGCTCCTAAATAATAAGCGAGATAAAAAGCAAAATCTACCAACTGACTTTGAAACTGATCGAGATGAAAATAATGTTTGCAAAAAGGAATGAACACGCTATTGCCTGCCGCAATAAATCCCCAGAAAAAAAATACAACAATTAATGTGCTTAATGCTCCATAGTTAGTGGGTACAAATTTTCCGCCGGAAGGTTTTGGAGTAGAAGAAATATTCATTGTGGGTGTAGCCATCGTAATAAGAATTTAAAAATGAAAATAGGGGAATTTTTTCAAGGTAAGAATTTTCATTAATAATTTTTTAATAACAAAATCATTGTTACTTTGAAGAATATAAATTCAAGGTATGGAAATTATTCATGTAAGTGCTGAATGTTATCCAATTGCCAAAGCAGGCGGCCTTGGCGATGTTGTTGGTGCATTGCCAAAATATCAAAACAATCTTGGTCATATTGCGAAGGTTGTGATGCCGATGTACCGGACAAGATTTTTATTTGAAAATAATTTTGATGTAGTTCACAAAGGTGCATTTGGCCTTTCTAATTACTGGCTTGATTATACTATAATAAAAGAATCAAACAATGTAACAGGATTTGATTTATATCTTGTTGACATTTATGGAATATTGGATCGTGAAAAAATTTATGGATATGATGATGATTCATTAAGATTTACTGCTTTCCAGATTGCGGTGGTTGACTGGATCAGCAAATGGAATCATCATCCTGACATTGTTCACGTTCACGATCACCAGGCTGCGTTGATTCCATTTATGATGCAACATTGTTATGCTTACCGTCACTTATCACATATAAAAACCATACTCACTATTCATAATGCGCAATACCAGGGCTGGATGGGCTGGGATAAATCAAATTATATTCCTCATTGGGATGCATGGAAATCTGGTCTGCTTGAATGGGATGATGCAATTAATCCACTGGCCAGCGGAATAAAATGTGCTGCAAAAGTTTCTACCGTTAGTCCGGGTTATTTAGAAGAATTAAGATATGATGCAAATGGGCTGCAAAATTTATTCGAGTATGAGAGAGGAAAATGTTATGGTATATTAAATGGCATTGACACAGATGTATGGAATCCTGAAAATGATTTTTATATTGAAGAAAATTTTAGTGTAGAAGATTTTGAAAATAAAAAAGCTGCCAACAAAAAAGTTTTGTGCGACCGGTTTAATCTTGATGAGAGTAAACCGTTAATTGTTTTTATAGGAAGGCTGGTAGGAGAGAAAGCTGCGGATTTGCTTCCTGCCGCAATCAGCGATTCTATTTATCACATGGAAGGCAAAATGAATTTTTTAATTTTAGGGAGTGGCGAACATTCGGTGGAACAGCAACTTCAGAATATGAGGAGCCATTTTCTTGGTTATTATAATTCGCAAATAGGTTACAATGAAAAACTAAGCCACCAGATGTACGCAGGAGCAGATTTTTTATTAATGCCGAGCCGGGTAGAGCCTTGTGGGCTTAACCAAATGTACGCAATGCGGTATGGCACTATTCCTATTGTAAGAAATACTGGTGGACTTACGGGATACTGTAAAAGACTTTGGCGATGAAGGCGGTTATGGAATTTGTTTTGATAATGCTACCGTATGGGATATAAGTTATTCCGTTCACCGTGCTGTACAATTGTATGAGCAACGGGAACGGGTAAACGAAATCCGGAAAAAAATTATGGAGATTGATAATAGCTGGGAACGGAGTGCACAGGTATACATTAACTTGTATAATTCCTGATTGTTGACTGTTTGATTTAAAATGAATAAATTGTTGAATTGATTGTACGATTGCAATCCATATTCCTCTATTTAAATTATTATATAATTAATAACTTCTTAAAAATATAACTCTAACTTCTAAATCTAAAAACAATGTGGATCAGTAAATCTTTAGTTGCGGTAATACTTGGCGGCGGTGCAGGAACCAGGCTTTATCCCCTTACAGCCAGCAGGAGCAAGCCTGCCGTGCCCATTGCAGGTAAATACAGGTTAGTAGATATTCCTATATCAAACTGTATTAATTCTAACATTAACCGGATGTTTGTTCTCACGCAATACAATTCTGCTTCGCTGAATAAACACATTAAAAACACATATCAATTCAGCGCCTTTAGTAGTGGTTTTGTAGATATTATGGCTGCAGAACAAACGCCTGATAATCCTAAATGGTTCCAGGGAACTGCAGATGCAGTTCGGCAATCATTGCGACATATTCAAAATAATGAATTTGATCATGTTCTCATTCTATCCGGCGACCAGCTTTACCAGATGGATTTTGGAAACATGTTTCGCATGCACGAAAAAAATGGTGCAGATATTACCATCGCAACAATTCCTGTTACAGAAAGAGAAGCCACTGAATTTGGAATTTTAAAGTCGGATGAAGAAAATAAAATAACATCATTTATAGAAAAACCGGGATATGGTAAACTTCCAGATTGGTTAAGCGATACAGGGCAAACAATGCAAGGCCTTGGCAGAAATTATTTAGCTTCTATGGGTATTTATCTTTTTAAAAGAGAAGTATTGTTTGGCTTATTGCAGGACCAGGTTAAAGAGGCAACCGATTTCGGTAAAGAAATTATTCCTCATTGTATAAAGGATCATAAAGTATACAGTTACCAGTACGATGGCTACTGGACAGATATCGGAAATATCTATTCCTTTTTTGAAGCGAATCTTGCTCTCACAAAAGATATTCCTCCATTTAATTTTTTCGACAATTCAAAAAGAGTATATACAAGATCCAGAATGCTGCCGCCTGCAAAAATTAGTGGCTCAACACTCAAAAACACTTTGGCAGCAGATGGTTGTATTATTTTTGCTGATCGTATTGAAAACTGTATAATTGGTATACGAATGAGAATTGGCTTTGGTACAGTAATCAGTGACTGTTATTTAATGGGAAGTGATTATTATGAAACCCTTGAAGAAATGGCTTTTGAAGCAAGTAAGGGCGTACCTAAAATCGGTATAGGAGATAACTGTTTTATTAAAAATGCTATCGTAGATAAAAATTGTCGTATAGGCAATAACGTTAGAATTAACGGAGGAAGCCATCTTCCGGATACTGACCATGCTTTATATGTTGTAAAGGAAGGGATTGTGGTTGTAAAAAAAGGGGCAATTGTTCCTGATGGTTTTACACTTGGTTAATAAATCATGCTGCTTATTTAATTATTGTAATTTTATCAAAGTGTATTTGTTACACAATTCTTTATTACTAAACGATTGCTATGTCACAAACTAGACTGCAGAATTACGCCGCATTCGCCTCATGTTATGAAGCCAAACTTTTCCTTGCAGATATCATCAATATGAGTGTTGGTTTTTTTGGAATTCAGTTTGGTTTTGGATTGCAGAATGCCAATGTGGGCAGGATATTTCAATCATCTCGGCGCCAATGCATTGATAAAATTCCTATTTATGGTTAGCCGCTCCTATTAACGGGTTTGATTATGCAACCAATAATAGGTTATTTGAGCGATAGAACATGGCATCCCAAGATGGGGTAGAAGAAGGCCCTTCTTTTTAGTTGGGGCATTACTTAGCTTCTATTGCATTAATCGTTTATGCCGCACAGTGTCATCCTTATGGATGGCGGCAGGTTATGTTGTGGGTGCTGGATGTTTCTGATTAATATTTCAATGGAACCATTTCAGGGCATTTGTGGGTGATAAGTTACCCGACAGCAGGCGAACTACAGGTTTTGCTATGCAGAGATTTTTTATTGGACTTGGCGCAATGATAGCATCTTCTTTACCGTGGATGTTTAATCAATATGGGTTTCACGCAGATAATATGCTCCAACGGGAATAATTGCGGATTCTGTAAAATTCTCTTTTTACATTGGTGCTTTCGTTTTTTTCAGGTGCAGTGTTATACACTGTTTTTACTACGAAGGAATATTCACCGGACGAACTGAAAAGTTTTGAATCCATCGAAAAGCAAAAGATCGATCATTCGGTTATTACTACACCGGTTAAATCATTTCATAAAAAAGGATTTATATGGTTAGCTTCCGGTGCGATATTTACTTTACTTCTTTATTATTATAATATACTTCATACTGCAATGCCTTTGGAAAAAGAATTGTGTGTATTAACACTTGGATTACAGTTGGTTTAATACAGTTGCTCGCTGGATCATTTTGGTCTGCCAGGAAAATTGATTGGTGAATGTGAATGTTTTATTGATGCACTATCTAGTTGGCATAGTGAAGTTTTACATGGCGCCTGCCAGTGATACATGAACCCGGGTTTGGCAAAACTGAAACACTTCAGGTAATCAAGGTGCAAGAGATTGGAAATTGGGAGGCTTAACGCTTGCCTTTTATAGCGTAATTACTTTTCTATCTCTTTGATTTACTTCCGGCGATGGCAAAACAGCGTTGGCAGGAAACTATGACTCATTCGATTTGCCTGTGCCGGGGCAATTGGGATTAATATCGTTGCTTTTTATTCAAATACAATTATTTATTGGTTCGATGGTAGGAGTTGGGCATTGCATGGGCAAGTATTTTGTCGATGCCATATGCAATGCTAAGTGGGGTATTACCGTCAAAGAAAAGTGGGAATTTATATGGGGATATTTAATTTTTTTATAGTGATTCCTCAAATAATTGCCGCTTTTGCTATCCATGGTTAATGAAACATGTTTTTGACAAAACATGCTAAGCGCGGTTTATCAGGGGGATATCTCATGATCATAGCAGCAGCATTTGTTACTTTGTTGTTACGTGAAGATCGTTGCTACTCGATGAACGCTTGTGGTTATTCCCGATACACAACTTGGCTAATCTTATGAAAAAGAATTTTCTTATTTTTACATTTTCATTTTTTCATGCTCATTTTTGTCTTTTCTCAAAACGAAAGCATTACAAATGCTATCCGACCAATTGGTGGGTTGGCATGAAATGGAATAAAGTGCAATTAATGGTTCATGGCGAAAAATTGGCGACGCAATTTCGCATGATAAAAATGGGTACGCATGGAGTAAAACCTGCGACAGGGGTATATCTTACAAAAGTTAACAGAGTTGAAAATCAAACTATGTTTTTCTTGATATTAACTATTGACCACCTGCAAAACCTTGCAAAATTAAAAATGTTTCAAACTGGTTGGACGACTAATATCTTGAAATCAATTTTGAATTAAAGCAACGCAGAACCGGTAACGGTATAGCGTATGCGCAGGGTGTTACTTCAAAAGATTTTATTTACTTAATCATGCCCGACCGGTTTAGTAATGGCGACACTGCCAATGACCGCATAGAAGGAATGAGAGATCAAAGCCTCGACAGGGATTCTGTTTTTCTGCAGGCATGGCGGCGATTTGCAAGGAATACAAAATCATTTGGATTATTTGCAATCATTGGGAGTAACCACTTTATGGCTGAATCCTGTTATTGTAAATGACATGCCGAATCGCACTGAACATGGATATGCATTTACTGACCATTACGTTATTGACCCAAGAATTGGTGGTGAAAAAGCATATCATAATTTAATAGATGCGGTTCATGCAAAAAAAATGAAAATCATCCAGGATGCCGTATATAATCATGTTGGATTGTATCATTTTACCGTACAGGATTTACCCATGAAAAACTGGCTGCATCAATGGCCTGCATATACCAACACCACTTTTAAAGATCAGGCAGTGTTTGATCCGCATGGAAGCAAAATTGATAAAAAGAAAATGCAGGATGGATGGTTTACACAACAAATGCCCGACTTAAACCAGGATAATCCTTATGTTGCCAATTTTTTAATACAGCATGCAATCTGGACGGTAGAAGAATTTGGGATTGATGGCTGGCGAATTGATACCTATGCGTACAATGACCTAACGTTCATGAATAGGTGCAACCAGGCATTGATGGATGAATACCCTCACATTACTATGTTTGGTGAAACGTGGGTGCATGGGGTTCCTAACCAAAGTTATTTTGTGCAGAACAATTATGATATTCCTTTTAAAAGTAATCTGCAGGCATCAACAGACTTTCAAACGTTGTGGGGAATTACAGATGCTATGACGAAAGACTTCGGGTGGACTGATGGCTTGAATAGTTTATACACAACCCTGGCCCAGGATTTTGTTTACAAAGAACCCTCACGTGAAGTAATCTTTTTAGACAACCACGATATGGCAAGATTTTTTTCTGTTATAAATGAAGATGTGGTAAAGTATAAATCCGCCCTTACGTGGTTACTAACGTGCAGGGGTATCCCACAAATTTATTATGGCGATGAGCTTGGATTGACGGGACTTACTGTACCAAATGATGGACACGTGCGGCAGGATTTTCCGGGCGGATGGAAAACTGATTCTGTAAATAAGTTTATAGCCGAAGGCCGGAATAGCAAAGAAGATAGTATTTGGAATTACCTATCGACGCTTGCTAATTTCAGGAAAACTTCTTCAGCGCTAACTACAGGTAAACTGATGCAATACGTGCCGACAGATAGCGGCTTGTATGTTTATTTTCGTTACGATAAATATCAAACTATTATGATAGTTATGAATACAGCCAAAGAGCAAAAAAATGTTTCTTCATTAAATTATTCTGAAAGAACTAACGGCTTCACAAAAATGAAAAATATTATTACAGGGAAACTAACAGATTTGACAAAATTTTCTGTTGATGGGAAAGCCAGTGAGATATATGAATTAATAAAATAACGGAATCGTTTTATAATAGAATTCCCCAAACAAATCTTGCTCTTTGTTGTCTCTCTTCTTCATCATCAGGTATCCAGTCTTTGAGACGATCATTTATTGTTGTTTCCAGAAATTTTATATCATAACTTTTTTTAGAAGCAACAGGTTTAATACTATTTTCATTAACATTGGTTAGCATTACTTTTGTAGCAATCCATGAAGTGTATAATCTCGGGATAGTTAGGCCCAGTATCATTCCGGGTAAGCCGTTAATAGAACAAGGGCCGCCGGAAATCATGATTTCGTCCGTATAAAAAGCAAACACATAAACGCTGTCAAATATTATTGAAACTGCTTTTCTGCAGTTAAAACCGGCAATGACTCGTGTATCGTTAGTAATTCTCCATTTAAGTTGTGGAATAGTATCTGCCAGGCTGAGATTGGTTCCAAAAATACTTTTTTGATTATTGTATCGGCCTAAGTTATAATCATAATACCATACATTATCTTCATCGCCTCTTTTCAGCCAGGCTGGTATTTTTTTTGAATCATCGTTCCAATGATCAAATTTGTAAATACTTTTATTATCAGCAAAAGTAAAATCAAAATATCCTGTTTTAAACTCCGGCAACTGGTCTTTAATCATATCTTCAAACGTGCCGTTACCCATTGTTTTTTGAATATTGGCCTTTACTTCATACTCGATTACGGCCTTGGTAATAAACTGCTGTGCGTTTACCCGTAACTGTGAGCTGAGTATCATTAAAATAATTAATCCTTTTAGTTTCATAGTACTAATTTATTTTGCTTTTGAAGCCTTATTTTTAAAATCCCATGCAAAGCCAATCAAAAAATATCTCTTCAAACGATCATTGGTTACCTGTGTATAAGTATTGCTGTAAAAACTTCTGTCTACTCCAATATTGCTGTTCAAAATATCATGAACAGAGACATAGGCCGTAAACTCATTGTCTTTGAAAGTCTTTTGCAGGCGGGCTCCCCATTGATTAGAGTTGAGATTTTTATCTAACTCCGAAGTCTTCTGCCGCGAGTAATATTGAAAATCACTTAAAAGCGACCATACTTTTTTATAATAAACTGTTGCATTGACAGAAAGTGTATTGGTGTTATAGTGGATTTTAGTATCGTTTTGTGAAGTGGTATTAGCATTATAATTATATTCATCATTTACAGAGAAGTCATATTTCTTTTCTTTCTGTTTTTGTATTGATAAATTAATTCCTGGGGTAACAGTATTTGAAAAACTTTTCTCACTATTAATGACATCTGCATATTTATTATAATTGAACTCCGGACCTAAGTAGATCCTTGTATCAATTTTCTTAATCTTAAAACCCATTCCGCCATAAAAATTTATTGACAGGTTGCCATTTGTATTTATAGGTTGGGTAATTGTTTTGCCTGAATCAACATTAATAATCCTGTTGTTGGCAATAGCGTCACTGGTAGTTCTTATGTTTAAAGACTGGTAAGTAAAAATATCTTTTAAGAAATTGTAACTGTTATGTGAAATATTAAAGGAGTGTGTGAAAGATGGCTTCAGATCAGGATTACCAAGGTATTGATTAAAATAATCATTATTATTTGTTAGCGGTTGCAATTGATTAATAGTTGGCTGAGTTGTATTGCCATTGTAAGTAATTCTGATATTATGATTTGGCTTATAAGTATAAGTAAAGTTAGCTGTAGGATAAAAATTTACATAATTTCTTAGATAATCACTATCAAGGGAAACATCTTTTAAATCAAAATTCGTAAAGCCAAAACCGGCGCCCATATTTACTTTAATTTTTTTGTTTGCAAAATTTATTTTGGCTGAGGGTATATTCTGAACAATATTTTGTTTAAAATGATTTGATAAAGAATCAACCAGTACATCATACTTGCCGGAGAAAGGAGTGTAGTCGTAAGTGAGCTGATTATTTTTGCCATAATTGTAAGCAAGCTGGTAGGCTAATTCCAACGAATATTGTTTAGCTAACGGTTCAGTGTACACGATTTTGGCAGTGAGATTTGTAGTAGTGGTGCCATAATCTTTCATCTGGTTAATATTCTGACTGCTTGCCGGATCACCATTAAGAAATGCCTGGTTAACAGACTGCAAAAAATTTGTTCCATCGTTATTTAATACATTCCAATTGCCTGTAAAAGATAATGTTCTCCTGCTTTTGTGAAACTTATGCCTGAAAAGCAAATTTCCGGAAAGAGCATTTTTATCGTTCCCGGTTTCAAGATCTCTCTTACTTGTATTTTTTAATGTACCATTGTCGCCGGTACTTACAGAATTTAAAATACTTCTGCTCTCGGTATGATAAAAATTTGTGTTTGCTGTAATCTTCAAAGAATTCATGGAATCAATTTTAATGTCCATTATTCCCCTTATTTTAAAATTATGCCTGTCTACCTTGTCAACCTCATTTGAGTTTTGATCTAATACTGAATCACCAACCTGCGTTTGAGTAAAAGTTTGCTTGTGATTGACGTATTGCTGGCTGTTGTATTTAGGAGACAGGTTAAAATTATATTTGTCATTCCATTTATTACTATAGAGCAAGCCTGCATTTACATTGGTCATAAAACCATTCTGCGGATCAACATAAGGTTCATCATCAACTGTATTTCCAGTCCATTGAAAGTTAACATTGCCATCATCATCCAGGTTTACACTCATATTATCATCACCCGCTCCATACTTTTGTTCATCCTGCCAGTTAAGTCCATCCTGGCCTGTATTGCCATTTAATAAAAATGCTGATAATTTTCTTTTGCCTTTAAAAGTGCTGAATAATAAATTATCATTATAACGATTTTCATTATTTTGTTGACTGCCTGCCGCTACATCAACTTTGCCAAAGTATCCATGTTTTTTATCTTCCTTTAATTTAAGATTAATGGTCTTTTGAGTTTTGCCGTCATCTATTCCTGTAAATTCTGCCTGGTCACTTTTTTTATCAAACACCTGTACTTCTTTTACCGCATCAGCTCTTAAATTTTTAACGGCCATTCCCGGATCATCACCAAAAAATTCTTCCCCATCTACCAATACTTTTTGTACCGTTTCGCCCATCGCAGTTATCTTTCCATCCTTATCTACCTGGATGCCGGGCAATTTTTTTAATAATTCTCCAACGTTTGCATTGGCGCTTACTTTAAAACTGTCAGCAGTGTAGACGGTTGTATCTCCCTTAATGCGAAATCCTGAACCTGATTTTATAATTACTTCCTGCAATAATTTACTTTTTGAAATGAGGTGCACCAGAGGCAGTTCTTCATCATTTTTTATTTCAATGTTATCCAGCAGATCAGCAAAGTACGGATGTGTAGTCATTAAGATGTAGTTTCCCGGCTTTACATCTTTTAAAATAAATTTACCCGAAGCATCTGTTCGTGTGAATTTATAAAGAATAGAATCTTTTGGGGTTAATAATGCAATCACTGCATTTTGAATAGGTTTGCTTTCATTGGGATCATCTACTGCACCTGAAATTTTTACGGATTGTGAAAAAGAAGAAAGAAATAAAAAAATTCCTGCGGTGATAGTAAATAGTTTTTTCATGCAGATTATTTTGGGGCCGGAATTATATTTCAAAAATCACTCATTTATTTACAATAACTTAAACACTATTCTTAAATTTACGTTAAACAAAAATGCATGATTGTATGATTCAAAAAATTTTTAATTCCATAAGAGGAAAAAATAAAATATAAATGGAAATAAAGTCATCGGAAAATAAAACAAGTATTATAAAAAAATACGAAGAGGAAAATTTTGTTGACAGCACTAAACCTGTTTGGAATTATTCTCTTTTTACGAACGAAGACATCGAAAATTTTAGAAATGGAACTCATTATAGTCTTTATAAAAAATTTGGTTCACATCCCTTATCCGTGTTGGAAAGAAACGGATTTTATTTTTCAGTGTGGGCGCCCAACGCAACGAGGGTAACTGTTATCGGAGATTTTAATCACTGGAATAATGAATCACATCCGTTATTTGTTCGATTGGAAAAATCGGGTATATGGGAAGGATTCATTCCCGGGTGTTAAAGAATACGCACCATATAAATTTTATATTGAAGGATATGACGGGGCAAAATTATATAAAGGGAGATCCTTACGCTAATTATTGGGAAGTGCGCCCTGGCACCGCATCCAAAACAGTCAATCTTGATCATGAATGGAGTGATGGCGAATGGATGCAGAAGCGTAAAAAGCATAATGACCTTAGCTCACCCTGGAGCGTATACGAAGTTCATCTCGCAAGCTGGATGAGGCCTTATCCTTTTGATGAGACTTCATTAAACTCTTACCGTGAACAGGCAAAGCTTTTGGTTCCCTACGTAAAAAAAATGGGATTTACCCATGTGGAGTTGATGCCGGTAATGGAATATCCCTTTGACGGAAGCTGGGGATACCAGGGAACCGGTTATTTTGCACCAACCTCACGGTTTGGCATACCCGAAGAGTTTATGGAAATGATTGAAGCTTTTCACAAAGAAGATATTGGTGTAATACTTGATTGGGTTCCTTCCCATTTTCCGCATGATGCACATGGGCTTTTTATGTTTGACGGAACACATACGTATGAATATGCTGATATGCGAAAAGGCTATCATCCTGACTGGAACTCTTATATTTTTAATTACAAAAGAGGAGAAGTGCGTTCATTTCTTATCAGCAGCGCAAGATTCTGGTTCGATAAATTTCATATTGACGGTATAAGGGTTGATGCCGTAAGTTCTATGCTGCGCCTCGATTATTCAAGAGAAGAAGGAGAATGGGAGCCTAATGAATTTGGCGGCAATGGTAATCTAGAAGCCATCGCATTTATTAAGAATCTGAATGAAATGGTCTATCGTGATTTTCCGGATGTGCAGATGATTGCAGAAGAATCGACCAATCAGCCACAGGTTACTGATATGACTGTGAATGGTGGTTTGGGATTTGGAATGAAATGGATGATGGGATGGATGCATGATACACTGGATTATTTTAAAACAGATCCGTTATTCCGTAAAGACCAGCAGGATAAATTTACTTTCAGCATGATGTATTTCTATGATGAAAATTTTATGTTGCCGCTAAGTCATGATGAAGTGGTTCATGGCAAGTCTCCCATGCTTTATAAAATGCCGGGCGATGAATGGCAAAAATTTGCAAACCTGCGATTGTTATATACCTATATGTTTACACATCCGGGCGGTAAATTACTTTTTATGGGAAATGAAATTGCACAAACTTCTGAATGGAATTATAATGCTGAAATAGATTGGCATTTGCTTGCACATGAACCTCATAAAAAAATGCAGGATTGCGTTAGCAGCCTTAACAGGCTTTATACGAGCCAGCCAGCCCTGTACGAATACCAGTTTGATAAAGAAGGTTTTGAATGGATTAATCTTGAGCATCGTGATGAATCGGTTATTGTTTACATAAGAAAAGGCAAAAACAGTAAAGAAAATATTTTAGTGATTTTTAATATGACACCTGTTACAAGAGAAAACTGGAAGGTAAATGTTCATGAAAAAAAGGAATGGAATGTTATATTCAATAGTGATGATAAAAAATTTTGGGGTGCCGGTCATCACGATAATCAAACTATAACAACTGTAATAGTGGACAAAAAAAGCAAGTTATACGAAATAAATCTTCAGTTACCTGCGTTAAGTGCTATAGTATTAAAATAGCCTGTATAATAAATTAGTTATACAACTCTTGTTGGAGCAAATATTTTCCTATGAAAAATCGTATCCTAACTATTTTGTTATGCTTTCCCGGATATTTTCTTTTTTCTCAAAATATCGATAGCGCACAGTTTTATTTTAACAAAGGGATAGAAGAAAAAAATGCAAGACTTTTTGCCGTTGCCGGAAAAGATTTTGATAAGGCAATCAGCTTTAACCCAAATTATACAGACGCATATATCGAAAGTGGACATGTTAATTTAGAAATGCGAAAGACCGATGCTGCATTAGGAAATTTTACTAAAGCTTATGAACTTGATCCGGGCAACAATGAAGTAATTAAACAATTATCCAATCTTTATTTTAATAACCGGCAATTTCAAAAAGCAATTGATCTGGCACAGAAATGCAATAGCTGCCCCGATGCAGATCACATCATCGGAATAAGTTATTACAATCTTGAAGATTACGGTAAAGCACAAACGCTTTTACAAAAAGCCGTTAGTAACAATAATAAAGATGCTGAAGCTGCGTATACATTAGGCCGTACGTATCTAGAACTGGAGAATGAAAAAGACGCTATTCCTCAATATCAAAATGCTATTGCATTAGAACCCGACAGAAATGTGTGGATATACGAGTTAGGGCTTATTTATTATAACCAGGAAGACTATAAGAATGCTTTAAAATATTTTACCATGGCCGGCGACAAAGGGTATAATAAAACAAATGATTATAATGAAAATCTTGGCTTTGCTCAATTATATACCGGCGACGTTGAAAACGGAATGAAAACGCTGAAAACTGTCTTAGATAAAAAGCCAAACAATAAAGAACTTATCAATAATATTGCTTACGCGATGTATGATACAAAGCATTATGATGATGCCCTGGTATTCTACGAGAAATTGCTTGAATTAAATCCTAAAGACGCTTCATCATTGTTTATGGCCGGTATGGTTTTTCAAAAGAAAGGCGAAAAAGAAAAGGGACAAGCAATATGTGACAAAGCAATTGAAATGGATCCGTCCCTTGCCAGAAATCGTCAGAAGAAAGAGATTCCAATGGGTTTATAATTTAATTCATCATTAATACATTTACGCTTCGCTGTAAAATATTAAAAGCTATTTCTGCCATTAGATTTTCCTTATCAAGAGTGGGATTTACTTCAGTTATTTCGAAACAACATATTTTCCGGTTTTGCATAAACTTACTTACCAAATCTTCCGCCTCTCTTTCTTTAAGTCCATTGCTTACAGGTGTTCCGGTGCCCTTTGTTATTGAAGAATCAAGGCAGTCAACATCAAAGCTTACATAAATATCGGTACACTCCGTTAAATATCTCAGCGAAGCTCTTACTACATTTTCCGGGCCTTTTCGCCTAAGTTCGGCAGTAGTAATAACTTTCATTCCATATTTTTCTATCAGGTGTTTTTCTTCCTTTTCATAATCTCGTAAAGAAATAAAAACAATATCTTCCGGTAAAACTTTTGGAGAAATCTTTCCGAAATTTTTTAATTGCTCCCATTGTTTTTTTGTTTTTTCATCTGGTTCATGAACTTTGCTTTCTTCATTATCATCAGCAATAGAAGCTGAAAGTGGCATCCCATGCATATTTCCCGAAGGCGTAGTATAAGGTGTATGAAGGTCTGCATGCGCATCAATCCAGATAATGCCAAGACGACTTTGAGGTTTTGCCATTTTAATGCCCGCAATAGTACCCATCGAATTGCTATGATCTCCACTGATTACAACCGGGAAAAAATTATTACTGATCGTTTCTTTTATAGATTTTGAAATTCTTTCCGTCATAATTAGTACGCCATTAAGTCTTTTGGCATAAGGCGATTGAATCGGCTCAAATAGTAAATTATTTTCAGCCTCAATTTTTTCTGATGGAAAATGAACAAAAAAATTACTCATAAAATCAAGCGCGGCAATTTTTATTGCGTCAACGCCAAGACTTGCGCCACGTGTGCCTGCACCAATCTCACTGGGCACTTCAATCAACTTTATATTTTTCATAAATTAATTTTTACCCATCAATCAACACAATTCAATTCTATAAATCAGGGCTCACAAATCTATTGAATTACCAGGTATGCTAAAAAGATGTACGATAAAAAAGACATGCCAAAAGACAGGCGGTTAATAGCTTTTTTAATTCTATTGGTTACATAAATCCAGTAAATTCCTGTTTAGATAATTAGTGAGAAATTGCAATCGTTGGAACATGACTGTGATAAGCAAGTTTTTTAGTATGGCTTGTTTTAAAAAGCTGGCTGATAAAGCCATGCTTTCTTGGAACAGTTATTATTGCATCAATATCTTTTGCTTCTGCAAACTGGTTAATGCCATCTAAAAAATCATAAGCCCTTAAAAAAGAGAATTCGGGATTATAACGGTTTAGCTTTTCTTCCATGGCTTCTCTTTCAATCTTAAACTCATCAGTAAGTTCAATATAATGTTCGCTGTCTACATTCAGAATATTAAGTTTTGGTTGAAAGAGATCCAGTATTTTTTTAAGCGAAACAAAAGGTGTTGTACGGGCAACATCTTTAAAGTCTGATGTAAAGAGTACATTTTTTATACCGGTAAATTTTGCCTGGGGCGGGATAATCATAACAGGCACACGAATATGCCTTATCACATTAAGTGTATTTGTTCCCATAAAAACCTGTGAAATTCTTGAGCTGCCGGTAATACCCATAATCACCATATCAATGTGATTGCTCATTACATATTTTTCAATATTATCTATAAAGGAGCCTTCTTCCGATTCAATTGTAATCTTTTGATTATCAGAATAATTAAGCTTATTCTTTACAATATTTAATTCAGCATCGTATATCATTTTCCTTGCACCATCCTCCTTCTCAGTTAAGGCAGCAATACTGATGCTGCTAAATACGTGATACAAAATAATTTCAACAGCCGGAATATCTTTTGTAAGCGCTACTGCATATTCAGCAGCATTTTCTGATGTGCCGGAAAAATCTACGGGAACTAAAAATGTTTTCATTTAAAAAATTTTTTTGTAAATGTAAATAAAAACAAATCACAAAAAAATTAAGGTGCAAAGAGTATTTTAAAATTAAAAAGTTTACATCTGTGAAAAATGTGTGCATAATTATAAAACCCAATTCATGTTAACCAACTTTTCTTTATAACATAACCAATATATTTGCCAGCCTGCCCAAGCCGTCTTTGAGGCGGGTTAAAAACCCAGATACAGTGAGATTAAAGAGTCTTGAAATAAAAGGATTTAAAAGCTTTGCAGATAAAACCACCCTAAACTTCGATGAAGGAATTACCGGTGTTATTGGCCCTAATGGCTGTGGCAAAAGCAATATTGTTGACAGCATACGCTGGGTTATTGGTGAACAAAAGATCAGCCAGCTCAGGAGTGAAAACCTGGAAAGTCTTGTATTTAACGGTTCCAAAACGAGGAGCGCCAGCGGACTTGCAGAAGTAAGTCTAACGTTTGATAATACACGCAATTTGTTGCCTACAGAGTTTAATACGGTAACGATTACCCGAAAATATTATAAAAACGGGGAAAGTGAATACCGGCTTAATGACGTAAGCTGCCGTTTAAAAGATATTCATAATCTTTTTATGGATACGGGCGTAAGTACCGATAGTTATGCAATCATCGAATTAGGAATGGTTGATGATATTATAAAAGATAAAGAGAAAAGCCGTCGCAGAATGCTGGAGCAGGCTGCCGGTATTTCTATTTATAAAACAAGAAAGCGTGAGGCCAAACTCAAGCTGGATGCAACAGAACAGGATCTTGCCCGTATTGAAGATTTGCTTTTTGAAATTAATAACCAGTTAAAAACATTAGAAAGCCAGGCAAAGAAGGCCGAAAAATATTACGAGATAAAAAAAGAATACCGTGAGATAAGTATTGAGCTTGCAAAGGCGGCATTAGAAGGTTTTAATATTACTTATAAAGATCTGAACGAGCAGCAAAAAGCTGAGATTGATAAAAAAATTCAGCTTGAAACTGAAATAGCCACACAGGAAGCATCTCTTGAAAAAGAGAAAGCCGGATTTATTGACAAAGAAAAAATACTGCAGCAACAGCAGCATGCTTTTAATGAATTAAATAATACGGTGCGTGAAAGAGAAAATGAGAAGAATCTGAGCTCCCAGCGGTTGCAATATTTACACGAAAAAGAAACTAACCTGAAAGATTTTTTGGTAAAAGCAGAAGGCCAGTTAAAGGGAATTGAAGAAAGTATTTTTTTTACCAAACAGCAAATTGACGATGAAGAAATAAAACTTGAAGAGCAAAAGAAACAACTTGAATTGCTGAAGCAAAATGCCGAAGAAAAAAGAAATGTTTTTGATGAAAAAAGAACCACGGTAGATGCATTACGCCAGTCGCAAATGAGTTTGCAAAGAAATTATTTTGATGCCGAAAAAAAAGTTGCCGTTGCAGATACCACCATTCATAATTTGCAAAGAACAATAACGCAGATTGATGACGAACAAAGCCAGCGAAAGGAAATGCTGGAAAAACTGGAAGTAGAAAAGAAGCAAAAGGAAATTGAGCTGGAGGAGAAAAAAACAACACTCGACCAATTAAAGCAACACAATGCCTTTACTAAAGAACAAATTCTTGAAACACAGGCTACGCTTGAGAAATTACGAAGCGAACTTGCCGAAGAAAACCGCATACTCGATGCACGGCAAAATGAACATGATCTTTTGAAAAGCCTTATCGATACCATGGAAGGCTATCCTGAAAGTGTAAAATTTTTGCATAACAATAAGGCATGGAATTATAAAGCACCTATTCTTATCTGATATTATTTATGTAAAGGAAGAATACCGCACCGCTCTTGAAAATGTGCTAGAACCTTATTTGAATTATTATGTGGTAGAAAATATTAATGAAGGACTTACGGCTGTTCATTTGTTAGATGAAAATAAAAAAGGCAAAGCAAATTTTTTCCTTCTCGATAAATTAAATGCATTTGAAAATACAAACAGTCATGAAACAATTGAGGGAACAATTTCGGCCATGTCAGTTGTGGAAGTGGATGAAAAATATAAACGCCTTGCAACCTATCTTTTAGGAAATGTGTTAATTGCTGAAAATGAAAACGCATTACAAAATACTAACGGTCATATTGTACTCGAAAAAAATGGTAAATATGTAAAGGGAAAATATTCTCTCACCGGCGGAAGTGTTGGTTTATTTGAAGGAAAGAAAATCGGGCGTGCAAAAAATCTTGAAAAGCTTTCGGAAAAAATAGCAGCTCAGCAACAAAAAGTTACTGCTTTGAAAGCTGTCATAACCCAGCGTTCCAATGAAGTAATTGCTTTTAACGAACAGTTAAAAGAAAATACGATACAACAAACACAACAGCATATAAATGAGTTGATTAATACATCCTTTGCAATTCAAAATAAAATTGAAAATATAATTCATCAGCAATTAATTGCCGCAAAACGTTTGGAAGAGCTTAACGAACAGTTGCAACAAAATCATTCGGCCATAAATGAAACGAGACTATTGCTTGAATCCTTAACATGCAGAGGTAGAGCAATTAGATGCAAAAATGAAAATTGCCGCAGACGAATTTACGAATGCAGAAAATGAATTCAATACAATAAATGGATTATATAATGAGAATAACCTGCTACTGGCAAGACAACAGAATAAATTAAACTCCCTCCAACAGGAACTGTTATTTAAGACCAACCAGTATAATGATCTTTCTGCGCAAAGTGAAACAAGTAATCTCCAGTTAAAAGAGACCAATGAAAATATTGTAACCACCAGTGAGCAGTTAAACCAATTGGAAGAAGCAGTTATTTCGCTATTAAAAAATAAAGATGCTGAAGAAAAGAAATTAAATGAAGCCGACCAGGCTTATTATAATTTGAGAAACGAACTTAATGAAAAAGAAAGTGAATTGCGTCATAAACAAAAAGCAAAAGACCAGGGTGATTATTTATTGAATGAAATAAAAGATAAACTAAATGAATTGAAATTGCATCTTGCCGGAATGAAAGAACGGTTAAGCGTGGAATTTAAAGTTGATCTTGATGCAATACTTGACGAAGAAAGAAATTCAGATACGCCTCTTGAAGATTTGCAGGAGAAAAGTGACCGCATGAAAAAGCGTTTGGAAAATATGGGCGAAATAAATCCTACCGCCATTGAGGCATTTACTGAAATGAAGAAGCGTTATGAATTTATTGATGAACAGAAGAATGATTTGGTCAGCGCAAAGGATTCTCTTATGCAAACCATACAGGAAGTGGAGATAACGGCCAACAAACTTTTCCTGGAAACATTTAATAAAGTAAGGGAGAATTTTCAAAATGTTTTCCAGGCATTGTTTACAGAAGACGATACAGCTGATATGGTATTGGAAAACCCTGAAAACCTTGCTGAAACAGGAATTGACATCATCGCTAAACCAAAAGGTAAACGGCCGACAAGTATTACACAATTAAGTGGTGGTGAGAAAACGTTGACTGCAATAGCGCTTCTCTTTGCTATCTATTTAATAAAGCCTGCACCATTTTGTATTCTTGATGAAGTGGATGCACCGTTGGATGATGCCAATGTTGGTAAATTCACGCAAATGATCCGCAAGTTTAGTAAAGAATCTCAGTTCATTATTGTAACCCATAACAAAATGACAATGGCCTCGGTTGATGTTATTTATGGAGTAACGATGCAGGAAGCAGGTGTGAGTCGATTAGTTCCTGTTGATTTCAGAGGATTGGATCATCAGTTCGTGAATTAATATCCGGATTATAAAATGTTTCAAACTAAACTTTCCTCATAAAATCTGTTCTATTTTAAATCAAATTTCCGGATGAAGCGAGCGGTTGCTACAGTATCTATAATTTTATTGTCTCAGATATTATTTGCGCAAAAGCCTGTTATTAATGAGTATGCAGCAATTGATAAGAAAGCATTACAACTTCCCGATTCACTAACTAAGACAACAAACGACATTGCAATTTATATAAAAGAAAAATTCAATACTGATAATGAAAAAGCAAGAGCAATATTTATTTGGCTTGCCTCTAATATTCAATATGATATTGATAACATGTTCGCAATAAATTTTTATGAGAAAAAGGAAGAGAAAATTTCTAAGCCATTAATAACAAGAAAAGGAATTTGTGAAAACTATGCTGCCTTATTTCAGGATATTTGTTCAAAGTTGGGAATAAAGTCTTTCGTGATAGAAGGATATACAAAACAAAATGGTTTTGCTGATTATATTCCTCATGCATGGTGCACTGCACTAATTGATAATTCGTGGTACATGTTCGACCCAACGTGGGGTTCAGGTTATGTAAGTAATGGGAAATTCTACAAAAAAATCAATAATAATTATTTTAAAGTTGATCCTTCCATATTGATAAAATCTCACATGCCTTTTGATTTTCTCTGGCAGTTTTTAAATTATCCTATAACCAACCAGGAATTTTATGAAAGCAAGACACAACAAAATAAATCAAAGTTTTTTTTTAATTATATTGATTCAATTAAAGTTTATGAAAACAAAAATTATATTGAACAACTAACGTCTTCCGCTACACGCATTGAAAATAACGGAGTTAAAAACTCTTTAATTTTCGACAGGCTTCAGCATATTAAATTAGAGATTGAATTAAACAGGCAAAATCAAATAGTGAATCTCTATAATTCAGCCATGTATCATTACAATATTGGTGTTAATAATTACAACGAATTTATTCAATATCGCAATAAACAGTTTATCCCTGAAAAAAGCGATTCCGAAATTCAAAATATGATTAATACAGTAAATACGGAATGTGATTCTGCTAAAATAAAATTGGATGAAATAAAAAATCCTGATGCCAATCAAGCTTCAGGTATTTCGCAGCTTGCAAAAGCTATTGCGGATATTGAAAGTCATGTAAAAGAAGAGCAGGATTGGCTCAAAATATATTTCAGCAAAGGAAAGTCAGGTCGTAAATCAATGTTTTATACTCGTAAAATTACATGGTTTGGAATACCTTTAAAATAAAATTGCAATTTTCATTAATCGATTATCGAAATCACAGTTCATACAACTTTCCAATATTCCCTTTCCCACCCGCTAAAAAAACATTCTTTCCTTTTTTTGCTTTCCTGCAAACATTAAAGCCTTCCTGTGATATCCATTTCCACGTATAGCCGTCATCGTTAGATATATCAACGCCATTGATTCCGCATGTTATCCATTGTTTGTTATTAATATATTCCACACAACTTCTGTAACCAAAAGGCGGCGTTAAGGGATAAGTCCATGTGTTACCACCATCGTTGCTGATAATACAATTTTTATTGGTTGAATCAGGAGTATTAAAATCACCACCGACAATTACAAACGTTTTTTTATTTTTTATTGCAACGGAATTCGCACCTGTTGTTTCTTTTCCCTGTAAAATCGGGAGATCAATTATTTTATCTTTTATAAATAATCTTGAACGCAAACCGCCGGTTACAAAACAAGCAGCATCGTTTCCGAATTTTCTTATGTTGGTTCCGCTTGCTGCAAAGCATGCTTCGCCACTGTCGGCAACCGGATATTTATTTGCCGGAATATTTTGCCAGGTATTACCTCCATTGAAAGTTCTGGCAATAAAAAATTTCCCATCGATGGGATCGCCAATAACAATACCGCTTTGCTCATTCCAGAACTCCATTGCATCCAGAAACATTCCCTTGGTTTTATTTTCAAAAACAAGCTTCCACGTTTCGCCGCCATCAATTGTTCTTAAAATATAAGCTGGTGCATCAATACCCATTATTACTGCAATGTTTTCATCAAAGGCCTCAATGTCCCGAAAGTCATTTTTTTCAAAACCTTTTACCTGTATCCATTTCCATGTGTTGCCACTATCAATTGATTTTCCAATCATACCATTGCTGCCACTCACCCAAATTATTTTATCGTTTACAACACTTAATCCACGGATAGAAGTTTTAGTTCCCGTGTTAATAATTTTTATTTGTTGGCCACATACATTCCCGCAAATAATAAACAAAAAAAAGAAAACATTTTTCATAATGTATTAATTCCGTGTACAAAGATCACAAAGATAAATGCAAAGAAAGCCATGTGCATAAGACCCTCCCAGGAGGGAATTTGGAAAGGCCGTTTTTTAATTACATTTGAGGCATGAGTTATAATTATCTTCCGCTTGATAAAAATGTTCTCACATTTCAACAGGTAAAAAATTTTTTGAAATATAAGCAATTAGTATCGATAACGTTTGCTGCACACGAAGCCATCTTAAAATGCAGGCAATATCTTGATGAAAAATTAAATACATCTGATGAACTTTTTTATGGCATAAATACCGGCTTTGGCTTTTTGCAAAATGTACAAATTGATAAAGAACAGTTGCGCACTTTACAAAGCAATTTATTATTGTCTCATGCATGTGGAATGGGAGAGGAAGTGCCAGAAGAGATTGTAAAATTGATGATGATGCTTAAGATAAAATCGCTGAGTTATGGATATTCAGGTATTGGTATTGAAGTGGTAAAGCGTTTAATGGATATGCATAATAATGATATGCTTCCTGTAATTTATACGCAGGGTTCATTGGGCGCATCCGGCGATCTGGCACCACTAAGTCATTTATGTGTTCCGTTGATTGGATTAGGAGAAGTAAGATGTAACGGTGAAAAAATGAAAGCTGCTGAAGCGCTTTTAAAAGCTGGCTGGGAGCCATTGAGCTGCATAGCAAAGAAGGCCTTGCACTTATTAATGGTACACAATTTATGAGCGCTTATGGAATGTGCAGTCTTATAAAATCAGAAAAATTATTGCAATGGGCCGATGTGATTGCGCTATTTCTTTTGATGCATTTGATGGGAATATTGATTTGTTTAATGAAAAACTTCATTCAATAAGAGATCATGAAGGGCAGGTTTCTGTTGCAACAGATATTAGAAACTTATTAGAAGGAAGTGAAATTGCCACACAGAAAAAAATAAAGTTGCAGGATCCTTATTCGTTCCGTTGCATTCCGCAGGTACACGGCGCTACAAAAGATACTTTTGATTTTGTGTTGAATACTTTTTTAAAAGAAATTAATTCAGTTACTGATAATCCAAATATTTTCCCGGATGATGATCTTATTTTAAGTGGTGGTAATTTTCACGGGCAGCCGTTAGCATTAGGTTTTGATTTTTTAGCAATTGCCATGAGTGAATTAGGCAATATTTCTGAACGCCGTATTTATCAATTATTAAGCGGGCAACGAAATCTTCCTTTATTCTTGGTAAAAAATCCAGGACTTAATTCAGGCTTAATGATTCCACAATACACTGCCGCCGGAATTGTAAGTGAGAATAAACAATTGTGTACACCGGCTTCTGTTGATTCGATTTCATCATCCAACAACCAGGAGGATCATGTAAGCATGGGCGCCAATGCCGCCACAAAATGTTTGCGGGTAATTAACAATGTTGAAAAAGTTCTGGCAATAGAATTGTTATCGGCCGTTCAGGCAATTGAATACAGAAGGCCAATGAAATCATCGCCAACATTGGAAAAAATCATTACCGCTTTCCGCGAAAAAGTTTTTTTTAATGAAGCAGATAGATTTTTGCATGATGATATGATGAAGGCTGTGGAGTTTATTAGGAGTTATGAAATATAAGAATTTGCACTATGAAGTTATCGCATAATTATTCAGTGTATGTTGTTGAATGTCGCGATAATTCTTATTACGTAGGCGTGACGAATAATTTGGATAGAAGACTATGGGAACATAATACAGGTTTCAACATTGGGTGTTACACATATTCAAGACGTCCCGTAAAATTGAAATATTACGAAACAACCCATGATGTTAAACAGGCAATTTTGCGGGAGAAACAACTAAAGGGTTGGTCAAGAAAAAAGAAAGAAGCATTGTTTTTGGAAGATTGGGATGAATTGATAAAATTATCGAAATCATCTTTAACGAAAGCAAATGAGAAAGTCTCTGCAAGTGGCCCTTCGACAAGCTCAGGGTGACAATTTCAAAGAAACGAAAGAGAGTTCGGGACTTTTCAGTTGAGTTCGAAACATCTTTCTGAATTACATCTTATTCCTTTAAATAATTTAGAACTGTCATGCTGAGCTTGTCGAAGCATCTTCAGTAAGAATTCTAAAGCTGGAAGTTTAAATTACTAAATGAAATCTTATGGTTCAAACAAAATACGATCCCGTAAAATACAAAACTCCAACCGGCACTCAACTGAGCTGTAAGGGCTGGATACAGGAAGCTGCATTGCGGATGTTATTAAACAATCTAAATCCCGAAGTTGCTGAACGACCCAACGATCTTATTGTATATGGCGGAAGAGGAAAGGCTGCAAGAAATTTTGAAAGCCTTGATCTTATTATTAAGGCATTAAAAGATTTAGAGAATGATGAATCACTTTTAATACAAAGTGGTAAACCTGTAGGTATTTTAAAAACGCATATCAATGCTCCACGCATTCTTATTTCCAATTCCCAGCTTGTTCCGAAATGGGCTACCTGGGAGCATTTTGACGAGCTTGAAAAAAAAGGATTGATGATGTATGGGCAAATGACGGCGGGTTCATGGATATATATCGGAAGCCAGGGCATTGTTCAGGGCACTTATGAAACATATGGCGCCGTTGCCAATAAACATTTCAACGGAACACTAAAAGGAACACTCAATGTAACCGCTGGTCTTGGCGGCATGGGAGGTGCACAACCCTTAGCAATAACAATGAATGAAGGCATTGCTCTGATAGCTGAAGTTGAAAAATGGAGAATTGAAAAGAGGCTGGAAACTAAATATCTGGATTTACTTATTGAAGATATTGATGAAGCAATTGATACAGCTGTAAAAGCAAAAAAAGATAGACAGGTTTTAAGTATCGGCGTGCATTGTAATGCCGTAGATCTTTTAAAAAGGATTATAGACAGAAACATTTCTATCGATACACTTACTGATCAAACATCTGCACACGACCCGTTGGTAGGCTATGTGCCACACACACTTTCAACCGAAGCGGCTAATATTCTCCGTGAATCTAATCCCGAAAAATATATAGAGCTTGCCTATGACAGTATGAAACTGCATGTGGAACTAATGCTTGAATTGCAGAGCCGGGGCGCAATAACTTTTGATTACGGCAACAACTTACGGGCAAGGGCACACGAAGCCGGATTAAAAAATGCATTTGATTTTCCCGGCTTTGTACCTGCTTATATTCGTCCGCTATTCTGCGAAGGGAAAGGGCCGTTCAGATGGGCGGCATTAAGCGGCGATCCTGAAGATATACGTGTAACCGATAATGTTATGATTGAACTTTTTCCCGGAAATGAAGGTATGATTCGCTGGATAAAAATGGCGCAACAAAAAATTGCCTTCCAGGGATTACCGGCACGTATCTGCTGGATAGGGCAGGGGGACAGGGAAAAGGCCGGCCTTGCCTTTAATGAATTAGTAAAATCAGGTAAAGTTAAAGCGCCAATTGTTATTGGCCGTGATCATTTAGATACCGGGTCAGTAGCAAGCCCAAACCGCGAAACAGAAGCAATGTTAGATGGCAGTGATGCCGTTGCTGACTGGCCTGTACTTAATGCATTAATGAACACAGCAGGCGGCGCAAGTTGGGTGAGCCTGCATCATGGAGGCGGTGTAGGAATGGGCTACAGCATTCATGCAGGCATGGTGATTGTTGCAGATGGCACAGAGGAATCTGCGTCTAAGCTTTCCCGTGTGTTACGAAACGATCCCGGCTTGGGCGTCATACGCCATGCAGATGCCGGATATGATGTGGCGAAAGATTATTCAAGAAAATTTGGACTTGATATTAAAGAAAGATTGCGCTCCTGAGGATATCTGCCTTTTTATAACCGGTAATTTGTGAATAGTTTTAGAAATACTAATTATCTTATCATGTGGTTGTTATAGTTACGGACTGCTCCTTATATTAATATTCAAAAATATTTCCCTTAAATCCTCATTACCAGAACCGGTAAAATAAAAATTAAATAATTACGTTTACAATTAATCGATAGATTTATATCGATCAACCAAATATTCAAAAAAAAGAAAAAATTATGAAAAAATTACTTTTTGGGTTTTTTTTATCCCTACTTGCCACTTCCGGCCTATATGCGCAACAATGGGCTTCGGGTGACTCGAACAGTGTTCACAATACCAATCCTGGATACGTAGGCATAGGAACTAGTAGTCCAAAGTTTCTCGTCGATTTAAACGACACAATTGACGATTATAACTTGCAGCTAACCAGAAATAGCATTTTCAACAACTGGTTATATTTTAATAATAATAACCAGTACGGAGCCAGTGGGATGAGGTATCTTAATGACCTCGGAATAGGAACGCAAGTGGTTTTGGGAGGAAGTGCTAATCATTTTTTTCCAAATGAATTTGCTTTTGACCAGCTTACCGGAAACATCGCGTTTTCAGCGCGGACTGGCGTTATTGACTTTAGGACCGTCGGACCTCTATCATCAAATTCCGTAATGCGAATATTGAATAATGGCAATGTAGGAATCGGCACTGCGACACCCACGGTAAAGCTTGACGTTAACGGAACAATTCATTCCGGAAAAATTTTTGTTGATAAGGCAGGGTCTATTACCAGGGCAGACTTTGATACCAGCAGCCTGCTTGCGGTAAATGGCACAGCCGTATTTGAAAAAGCCAGGGTAGCAGCTCCCACTTCAGCATGGCCTGATTACGTTTTCGAGCCTGATTACCAACAACCCTCGTTAGAATCTTTGGAACAATTTATAAAACTTAACAAACACTTACCAGGCGTGCCTTCCGCCAATGATGTAAAAAAAGATGGATTTGACGTAGGTGAAAACCAATCAGTTTTGCTTAAAAAAATAGAAGAACTTACTTTGATTATAATTGAGCAGAATAAGCAACAGGAAAGTTTAAAAGATATTATTACCAAACAAAATGAAAGAATGGACGAGATGGACTCAAAAATCAAGTCTCTTTCGAAAGGTAAGTTCTGATTTTATTTTATACTTCAAATCCATAACTGGTAACCAAAAACTTTGTTCTATGAAACAAAAAGTTCTACTGCTTGTGATTTCTTCCTCGTTTTTTTTCCAGGGCTTTTCTCAGGAAAATGGCCAGGCGTTTGCAATTACAGGACAGCCTACAAATAACATTAACTGGACTGATATACGAACAATTGATATGGCTACAGGCAATATCAAATCGACACTTTTTGAAAACGGTAAGACGAAATTTTCTTTTGTTGATGCGGATACAAAACAGGCAGTTAATCAATTTTCATTAACTACCCATCCAGATAATTTTCAGCAAAATAATTTAAGTGCAACCGCGGATAAAATTATTATAAAGAATCCATCGCCAACTTCATTTATGAGCGCAGCCGTGGCTTATGATAAAACGCACGATAAACTTTTTTTTGCTTCTATGTACACAGGTCGTCTTATGTGGCTCGATCTTGGAAATAACAATGGCACTCCTTCATTCTATACTATTCAACAGCCTTTGCTAAATGAAATTGATAGTAAAGATGATGCACTTAATATCACAAGAATGACGATAGGGGCTGACGGTAACGGCTATGCGCTTTCAAATGACGGTAATCATCTGATTAAATTCACAACCGGCAATAAGGTCGTTATTACTGATATGGGTAGCCTTATTGATGACGATACCAATAAAGGAATTTCCGTACATGAGCAATCTGGTAGCTGGGGTGGTGATGTTGTTGCCGATGCTTTTGGAAAATTATATTTGTTCGGCGCCGGAAGAAGTGTTTTTGTAATTGACCCTCAAACAAGAGTAGCCACTTATAAAGGAAGCATCAGCGGCTTATCAGCAACATTTTCTGTAAATGGTGCAGCCGCAATTGATGATAACAATGTGATAATAAGCAGCGCAAATACTTTTGAAGGTTTTTATAAAGTGGATATAAATAAACTAACCGCTGAAAAGATAAATACACAAGGAACTGTTTATAACGCTTCAGACCTTGCCAGCGGCAATTTGCTTCACCTGCAGGAAAAGATAAGCAGCCTGGGTGGGCCTCAATTAGCAAATATTGAAGTGATTGGTAACAGGTTTATTTCTGTATATCCAAACCCGGTAAGTGATGGGAAGGTCAAAATAACTTTTGGTGGAAATACCACAGGTACTTATAAAATTTCCGTTAATGATTTGCAAGGACGCTTAATAGGTATAAAAAATGTTTTCGTAAAAGGCCACGGACAGCTTGAGAATTTTCAATTTCGCACTAAACCGACCGCTGGATTGTATATGATAAAAATTACGGATGCTTCCAACAAATCAATTTTCTCAGATAAACTTATTGTAGAATAGCCGATTCTAATTTCTTATTTTTTGAGGGCCGTTGATAAAACGGCCTTTTCTTTTTACCCCAAGGGGCTATCAGTAGAATGTATAAATAAAAAAGTACTGCCGTCCTTAGTTTGTAACTATTACTGTTTGGAAAATAAATTTCGTATAACATTATCCGTTATTAATTCATGGTATTGATTATAAGCCTGTTTACTATTATTTACGAAAGTATTACCAAAAGGAATTTTTTATAATAATTCAATCGCATATATTCGTGCTTTACACAACTTCCGTCATATTTTTTACAATTTATTGGTTAAAAAAAAATTAATGAAAACTGTTATTACCTTTTTTTTGCTGTTAACTTCTCTTGTTTTTTCACAAAGTATTTTAGCACAGGATTCAATATCCGTTTATAATAAAAACGAGGTCTTCGATCATTCATTTATGTCGCAGGATGCTACTGAATTTAGAAGCGCCAACGGAGCGCCGGGACCTAACTACTGGCAAAACAGCGCTAACTATATCATTCATTCAACATTGGATGAAAAAGATACTACGCTCAAAGGTGATGTTACAATCAATTATACTAACAACAGTCCTGATGAATTAAATTATGTGTGGCTGCAACTTGACCAGAATCTTTTTAATCCTGATTCACGTGGTGCTGCAACAACCCTGGTTTCAGGTGACCGCTTCGACGTGAAAGGATATATGAAAGGCGGTTATCACATAGAATCAGCATCAGTAACTTATAAAGGGAAACTATACAAAATTGAACCTGTTATAACAGATACGCGGATGCAATTGCGTTTACCCTTTACTGTTAAACCCAACGGAGATAAAATAGATATTACTGTAAATTACTACTTTTCTATTCCTCAATATGGCGCTGACCGCATGGGTAGATTGTATACTAAAAACGGCGTTATTTACCAGTTGGCGCAATGGTACCCACGCATGTGCGTGTATGACGCCGTGGAAGGATGGAATACGTTGCCTTATATGGGGCTTGGAGAATTTTATTGTGAGTATGGCAACTTCGATTATTATGTTACCGTACCATCTGATATGATTGTTGCCGGTTCGGGCGATTTGCAAAATCCACAACAGGTACTAACGGCAACTGAAATAAGCAGGTTGAACGAAGCCAGAAAGAGTGACAGCACCGTAGCTATTATTAAGGAAGATGAAATAGGTTCTTCGTCTATGCGCCCTGTAAAAAGCGGTATGCTTACCTGGCATTTCAAAATGCAAAATTCCCGGGATATTTCATGGACAGCCTCTAAAGCGTTTATGTGGGATGCTGCACGTATAAACTTTCCTTCAGGAAGAAAAGGTATTTCTATGGCTGTATATCCTGTAGAAAGTAAAGGATACAATGCTTATGGCAGATCAACACAATATTTAAAACAAAGTATTGAATTTTATTCTAAAGATTATTTTGAATATCCATGGAACTCTGCTGTAGTAGTTGCAGGTGTTGCACTAGGAATGGAATATCCTGGAATCGTTTTTTGCAGCTATCAAATTGAAAAAGGCAATTTATGGCATGATGTAACCCATGAGATAGGACACAACTGGTTCCCAATGATTGTTGGCAGTAATGAAAGGCGTTTTATGTGGATGGATGAGGGTATGAATACTTTTATAAATGGGTATGCTTCTAATTCATTTAACCATGGTGAATATGGCGATACAACAAACAGAAGTATTTTAGGAATGGCGCGGTCGATGACCCGCAGTAAAGATCCTTTAATGACAGCGCCGGAATCTATCAGCCTCAGTGATTATGGACAGTATTACTTTAAAACAGCAACAGGTTTAAATATTTTACGAAATAGTGTTATTGGCGCCAACAGATTTGATTATGCATTTAAAACATATATTAATCGTTGGGCATTTAAACACCCGCAACCCGAAGATTTTTTTCGTAGCATGAACGATGCTGCCGGCGATAATCTTAACTGGTTTTGGAAAGAATGGTTCTATGAAACGTGGAAGCTGGATCAATCAGTGAAAGGCGTAAAGTATGTGAATGACAGTGCTGCAAACGGAGCATTAATTACTATTGAAAATTTACAGGAAATGGTCATGCCTGTTGTTGTAAAAATTACCGAACAAAATGGTACTACTAAGGAAATAAAACTACCTGTCGACATCTGGCAACGTGGCGGTGAATGGACTTTCAAATATAATTCTACAACTCCAATTACTTCCATCGTTTTGGATCCTCATGAGGAATTGCCGGATATCAACAGAAAAAATAATACCTGGGAAAGCAAGTAATTTATAATTTCGTTTAATCGTTGACGTTATACTCTGCTAGCAGTATTTAATAAGCTTACGTGTTAACTATAGAGATATATTTTGTCCATGGGCCTATCTCTTCTTTATATTGTTTTGCCATAACCCTGCTTATTTGGGAAATATGGTTCAAATCATGAGTTACCCACGTAGCCAGAAGTTGCCGCAAAGTAACTTCGCCAAATTCAGGATGAATGCCTTTTTTGTTTAATTTTTCTTCATCAATATTTGCATTTTTTAGTTCTACAATATTATTTTTTCTACATTCCGTGAATTCTTTTAGCAAAACATCAATGGGTTTGTTTTTATCATTATTAAGCTGGGCAAAACGATCAAAGGGAACAAATCGCTTATCATCATTATTGGAAAGAATGATACGCATCCTTGGTATCCAATCTGTTTTTTCACCTTCAATGTAATGTCCTGTTATATCGTACGGTGACCAGGTGGAGTCTCCTTCATTATTGAATAACCATTCATTGCTTAAGCCCTGCAATAAAGCTGTAAGAACATAAGGAGTTCGTTCCAGTATTTCAATAGATTTATTTAAGTCAAAAAGCATACATAAAATTTAGAGCTAATATACAGTAGCATTTATATTTGCAAATCATTTTATACATTCATACTTATTAAATATCCTCCTTAAAAAATTTTTAATGAAAAAATCTATAGTTCTCTTCCTTTTAATTGTATCAATTAATCTAAAGGCACAGATTATCACTTCTGCTCAAATTGATTCTCTAACTGAGCTTACTTTAAAAACTTTTGATGTGCCGGGAATTGCAGTTGCTGTTGTGAAAGACGGAAAAGTTATTCATGCGAAGGGTTATGGTGTAAGATCATTAAACACTAAACTGCCCGTAGACGAAAATACTTTGTTCGGTATTGCTTCCAACTCCAAAGCATTTACAGTAGCTGCTTTGGGTATATTGGTTGATGAAGGCAAAATAAAATGGGATGATAAGGTTACAGATTATATCCCTGAATTCAGAATGTACAATCCGTACGTAACGGAAGAATTTACAATAAGAGATTTGCTTACACACCGCAGTGGTCTTGGGCTTGGCGCAGGTGACCTCATGTTCTGGCCTGATTCAAGTGATTTTACCAAGGCGGATATGATACATAATCTTCGTTATTTAAAACAGGCATCTTCTTTCAGAACGAAATTTGATTATGATAATAATCTTTACATGGTAGCAGGAGAAGTGGTAGCAAGAGTTTCAAAAATGAGCTGGGAAGATTTTATACAAAAAAGAATTTTAGATCCATTGAATATGAGCAGTACCGCACCTTCTTATAAACTTGTAAAAAATAAAACAGACATAATTGATCCTCACGCGCCTGTGGATGGTGTAGTAAAAGTTATTCGCCGCGATTGGAACGAAGCTGCTAACTCTGCCGGAGGCATTTATTCTAACCTAACGGATATGTGTAAGTGGATTATTATGCAAATGGATAATGGTAAATATGGCGATGGTAAACAATTACTAAGCAAGGATGTGCATGAAGAAATGTGGACTCCACAAACTATTATTCCGGTAAGAGGTGAAACAGCTTACAACACTCATTTTGCAAGCTATGGCCTGGGTTGGTTTTTAAGCGATGCACATGGATATAAACAATGCACACATACAGGAGGCCTTGCAGGTATTGTTACACAGGTAACTCTCATTCCTGAAATGAAGCTGGGCATAATTGTATTTACCAATCAGCAATCGGGCGCTGCATTTAATGCAATTACCAATACTATTAAAGACAGTTATTTTGGAATAAAGGGCCGCGATTTTGTAAAGAAGTATCACGATGGAGAGGTTGCCGGCGAAGCCAATGCGAAAGCAATTACCACTAAAGTGTGGAACGATATTGAAGTGCAGCAAAAAAATAATATAAAAACAGATATCAACCCCTTCATGGGCACTTACACTGATAAATGGTTTGGCGATGTAACGATATCCATGAATAATGGTAAGATGTGGTTTCAGTCAAAAAGATCTTTCTTGCTAAATGGTGAAATGTTTCCTTATAAGGGAAATACATTTATCGTAAAATGGACGGACAGAAGTATGGATGCAGATGCGTACGTTATGTTTGATCTGGACAGTGATGGAAAACCTTCCGGAATGAAAATGAAGGCTATTTCGCCATTAACCGATTTTAGCTTTGATTTCCAGGATTTGGATTTTACCAAAATAAAATAATCAAAGTAAATTTCTTATGCTACGAAAATATTTTCTGTTTATAATATCATTATTGTTATACATTCATCTTCTTGGCCAGCCAAAAGAAATGTTGATCTATCATCCAATCAAAACAGATAAAGCAGGTAAGATCATTTCGTGGTATAATGAAAATCCCGGTACATCTTATAATCATGTTATCAATCTTGTATGGAATTTCTGGGATACTATGCGTCATGATATGAATGGGTTACCTTATTACATGAACCACCAGGTATGGAATGCAAACTTTAATGATCCAAGGGGAATCGGCGGCGACCAGTTTGCTATGGCACTTTCTTCATGGCGTTTATATTATGCATATACGGGCAATGAAAGAGTGAAAGCAAATATGTATTTCTTAGCTGATTATTATCTCACACATGGACGTTCACCTGCTGATTGCAAATGGCCGAACATTACGTTTCCATATAACAGTTATATCTACTCGGGAATTTATGATGGCGATATGCGGGCAGGAAGAGATGTGGCACAACCCGATAAAGCCGGATCATTTGGATTAGAACTTGTGCATTTGTATAAAATAAAAGAAGATACACTTTATCTTGATGGAGCAAAAAAAATTGCCAACACTTTATCGTCTTATGTAAAAGAAGGTGACATTAATTATTCGCCTTTACCTTTTAAGGTAAACGTATATTCTGGTAATACCGGATTACTTCGTGATAACCATTTTACCGGAACGAGCGCAGATACTGCAAATTATTGCAGCAATTGGGCGCCAACCATGCAACTATTTCTTGATTTAATTGAATTGAAAACAGGAGATACAACTGCTTACCGGAAAAGTTTTACCATTATGCTGAACTGGATGAAAAATTTTGCAATGAAAGAAAACAAATGGGGGCCTTTCTTCGAGGATGTAGGATGGTGGAGCGAAACTCAAATTAATGCGATGACATTTGCAAGGTTTATAATGGAACACCGGAATTATTTTCCCGATTGGAAAAATGATTTGCTGAAAATTATTGAATGGGTGCACAAGACATTTGCAAATGATAAATGGAAAAAGTATGGAGTGATTGTAACCAATGAACAAACGGTTTACCAGGTTCCCGGCAACAGCCATTCTTCACGACAGGCTGCAGATGAATTGCTTTTTGTAAGTTTAACAGGCGACAGTACTTTTTATGAAAATGCTGTGCGTGAATTAAACTGGGCAACTTATATGGTGGACTTTGATGGGAAGAATAAATTCCCTCAGGATGAACCCTGGCTTACGGATGGTTATGGAGATTATGTTCGGCATTTTCTGAGAGCAATGGATGCAATACCAACATTAACTCCACCGGGGGAAGATCATATTCTTTCAAGCACTTCTGTTATTCAACAAGCAGATTACAAGGGCAATTTTAATAAATTCATTTATTTGAATTTTGAAAATGTCGACAGCAATAAAGTGAAATTGTTTTACAGAACTTTTGATACATCAGGTATAGAAAAAATAAAACTGCGTCTACGGCCATCAGTTATAATGATTGATAATAGAGCGATACATGAAAATAAAACAGGAGAGGGCTATGAATGGAAACCAATGAGCAGCGGCGGTTTGCTTATTATAAGAAGAGAGAATGGAAGGAAAGTTATTTTGCTTAATTAATTGTTTGAGTGTAAAAAAATATGCCAACATTAAATACAAATCATTTCAAATTAATTTAATGAGATTTTTATTTTTTTTAATTATTGTGTTTTTTATATCGGGATGTAATTCCAATAATCAAGATAAAAATAGTAGCCCCGCTAATGTGTCAGCTTCTAAACTGAAGGTATGTAATAATGATTATGATAGTTTATTACTTAAATATGCAAATGATTTTAAGGCCTCAACTATTGACCTTGATGAATCTTTATCACCACAATTAGATTCATTTTTACTATATGCTGATACAAATTGTTTGAGAAAGCAAAAGGAGTATAAAACATTTATATCAATAATTTTGGCGAAACTTTGTCTTCATCATTTACAATGTTGCAACCAAGGTTATGACTTACTTTCAATGGAAACGCAAGGCGCTAAAGTTATTGTTGTTGATTTTAGGAATATGTCAGGTTATCAAAATAAACACTTAGATATGTTGAACTCCGAATTTATTATTGATTTTATTGAAAGTGATAAAAAATTAAAAGAAAATGCCGGGATCAAAAGCATATTAACTAAAATTAATAAAGAAGTCGATAGAATAGAAAAGGGAAATATATAAATTAAAAGGTAAAAATAGTTTAATAAAAGGTTCTGAAAATAATGTAATAATCACGTATAATATTAAACAGACAGCAATACAGCCACATAATGGCAAACAGCAGCAGCAAGCACAAGAAAATGCCACACAGCATGGTTCCATTTGAAGCCATCCCATAAATAAAAAATAATTCCAATACTGTATAAGACACCGCCAATGACGATGAAGGTTATAACATCTGAAGGCATGGCATTAAAAAATCTTTTACCACCAATTATCAATATCCATCCCATCGCTGCGTAAATAATAACGGAAATAATTTCAAACCTCCCTGTAAAGAATATTTTAAAAATAATTCCGAGTAGTGTCAGGCTCCATAATATGATCAATAACATATTACCAAAAGAATTTCTGAGATAAATAAGAATGAAAGGTGTGTAGGTACCTGCAATCAAAAAGTAAATACTAATGTGGTCAAATATCTCCAATACCTTTTTTACCTGAGGTTGCTGAAAGCCGTGATAAGTAGTTGAAAAAGTAAATAACATTAAAAATGTAAATCCGTAAATGCTGGCTCCAACAATGGCAGAAGTATTTGCATTTTTTGCAGCGAGCGCCGTTAGAATGGGAATACTTATAATGCCAAAGAGAATGCCAAAGCCATGAATGGTGCTGTGCACAATTTCCTGCTTAATGGTAAAGCCAGTATTGCTATCATTATTTTTTGAGGACATCAGCTATAAAGGTAAGCGATTCTTAAACCGGCCTTAGGTAATGTCAATCAGCTACTTCATTTTTTATTTAAAAAATATTTGGTCTGCTGAAAATCTTTTTTCCGGTAACTTTATTTAATCTGTAAAAATTTTTCAACAAAAGGTATGAGATCTTTTAAAAAAATTATCGCCTTCCTGATAATATTATTTTTTCATTACCAAACCGGCAGTGCTCAACAAAAAAAAATAAACCCTGTAACAAAAAATGCATCCCCTGAGGTAAGGGCTTTATTAAATTTTTTCTATAGCATTTCAGGAAAATATTTACTAACGGGCCAGCATAACTATCCAAATGTAAAAGATAGAAACACAAAATTTGCAGCTGAATACATTGGCAAAACACCTATCATTTACAGTACAGACTGGGGCTTTGCATTTAATGATGATAAAGACTCCTATCTTGCCCGGCAGGAGATTGTAGACGAAGTCATCAGGCAAAATAAACTGGGTTCAATAATCACTCTTTGCTGGCACGCGGTGCCGCCTACGGCTGACGAGCCTGTTACTTTCCAACCCTTGCCAGGCGCTGATTCCACAAAGTTACACAGTGTACAAGGCCATTTATTAGATCAGCAATTTAAAGAGGTGCTTACTCCCGGAACAGCATTGTATAAACATTGGTGCGGACAGGTTGATACGATTGCAGTGTATCTTAAAAGATTACAGGACGCACACGTTCCCATTATTTGGCGGCCTTATCATGAAATGAACGGTGACTGGTTTTGGTGGGGAGGACGACAAGGCGAGTATAGCACAATACGTTTATACCGTCAATTATTCGATCGTCTTGTTAACTATCATAAATTAAATAATCTTATTTGGATGTGGAACGTAGACCGGCCCAGTACGCCACTAAGAAAATTTACTAACTTTTATGTAGGTGATAAATATTTTGATATAGCTTCACTCGATGTATATGGAAGTGATTTCAATCAAAATTATTACGATAGTTTATTGGTGCTTGCAAAAGGAAAGCCTATTGTTTTTGGTGAGGTAGGAAACCCTCCCACACCTGCAATAATTGAGCGCCAGCCTAAGTGGGCATACTACGTTATATGGGCCGGAATGGTTCGCAATACGACAAAGAGGCAATATGATAGTCTTAATAAAGATCCCCACGTGTTATTTCTTGAAGATGCCGCCTATCGAAAAGAGATTGCGCCATACCGGTCAGTTGCCGGCCTTTATACGTTACCGTTAGATTTAAAAAACACAATAAATTTTTCGGGTGAATGGAAGTTTAATGAAGACGCAAGCACATTGGGTAATTTAGGAACGGGAAATATACCTTCTACATTAGAAGTTGCCCAGAATGATAATGATATAGATATAAAAAGTACCACGCTTTCCGAATACAGCGATCCTACAATTAATGATGAACAGCTAACATTAGATTATAAAGAAAAAGAGTTTAAGGCTCCATTTGGAAATGCGCCAAGGATGGTTAGTGCGCATCTTTCGGCAAATGGGGATACACTTTTTATTGATTCGAAAGTAACTTTTAACAGTAGCGGACGAACCAATACATTCACTAACAAAGAATCGTGGACAATCTCCGGCGATGGAAATATTTTATATGTTAATCAATCTTTCAGTTCTTTCCAGGGGAAAAGAACAATAACAGCTGTTTATTACAAAGAATGAAATTCTGAAATACTATCACAGACTAGTTATAAAGCAAGCAATATTATTTGATATTGTCCTTGTGTTCTGTAATATTTTTTCAAAGTGCCATGTGTTGCATCTCAGAACATCTAATGTAAGATGTCTCTTCTTTATTTTTAAATTATACCATCCTTATTAATATATTTGACAACATTAAAAAATACTTTTAGAATTTATCACAGAAAAATACAATTATGAAATCCAAAACAACTGTACTCTTACTGATGCTTTTTGCATGTACTTTAACATCAATGGCGCAGGAAATTAAAATAGAAAAAATTAAAGATACTGTTGCGCCAAAGCCACAAAAGGCTATAACACATGGTTCGGTTACTGTCGCAGGAAATCGTATCAATTACCAGGCAATTGCCGGAACAATGATTCTAAAGAACGAGGCAGATACACCAACTATCAGCATGTCTTACGTAGCGTATTTTAAAGAAAATGATAAAGCAGATCAAAGACCGGTTACTTTCATTTATAATGGTGGTCCCGGCAGTTCAACTGTGTGGCTTCACATGGGGGCATTCGGGCCGCAGCGTGTATATTTAAATGATTCTTCACGCACCAAACCTCCGTATAAAACCGTCAATAATGACTATAGTTTGTTAGATGCCAGTGACCTCGTGTTTATAGATGCTCCCGGTACCGGATTTGGTAACATTATTACAGCGAGCAAGGGAGGTGCGGGAGAGCGGAAAGACTTTTTTGGTATAGACCAGGATGGTCATGCCTTCGCTTCATTTATCACACAATTTATTTCTGAATATAACCGGTGGAATTCGCCCAAATATCTTTTTGGAGAAAGTTATGGAACTTTTCGTTCGGCGGTAGTTGCCAATTTGCTCGCAACTGATGATGGAGTAGGCCTTAACGGAGTAATACTGCTTTCGCAATTATTAACCTTTGAAAATATGTCTGATATTGCTACCACCCATCCGGGCAATGATCTGCCCTATATGCTTGCACTCCCTTCTTTTGCCGCTACTGCGTGGTATCATCATAAGCTTTCGGTCATGCCTTCAAGTCTCGAATCTTTTCTCGCAGAGGTGGAGCATTTTGCAATGACCGATTATGCCCTTGCACTTAACAAAGGCTCCCTGCTGGATTCTGTATCATTTAACCAAATAGCAGAAAAACTGCATAGTTACACAGGACTAACGCTTGACTATATACGAAAAGCAAACTTGCGGGTTTCCGGCCCCCAGTTTGAACAATCATTACTTGGAAAAGACAACCAAATTACCGGGAGGCTTGATTCCCGTTTTTCCGGTGCAGCGCCGGATCCGCTAAGTGAAACTGCTCAGTATGACCCAATGGATTCTTATATTGATGCAGCTTTTACAGGCACTTTCAATAACTATATTCGCACGCAACTTAATTTTGGAGGCGGGATTAAGTATAAAATTTTTGGAGATGTAGATCCCTGGGATTTTACAAGAAAGAAGGGCTATGATGGTATGTTTCCAAACGTAATGTCCGACCTGGCCAATGCCATGATCTATAACCCTGAAATGAAAGTAATGCTAAACATGGGATACTTCGATTTAGGAACTCCTTATTTTGAGGGGAAGTATGAAATGCAACATTTACCGATGCCGGCTTCTTTACAAAAAAATATAGAATACGATTTATATTATTCAGGGCATATGGTTTATTTGCATCCCGAATCTTTGAAAAAATTACATGATAATGTTGCAAGGTTTATAAATGAAACGCATTAAAATTATATCAGGATTTTAGAGGAGAGATCATTTTATGTGAATAGACTCTTTTAATATTTTAATGCCCTATAGCGGGAAGTAACCTCCGCCAAGCCTCCACATTTAAATTCCTGAATGAACAAATAATCTTATTCGCTTATTATTTGGAAGAAGTTTTATAACCCATACAACCTATTTATATCTTCCATTTGCAGACACAATAACAGCTGTTAAAGTAGAATACCTCTTAAAAAAGATAACTAGTTTTATAGTTTATTCGATTTTCAAATAAGATTTTTTTATAAGCAACGTTATATTAATGATTTTTAGATATCCCGGTCAAACAAGAGCATTGATAAGACATGATAAAACTAATTGCGATTTTTTTATTGGCATTTAATGTTTCCTTTGGGCAATCGACTGCCGAAAAGATTATGACTTCTGCAAAGACAAATTTTAAGGGAGACAGTATAAATAACTCTGTGAATAAAAAATTTAACAATAGAATTTCGCTTCGGCAAATAAATAGCTCACACTCAAAAATTGATATTCGCATTTATAAACTTTCTACTTTAAGCAATACCAAATCTCTCAGGAGAATATTTTTAGCAGATAATACCTGGAAAGCCAGGGAGTACGATGAATGGAATCATCCGCGATCTATCAAAAAATATAAACTATCTGCGTCGCAAAGTCTTGATACTTTGATTTTAAAATTGCTTGCCAATAATATTTTGACACTTCCTACCCAGGATAGCCTGAAAAGCAGGATGAAAAAATTTACCGGGAAAGTTAATGAAGGTTATCCAGTATACAGTGAGATGAAAGTAAACGACGGCAATGTTTATTACATTGAAATTAAAATTGGCGACAAATTCAGAGTTTACGAATTTGAAAACCCAGAGAAATATTCAAAGTATTATCACAATATTATTGAGTTTAAAGAATATGTAAATATTGTAAGAGTATTCGACAGTTTTTCAAATGAGATTATTCCTCCAAATTCGGAAAAATATAAACAAATTATTTACTGATGTATCCTCATATCTTTCCTGTCAAGATATGTTTTCCTGCCGAAGATATTTTCGTCATCCGTTTTCGCTACCATGGTAAAACCAAGCGACGGCAAGTTTACTCTAATCGCCCTTTTTTTTACCGTCAAAATGTTCCCATCTATTGTTAAAAGAACATCATCACTAATACCCTCATTACGCTGTGCGTTTACGTCGTGCTTTTCTAATTTAATTTCTTTGTGGTTACTTGTAAATTCTTTAATTGAATTAATATCCTCTTCATTTATTGTTGCCGGCTTTTGAAGCCAATAAAGCAGGCTTAACACTCCATTCACGTTTTTACATACATTGATAACATCCGCCTCTGTTTCTTTTAAGAAGAGGAAAGATTCAAATAAGGGTTCCTCCTTAGCACGCAATAAAGATGAATTCTTTTTGTAATTAAAAGGAAGAAAAATTTCAACACCTTTTTTTCTTAGTGCATGAGAAACTTTTTTTTCACAGTGAGGCTTTGTGTACACTGCATACCAATTCTTTTGCATACTCTGTTTTTTAATTTGAGTATTTCAAAGGATTGACATTAAAGAATAGAATCATAAAGATATTAGAAAAAATAATATTTTAATAATTTTTTTTGCTGATCGTAAACGGGTTGCCAAAATCATTAAATATCCCATAAGCACTACCAATAATTAAGCCAAGTTGATGACGGATTGTTACTTTATTTTATACCTTCTCTCTAATGCTTCTAATTATTTTATATTTGATAAATTAATATAACCTTATCCAATGCCGCAAATACGACAGCTCGCCGCTATTATGTTTACCGATATTGTAGGCTATACTGCTTTAATGGGTAATGATGAACAAACAGCATTTGAATACCTTAAAAAGAACAGGGATTTGCAGAAGCCTGTTATTGATCAATATAACGGAAGGTGGATAAAGGAATTGGGAGATGGTATACTGGCCAGCTTCAATACAGTTTCCGATGCCGTAATTGCTGCCATAAAAATACAGGAGAGCTGCAAAGCTTCAAAAGATTTCCAATTACGGATCGGTATTCACCAGGGTGAAGTTGTTTTTGAAGAAGGTGACGTTTTTGGTGATGCAGTAAATATTGCGTCCCGTATTCAGTCATTTGCAGAACCCGGCTGTATTTATATTTCAGAAACGGTTCGTAATAACATTTCCAATAAGAAAGATATTCACACAAAATTTATAAAAGAACAAACACTTAAGAATGTAAAAGAACCCGTTCGTATTTATGAAGTAATTACAACAGAAGATGAGGTTCAATCAATTTCTGACGTGTCAATTGCTGCTTCTAAAACGTTTGCCGATAAAAGTATCGCAGTTCTTCCTTTTGTAAATATGAGTAACGACCCTGAACAGGAATATTTTTGTGATGGAATTTCCGAAGAGATCATTAATGCCCTTGCGCAATTAAATAATCTTAGGGTAATAGCCCGCACCTCCGCTTTTACATTTAAAAATAAAAACGTTGATGCACGCGAAATAGGTAAGATGCTTGATGTAAACACACTGCTGGAAGGCAGCGTTCGTAAGTCAGGAAAACATTTGAGAATCACTACCCAACTCGTAAAGGTTTCCGATGGTTCTCGTCTATGGTCTAATCGTTACGACCGGGAACTTGAAGATATATTTTCAATACAGGAAGATATTGCTGAAAATGTAGCCATCGCTTTACAAGGAGTTTTAACCGATAAAGAAAAAGAAGCTATCCGGCGTCCGGAAACAAATGTGGAAGCTTATGAATATTATTTAAAGGGACGCCATCTTTATTACCAGCTTCATTTGAAACAATCAATAGTGGAGTTTGAAAAAGCTATAAAGCTGGATGTTGATTATGCCCTTGCCTACACTGGCCTTGCGGATGCACATGCATGGTTATATGAATGGGAGGGAGGAGATACTGCTAACTTGATATCGGCCGAAAGATATAGCTGGACTGCTCTTTCTTTAGCATCGGATTTGTCAGAAAGCCATTCATCGCGTGGATATGTACTCTCCCTCGGAAAAAGATACGAAGAAGCTGAACGGGAATTTAATGAGGCTACCCGGTTAAACCCAAACGCTTTCGATGCATATTATTTGTATGGCAGGGCCTGCTTTGCCCGTGGCCAGATGGAAAAATCAGCCCAAATGTTTCGTAAGGCATCCGAAGTTCGGCGGGAAGATTCACAAAGTGTTCTTCTTCTCTCCCAATCTTTGCGTGTGATGGAAAAAGAAGAGGCCGAAACCGCATTACGGGAAGGCATAAGAAGGGCCAGGACACAATTGGAACTTAATCCTGAAGATGGGAGAGTGCTCTCTCTTGCCTCAGGTTCACTCTTTGAGATAGGCGAAAAAGAGGAGGCCTTTCAATGGATTGATAAGGCATTGAAACTATACCCCGAAAATGCAGGAGTTTTAATTAATGCAACCTGCCTTTATGCAAAAGATAATAATAAGAAAAAAGCGCTCGATCTACTTGAATTGACCGTGGGCAAAGGTTTTGGAAAAAAAGATTGGATAGAGCACGATCCCGATTATAATTCCCTGCGAAATGAACCACGCTTTAAGGCTCTCCTCGAAAAATTGTAGTAAATATTTTGACCACCTCTTTTAATCTTTTAACTGCCAGCCTTGGCATTGCTTTGTAACATATTTGCCCGCAAAGGGAAATAGGTATTACAGTATAAAAATGAATATACTTTCTGTCTCTTCCTTTACTACTTTTGCGCATAGCAACGGCCAAAAAAAATTAAAAAATGTAAAAAAACCCGTAATTGTTATTACAGGTTTTTTTATACCAAATCCAGAAAAGGTCATCTAAATTTTATTTTAAGATGAAATTTTAGCAAAAGATTTTTTAGTTAAGATTTCATTTTCAGCTTCCTTTTTTACGGCAACTAACCCGTTATTTGCTATAAAAGAAGCACTAAGCATAGCAACGTTGTAATTTGCCAAATTACTGTGAATTGTGGTTTTGTTCATACTTGTTGAATCATGCTTGGGCCATTTTGTAGTATCTGGTTTAGGTGTACTTGGACTGTCCTGGGCGAATGAAGATGCGAAAGCAAAACAACTTAAGCCTAAGAAAATTGTTTTCAATTTGGGAGAATTCATAGTTAGGTGTTTTTATGTGAAAAGTTAAGTTAACAGCCTAATTATACCGAAAATAATGCCAAAAAAAAATCAACTCATTTATAGCGCAGATTGCTTTAGCATTTTTATTGCAATCTTCAGCATGATTTATTATTTTGTTGTATACTAAAATAAATTATTATGGCACTCAATTCATATCTCAAATTAAAGGGACAGAAACAAGGTGATATTAAAGGTGGTGTAACGCAAAAAGGCCGCGAAGGCAAAATATTAGTGATGGCTTTCAATCATGAGATACATTCTCCACGTGATCCTGCTTCGGGCTTGCCAACCGGGAAAAGAATACATCAACCCTTTGTTATTACTAAAGAAATAGATAAGTCTTCCCCATTGCTTTACTCGGCATTAGTAAACAATGAAACCCTTACTGGCTGGGAACTACAATGCTTTGCAGCGAAAAGTGCAGGGTTAGAAGTAAACAACTATACTGTTACTCTTACCAATGCAAGTATCTCCGGCATCAACAGTATCATGCTCAATAATAAGGTACCCGAAAATAATAAAATGCCAATGATGGAAGAAGTTAGTTTTACCTATCAGAAAATTCAATGGACATGGGTTGATGAAGGAATCATCGCAGAAGATAATTGGGAATCACCCGTGGTATAATGTTCGAACGCTATTAATTATTACTGCAAATATTTATAGCAAATTTATCCTGGCATATATTAACCTTGCGTACGTGTAATCCACATCAGATATTCATTTTTTTCATTTCACCAATTGCATAATCGCAAGCCCGTGCAGTGAGTGCCATGTAGGTTAGTGAAGGATTAACACAGGAACTTGAAGTCATGCACGAACCATCAGTAATGAATACATTTGGCACTTCATGCATTTGATTGAATGCATTTAGTACAGAAGTCTTTGGATCGTTGCCCATGCGTGCAGTACCCATTTCGTGATTGGCATTTCCAGGAAAAGACATGTTATCTTCGACGGAGATATTTTTAAATCCTGCTGCTTCCATCAACTCCTTTCCGGCGAAGACCATATCGGCATGCATTGTTTTTTCATTTTCTTTGAATTCACAATTAACCGCAATGAGTGGCCTGCCCCATTTATCTTTTTTATAACGTTTAATGTGACACGATTATCTGCATACGGCAGGCATTCACCAAAAGACCACATATTCATTTTCCAGCCACCGGGTTCGTTATATATCTTTTAAAGCTTCACCAATCGGAGCATTTTGTTGTTGGGAACTCTTGAAGCATTTCCACCAAAATAATAACCTCCAAATAGTCCGTTCTTTTTTAACATTTCTAAAGCGGGGAATGAAAATATTTGTGGGCCTTCGTCCAAAATAATAGGTGTCTTCAAAACCATCAACATCAGCATTTATTGAAAGTCCTTTGTGATGATCCATTAGGTTTCGGCCAACCTGGTCGCTTCCATTACCCAGGCCATTAGGAAAACGGGTGGATGTAGAATTCAACAAAATAAAAGACGTAGCAACTGTAGAGGCATTCAGAAAAATAAGTCGGGCATAAAATTCTTGTCTTGTTGGTTTCCGTGTCGATGATTTCTACTCCTGTTGCTTTTCTTGCTGGCTGTTTTTGTTCGTCATAAATAACTTTGTTTACGAGCGAGTGTGGCCTGAACGGTTAGATTACCGGTAGCAAATGCCGCGGGCATGGTGCTGGCGTTGGTGCTAAAGTAAGCGCCATACGGACAACCGCGATGACAAAGATCACGTGCCTGGCATTGGCCGCGGCCTTTCACAGGTTGTGTGAGATTGGCCGTCCTTCCGATGATTACTTTTCTGTCTGAAATATTTTGATTTTCTCTGTTGCTTAAAAACCTTTTCCACACAATTCATTTCAAAAGGAGGAAGAAATTTTCCGTCGGGGAAATGAGGAACGCCATCGCGTGACCGCTTACACCAATAAATGATTCTACATAATCATACCACGGTGCAATGTCTTTGTAGCGTATCGGCCAGTCAATTGCAATGCCGTCTTTTACGTTGGCTTCAAAGTCAAGATCGCTCCAGCGGTAACAGGCCCTTGCCCATAATAACGAACGACCACCAACAATATCACCACGAATCCAGTCAAAGCGTTTGGGTTCATCGTAAGGGTTTTGCTAGATCGTTGATATAAAAATGTTTGTTGTCTTCACGAAACGAATAATGCCGGCTTTGCACATAGGATGTTTTTCTTTGTCCTCTTTCGTTAGGTGTAAGTTTGATGTTTAAATTCCCATGGATCTTTTGTGGCGGTTGGATAATACGGATGAACAACATTACGCCCACGGTCAAGCATCAATACTTTTAATCCTTTTTCACAAAGTTCTTTCGCAGCCCATCCGCCGCTGATGCCCGAGCCAACGATGATTGCATCGTAGGTGTTATTGGCTTTTGCCTTGTTATTTATATAAGTTGAATCCGGCATAATAGTTTGGAGGTATAAACTTTTAGCAAATTAGAAAATATTTAAAGCAATCATTTATTGAAATGTTGCAACATTGTTTTAGGATAGTCAGCCAATGCTATTTCAGAATCAGCAATTTCAGGGTGCCATAATTTTTCCCATTCAAAACTATAGTATCCTTTGTAACCTCCATTTTCAAGAGCATCTATAGCAGTAAATATCGGAACCTCTCCCTGTCCCAGCAAAACATAATGTATAGTGCCATCTGTCATCTTCATATCTTTTATATGAGTATGACGAATATATTTTTTTAATTTTTGATACACATCAGCAGGCGCTTCTTTGGTGGCAGACCACATGTTGGTTACATCCCATACCAAACCGGTATGTTCGTTAAATGCGGAATCCATTACTTTTTGAATATCTGTCGTCCATACAAGATCACCGTGTGTTTCTATCAATACCTTTACGTTACTTCCTTTTGCATAATCACTGAGTTCGAGCAATCCTTTTATCATAAGATCCATTGTTTCATTCTTATTCTTGTCTTTTGGAAAGTTATTAGGAAACACTCTTATATAAGGGCAAAATAGCTTTTCTGCAAGATCAATAAAACGTTTTCCTTCATCTAAATTTTTCTTCCTTTCTGTAATGTCAGCAATGTGCAGATTAGTAGAAGAGCCGAGGTCAACAAAAGTAAGATTCTTATCTTTCATTATTGAAAGAGTTGCTGCTATACTTTGCGGAGTGTTGAATTCAGGGCACTTTGTAAGATCCATTTCGCGAAGCAGGCCGCGTAATTCAATGCCGTTATAACTATGTTCCATTGCAAAATCCGTAATCTTTTGAAAGTTCCAGTCGGGGCAGCCAAGTGTTGAGAATGATAAAAGAGGGTTGTCTTTTTTCAAATCAAATAAAGATGGAACAAAAGGCGCTGCCATTAGCAGGGTAGTTATTTTTAGAAATTTCCTACGGTTAAAGTCTATCATTTTGACGAGTGCTTTTTTTACATGCAACTAAATAAACTATAAAGCTAACTGAATAATTCTATTCTTGTTTTTACTTTTACTTTTCACTTTTATTTATGCATTTTTAAGCGCTTCAATATCAGGTTTTCGCATTTCATGAGTGCATTCATAGCTCTTTGATAATTCCTTATCCTGATGCTTTTTGATTGTTACCTTCTCTCTTTCCTACTTTTGTGGAAAATTTTTTTATGGCTGACGATCTTGAAATTGTAAAAGGAAGCAAGGAAGAAGAATATCAATCATTGATTCCACAGATAAAAGGTTTACTTGAAGGAGAAACTGATCTTGTTGCTAATATGGCGAATGTAGCGGCCGCACTTAAAGAACAATTCGGATGGCTTTGGGTTGGCTTTTATGTGGTAAAAAATGATGAGTTGGTTTTAGCTCCCTTCCAGGGACCGGTAGCCTGCACAAGAATACAAAAAGGCAGAGGCGTTTGCGGAAGCTGCTGGCAACGGGCTGTAACATTGATTGTGCCAGATGTTGAAAAATTTCCCGGGCACATAGCATGTAGCAGTTTATCGAAATCAGAAATAGTGATTCCGGTTATAAAGCAAGGTGAAGTAGTTGCTATTTTAGATGTAGATAGTGAAGAATATAACTACTTTGACGATATGGATAAACAATATCTTGAAGAGATTGCAGGGCTGATAAATTTTTGAAAATATTTTTTAATAATTTATTCGTATAGGCGATGTAGTTAGTATAAGAACAAAATAAATTACTTACGTGCCGGATCCATTGGTTGTAACGAATTTATAATGTTAAGAATAAGAGATAGCTGGTTGATGCAACATTCCTATCTCAAAAAAACATAACTTTAAAAAAGTTAAAAAAGATCAATGCCAGTTTCATTTAAATTAAAGGTTACCAAAAACATACTGGAATTAAGCAAAACGTGTGGTATAAATAACGACCGCAATACAAATGGAAACAATTGCGCTATTGCTTTCACTTTAAAAGATATTTTTCCTGATGTTTTTGTATCAGATTACGTTATTTATCCATTTGGCGTAAATAAAAATCAAAAAACGAACAATCCAGCAATAGCAATGCCTAAAATAGCAAGGGATTTCGTGAGTCTTTTTGATTCATTGGTTGCCGTTCATAACCTGAGGCCATGCTTACCTGAATTTGAATTCTCGATCGATATACCTGATTCAGTTATTGCTGAGATTAATATTGATGAAATAAAAGCGCTGACTCAACAGGATCATGCATGCTACGTGCATTAATTTAACCGGTAACATTTTATCAGGTTTCTTACATGCGATTTATCGTTTGTCGGCTCGCGTGATAGAATAGCGAATTAGATTAATCCAAGGGTATTTTTTTTGCGTAGCGTGATAGCCATTGTTCAAAATTCATTAGATCAGGATTTAATTGTTTCGAAACATTTATATCCCTCAGGTTATTAAGTTTTTCCTCAAATTCATCGTATATCTGGAACATGTTTCCAAGATCATCGGCTCCCGGAAATCCAAAGCTGCGATAAACCTCAGCAGATATTTTATTATAAACAACAGGTGCGCCCACCGCCTTGCTTAACGCATCTGCCATTTGCTGACCACTCAGATGCTCCCCGGCAACACCAACATCTTTTCCGATATATTCAGCCGGATTTTTAAAAATCCCATAAGCACATTTGCCTATGTCATCAGCACCGATTCCAGCCATCTTTGCATCCCCGATCGGAAGAGTAAGTGCTAAGTTACCATCGGGGTCTCTTTTGGGGCCGGAGCCAAAATAAATAAAATTGTCCCAGTAAAAAGAGACATGAAAAAAAGTAGTAGGAACTCCTGCTTCTTTGAATACTTTATTAGATTCACCTTTGGCATCAAAATGCGGTACCTTATAAATATCTCTTAGTGTAGGCATCCGGTTATCATGTAGCGGCACCAGTTCACGTGTATCTTCGAGGGTAGACCAGATAGCATGTTTTATCCCGGCTTGCTTCGCCGCTTTTGCAAAAAGAGCGGCTTCCGCTTTTTCCTGTTCAGGAGAAAAATGAGCCCAGAAAAAGGTAACAAAGTAAGCGCCATAAGCGCCTTCAAGTGCTCTGCGTATTGACTCTTCATTAGAGAGATCACCATAAACAACTTCTGCGCCGAGCGCGGATAATTCTTTTGCTTTTTCAGAATTGGGATCCCGGGTTACTGCACGTGCAGTAAATTCGGAATTGGGATCATTGGCGATAGACCGAACTAATCCGCCACCCTGTGAACCTGTGGCGCCGAAAACGGTAATAATTTTTTTTGCTGACATAAGAAAATTTAAAAGAGTGAATAATTATCAAAAGAGCAGATTCAATGGGACGGGCCTTTGCGAATGCCAAAATTAATTGTTATACAGTTATCCGCAAGAAAAGTTAAGAGGAATGGAATCTTTTTAACTGCAGATCTTTGCCGGGCATGTATAGATATTCCTTCAACGGGGAATGTTTAAAGCTGCATATAACGGCCAAGGCTAAACGTATTTGAAAAGCGTTGATAGTTTCAGAGGTCATTATTCATCCCTGCAAAAAACCGGAATATTTTGGTGAAAGCATAGCTGTATCGGCCATCTCCATTGTTTGTCATCGGAACTCCGGGCCATTAAGGGCTTGAAAAGCAACTAAACTAAAAATGGAAATGCAAACAGATGAACAACGACAGGAAAAAAATTATTGTAAATGGAAATGATATTCGCTTTTTTCTTTTGCCATTTACAGGAACTTCCAAACTTTTTGTTTCTTAAAAGCATCACGCAAATAGCTATTAATCGTTTAATCCTTTTCCATTGAGAATTTGTTTCATACATTTTTCAACCCTTGACTCCCGGGTTTTGGATTGTTTGGGTTGAGAAAAATAAAAAATGTATGCTCTTTGTCGTCCCGGTGTCAATGCATTAAAAGCTGTTTTCAAGGCAGGAATTTTATCTAGTTTATTTTGAAATTCTTCCGGAATTTTGAATTCTGAAGTCTTTTTTAATTCTACTTTCAAACCAGCTTTTTCCACTTCAATGGCTTCATAGATATAGGCTTTCAGGATTTTTTCCATCTTCACTATTTCCTTAACATTGGTAAACCGAATCTGGCGAGCCGCCTGCACATTCTTCGTTTGCTGGATCAGAATACCATTGGCATCATTTAACAAGGCGCCTTTGAAAAACAGGAGCGCACAGTATTCTTTAAATCCATGTATTAAAACGATATTTCTTCCTTCAAAGGTGTAACAAGGACAACCCCATTTCAATTCTTCGTTCAGGCCACAATCAAGAATGATATGTTCTCAATTGTTCAAATTCTTTCTGCCATTTTTTGGCTTTATCAAAAAAGAAATCAACCTTGGGATTCATGTTATATGCTTCGTCATAGTATGCTATTTTGTACAAAATTTATACCCTTAGCGAACCACGGAAACCCCTGGCGGCATAGTAAGATTCTGCACCGTTGTGATACACGAAGACAGTGTTGTAGCGACGATCACAAAAGATAGCACCACCGAGTTTCCTGATATCAGCAGGTGTTTTCACCCAGCTCGATGTTTTCAAATCGAAGTTTCCCAATTTCTGCAACTCCCGGTATTGCTTCTTCTGTTAAAAGTTCAATGCCCATGGCAGCCGCCATATCAACAGCGCTATCTGCCGGTTTATTTTCTTTCCTCGACTCCAGCGCTTCACGGTCGTAACAAAGACTTCTGCGGCCTTTGGGACTTTCTGCTGAACAATCATAAAAAATATATTCGCCTGTTTTTTTATCAAAGCCAACAACATCCGGTTCGCCACCAGTTCTTTCCATTTCATTGAGCGACCACAGTTTTTCTCCGCCGGAAGGCGTATTCAACTCTGCCAGCACTTTCGTCCATTCAAGACCTTTATGTCGCTTCATGTTTTTCTCAAAACGGGTTTTTAATATTTGGAGCAGTTCGTCATGCCTGTCTGTCGGCAGAGCAGGGTGCTTTGTTGACAAATCCTTTTTCATTCTAATTGATTTCATTTATTGATTAACTGTTCCGACATTTATCGGGATAACTTTTCTATTCACAGGTCTGAAATACCAGGATATTACCGTCAGGACTAGCAATAGCAACGAAGGCCAATATTTCATTCACAGAATCACCCACTGCAATATGCGAAAATATCGCTCCCGACATGACAAAGAAAAAACCTGCATAAGCCCATTCTTTCAGCAAAGGAAATTTAGGAATAAGCACTGCTATTACTCCCAAAATTTTCCAGACACCCAGTATGGTCAGAAAATAGACAGGATAGCCCAAATGTGTAATCATTATCGACTCCGCCTTGTCCCGCTTTCATTTTGATTAACTGTCCTGCTCCGGTTGCTACCATTCCTAATGCAAGCCAGAGAGTAGCAATCCAATAGATGATTTTACCTGCCTTGCCGGCAGGCAGGTTTCTCTTTGTCATGATATGTTATTTTAATTTGCTTACGATTTCCTGTATCCGGTTATGTGCCATGTTTATGCCCTGGGCAAAGGGTAACTTCAGCACCTGGTCTCTTTGTGCAGCCTGATTCATATATTACATGCATATTGAGTTTGCTGGTGTCATCAGTGAGTTTTTCAAATTCATATATCTCAAGCTGAACACCAAAAGGCGTATTCTCCATTTCAAATGTCCGTGTGATTTTTTGGTTCGGGCATAAACTCATGGATTACCCCATTGGCCTGAAATACCACATTTCCCTTTGCATCGGTTGTTTCAAATTGATAACTGCCATGCTTTTTACTTTCAAGTTTCAGCACTTTCGTTCCCATCCATTGCTCAACAAGTTCGGGCTCTGCATACGCTTTAAAAAGTAATTCCAATGGCAAATCAAATTCCCTCGTAATCACTAATTCCTGTTTGCCGTCTTCGGCATTGATTTTTGTTTTTTGTTCCATGTTATTTTCTTTTATATTTTTTCATTATGGTTTCTAATTTATTAAATCTGTCATCCCACATTTTGCGGAATGGCTCAATAAAGTCGGCTACTTCTTTCATTTTTTTTGCATTGATGTGATAGTAAATTTCCCTGCCGTTTTGCTCTTGTTTAAGCAATTCGCATTCGGTGAGTATTTGCAGGTGTTTTGAAACGGTCGGTCTTGCTGTGTCAAAGTTTGAGGCTATTGCACCTGCTGTCATGGATTGCGAAGCAACCAACAGAAGTATGGCCCTTCTTGTCGGGTCTGCTATGGCTTGAAAAACGTCTCGTCTTAAATTCATTGTGTAGCTATTTGACTACAAATATAAATGTAGTTATTTAACTACGCAAATTTTTTTGAGATTTTTTTTGAAGAAAAGAAAAATGAAGGGCCAAGAGGTAGGTCTAAGAATAAGTCTTGTTGATAAATATATTTTCTATCTTTTCAGAGTTTGTAAAGTATTTCTTTTGGGAAACAAGTTCTTCATGAGTAAATTGAAGTATGGTCTTATTTAGATAGTTATGTGGGTTAAGGTTGCTCATACCATTTGAGTTGCCCTTTACCTGTAGTTATTAAACTTTGTAAACTCTTTTGTATAAAGCCTGTCCATGCATCACGGCACACGTTATAACACTCATAGGTTGGCGTTAATCCAATTTGAGTGAAAACCAACTGCGTTTTATTGCCTTGTTTGGAAATTTCAAAAGTAATTTTATTGCCAACCCATTCAGTTGGATCTTTGGTAAATTTGAAATAGTTGTCCTCCACCAACCAAACTACTTTTTTGTCGGGAATCATTTCAATTGTTTTCATTTTGCTGCGATGATTGTCTCCGAAATGATATATCCACTCATCATTAAGTTTGTCAGTGTTGCCGGCAATGTCTTTGTTCCACCAGGCACGGGGATTATTGATTGCTTTAAAAACTTCGGCTGGTGATTGATCTACCAAAATGGCGGTAGTAAAATTTTGATTGTTCATTTTGCTTTCTATTTTTGATTTTGTGAATTGATTACTGTTTTGTTGTGAATAGCACAAAGTATTTAATAAAATAAATGGTATTGAAGCAAGTGTTGTGATTATCTTTTTCATATTTGAATAGTTTTTTAATAATAAGAATTAAGAGGATCACAATGCAATGCCTGATTGCAAAAGCTGCTTTTGTTTTCAATTTAAGCAGTTGCCATCTGCTTTTTTTCAGGGCGTCCTTTTCCTTCAGTTATTAATTTCAACAAGGCTGTCTTTAATATATTGGTCCCATCCCTTTCTGCAATCATTATAACATTCTACATCCGGCATTAAACCAATGTGTGTAAACTTAATTTGGGTGGAATCCTTTTCACTTGAAATTTCAAAACACAAAGTGGTATCGTTCCATTCTTTTTTATCATTGAGCCAATGGAGATAGCAATCAGTAACGAGCCAGGCTACTTTTTTTTCTTTAATAAATTCAACTACTTTAAACGTTACAAAAGTTTCGCCGAAATGAACGGTGAAAACATCGTTTAACTTTTCAGAAGCGCCGTCTGTGTTTTCTGTCCACCATTTTGAAACAGCATTAATTGATTTAAATGCTTCTTCAGCGGTAGTGTTAGCTACAATTGTAGCTGTGTAATCTTGCTTTTTCATGTTGTGTTTTAATTTTTTAATTTGTTATTTAAAAGATATTCCAGTTTTTTAAGTTTCGTTTCCCAGAATTTGTCAAAGAAATTGATGAACTTCTGTAACTCATTAAAACCGTCTTGCTTTAGGGTGCAATAGCGTTCTCTGCCGATGTCTGTAATAGAAATAAAACCTGCGTTGTACATAATTTTTATGTGCTTTGAAACAGCAGGCCGACTCATATCAAAATTTTCTGCCAGCGCGTTTATGGTCAGACTGTCTTTTGAAAGCAGCTGCATCATTTGCCTGCGGCTCGGGTCGGCAATTACCTGGAAAGCGTCAAACGTTTGTGCTGTCATTATTTGATTGCGTTTAAATGGTTAATCATTTTTTGAATATTTTGTTGCCAGCCATTAGTCATTCCTGTAAAGATGGAAAGGTTAGCTTCTTTGAAACCTGACTGCTTTAAAAATAACTTTGTGCCCTTTCCATGTTTTTCCAACGTCCATTCAACAATGGTGTCAAGTGTGAAAACGCCATTGCCCGGGCCGCCTTTCCAACTATAAATTAGTTTTTGAAAAGGAACTATTTCAAGAATCTTGCATGGGAAGATACCGTCCAGATCAAGGCTCGGAATTGGTTTTGTCTGGAACTGAAATTCGTGACCCAAAACAGGTTTGAAATTGTTGGGCATTAACCAAAGGGCTATTAGCTCTGGTTGTGTGAGATACTCCCAAACTTCGTTTGGAGCCTGCTCATAAATCCATTCGTTTTTGATTTCTGTTTGCATATTTATGTAACTTTAAGGTTACTCAAATATATAAGTAACTTTTGAGTTACGCAAATATTTTTACGATTTTTTTTGAGGGAAAGAAAAAGTTAAGCAATTATGTGCCATTGCCTGTTCTGATCATCTACACCTATTTTAGAACAAGTCCTAGTCTCGTATTGCAAGGTTGTGGAGCACCGTCATTGGCCGAACCGGATAACTCTCAGCAGTAGCTAATTATTCACCTTCTGTAGTATTACGTCCATCGAATCTTTCCCCAGCATTCCTGTCAGCATTAATTTTCCGGGATCATTCGCCGTAAACATTGTCCCGTCGAAAACAGGCTTATCTGTCGGCGAAAACCATTTTATTTTGATGTGATTACTGTTCTTTGTAAAAGTACCGTTCCATCTTTTAGCCGGCGTGTTGAATTGAAATACGCAACCACTTTTAATATCAAAGTAAACGACAGTAAGTATACTGTCCGCACAAGTACTCCTATGTAGCAATTGCTGGTCTATACTTAACTGTTTTACCTCGTACTTTCCGGTTAGACCAGGATACTTATCAACCCTGCCATGTGTGGCTATTAATAGCAGCGGAATATAAATGATGGAAAGGCGGATAATCCATTTCACATATTTGGAAAAATGAAGTTCGGGTAATCGATTAGTAGCCGCAAAGAAGAATTCCTTAAGGCGCTTAAATTCCATGGCCACGAAATATAAGATGCCTGCCATCAAGATAGATGCATCGACAACAACACTGTAGCCGATATGGTAAAAAATATCCATCAGCAGGATGTTGGCAAGCACTGGCAACAATATAAATACACCCACGAGTCTTGTTCTATGAAATAGCAGCAGCATTGCTCCCGCTATCTGCAGTGCAGCTATGATACAGCCAAACAGGTAGGAGTAACTAAAAAAATACCAGAATAAATCCGAAGGTGAAAAACTGTTATACGGAAGATCGAGTTTACTCATTGGCATTACCAACTGCCGGTGAAATATCTTTGCCCATCCGAATTCAGCCAGGTCAAATGCAACCCCATAACGAATAAGCCCTTGCCAGAAAGCAAGTGTGGACGGATTATTTGTTTTTCGGGCTTGCCATATTAAGGCGTAAACAACAGTGGTTACTACCGTCAGGAAGGGAATGATGGAAAAGCTGCCTACAGTGCCCCACGTTCTAAAATAAGTAACACTCATACGAAGAGCAGATGCACCAATGACAAGTCCTGCAAGGATGCAGGTGATAAGTTTCTTAACGAAAGAAATTTTATACATGGAATGTAACTTTATTTAGTAAGCGATATTTAATACAAATCACTCTCTCATTTCCCCGCGCAAATGTGTTTAAATCAAATTTTTGCCATTTTTAGCCTTCGTGAAATGTTCCCTTAAAAGGAAACGCAGTTAAGGGTCTTATTTTTTGTCACGTTCCGTAGCATAATAACTCAACGCCCTATAGGATGCATAAAATTTATAAATATTGCTTACATACTGTCCGGTCTCACGGCCAATTACCTCTGCAGCCATGAGTTCAACATTATCAAACCATAGGTTAGGATTCAATCCTCTCTCTTTAGCCATTTTGCGCAATTGGATTACCCGCCCGGGCCCGCAATTGTAGGCAGCCAACGCAAATAAATGACGGTTTAATAAATCAATTTGAGGGTCCATAAAATAAGTATCTATCAACCAACGCATGTACTTGACGCCGGCATGCACATTATTATCCACTTTAGTAATATCGCGGATATAAAATGGTTTTCCTGCTGCAGTGGATGGTAAAACCTGCATAATGCCTACGGCCCCTCTGTGACTCACCAATTTTTGATTTAATTCCGATTCCTGGTAGCCCTGTGCAACCAACAACAACCAGTCAAGATTATACCGCTGGGCATATTTTAGAAAGGGCGCTTTCAACGCATTTACATTTGAGAAAGTTTTTTTGCTGTATATTTTGGGAAGCAGATTGGCGTTTTTGACATACTGGTTGTAAAGGATATTGCCCGTTTCTGTGCCTTTTCCATGTTGTTGCAGAAACTTATCCGCAGCCGCTTTCAATTTGGCAGATCCTTTACGAAAAAGCCAGCCATAGGAAATATCGGTGGCCAGTGGAATTTTATCATACAATACCAGGTTAGGCATCACTTTCGACCATAACCTGGCCACATCTTCTACCTGTGCAGAGAAAGGAATAACACCGGAATTGATCATTTCAAGAATGTCTTCTGATTCCAGGTAAGGATCCATTGTTTTAATGATGACAGGTTTTAGTCCTTTCTTTTTCAGTGAATCATTCAGTTTCATGGTTGCTGATTCATAGCTGCTGCCTTCACGCAGATAAATTTCCTTTCCCGAAAGATCAGCAAGAGAGTTCAGCTTTGGAGATGCAGGGCCACCCACAACGATCTCTTTAAGTCCTGTAATAGAAGGGATGGAAAAATCAACCAATTTTTTTCTTTCCTCAGTAATCGTCATGCCTGCATAAGCAAGATCGGCATAGCCGTCACGTAAAAGAGGTATAATCTGTTTGCGATTGACGGGTATAAATATAATCCGTACCTGGCGGGGTTTTAAATGCAATTGCTTGTTAAGTTCTGTTTCAAAAAGTTCCAAAGCTTCAAAAGCAATACCGCTTCTTTTTGTCAGGTCGATGGTATAGTAAAGATAGGTATAAGGAACCAGGGCACGTATCCTTCTGCGTGCAACCATGCTGTCGAGGTCTCCAAACTCCGGCTTACCTAATCCCAGAAATTCATTCTCTGAATTGAAATTGTATCCGGTAGTAGTATCTATACCAATGCTGGAACTGGCCGTTGAATCTGGCTTTTTGTTTTGCGGATTTGTGTTTTGTGATTTTTCTTTTTGTTGATTGCAGGAAGCGCCACCAAGAAAAATGATCAAACTGCTGAGTATTACTTTTACTGTTTTCATAGGCTTTTGGGGCGTTATTAATGCATTAAAAGATAAAAAATGTTTGATGATCATCTAACTCAGATGCGCTGCTGCAGAACCGGTATTTAAGTGCAATCGTTGCTAACTCATCCTAAATTTATGAATAAAAATTCGATTCCCGATTTCTATTACAACGGAGTCCGGAAGTTCCAAGCCAGACAGCCGTTTGTAACTTACAATTATCAATGTGCCGCCTGATAAAAATCAACAACAATCATGAAGAACGCGGTCATGCACGATTACAAATGTCATCCATAATACGACGAGGATTAATAGCAAATTAATAACTGTGAGTGTTGTGTAATAATTTCTCTGAAAATCATTGGACTTGCTAATAATTTTTTTAGCGTAAAACTTAGAAGCAATTGGAATAAGAGCCACTAACAATAACACAATAATTCCCGGATAAAGACCTGTGACCGTAACACCAATAATGCTGAGTACTGCTACCGTAAGGGCTAATACCATTGATATGGAGGTAACAACGCTAAATGTTTTCGTTTCCATTTTGATAATATTATAAGATTTTAAAAATTATTCGAGAATTCAAAAATATAAAAAGTACTTTGAATTACAGAGTAAATTAAAATTATTTTTTTCCAAACCCTTAGCCCAGGTCCAGCAATATTGAGCAGGTAAATTTTGCAATGTTTAAGTTGTCAAATGACTGTCCACTGAACTCAAACTTATTGTGTACGCAACGTCCCTAAGGGGGGCGTTGCTGAGAATTAAATTTATTTGAATTAAAACTTAAAGATTTTATCAGCGTATACTTTACCGTTAGTGTCAATAATTTAAATTAGCAGCCTTACCAATAATAAATTGTACTTTGTAAAAAAAACATCATGAAAAAATTAATTACACTTTTGTTTATCGTTGGATTTTGTTTCACAATTAATTCAACTAACGCTCAAACCTCCTCTCAGGCAAAAGATATCTCCGGCGCATGGGTATCAATGGACGGTAACGAATTTACGATAATGAATGATGGCTTTTTTTCATCCATATCAAGAGATTCAACAGGTAAATGGAGCCAAACCCATGCAGGATCTTACACTCTTGACAATGCGAATACTATAACCTTTAAAGTTTTATATTCTTCCTTCCCCGACCATATAGGTGCATTAAATACCACTGAATATGATATAAGTAACCATATTATTACCATGAAATGGTTCAAAAAACTTATAGATGCTAAAGGAGCAGATATAACTTCCCAGGTACCTCAAGGTACTCAGACGCAATATGTAAGGGCAAAGAACTAAAACTTTAAATTACGTTTAAGCTTACCTGTTATATATAGTAAAAGGAATAATTTTCACATGCCTGGTGCAAGAATGACGCTTAGCTTTAGCGTAGCTTCTTGTGCCTGCTAAAAAATTTAATTCCTCAACCTCAAAATTTACATCGGCACAAGAACCTAACGCACAATTCCACACATCATTCTCATCCACGGAATTGCATTTAACTTTTATTTATTGATCATTTGTGAATATTATTAAATGTTGCATAAAATTTGCACACTTAATTAGCATGAATAAAATATTAATGATTGACGATGATAAAACCTTGCTCAGGGCAATGAAATCAGTTCTGCAACTGCGGGGATTTAATGTATCTGTCTTCATGAATTGGGAGATTGCTTATAAAATAATGAAGTTTTTTAAACCACAACTCATTTTATTGGATGTTTTTCTCAAAGGCATAGACGGACTTGAAGTATGCCAGAGACTTAAATCTTCTCCTTTTACCAGGAATATTCCCATAATTCTTTGTTCGGGCTATTCAAATATTGCTGAGAGCGGTATTCGTGACTATGGAGCCACTGATTTTATTGCCAAGCCATTTGAATTGAATGAATTAATAAATAAAATGAATTCAATTATATTAAAAAGGTAATTATCCCAGGCTAGCTAAATAATGTTTAAATATTCAGCCTTTTTTTCTAGGCATCGTCTCACGAAGTGGCACTCATAGACAATCCTTTCCACCATCTAACATTAAGATTTACTGTTGTGGTTCGTGCAGACAAGAAGGTATTAGTAAATTAAGATAAATAAATCTTTCTAAAGTTGACCGTCCGTGTTCTGCTTTGCTTCAGGGCTTAGAGTAGAAACACGGCCTGGGATAAAACCTGTTGTTATAGCCAGTGCCTTTCAGTATTCTTTTAGTGTTAAGTCACTATCCTTAAATTGACTCAAAAAGAGTTTTGAAAATACAGAAACAGACATAAGTCTGAAAACCTGATTTCTTAGCCAAATACCAAAATTGCTTTTAGGTATAAATGATTTAGCAAAAAACTGAGCAGCTTTTTGTTTTTTTTCCATAAATGGTTTGAATACTGTTTCATATTGCATAAAAGCTTGTTGGTAATTACCGTCAGCTTGTTTTAATTCTCCGGCAAGTATGTATGCGCCAACCATTGCAAGCGTGGAACCTTTTCCTGATAATAGTGATGGGCAATAACAGGCATCGCCTACTAAAGTGATTCTGCCTTTAAACCAATTTTCCATTTTAATTTGACTAATAGAATCAAAATAAAAGTCTTTGGTTGAATCAATTTCTGAAAGTAGCTGCGGGCACTTCCAGCCACTATTTTCAAATTCTGCTTTAAGAATTTGTTTTTGCTTCTCAATGTTGTGGTTTTGAGATGATAGTTTTTGAGGCGAGGTGAAAATAAAAAAAGTTTTGGTTTGATTTTCTTTGGTAGTATAAACTGCGACTTGTTTATACGGCACATTATACATGGAAAACGCATTGTTCCCAATTGAGAAATTATTGATTGAATAGGAAGATGTGTAATAGCCATAATACTTTTCAAATTGTGTTTCTTTTCCAAATGCCAGGTCTCTGACATTTGAGTGTAACCCGTCTGCACCAACAAGAAGGTCAAAGTTTCGTTTTGTTCCATTTTGAAAGGTTATAACCACTTTTTCATCATCTTGCTCAATGTTGTTTATAGTGTCGCCAAAGATTACTTCAATGTCTTTGCCAAGGCTATTGTAAATTACCTTTGCCAGGTCGCTGCGAAGTAGTGTAAAAGCTCTGCCCTTGAGAAAATTTTTAATTTTTTGATAGTTCATACTGCCTTTTTCTTTATTGTTTTTGTCAACAAAAGTCAGCTTTGAAAAATCTATATCCACTTTTTTAAGTTCATCTACTAATGTCCATTTTTTCTGCAACATCGTAACCCGCCCCCATAAAGTCAATGGCATAACCACCTTCTCTTAATTTGGGTGCAACTTCAATGATAGTCGGATTGAAGCCAAATTTTTTTAACCAGAACGCAAGAGTTGTTCCTGCAATTCCAGCACCTGATATGAGAATGTTTCTATTGTTCATGTGAGGTTTCTCCTGGCATTGGTTATGACGTTCGAGGTTTGGCGATGGGCTGCTACCGGTTTGTGTCTAGAAGTGTTGTGCTATTTATATGCAGTTCGGCGGGTTCGCTTTAGGTATGCAAGCCTTGTCACTTGGCTGCAAATTCTGGGTGAGCATACGATTCCAGAAAGCCGCACACCGAACAGCGGAAGGTACCCACTGGAATGCACTTTTCCGCTGGAGCTGGAACACACGTACCAAACCAGGTGGGCTTACCCGGTGCTCCCTCGACCCAGTTGCTGACGCGACAAAATTTCGACCCCTGAAAGTCGACAATGAACCCCTGCACCATCACGCCGTTGCACTTAGGGCACCGAATCGATTCCGTACTCATGCTCAAACCTCCGGAAAAGGAATTGGAAGAAGTTGTCATATGTTGAATATATTATTCTACTGCCAAATATCTGCATTAAGGCAAATTTACAATAAATTACATCAGTTATTTAGTGACCAAAGTGATGATGCCGCTAACACCGAAAAATTTGCAAGCCAACGGTAGGTATTTGCGATGGCAGGGCATCGAAGCCTCATTATTGGCGCAAGCATCCGCTGGTGCCAGTCATAAATACATTTTCATTTATTTGTTTCTAATTTCATCTATGTAACAGCTAAGCATAAACGTAATTGAAAGTTGAGTAAATATAATTCAAATCTATTTTATATTAACAGCACAAGCGGACGCTTGCGCTAAGGTAACCTTGCGCTAATGTGGGGGACGATGCGTTTAACTTATACAGCGCATCATCCCTTACCAGGAGAGATGCTTGACATGAAAAAAAAAGTAAATAATTTTATTTCGAAAACAGAATATACTTTTACCTTCTTAGTCGGTTAGCAGTAATTTTTATTTCTTTTTAAAAAATTTTAATATCAATTTAAACAATCACAAACAAAAAGAAAATGAAAACATCACTTCAGGCAAGCAAAAGCATGCTTGTAATCGTTGATCACCAGCCAAATTTGTTCAAAGGAATTATGTCGCACAAGCCGGAATATGTAAAAAATAATGTGTTGGCATTGGCTAAAGGCGCATCAATATTGGATATTCCGGTTATACTAACCATTATAAGCCCCCAAACTAACGGACCGATGATTTCTGAAATCACTGAAATGTTTCCTGGAGTTTCTGTAATAGCCCGCAAAAATCCTTCATTCAATGCTTTTGACGAGCCGGAATTTGTTCAGGCAATAAAAAATACGGGACGAAAACAACTTGTAATTACCGGTCTGTGGACGAGCATGTGTATGTCGTTCAGCGCACAGCAAGGTTTGCAGGAAGGTTTTGAAGTTTTCGGAGTGATGGATGCTTCCGGTTCCGAATCGTTAGATGCATACAATATGGCTGTGCAACGTATGATTGGTGCAGGAGTAATACCTTGTACGTGGATGCAAACTGTTTCTGAATGGATGGATAACTGGCTACATCCTAAAGCTGGCGACATGTTCACTCAAGTATATTGTCCGTACAGCAAAGGCAATCCTTTCTTTGACCAGGATATACCCGGAGGCAAAAATTAAATTTTTTATTTTTGTGCAAAAAGATAAAACGTCTTTCCATTTTTTAATATTCATAATGTGATAGTTCTTCTATATAGCGACAGTTTTCATCTTCAAATTTTTTCACTCTCTTTATATTAAGTGTGAGTTGGAGCAGGCTTATACCGGATATTGAGTATGAACACCCGCACTGCCACATTTAGTGCGAGCGCTAAAAACGGCATTACAAACGCTACAAGTGCTGCAATGGTATAAATCAGGAAAACTGTCCGATAGCTCCTGCGTACCCGGGCAATGGTCTGAGTATCGATCTCCTCACGAAGCAATTGACTACGTATGATCGTTTCGAGCAGAATGTTAAATGCGACATTGCCAACGACAAACGTTCCGCAATAGAAGACAACCGCTGTATTTACTTCCGAACTTGTAAGGTTGTCCGCAAGCACTCCGGTTGCAAATGGTACGAACGTTACATAGAGGAGGACGAAACCGTTCGCGAGTTGCAATTTTTGACTTGCCTCACGCACCAACCGGATGAGTCCGTGATGAGTGATCCAGGAGACCAGGATGACGAAAAAGCTGAACGCAAACGCGAGGAAGGAAGGCCAGAGTGCCAGGAGCCGGGTCCACAAACTACTTTCGGTTCCCTCATGCGGAAACTTGATTTCGAGGATTAACAGGGTGATCGCGATGGCAAATACGCCATCGCTAAAAGCTTCAATCCGATTTAGTGATTTATTTTCTGTCATGAGGTAATCTTTTTTCTCAGCAACATCTCACGAAGTGGACGTTGCGTTAATAAATCAAACTTATTGTGTACGAAATATCCCTCGTTATTGGTGCAAGCGTCCGCTTGTGCCAGTCAATAAATACATTTTCATTTATTTGTTTCTAATTTCATCTATGTAACAGCTAAGCATAAACGTAATTGAAAGTTAAGTAAATATAATTCAAATCTCTTTTATATTCACAGCACAAGCGGACGCTTGCGCT
>CAWBII010000014.1:0-398220 GCA_963788795.1 uncultured Chitinophagaceae bacterium
TGGATCGGCTGTCATTCGGCAACTGTGTGGGCAGTGAGATCCCGTCGTGCACTGGTTGACGGTGGGCATCACAGAACACGGAGGAAGCGCTCGGAGGCTATGGGTGGGTGTCGAACTCGAGCGCATTCCGCGTTATTTCGGCGGCATTTATCGGCGCGTTCGCCATTGCACACGTTAGCGGTCGACTCTGTAGACGTATTCCACCCAATCTTCTTGCCACGATTTGACGAACGATGGCTGTTGCGTGCGACCAGTGATCATCTGATGGATCGACAGGCGTGACCATCGTTGCGGCGCCGCGCCGGAGTTTGGCACGGCCAGACCGATGGGATAGTTTATGTTCTCGGCACGCATTGCTATGCCTACTTCTCTCCAATTTCGTCGAGCGATCGTCGGATGATTGCATCTCTGCGTTTCGAGTTCATCGTCATCAGTCGGTTCCAGTTGGTCGTCGGTGGTGTTCATGATGCTGGCCTTCGTTGGTTGTGAATGGTGTTATTTATCTTGAGGAGATGCCGATCTGCGGTCGGTATCGGTCGGGAGCCGCAGTACACGCCAAGGAGGTGAGTAGTGCCTGGCTGGCTCGTGCCTACGGATCGGATAGTGGGACTGGCTGGCGCCTCGCGGTGCTCTGTGATCCGCAGGTAGCAGGTCTTCGCCGCGCAGAATCTTGCCGCTTCAAGGCTACTGAATTGTCAGTCTGTCCGCGCGTCGCTGCAGTTCTTCAGTTGGCTTGCTCTGCAGGTTCTCGGGGTGGGGCGCCGGGGTGCATCAAGCAAATAGATCGTCGAGGCTGTCTGGGCGTTCCGCCTGCGGCAGCGGCATGCCGGTGCTTGGTCCGGCGCTCAAATCGTCAGGTTGCCAGAGACAGCAAGTGATTCCAGGCGGGCGAGAAGGGTGGCTCCTGCCCCGCCACGGTGGACAAATAGACCCAGCGTGCCGCTCGCGTAACAGCGACGAACATCATGCGCAGCACCTGATCCTCGGTACACCTCTCGAATGAGGATTTCACCACGCGCGGCAACAGCACCGAATCAAAGGTGAGGCCCTTCGCGCTGTGGTAGGTCAGCAGCTTCGGTGTCAGGTTCGCGAAATTTAACGTCTCGCCGCGGCCTTGCACTTCAGCTTCCAAGCCGAACTCGTCACATCGCCTGGTGGAAGCCGCGTGCCTGGCGGGACTGTGGTAGCAGGATGGCGACGCGCTCACCCATCACCACGCGCTCACATGCGTTTCGCCCAGTCGGCGACGTTCCTCCTTGAAATCGATGGCTACGAACAGCACTGGCGTCTCGCGCTGGCCGGCGGCAGTCAGGGTCTGCTCGCGGAACACCTTGGCTTCGGCTGGATCAGTGATGAACGCCGCGCCGAGCGGCACAATGTAAGGGGAGCAGCGAAATGCGCCGAGCAGGGAGACGTTGCGCCGTGCTGGTCCCCGGAATCAGAGTTGAGTGATACGGCGATTCTTGAACCGCCGCTGGTGAACCTTTTTCTTGGTCCATGCGAATGGCTCGGCTGTCTGGTTGTATGCTGCAATGAAAGCATCGATGTGTTGCTGCAATTGCTCGATGGCGGTGAAGGAAGTGCCGTTCAGTGACTGGCCTTGCAGGACAGAAAACCAAGTTTCGACCTGATTGAGCCACGATGACCGGGTCGGGATGAAATGAAAATGGACTTTGGGGTGTTTCTTGAGCCAGCGCTCGTTCTTCTTATGGGTGTTGAGATTGTCGAGGATGACGTGAAGCTCGCTGTCCGGGATTCCATCGGAGGAATAGTAGGGTGCACGGTTAGTAATCTCCCAATTGGTTTGGGAGAACCTTTTTTTGATTCTGCAGAATCCTTACTAAGTCATGCGGTATTTTCTATTCCTGCAGTAAAAGGAATAGAATTCGGGGCAGGTTTTGCTGCTGCGAAAATGTTTGGAAGCCAGCATAACGATGCCATCATAAACGCAGATGGAAAAACAAAAACAAATAATGCCGGCGGAATTTTAGGTGGCATCACCAATGGGAATGATTTGGTTTTTCGCATCGTGGTTAAGCCAACCTCGTCCACGCCAAAAGAGCAACAAACACTAAATATTGAAAGCGGAAATGTTGAACCTTTTTCAGTAAAAGGAAGACATGATCTTTGTATTGCTTTGCGGGTTCCCGTTGTTCTGGAAGCAGTGACGGCAATGGTTATTGCAGATTTGCTACTGCTACGAAAGTAGTGAGTTGTAATTGTAAGCCATAAGTTATAAATCGTGAAAAGTCGATTTCATAATTTATATTTCATAACCTATAATTACAAATGAACATCTTCAATAAAGAAAAATTCTGCAGGTTCATTTTTTAATAAGTTGATTGAAAGAATATCAAACTGAATTCGCTTCCATTCAGGATAAACAAATAAAAATTCTTCAGAAGCATTTATAAGGTTGGTGACTTTCTTTTTTGTTACATCATCTTCCGGATAGCCAAATTTTTTTGTTCTTCTTGTTTTTACTTCAATAAAATGTAACACATTATTTTTAGAAGCAATCATATCAACCTCCCAATTACTATGCCGCCAGTTTTGGTGAAGGATTACAAATCCGTTTTGCAGTAAATATTCCAATGCCATCTGTTCACCAAGTTTTCCCGTATTAATATGATAGGCCATACTACAATTTAGCAAATTAAATATTGATTATTTTTTTAATAGTGCTATTTTAAAAAAGCTATTATTGCTTACCTTTGCTTCAAAGGGAAATTATGAAAATTACAAAGCAGCTGATAACAGGATTTATTTTACTAATTGTTGTTGCCTCATTATATAGAATTATGCCCGGAAGACCTTTTGGATTTGCGCCACAAATTGCGATGGCTATTTTTGCCGGTGCTGTTATTAAAGATAAAAAATTTGCTTTTCTTGTCCCGCTTTTATCAATGTTTATTTCCGATGCCTTATATGAAGCTCTATACAGGGATGGTATTGGTAATATACAAGGATTTTACGAAGGACAGTTTACCAATTATGTTTTATTCGGCCTTATGGTTTTCTTTGGATTTTTAATTAAAAATTTTAATGTTGTAAGAATTGCTTCGGCTTCCATAGCTGCCCCCACTGCCTATTTTTTCTTATCGAATTTTATGGTTTGGACAAGCAATTCTCCGTTAGCAGGTCTGGGAAGGCCAAAAACTTTTAATGGTCTTGTTTTAACTCTTGCTGATGGCCTGCCTTTCTATGCATGGAGCATAGCAGCTACCATAATATTTTCTGCTATATTGTTTGGATGTTATTTTCTTATTACAAAACCTTCATTAAGGTCTTCTTCATTAAAACCAATAGGGAACGGCATTACAAATTAGTATTAGCTTCATATCCTTCATCAATTAAAAGATTGTTGCCGTCTGCCGCTTCTGTTGCAAGTATATCGCAGCGGTTATTAAAAATATTTTCTGCATGGCCCTTTACCCATTTAAAATTGATATGATGTTTTTTTGAAAGTTCATCATACCTTTCCCATAAATCGCGATTTTTTATATTGCCTTTAAAATTTGTTTTAATCCATTTTGTAAGCCAGCCTTCCATTACCGCTTTTACAACATAGTTGCTGTCAGAATAAACAACCAGGTTTAAATTGGTTTTTTTTAAAGCCTCTAAAGCTGCAATAACAGCCATAAGTTCCATACGATTATTAGTGGTAAGTTTATATCCCCGCGCTAATTCTTTTTTTATTTTACCCCATAATAATATTGCTCCATATCCTCCCCTGCCGGGATTTCCACGGGAAGAACCATCAGTGTAAATTTTTATAACATCACTAGGTTCATTCATTGATGGCACTTTTCATTATGAATTTTTACAAAGGCTGTTTTTTAATTTAATGGCCTGCGCTTTTGTAAGTAACTAAATCAACGCCTATACCTGAGGCATTACCGTTGGATCCTCCATTTGTAACAAAATACCTGAAAGCAAATCGTGATTTTATGGCTGCACTTAAGCCGCTAACAGTAACTTCAAAGCGTGTCCATTGCGTTGGATAAGCAAACGGTTCAGGATGAATGACGCTGCTATAAACAAGGTTTGGATTTATATCGAGGAGGATTTGTGTAAAATTTCCAACATCAAGTCCATTTCCAACATTAACAGTATCATTCGATGGGTTCATTCTTACCTGCAGGCTGTTTCCAAAATCTGTAGTATCACTTACACCATCAAAAAGTTCCCATGCTCTTGTATAAAAAGATATCTTATCACCATTTTGCATTAGGATAGATGGCGAAACAAGCCAGTTACTGATAGTTCCTTTGTCAGCTGAAGTAGACAAATAATCGATGCCTATAAAACCTGCATAATTGCCTTTATTGGAGTATGCATCAAAGAAAGGAGGATTGCCTCCGCCATTTTTCCAATTGCTGCTACCTTTCGGATCGCTGGTATTTATAAATTGCCAGCCACGGCTTACTGCGGCAGTTGAAGAATCAAACTCTTCAACAAACGACTGGTCAGGCGGAACCATTGTTACCGGAGCATTATCTTTTTTGCAGGAGTAAAATATTAAAGCAGCTACGCTGACAGCTATATAAAATTTTTGTAAAAAAGGGCTTCTCATATATTTTTGTTCACGGATTATTTATGAAATTAAAGTTGACATGAAATTAATATTTTTTAGAGACTTTAGGTGGAAATAGGAGTATAATAAATATACTGACATTCGCTATACCTGGAAAACGCCTGTTTTAAAACCATCAATAGCAGCATTATTATTTGCTGCTGCGAGATTTTCAGAAATGATTGACCTGGTATCAAGAGGATCAATAATTGCGTCTACCCATAAACGTGATGCTGCATACAAAGACGTAGTTTGTTGCAAATATCTATCTGTCATTTCGCTTAAAAATTTTTCTTCATTTTCAGAAGTCATTTCTTTTCCTTTTGATTTTAGAGAAGCCTCTTCAATTTGTAATAAAGTTTTTGCGGCCTGCTCACCGCCCATTACCGCAATTTTTGCAGAAGGCCATGCATAAATAAATCGTGGATCATATGCTTTGCCACACATGGCATAATTACCCGCACCATAACAGTTTCCAATAATAATGGTTATTTTTGGAACAACTGAATTGGCAACGGCATTCACCAGTTTTGCGCCATCTTTTATAATGCCAGTATGTTCGCTTCGGCTGCCCACCATAAAACCGGTTACATCCTGTAAAAATAACAAGCGGTATTTTTTTCTGATTACAATTCATAATAAATCGTGCGGCTTTATCGGCGCTGTCATTATATATAACACCGCCCATTTGCATTTCACCTTTTTTATTTTTTATAATCAAACGTTGATTGGCAACAATGCCAACGGCCCATCCGTCAATTCGTGCATAACCACAAACTATTGTTTTGCCATAATCTTCTTTAAATTGATCAAATGAACTTTTGCTTACTGACGCAGAAGTATTCGATTCACCGGATTTCGAAGAACCTGTGCTGAGCAAGTCGAAGCATCAACAATCCTTTCAATAATTTCAAGCACATCATAGGGTTTTATATTTGTCCCTGGAAAAATGCCATAAATTTCTGATGGATCTTTTGATGGTGGTAATGGAGCAATGCGATTAAAACCTGCTTTAGGAAAATCTCCTATCTTACTCATAATTTTTTTTACTTCGTCAAGACATTCTTCTTCAGTTTCAAATTTATAATCAGCAATGCCGCTTATTTCTGTATGGGTTGCCGCACCACCTAATGTTTCACTATCGGTAATTTCGCCAATAGCTGCTTTTACAAGATATGGCCCTGCTAAATAAATAGAACCATTTCCTTCTACCATTAAAGTTTCATCACTCATTATCGGAAGATAAGCACCGCCTGCAACACAGGCCCCCATCACTACCGCTATTTGAGTAATACCCATAGCGCTCATTTTTGCATTGTTTCGAAACATGCGGCCAAAATGTTCTTTATCCGGAAAAATTTCATCCTGCAGGGGAAGAAATACACCGGCGCTATCAACAAGATAAATTACCGGTAAATTATTTTCCATGGCAATCTCCTGCATACGAAGATTCTTTTTTCCCGTAATAGGAAACCAGGCTCCTGCTTTTACCGTTTGATCATTGGCAATAATAACACATTGTTTACCGCTAACATAACCAATGCCTGCAACAGCACCGCCTGCAGGGCATCCTCCATATTCTTCATACATTCCATAACCCGCAAATGCTCCCATTTCTATAAAAGTTTTTTCTTCATCAAGGAGGTATTGTATACGTTCTCTTGCAGTTAGTTTATTTCTTTCCTTTTGTTTTGCAATGGCTTTCTTTCCTCCACCTTCTTCAATTTTTGATATTAATTTTTTAAGGTTACTCAATGCAAGTTTCATTTCATCTTCATTCCTGTTAAATTCTATATTCATAATAATTCAATATATGTCAAAACTAAAACTTTAAATTTGAGTTATACAATAAGAACCTTTTCACATCAAATTTTATTATGCGCCTCACTAAAATTGTCCGATCTATATCGAGAAAATTATTGTTTATCATCTTAGGAATTGTTGTTGCTTGCTATCGTGCTTTATGTTGTGTGGCAAAATAATAAATATAGAATTGTAAGAGATCAGCTTAAAAGCACCGTTGCTCAACAAACGGATAGTCTTTATAAAATCGGATACGATTCACTTCATTTTGATGCATTAACCGGCGAGGTATATATTAAAGGCATTCATATTGGCCCGGACACAGCAATTATTAAAAGAACCAGGCTGGAAGAACTTCCTTACATTTTATTGGATGTGACTATTGCTTCATTAAAAGTAAACGGAGTAAAAACAGATAAAGCTTTACTTGGAAAGCAAATGGTTGGCGATTCTGTGATAATTGATCATCCTGACATAATTGTATATTTTTTAAAACCCCTGCAAAAGAAAACTAATATTAATGAAGAGGCAACTTCTGTTTATAAGGAAATCCTGGGCAAATTAACACGTATCCAGGTAGGCCATGTTTTTATAAATAATGTGCACATACAGGGCATCAGCTATTTTGAAAAGGAAAAGAATTTTGACCTGGTAAATGGAAATATTCATCTTATTGATGTATTAATTGACAGCACTCATAACCTCGATACAACACGCACTTTATTTTGTAAACAGATTGCCTTACGGGTTGCTTCGTTTATAGACTATAATAATAGCAGGCCGGCAGTCCGTGTAAAAAATTTAAACTATTCAGGGGCGGATAATTTACTCTCTTTTGATAATATTGAATTAAACCGGTTTGAAAGCGCCAATGGAGACAGCAGTAAATTATTACAGGCTACAGGCCTTGTTCTTAAAGGAATTGATGCGAACGAATTTGTAAAAAATAAAAATATAATTGTTGACACTATTGAATGCAAAGACATTACCGTGTATCAGCCACCTTTTAAAAATTCGAAAGAATTAAATAATAAACAAATAAAGACAGATACTACCGGATTTGTAAATGTTTACAGTGTAGAGATGAAGAATCTTAATTTCCCCAAGATTACATTTATTCCCGGAAAAAATAGCGGTATTACTATTGGAAATATTGCCCTGGTTATTAATGAAGTAAAGGCTGATGAAATTACAGATATTGAAAATAATCCATGGGATTATAGCAGGGAAGCGCAGCTAAGCTGTGATAAGATTTCAATTAATTCAAAAGATGGTTTATATAATTATTCATTTAAAGATGCGTCCATTAATTCTTTGCAAAAGCAATTAAAAATCGGCTCCGTTAGTATAAAACCTTTTCTCGGTAAAATAGCATTTGCCGAAAAAGCTCATTTTCAAAAAGACAGGTATGATGTGGATTTAACAGGAATTGTTTTGAAGAATATAGATATGGAAAATCTTATTGACAAAAAGATAGTTGCATCTGATCTTACCATTAGTAATACTTCTGCCAAAATTTATCGTGATCTTAAAAAACCTTTAAGCGGAAAAAGCAAGGTTGGAAATTATCCATCTCAAATGCTTAAAAAATTAAATATTCCTGTAAATATTTCAAATGCTGTTTTATCGAATGCTTTTATAGAATATACCGAGCATGAAAAAGTAAGTGATAGTTCAGGCATTGTTGGCTTTTACGGTTCAACTCTCTCCATTACCAATATTACTAACGATAATGAGGCAATCAAAAAAAATAATGTTACAGCCATTTCATTTGATACAAAATTATTTAATACCGTTCCCATAAAAGGAGCATTTAAATTTTTTCTCGATGGCAACGGAGGCAATTTTGAAGCGAATGGCCATGTATCTTCTTTTGATGCACTGTTGCTGAATAGAGTTTCAGTGCCAATGGCATTAATACGGTTAAATTCGGGAACTATAAATTCCGTTGATTTTAATTTCAAAGGAGATGATTTAAAAGCCGACGGAGATTTTGTTATGAAATACGAAGATTTAAAAGTAGATGTATTAAAGCGTAATGACGATTCAAAAAAAATTGAAAAGAAAGGCCTTACCAGTTTTTTAGCAAATACAATTGTGAAGAACAATAATCCGGATAATGGAAAGCTTCGCCAGGAAACGCCGCATTACGACCGGGACATTCAAAAATCTTTTTTCAATCTTGTTTGGAAAACTATTTTTACGGGTATGAAAAAGACGGTAGGGTTGCCATAGGACCGGCCGGATCACATGTGTGTCTGTTTATTAATTCCCGATCCCTATGCATCATGCATCCATTTCCTAAATGCCGGCGCAGTTTCCTGGCTGATAACAATAGAATGATTTAGCTCCGGGATAGTAATATCTATCAGCAACTTTACCTTTTCAAAAGCCTTAAAGCTTTTTACATAATTGATATTAACAATATACTGCCGGTTCACCCTGAAGAAAGTTATATCGTCTAACTCCTCTTCTAACTCGCTTAAGGTTTTATCTGAAATGTATTTTTTAGAACAGCTATCTATTACATACACCAGTTTGTTCTGTGTATAAATTAGAGCAACCTCATCCAGTCGTAAAGCAATATTTTCCAATCCTTTTTTAACAAGTAATCTTGTTTTTTTTCTGTGGTTAACAAATTTCAAAAGATTCTCAACAGGTACTTGTGTATTTAAATGGGAAAAATGTTCCTGCAGCTTATTATATTTTAAAAGAGATTTTTCCAGGTCTGAGGTATCAACCGGTTTTAGCAGGTAGTCTATACCGTTATTTTCAAATGCCATCATCATGTAATCGTCATATCCTGTAATAAAAATTACGGGAGAATGAACACCGGTTTGTCTGAATATGTCAAAAGATAATCCGTCAGATAACTGGACATCACTAAAAATAATATCTGCTTCAGGATTGCCCGTTATATATTCAATACTTTCTTTTACAGAATTTAATCTTGCTGTTATATTTACAGGTGTCGATACTTCAGAAAGCTTTTTTACCAGCACTTCCATTGCCGGTTTTTCATCTTCAATAATAATGGCGTTTAGCATGGTTATAAGTTTGATTTGATTAATGGGAGCTTTACTATGAATTCATTGTTTGTTGCTTCTATAACAATATCCTTATTGCAAACAAGCCGGTAACGGGAGCTAAGATTGCGCAACCCGATACCTGTTGAATTTACGAGGTAAGGCTTTGGTTTTTTATTATTTTTTATCTGTATGTATTCTCCGTTTAATACAACTTTTATATATAGTGGATCTGCATCGCTAAACTCATTGTGCTTTACTGCATTTTCAACAAGAATTTGCAGGGCATAAGGCAATATCATTAAAGTTCCTTCATGATAGTTGCTCAGGTCGGTCGATAAATGAAGCTTATTATCGTGGCGCACCTGTAATACAAAAAAATAATTTTCAATAAATTCAAGTTCACCCTGCAACGTAATAAGTTCGCGGTCTTTATTAATTAAAAAATATTTATACACCGATGCCAATTTGCTGTTGAACTGGTGGGCGGTTTCAGGATCATTTAAAATAAGCCAGGAAAGAGTATTAAGGGAATTAAAAATAAAATGTGGTTCCAACTCATTTTTTAAAACAGACATCTCTGCTTTAGAGCGCTCCCAGTCTAACTGATCAACAATTTTTGTATAAAGAACACGCTGTGTGCTTAGAAATAATATTTCATAAAGAAGCGTAAATAGTAAAACCGCCAGCGAAGAAAATGCAATGCACCTTGATACAGGCAACCAACTGAAGCTTTCTTTTGATATTTTATACCAGGCAATAGAAAATATCCCTGAAATAGCTGCCCCAAATAAGACCTCCCAATAAAGAAACAGAAAAAAGTTTTACGATCGGGTTATTAAAACTTTTTGATATAAAGCGTATTTTGCGATGGAGCCAGGTTGCGCCCGTCCAGATGCAATAAGAAAGCAGGATAAAATATAAATTTATAGCAATCAACTCCAGTATTGAATACCTGTTATAGGAAATAATTCCGGAAAAAAATGGAATTATAATTCCCAGGAGTGGAATAAATAACAATCGTAAATATTTATCCTTGATCATAGCAGCCGGGGTTAAGATTTAATTTGAAAAATGAATTTCACTACACCAACCATGAATTTCAGGATATCAAATTTCAGTTTCAAAACTATCTGTATAGCCTGTTATGAAATAGCAAATTTCTTCCCATGGTAAATTTCAATTATAAGTGGTTTGGATATCTGATATTTTCGATAGGGTTTGACTCCACCTCTTTATATTGATGATATAAAAACTAAAGAATACGCTGCTTTATTAAAGAAAATAAATTAAACAAAAAAAAAATTAGAAAAATTTCAGAAAAATTCCCAAATTCTTACATATAGATACAAGAAAGAAAATAGAGGGAAAGAAAGAAAATAGTTAAAAGAGTTAACCATTAACACACGTGTGCAAATTGATTAAAAAGAAAACAAAAGCAATTTTCTTACTGGCTATTTCTTTGTGAAACAGAGCTTGCTCCACTTGTTGCAACGTCTTTTTTGGCTGGGTCTCCCTCGTAAAATAAAGTGCTGGCCCCACTTGCAGTTGCAGAAATTGAATTAGTGACCGTTAGCCTGACGTCTGAAGCTCCTGAAAGTTTTGCTACGCAATTTTCTACATGCAAGTCATAACTTTTTATATCACTTGCTCCCGAAGCGTCAAGTTTTAAATTTTGAGCTGTTCCATTTATGGACACGGTAGAAGCTCCACTCAGTTCCATACTAAGATTGGTTATTTTCACGGGACCCTTAACATCACTGGCGCCGGAAAGCTTTATCAGCATTGTGTTTGAAGTAAGCGTTCCCTTTATAATTATATCGCTCGCACCGGAACCTTCAAGACTTTCCAGCAATTTAAAAGATACATATGCACGTAATCTTTTATCCCCGGAATTTCGTCCGGAATGATTGCTATTATAAGAAATAACAAGCACTCCATTATTTACTTCTGTTTTAATATTATCGCGGTACTTTTCTTCACTGGCGCTTACGGCCAAGGAATAATCATCTCCCTGCGAAAGATATAAATCTATACCTCCGGACACTTTTATAGCTGTGAAAGAAGGGACATTTCTTACTTGTGCATTTGGATCGTTGATAATAGTTTCCTGGGAAAAGCACTGTGAGGAAATTATAATGAAAAGAAAACCAAAAATATATTTCATGTTGAGTTTTTTTCTGTAACGATTAGGAAAAATAAAAGTTACAGTTTTTTGGAAATTAAATTAGCAAGAAGTTTACATTTGCATTCTTAAAACAATTTTTGTCACCGGGGTGCTTCCGACTAAGCTCGGACGCTGAGATAATACCCGCAGACCTGATCAGGATAATGCCTGCGAAGGGAGATTGAACAACTTTTTCCATCTCTCTTTCACGTTTGTTCTTTTCAGTTTAAAAAATAAACATGAAAGAAATAATTTTTATCTGCATTTTATCAAGTATTTATTTTATCACGCCTGCGCAGGACTCCACAAAGCATAAATTAGCCGATACACTTATGCTGGAGAACGTGGAAGTAACCTCAATAAGAGCATCAGATAAAGCTCCGTTTACAAAAACCAATATCAATAAAGCAGAAATTGAAAAAAATAATCTTGGGCAAGACCTGCCATTTGTTTTAAACCAATTGCCATCAGTTGTTGTAAATTCAGATGCAGGTAACGGTATAGGATACACTGGAATCAGTATCCGTGGTTCGGACGCTTCAAGAGTAAATGTTACCTTGAATGGCATACCTTATAACGATGCCGAAAGCCAGGAAACATTTTTTGTAGACCTGCCGGATATTTCTTCATCACTCAATTCTATACAGGTGCAACGTGGCGTTGGCACTTCATCTAACGGTGCCGGCGCTTTTGGCGCAACAATAAATCTTTCTACCAATGAAGTAAACAGAGAAAAATATATTGAATTGAATAATACCTATGGCTCGTTCAATACCTGGAAAAATACAATTAAACTCGGTTCAGGTTTATTGAAAAACCATTTTACTATTGATGCCCGTGTATCAAGGATCAGCAGTGATGGGTATATCGACAGGGCAACGTCTAACCTTCAATCATTTTTTGTAAGCGCTGTCTATATTAATAAGAATAGCTCATTACGATTTAATATTTTAAGCGGAAAAGAAAAGACCTACCAGGCATGGTATGGCGTTCCTGAAAGCTACCTTGACAGTAATCGCACTTATAATCCTGCCGGAACTGAAAAACCCGGCTCACCTTACAGCAATGAAACAGATAATTACACACAAACTCATTACCAGCTTTTTTATGACAAAAAAATGAATTCTAATATTAGTTTTAATGCAGCATTGTTTCTAACGAGAGGGAAGGGTTACTATGAAGAATATAGGGCAGATCAGCCTTACAGCGATTATGGTTTACCGGATTATACAAATGGAACTGATACATTAACCTCTACAGATCTGGTAAGACGCTTATGGCTGGATAACTATTTTTATGGTGGAATTTTTTCTCTTCAATTTCAAAAAAATAAAACGCATATAACATTTGGCGGCGGTTGGGATCAATATGACGGCAAACATTATGATATTGTAACATGGGCGCCGCAGGGATTCCCTAACGATTATACGTACTTGAATGTTCCGGCCAATAAACGCGACTTTAATTTGTATGGAAAATTATTACAAAACCTGGGTTTAGGATTTTCAGCATTTGCTGATATGCAGGGGCGTTTTGTGGACTATGACATAAAAGGATTTGAAGACAATCCCGGTTTAAGAATTAATGAGCACTATTCATTCTTCAATCCGAAAATTGGTATTTCATTTAATAAAAATAATTTCCAGGCATATGCCTCTTATTCAGTTGGGGCAAAAGAACCCAACCGTGATGATTTTGAAGCCGCCGCAAACGAATTACCAAAACCTGAAATCTTATACGACATGGAACTGGGTGCTGAAAAAAGGAATACTCCGTTCACTTATGGAGTTACATTTTATTATATGAATTACCACAATCAATTAGTATCAACAGGCAAAATAAATGATGTTGGTGCATATACACGAACCAATATACCTGCAAGTTACAGGCTTGGAGTTGAGTTGCAGGCAGCAGAAAAATTTAATAAATGGCTGAATGCGTCGGGAAATATTTCCTTCAGTAAAAACAAAATAAAAAACTTTACAGAATATGTTGACGATTACGACGATGGTGGACAGATCGTCTATCAATATCACAATACTGATATATCTTTTTCACCAAATGAAGTTGCAGCCGCCAGTATAAATATTATTCCAATCGTAAACAGCGAAATAAGTTTTCAATCAAAATATGTAGGAAGGCAGTTTATGGATAATACCTCTAAAATAAGCAGAAGCATAGATCCTTACTACGTTCAAGATGTAAGAGTGTCGTATAGGCTAAATACGAAAAAAACTTTTAAAACAATAGATTTTATCTTTAAGCTTAATAATATCTTCAATAAAAAATATGAATCCAACGGGTATACTTATAACTATTTTTATGGAGGTGAGTTAACTGTCGAAAATTATTATTTTCCAATGGCAGGCACTAATTTTTTAGCTGCAATAAATATTAAATTATAAGTAAAGAATAGTTGTAAGTCACATTTATCGGCAACCTTATTTCTTCTATTCTTAACTTCTTACCGATTTTGTTTACTCAAAGTAAAAAATCAACATCACTTTTTAATAAAATTACTGAATCTGCTTTTTTCATACATGAATCAGTTTATTTCATGTTTCAGTAATCTGAATTTTCCACTCCTGCTTTTGTCTTATATATTGCATTTGAAATTTTCTCATGTGCTTTTTAGTTTTAGCACATTCCGAGCGGGCACTCTTGTCCGCTTTTATTTTTTGTTTATTGCACGGATTTACTACTAATTACGCGAATTATAATAACTTGTAAAGCTTTTCGTGTAACCTGTCTGCCACCAGGCCGGTTCGAAAAAATTTGTGCTATACTTTAAATTTTTCCTTCCATGCAAGCATACCACCGGAAAGATTTTTAGTATTAGTAAATCCCATCTGGTCTAATGTCATTGCTGCAATGCCGCTTCGGTTGCCGCTGCGGCAATAAAGAATTACCTCTTCATTCTTCAGGTCGTCGATATCTTCGGTTTGCATCGATTGAATTTTTCCAACTGGTAATAGTTTACCGCCAATATTAAATTCAGCATTTTCATTGGGCTCTCTTACATCAATAAGATTGAGCACTTCACCTTTGTCGAGACGTTGTTTTACTTCTTCGGGAGATATATTTTGCATGGTAATGTTTTTATTTTTTTCTGATAACACAAATTTAATTCACGAATTACATGAATTAAGAAATCTTTCGATTTCAAGAAATTCGTGTAATTCGTGTTTTCTAATCCGATAGCTATTGGATCGTGCAATAAATAGCATTAATTATTAATTTTTCAAACTGTCCGCGTTTTGATTATTTTTTATGCTATCGGATTCGGGAGGCGTAGCAGAAATCCATAAATCCATCGTTTGGCCGGGTTGTATGAAATTAGATTTACTGTCATCATTCTTTGCTTCAGGATTTTGTTTATAAACGAAAGCTTTCAACGTATCTGCTATAGATCCGGTTGGAACTATGGCTGCTAATGTAATTCCTTTCGCTTCCAGCTCTGCTTTAGCTTCGCTGAGTGTAAGACCATATAACTCAGGCACCAAAATTTGCTCCTGCGCAAGCCCCCCTCCTATTACAAGACTAACGGCAGCGCCCCAACGAAGTTTTGCTCCGGGCAAAATTTTGGAACCATTATAATTTTGCTCGAGCACACTGCCTTTCATAAAATCAGGACGATAAGTAGTGTCTCCTAATTTTAAATGATTTTTCTTTAATCTTTCCAATGCAAACCTGAAACTGAGTCCTTCTATTTTAGGCATTTCCACCATGGGCAAAACTACTGGGTTAACATTTAAATAAACAGTCCTGTTTACTTTCACAGTCGCTCCCGCGTCCGGCAATTGTTTTTTAACTGTATTCAGTGGAAGTGAATCATTATACAAAGAATCAGTTATTGTTACATCAAAACCCTCCTCTTGCAGGTACTTAACAGCATCATCTACTTTTTTGCCTGTTACCGAAGGAACCTTAAGATAGCTGCCGTGATTGGTAAACCAACTAAGTGATTGGAGAAATAAGAATGCAAGAAGGAAAATCAACAACACTGCTGCAAGAAGATTTACCCAGAAAGGCTGTTTGAAAATAAATTTAAACACAATAAAATGTATAGGTTAAAAGATTTTAGAAATGCAATATAATAAGATTTAATTATGTAGGCATTCTTCTATCAATGCCGTATAAAATTCCTTCAGGCTCCATCCCAAAATTTTTAATTGTTGGGGAACAATACTTGCTTCACTTTGTCCGGGTACCGTATTTATCTCAAGCATGTAAAGCTTTGCCTCTTTTTCATTATAAATAAAATCAATTCTAATAATTCCTTTACAATTAAAAATGCCATATGCCTTTATTGCACTATCTCTCACAAGCCCGGCAATATTTTCTTCAATTTTTGCCGGAGTTATTTCGTTACTCGCTCCATGATATTTTGCCTCATAATCAAAAAAATCATTTTTGGAAAGTATTTCGGTAATGGGCAACGCAATAATTTCTCCTTTAGCTTTAAATACGCCAACAGTAAGTTCTCTTCCCTCAATAAATTCTTCTACCAATACCTGGTCATCTTCTTTAAAAGCTTTTTCTATAGCTTTTCCTAATTCCTCTGAAGCCGCATTTACTTTTGACATTCCTATACTTGATCCGCCATTGTTTGGTTTTACAAAAACCGGGAATTTTAAATTTTTAACCAATTGATCAGGACTTTGAAAATTATTTTTAAATAACAAGATTGAATTGGAAACATTGATACCACTTGCTCCGGCAATAGCAACCGTATACCTTTTATTAAAAGTGAGAGCAGAGGTGGCACAGTCGCACGAGGTGTAAGGAATCCGCAGCATATCAAAATATCCCTGTAGTTTTCCATCTTCACCAGGTGTGCCATGAATGCCAATCAGAACTGCATCAAAAGTTACGATTTCATCATCAATCAAAATGGAAAAATCATTTTTATTCACGGCAACTTTATTTCCATTTTTTAATTCATGAAACCATCCGTTAATAGTTATATCAATTCTATACAACTCATACCTTTCCTTGTCAATATTGTTTTCAAAAGTAATAGCAGATTTATAAGATATTTCTGCTTCGCCTGAAAACCCTCCTGTTACAAATGCAATCTTTGGCTTCATTTTATATTATGATTTTTATTGAATGTTTTAAAAAAATCATTTGGTAAATTAGTTATTGAAATAGTATTACCCATTACTTTTTATTCATAACTTATTTATTTATAGCACCAATACCTTCATTCCCACTATCCAACATAAATTTCCATTTACCATCTTTTTGTTTCTTCCAAACGCTTACGTAAGTTCCTTTTAAAACTGTATCCTTTAGTTGGAGTGTATATATTCCATAAGAATATCCCATGTCTTCAGATACAGCAATTCCTGCGCCGGAAGGAGCCCATGTGAGTGTATAAGATGAATCATTTACCTGGCTTAAAAAATCAATCGCATTAGCGCCAATAATAGGAGTATGCCCCGGCCTTAACAATATTCCTTCGTTATCAATATATTCTATAAAAGCCCTTTTCATTCCTTCTTTTTTACTTAGCTCAGAGAAGGCTTCATCCGCTTTTATAATTTCTTCAGTTGATTTTTTTTTAGGCTGATTGCTTTTTTGTTTGCAGGAAATTAATAATAAAAAAGCAAAACTTAAAACAGGTAAAATAAATTGTAATTTTTTCAAAAGTTCCCGGTATTTTATTTTAGAAAAAAGGCGAAAGTATTTTGCAATACCCTCGCCAAAACAGGAAATATCACCTGCATGATAGGCCTTTAAGCCTTAAAAAAATTACATGTGCAGTTTTTCTTTTTTTGCAAGAAGCTCCTCTACAGTTTCCTGGTACATTTCGTCGGGCACGCAACAATCAACAGGACAAACGGCTGCGCATTGCGGCTCTTCATGAAAGCCCTGGCACTCGGTACATTTATTAGGAACAATGTAATATATATCATTTGCAATCGGCGCATTTCTTTGATCAGAATCCATGACCGAACCATCTAATAATGTTACATTTCCTTTTACGGTGGTTCCATCTGCAATAGCCCACTCCACTCCTCCTTCATAGATCGCATTGTTAGGACATTCCGGCTCACATGCGCCGCAATTAATACATTCATCAGTAATTTTTATAGCCATTTTTTTTTATTTAATCATTCACAACAAGCAAATAATAATATACGAATTTTACGTGCTTTAATTTCGTACAAATATAATAGATATAACAGAAAAATTATTTACCAAAATGAATTTAATACAAAGAATTGATTTACTCGAAAAACTGGGTAATTATTTGGTTAGTAATGATGAAAAATTAATCCAGGTGAAGCAAAAGGCTTTTGAAAAAAATAAATGGTTTACAGAAGAATTTATAAACCTTTCCCTGCAAAATATTTCAACACAATTTCTAAATTCCGACAAGCTTAAAAGCTGGGTAAATCATTATCACCTTGATGATAACATACAAACAAAAACGGTTGGTATTGTGATGGCTGGCAACATTCCATTGGTTGGCTTTCATGATTTTTTATGCGTGTTTATATCAGGACATAAACAAAAAATTAAACTGTCCGAAAAAGATACTGTACTGATGACACACATAATTGAAAAATTTACGGAGTGGAATCCCGATGTTCAGGATGTTGTTCAGGTAAATGATATTCTTAAAAATTGTGACGCATACATCGCTACAGGCAGTAATAATTCTTCAAGATATTTTAAATATTATTTTGGAAAATATCCATCTGTGATCCGTGGCAATAAAACTTCAGTAGCAATATTATCAGGAAAAGAAACAAATGCAGAATTGAATTTACTTGCAGATGATGTACATCTATACTTTGGATTAGGCTGCAGGAACGTGACTAAATTATATGTGCCTTATGGTTATGATTTTGTTGCGTTGCTGAATGCTTTTAAGAAATACAATTATTTTACTGATCACACTAAATACAAAAACAATTACGATTATATTCTTGCGCTGCTTATTATGAATAATAAAATGTACATGACAAATGAAAGCATCATTTTGTTAGAAGACGAAAATATTTTCTCGCCTGTAAGCCAGGTCAATTATACTTTTTACAATGACAAAAACGTTATCGTTGACGATTTAATTAAAAATGAAAACATCCAATGCATAGCAGATAATCGTTTACTATCGTTTGGTAAAACCCAGGAGCCAAAGTTATTTGATTATGCAGACGGAGTAGATGTAATGGAATTTTTATTAGCAATTTAGCGCTTTGTAATTTTTACAGTCAGCATAGAAAATGTCATTTAAATTTGTCAACATTTCTTGTTTAAAATCATTAAATTTATATCTACGAAAGCCTTACTAATTGTTTGTTAAAGGTAAATAAGCGGTAATGCAGGTTTTAAACAGTTGTTTTAATTTTAAGGTCTCAGAAAATATTTTGAGGCACACGATTTGAGGCCTTGTAAAAGATAAATTCATACAATTAAAAATTTCCATAAATGAAAACGAAGAACATTTTACTTACGGTGCTAATAAGCGCACTAACCACCATGGCTGTTATTTTTGGCTACAACAAATATCAACATAACAGTAACAATCCAAATTTCCAGGCGTCGAACGTTCCTTCTAATTATAAGTATGCAGGTTTTTTTGATGACAAAGGAAATCCAACACCCGGGCCGGTCGATTTTACGGAAGCAGCTAATGCAGCAATTCCTGCGGTTGTTCATATAAAAACAAAAACAAATCCACGCCAGGTAAGCAATAATCTACCCAATCAAAAAAGTCCATTTTCAGATTTGTTTGGAGACGATGATTTGTTTAACCAGTTTTTTGGAAATGGACGGCAACAACGTATGTATCCGGAAATGGGCTCTGGATCAGGCGTAATAATAAGCGACGATGGATATATAGTAACTAACAATCACGTAGTGGCTGGTGCAGATGAAGTAACCGTGACATTAAGTGACAGGAAAACTTATACGGCGAAAGTTATCGGCTCTGATCCGTCTTACGATCTTGCTGTTGTGAAAGTTGATGCTAAAAATTTACCTTTTATGCTTTATGGCAATTCTGCTGATGTAAAAATTGGACAATGGGTATTAGCGCTTGGCTATCCATTAAATCTTGATGCAACAGTTACTGCGGGTATTATAAGTGCAAAATCGAGAGCATTAGGATTGAACCACGATAAGACTGGTGGCCGTTCTATGGCTGTTGAATCTTTCCTGCAAACAGATGCTGCGGTAAATCCGGGCAATAGCGGAGGTGCTTTAATAAATACTAATGGCCAGCTAATTGGTATTAATTCAGCAATAGCATCACCAACGGGATATTATAATGGTTATTCTTATGCAATACCCGTTGATATAGTAAAAAAAGTAGTGAATGACCTTGTAAAATACGGTAGTGTACAGAGAGGTTTTCTAGGCGCAATGTTTATTGATGCATCTTCTCTCAGCGATCAGGAAAAACAAAAAAATAATGTCCCTTTAAGTGTTGACGGGATTTATATTACTGATCTTACAAAAGATGGCGCCGCTATGCAGGCAGGTATACAAAAAGGTGATGTAATAAAAAAGATCAATGATATCTCTATAAGCTCAGGCTCTGAATTACAGGAACAGTTGAGCAATTATAAACCCGGTGACAAAGTAGATGTAACTATTGAAAGAAATGGAACACAACGTGTCTTCCAGGTAACGCTAAAAAATAATGCTGGTAATTATGCCATCGTAAAACCGGATGCGATGATTGATAAACTGGGGGCTGAACTTCAAACTCTTGATCCCAAAAAAGCAAAAGATTATGGAATCGAAGGAGGCGTAGTGGTAAGAAAAATAAATGAAGGCGCCATCAACGATCAAACAAGAATGAGAGATGGCTTTATTATCACTAAGGCAAATGGAAAGGATGTTAAATCAGTTGACGAACTAAAAAATATAATAGGCAACGATAAACAGGTAACTATTACAGGAATTTATCCCGGTTATAACGAACCATTTGAATATCCATTGGTATTAGATAATTCGGCAGAATAAATAATAATTGAATTGATAAAAAAGACCCTGATTAATTTCAGGGTTTTTTATTTTATAAACTATTGAGATAACATGGGTAATTTTTCAAAAACCAAATATCCCCACGGTCTTAAATAAACATGATCTTCCATATCAAAATTAATATCTCTTCCTCCAAACACATTCCTGAAAACGCCATGTATTCCTTTAACCTGGAAATTAATTTCCGCTACGGCAAAATTTAAAATTACCAAAACCTGGTCGTCACCATTTCTTCTTGCATAAGCAAATACCTGCAGGTCATCAGGATGAGAAACAATTTTTGTAAGAATATTTAAGTCGCCTGCCCGAAGACATTTGCTGGTTGCATGCAACAAAAGAAGCGTCTTATAAAAATCATGCAATTCAAATTTTCCGTCCCATTCAATAGGATCTTTTTCAAAAAATTTTAAACGTTTTTTATTGGGCATTTCCTGCCCGCTGTATATCATCGGTATTCCATTCCAGGTACATGAAAAAACAGCAAGTAGCATTGCTGCTTCTCCATACTTTTCAAACTCTGTTCCATTCCAGCTATTCTCATCATGATTGCTGGTAAAGTACGTCCTGAAAGCATCATAAGGAAATTCGGTTACAGATTTATATAATACTGTAAGCAGTGCATGCAGGTTCATTTTGCCCTGATAAAATTCCTGCGATGCATGCATCCATCTCCACGTATAAGTTGCATCAAACACCTTATGATAGGTTGGCTTTTCACATTCAGCCAACCAGAAAAGATTGTCTTTATATTTGGAAAGTTTCTTTTTTGCGTGTATCCAAAAATCGAGCGGCACAAGATGTGCCATATCGCAACGATATCCATCAATATCGCATTCTTTAATCCAGAATTTCATTTCATCAATCATCGTTTCGCGAAGTTGAAGATTATCATAATTTAATTCAGCAACATCATGCCATCCATGGGGATGGTTGAGTTCATTATTTACATCATAGCGATAAAATTCAGGATATTCCTTTGTCCAGGGATGATCATTTCCCGTATGATTGGCAACCCAATCAATTATCACTTTGAAATTTAGTTCATGCGCTTCATTTACTAACTTTTTAAAATCATCCAATGTTCCAAATTCCGGGTTAGTTGCTATATAATTTTTTACAGCATAATAACTGCCAAGAATTCCTAACCTCCCTAAATCACTGATGGGAGTAACCGGCATAAACCATAAGATTTTTACACCCATATCTTTAAGGCGCGGCAAATGTTTTGAGAATGCTTCAAAAGTGCCTTCAAGAGTATATTGCCTGAGATTTACTTCATAGATGTTTGCGCAATAACTCCATTTGGGATGTTCAAAGGGTTTGGGCTTGCTGGACATAATTTAAAATGAATTAGAAGATTAAAAATAGTCATTATTAATGTTTTATTAGCTTGTACGATGCGTTGGTGTTTGTAACTTTGGGGCGATTAAAGCTCATGAAAAAATTTAATGTTCCTATAAATTACAGAAGCCCGTTAATTACGGCCATTAAAAATAAACGCAGGATTGATGACAAGCTTAAAAAAGATTTTACGGCTACTCTTTTAGATTTTGGCGAGGTTCAAATTTATCTTGCCCGGCATTTTGGATTTTGTTATGGCGTAGAAAATGCAATTGAAATTTCATTTAAAACTGTGGAAGAAAATCCCGGTAAAAAAATTTATTTATTAAGTGAAATGATTCACAACCCTTTGGTAAATGATGATCTCAAAAAAAGAGGTATTCAGTTTTTGATGGACACCAAAGGCAACAGGCTGAAGCCTTTCACCGATTTAAAGAAAGACGATATCGTTATTGTTCCTGCCTTTGGAACAACCTTGCAAATTGAAGAAGAATTAGATCAGCTTGGTATTGAGATCGAAAAATATGACACTACCTGTCCCTTTGTAGAAAAAGTATGGAACCGTGCAGAAGCCATTGCAAAAAATAATTATTCAATAATTGTACATGGCAAACCGAAGCATGAAGAAACGAGAGCTACTTTTAGCCATAGCGCAGCCAACACGCCAACTGTAATTGTTACAGATATGGAGGAAACAATTGAGTTGGCTAAATACATAAATGAAGAAAAGCCTGCACAAAATTTTTATAAAGAATTTGAAGGGAAATTTTCAGCAGGTTTTAACGTTGAAAAAGATTTGCAAAGAATTGGAGTTGTGAATCAAACGACTATGCTGGCGAGCGATACGCAGGCGATTGCCGATTATCTGAAAAATGTAATGATAAAAAAATATAATCTTACTGAAAAAAATGTTGCAGAAAAATTTGCAGATACCCGTGACACGCTTTGCTATGCAACTTATGAAAATCAAAGTGCAGTTTATGGGCTTTTGGAAACAGCAGCGGATTTTGCTATAGTCGTTGGAGGGTATAACAGTTCCAATACATCTCACCTTGTGGAATTATGTGAAGAAAAACTTCCAACTTATTTTATAAGATCAGCAGATGATATTATTTCTGCGAAAGAAATCGATCATTATAATCTGCATAAGAAAGAAGAAGTAACAACCATTTCTTACTTACCTGAAAAAAAACCCGCAAGAATATTGGTTACAAGTGGCGCAAGCTGCCCCGACTCAGTTGTCGAAGAAGTAATTAAAAAAATTACTTCCTTTTATAAAGCATCAAAAACTTTAAATGAAATCAGGGAAGAGTTTGAATAATGAACTTCCTTTTATTTAATAAGCCGCTCTCTTCAATTATTTTCGAGCTCAACAGTTTTGGTACTTTTCTTCAGCAATTTTAACGCAAAATCCAGTTGTTCTTTTTGAGTAAGATTTGTATTATCTAATTCAACGGCATCATCTGCTTTGCGCAATGGACTTATTTCCCGGTGAGAATCTATATAATCTCTCATTTCAATATTTGCTTTTATTTCATCCAGGGTTATATTAGGATTCTTGTCAAACATTTCAGTAAACCGGCGTTCAACTCTAACTGCTTCATCTGCAATCATAAAAATTTTAACCTCGGCATTTGGAAAAACAGTTGTTCCAATATCTCTGCCGTCCATTACTATTCCTTTATGCTTACCTATTTTTTGCTGAGCATCTACGGCAAAAGATCTTACATCTTTTAATGCGGCTATTTCACTTACTTTTTCTGCAATAATTAAATCGCGTATAATATATTCAACATTTTCCCCGTTTAAATAAATCTCTGACTGGTTAGAATATTCATTTGTTCTAAATTCAAGGGTTATATTTTTAAGCGCTTCTTTTATTTCTCTTTCATCGTTGGTGTCTATATTGTTTCTTAAAAAATAAAGCGTTATTGCTCTGTACATCGCTCCGCTATCAATGTACAGATAATCCAATTTTTTTGCAAGTTGTTTAGCTAATGTGCTTTTACCACATGATGACCAGCCATCTATTGTAATAATTATCTTCTTCTCCATAAAAGCAAAAATGGCTAAAAAAAAAGAAAGTACAAAACGGATCGTTTAAAAATACTGGCAGATTTTTAATATTCAGGCGTCCTGATTTTAGAGGAGAAAATAATACAGGAAATGGAAAATGGAAAAATAATTATTTCTTAAAGATATCGCCGCAGCCTTCAATGCAAATAAAATCAGCAGGGCTTAACGATAATAAATTTTTCAGGGAATCAATACTGTAGAAATATAACCGGTCTTCCTGTGATGACGACGTAAATTTTATTTTAAATGAATCTAATATTTGGTATGTGATAAAGCTTTTGTAATTATCAGTATTGCTTGACGTATGTCCATCCGCGTTAAAATTAATCCATTGCATGAGGTCCGCGGTCGACTCGTAAATGAAGGAATTCCCGTTACTAAAAAATCTTTGAGAATAATTCCATTTTCCTGTGATATTTTTAGAAAAGGTTTTAGGCGTTTCTACTTGCGACTTATTACAAGCAATAAAAACGAGTGCTGCGCAAAGTATTAATATCGTTAAATGCTTCATACTGTTTTTCTTTAGTTGACCTCTGAGTACTCATAATCGTTGCATTAAAAAAAGAAATAATAAATATTTGATAAATAAAAAAGGCAGAAATAATTCTGCCCTTTTAAAATCTATTAACTGATTAATTATACTTCAGATTTTTCTTCTTTCTTCACTCCGCCTTTTATTTCAAAAATAATTTTGGCATTTTCTTTATCAAGACCAGCGACAAGAATATCACCGTTTTTAACATTCATATTTAAAATCTCTTCTGCCAGCGGATCTTCAAGATATTTTTGAATAGCCCTGTGCAATGGCCTTGCGCCAAATTGTGAATCATAACCTTTCTCTGCAATAAACTTCTTTGCATCTTCTGTAAGTTCCAGCGTAAATCCCAGATTATTCAAACGTTTGATTACACCTTTCATCAAAATATCTATAATCTCAGAAAATGTTTTCTTCGGTGAGCTGAGTTAAAAATTACCACATCATCAATCCTGTTTAAAAATTCAGGGCTAAATGTACGTTTCAATGCTTTTTCAATTACCGCCTTATTATTTTCTTCCGCATTCTGCGCTCTTGAAGCGGTGGCAAAACCAACACCTTCACCAAAATCTTTCAATTGGCGTGCACCAATATTCGATGTCATAATGATCATGCGTATTCTTAAAATCTATCTTTCTTCCAAGACCATCTGTAAGTAGACCATCATCCAAAACCTGTAACAAGAATATTATAGATATCCGGGTGCGCTTTTTCAATTTCATCCAGCAGGATTACAGAATATGGTTTGCGGCTAACCTTTTCCGTTAGTTGTCCGCCTTCTTCATAACCAACATAGCCCGGAGGCGCTCCAATCAACCTGGATACAGTGAATTTTTCCATGTATTCACTCATATCAATTCGTATCAGCGCATCTTCGCTATCAAACATATATCTTGCCAAGGCTCTTGCCAATTCAGTTTTACCAACACCGGTAGGGCCAAGGAAAATAAAAGTACCAATTGGTTTTTTTGGATCTTTTAAACCAACCCTGTTACGTTGAATTGCTTTTACTACTTTTTGATATCGCTTCATCCTGGCCAACAACCAGCGCCGTAAGGTCTGTAGCCATCTTGCGAAGTTTTTCAGTTTCTGCCTGCACCATTCTTTTTACAGGAATACCAGTCATCATACTTACCACTTCTGCAATATCTTCTTCATCTATCGGATACCGTTTGTGCTTGCTTTCTTCTTCCCAGTCAGATTTTGCTTTTTCCAATTCTTCCTGTAACCTTTTTTCTGTATCACGCAAAGAAGCAGCTTCTTCAAAACGCTGGCTTTTTACTACTTTATTCTTTTCAAGTTTTATTTCTTCTATCTTTTTTTCCAAGTTCAATAATCTCTTGAGGAACATTAATATTTTTAAGATGAACTCTTGCTCCTACTTCATCCAACACATCAATTGCTTTGTCAGGAAGCAAACGATCGGTCATATAACGGTCACTGAGCTTTACACAGGCATCAATTGCATCATCGCTATAAGTAACATTATGATAATCTTCGTATTTACTTTTTATATTGTTTAGATATCTCAATTGTTTCCTCAACAGTTGGCTGCTCAACCATTACTTTTTGAAAACGACGGTCTAATGCGCCATCTTTTTCAATATACATGCGGTATTCATCTAATGTGATGGCACCAATACATTGTAATTCACCTCTTGCCAAGGCCGGTTTAAAAATATTGGATGCATCAAGCGAACCACTTGCACCACCTGCACCAACAATAGTATGTATTTCATCAATGAACAAAATAACATCACGATTCTTTTCCAGTTCATTCATGATGGCTTTCATGCTTTCTTCAAACTGTCCACGGTATTTTGTACCTGCAACCAATGCAGCCAAGATCGAGAGATACCACTCTTTTATCAAACAAAACCCTGCTTACTTTTCTTTGAACAATTCGTAAAGCCAAACCTTCAACAATGGCTGTTTTACCAACACCCGGTTCACCAATTAAAATAGGATTGTTCTTTTTACGGCGACTCAGAATTTGAGAAACTCTTTCAATTTCTTTTTCTCGGCCTACAATAGGATCAAGTGTTCCCATTTCTGCCAATCTTGTTATATCTCTTCCAAAATTATCCAGTACCGGAGTTTTTGATTTTGCCTGTGCTGATGCACCTTTTGCCGAACGTTGTTGTGAATAGTGTTTTCTTTCTTCATCAAAATCATCACCTTCATCATCCTGAAATTCTGCTTTCGGATCGGTTGCTGTTACATAACCCAATTCATTTTTAAACATATCGTAATCCACATCAAACTGATTTAAAATTTGTGTAGCAATGTTTTCTTTATTTTTTAAAATAGAAAGCATTAAATGCTCGCTTTCCACCAAGAGGGCTTTTATTAGCTTTAGCTTCCAGAACTGTTATCCGGATTACTTTTTCTGCCTGCTTTGTTAAAGGCAGAGAATTAATGTTGGCAATATTTTTACCGGTCTTATCCTTTACGGCCAGTTCTATTTCCTTACGGAGTTCATAGAGGTCTACATTAAGTGACTTTAATATTTTAATAGCAGTATTTTCGCCGTCTCTTATCAAGTCCCAACAACAAGATGTTCGGTGCCTATAAAATCGTTCCCAAGGCGCAATGCCTCTTCTCTGCTATAAGAAATAATTTCTTTTACCTGGGCTGAAAAATTGTTGTCCATTTAAAACAATTTAATACTTTACAATAATAACGAATAAATTCTATTACAAGTTCTTAAAAACAATGCACAGTGTGTTGAAAACAATACAATAAAAGGTTAAAAAAAGAAAGGAATATATTAAACCTAATTAAGCTGGGTTACATTTCGAATAAAGTAAAGAAGCAAAATTTAAAGAGCCAATTTTAAACTATACAATTTATTTATTGTTTTAACTTATTACGAATTTCCTAACAAAAAATTGCACTCGACGTTATACAAATTATTCAACAACACTTTTTCTTTTTAATAACTTTGAGTTTCTGTTCTACAAATTTACTATCAAACGTAATTTAAAATCATTAGAATTCAAAAAACTGATTTAGCATGAAAATCAAAATTGATACCAAAGAAAGATTTCACGTCATAACTATAGAAGAACCTGTTTTGTCTGCTAATATGACAGAAAATATCAAAGAAACGCTTCTTTCATTTCTAAATAACTCTGTTAAAAACATTATTCTAAATTTCGAGGTAGTACAGGAAATTGACGAATCGGTTGCAAATACACTTGTTTCTACCCAACAAACATTTTATGATCTAAATAATTCAATGGTAATTTGTAATCTTCAACCAAAAATTGAAACGTACCTCGATGAAAAAGAGTTGCTTGAGTTAATGAATGTGACTCCAACGGAAAGTGAAGCCTGGGATATTGTGCAAATGGAGGAGATTGAAAGAGAATTTAATTAGGCATTGGGCTAATGCATTGATGTTAAAATATTAAATCATCAATTTTATAAATAATAACATTAAAATTACTCCTTGTTTTCAGTAACAATTTTAGGTAACAATTCTGCTATTCCTGCGCATAACAGGCATCCGACAGCCCAGGTGTTACAAACGCTGGACCATACTTTTTTAATTGATTGCGGCGAAGGAACGCAGATGCAAATGAGCACTTATAAAATAAAACGTAGCAAAATTACCCACATATTTATTTCCCACCTTCATGGAGATCATTACTTCGGGCTTATCGGGCTTCTTACAAGTCTCGGCCTTAATCAACGCACTACACCCCTTCAAATTTATTCGCCAAAGCCTTTAAAAGAAATTATTGATTTGCAATTGACCGTTTCAAATGTTACCCTACCTTATTCTTTAGAGTTTCATAATATTGAAAATGAAGAAATTGTTTTTGAAGATAAAAAAATAATTGTTGAAAGTTTTAAAGTAAATCATCGTATTGAATGCTGGGGATTTTTATTTCGTGAGAAAAAAAATCTTAGAAAAATTGATCCCGGAAAAATAAAAAGTTATAAAGTGCCAACTTCATTTTATGAAAGTCTTCATGAAGGAAAAGACTTTATTACAAGTAATGGTAAACTAATAAAAAATGAAATACTTACAATTCCGGTAGCACCGCCAAAATCTTACGCATACTGTGCTGATACAGGTTATTTTGAGCCAATTATTAAGAAAATAAATGGTGTTGATTTGCTTTATCATGAATCAACTTATTTGCATGCCCTCGAAGAAAAAGCTTTTAGCAGATTCCATTCAACCACTAAACAAGCTGCAACGATTGCAAAAAAGGCAGGGGTAAAAAAATTATTAATCGGCCATTTTTCTTCTATGTATGAAAACCTGGATGATTTTAAAAAAGAAGCCTGTGAGGTTTTTGAAAACACTGATCTTGCCGAAGAAGGCGCCTGCTATTTTGTATAACGGTAATACCTAACCGCAATTTATAAAATTAATAGAGGCTGAGATTTTCTTATAAATTATTTGCGGAAGCTGAATCAAAAAAATCAGGAAAGTTTTGATATAAACTCTTTCACTTTTTGATGAAGAGGCAAACTCAGCGGCACTAAAGGAAGCCTTAATATATTTTCTATCATGCCCATTTCGGCAAGAAAACATTTTACGCCGGCAGGATTATTTTCTGCAAATAAAAGATCGATGCCGTTCAATAATTTATATTGTAATTTTTTTGCTTTGTGTAAGCTAAGTGATAAAGCCGAGCGTATCATTTCGGAAAATTCTTTTGGAAAGCAATTGGCTGCAACACTTATCACTCCTTCCATTCCACAGGCAATTAACGGAAGGGCTAAATGATCGTCTCCGCTAACTACTAAAAATTCTTCAGGCCTGCTTTTTAAAATATGCATGCATTGAATCATGTTTCCGCTGGCCTCTTTAATTCCTGCTATGTTTTCACATTCATGCGCAAGCCTGAGCGTTGTTTCTGCGGTAATATTGCTGCCCGTTCTGCCGGGTACATTATATAGTATAACAGGTTTGGGGCAAGCTTCTGCAAATTTTTTATAATGTTGAAAAATACCTTCCTGCGATGGTTTATTATAATTTGGACTCGAGCTTAAGACCGCAGCGGCCTTATCTAAGGGAATCAAATCAAGAGCCGCTAATAAATCGGCGGTGTTATTTCCTCCTATACCAACTACAACGGGTACACGCTGATTAACTTTATCAAATGTACAATTCACAATATCAGTCATTTCCTCTTTGCTAAGCGTTGGAGTCTCCCCCGTGGTGCCCAGGCTAACGAGGTACTCAACACCATTTTTGATAAGATTATCTATAAGATTTTCCAGCGCTTGATAATCCACCTCCAAATTTTTTTTAAAAGGCGTTATTAATGCAACACCTGTACCATGAAGCGTATTTTTTAAAGACATAAATAATGATAATTTGTATTAAGTTTTAGTAAGGCCTGGTAAGTTTAAATTGATGCAGTGCTTATATTAATTAGCTTATTACGCCCTCCCTGTTGACTACTGCTGTTCTTCGTCCCAGAATCCCATCTTTCGAAACTTTTCAATTCTCTGTTTAATTCTCTCCTTTTCCGGAATTTTTTTTAAATCTTCAAGAACAGGTTTTATATAAGATTTAAGATTTGCCGCGGCTTCATCGTAGTTCCAATGGGCACCACCCAGCGGCTCCGGAATTATCCCATCCACCAAACCAAACTTTAGCATATCATCAGAAGTTAGTTTTAACTGTTCTGCGGCTATTTCTTTTTTATCCCAGCTATGCCATAAAATGCTGCTGCAACTTTCAGGCGATATAACCGAATACCAGGTATTTTCCATCATTAGCACTTTATCGCCAACGCCAATACCTAATGCGCCTCCGCTTGCCCCTTCGCCGATAATTACACATATAACGGGAACGGTTAGTCGCATCATTTCATAAATATTCCTTGCAATAGCTTCTCCCTGTCCGCGTTCTTCTGCTTCAAGGCCCGGATAAGCGCCTGGTGTATCAATTAGCGTAATTATCGGCTTATTAAATTTTTCTGCAAGCTTCATTAATCGAAGTGCCTTGCGGTAACCTTCCGGATTTGCCATTCCAAAATTGCGCATCTGGCGCATTTTTGTATTAGTTCCTTTTTGCTGTCCGATTACCATAATTGTTTCACCATCCAGTTGGGCAAAACCACCAATCATAGCTTTATCATCTTTCACATTACGATCTCCATGCAATTCAATAAAATTGGTAAATACTTTTAGAATATATTCCAAAGTATAAGGTCTGTCGGGATGACGGCTTAGCTGTACTTTTTGCCAGGGTGTAAGATGTTCCGTAATTTCTTTTCGTTTTATAAGAACATTTTCTTCGAGCTTAGCTATTATTGAATCATATTCTGATGTGGCGTTTTTGGAAGCCAGTTTTTTATTTTCTTCAATGTGTTCATAAAGCTCTTTTATTGGCTGTTCAAAAGGTAAAAATTGTCGGGTTAAAGTTATTGACATCGTAAGTTTATCAATTAGGATTTAATCAGTTTTGCTTTTTGAGGCGACAAAGTTACGTTCTGAAAATTAAAATGTAATTATTATTACAAAAGTAGAAATGGAATAATTGGAAAGCGGATTAATTTCATTTGATTTTAAAAGATTCTTTAAAAAACATATTTGATGTTTGCTTCAATTGAAATTTTACTATCTTGCGCTCCCGAATTACAAAAAGGATCGCTACTGGTTAGATACCACAAAAGAATTTGGATCGGTAGTTCAGTTGGTTAGAATGCTGCCCTGTCACGGCAGAGGTCGCGGGTTCGAGTCCCGTCCGGTCCGCTTTAATTTCTCTATAACCCGCTCTTGTAGCGGGTTTTGCTTTTTGCGGTCTATTTTTTGGTCTATAAAAACCAGATTTTGCGAAGAACTTTACTTTACTTTATCTTACCTTATATAGCTTGATAAATTAATAACTCAAAGTTAAAAAATAACTTTCAATAAATGATCGACGAAATTTAGAAGGATAGTTGGTAAGTTGCAATACAGATTTATGAATGGGGTGCGTCATCTTCAAATTAATCCTAACTAGTTTTGCATTACCAATCACTTATTGTCAATGCAACTAGTATTTTCAGGTGGTTTGCTTGTAAGAACTATCGTCAAATTCACATGGAAAAACCCTCTATGGTGTATTGCGGCGCTCCGGAATTATTCCCTTCTTTGACCTTACAACCGCTTTTTCATAAAAAACAGGTTTCCTAGATTTTACATTTATTTTTTTTATTGGTGCGTATGACGTTTCCTGATTTTCAAGCATTATCGAATTCAGTTCATCAGGCTGTTTTTTAAAATCACGCGCTATAACCATAATAAAATCTTACTGGTCCGAATATTCGCTTATGGCTTTTTCCTCGCTCAGCGACCAGCATTTCCGGGTAGCCACCACGTTACCAGTCTTTTTTTCAAATATAACATGGATGGTTTCTTTGTATAGCGGCGGAATAAAATTCTCAATATTCAGAGTTTTGCGTTAATAAATTTAATCATGCCAATAAATGATGCCTTCGGCCTTAGCCCATGCCAGCATAGTATTTTATATGATTGGAAGAGAAGCAGTTTGCAGGAAATTAAAAGCAAAAGGCCTTGTAAAGACAAAGCCTTTAGTTTTCTCTTATATTAAGCATTTGCTGCTTCCAGATTAACCGAAGCTTCTGCAATTCCAGTTAAGGTTTCATCGGCTTCTTTCTCCTCATCTAATGTTTGTTGTAATAAATTCATTGATTCATCTTCACCCAAAGTTTTTGCAAATGCACAAAGAGTTCCATAAGTTGCTATTTCGTAGTGTTCAACTTTTTGAGCAGCAGAAATTATACCCGCATCTCTTACAATTCCTTCCGGGGTATTTTCCATAATTTCTTCAGCTTCTTTAATTAATCCATCCATGGCCTCACATTTTTTTGCACGGGCAGCCTTACCTAGTGACTGAAAAACTTTTTCCAGGCGATCCACATGTCCCTTTGTAACTTCAAGGTGATCTTCCAATGCTGCAGTTAATTCCTCAGTTGTTGTGTTCTTGATCATTTTTGGGATCGCCTTAGTCAAGGCCTTTTCAGCCCAATAAATATCTTTTAACTCATCTTCAAATAGCTCACGAAAGCCTTGGGCATTTTCATTTTCTGCCTCATCGCTTTTAGAATTGGATTTAGTACCGTTCTGGTTTTTTTTTGTTGTAGTTGATTTCATCTCACGAAAGCTTTGGCCATTTTCATTTTCTGCTTCATTGTTTTTAGAGTTGGATTTAGTACCGTTCTGGTTTTTTTTTGTTGTATTTGATTTCATCTTTTTTATTTTAATTGTTACCAATATGTTTTATGATGAGATGTAAAAAAGTATGCCAGTTATTAGTATGTTTTTATACCGGAGCTTTTAAAGGAATTGAGTTTTTTAGATGTAATATTTCTACAGCCTTTACAGAATTGAGTACATTAATACACATTAAATAGGCGCGGAGATTTTATGGCTAATCTAATAAATCTCAGGATGTGATAATTTACTTGGCATATAAATTAGTATATGTAATAGTGGTCTTTTCATTTAATTAACCTTTAAAAATAATAATATATGGATATAATTTGCTTTAGTCACATTCGATGGAATTTCGTATATCAAAGGCCGCAACATTTATTGACAAGATTTGCATCGTATAACAGGGTTTTTGTAATTGAAGAATCCTTACTGGATGGAAAATCAAATTACTATGACATTGAGGAACAAACAGACGATGGTCTCTCTGTAATTAAATTATACCTCTCGAGGGAATTGCTCCCAGAACAAAAAAACGAAACCCTTAGAACGCTGATTGACTCTTTAATGTCTGCGATGAATATCAGGTATTATATGCTTTGGTATTACACACCGATGGCTTTAGAATATAGCGATCACCTTCACCCCAAACTTATTATTTATGATTGCATGGATGAATTATCAGCATTTAAATTTGCGCATCCTGCTTTAAAAAAATATGAAGCTTTGCTTTTCGAAAAAGCTGACCTGGTTTTTACCGGCGGCTATTCTCTTTATGAAGCGAAAAAGCATCTTCATAAAAATATTTATCCGTTTCCGAGCAGTATTGATAAAGCACATTTTATTACTGCGAGAAACGAAGCATTACAACCTGATGACCAAAAAAATATTCCATGTCCACGACTTGGTTTTTACGGAGTAATTGACGAACGCATGGACATCAGGCTTATTGAGGAAATGGCTGATATGCGTCCTGACTGGCATTTTATTTTGATAGGTCCTGTCATAAAAATTGATCCGGCAACGCTCCCACAAAGAAAAAATATTCATTACCTGGGAAGTAAAGATTACAAAGAACTCCCGCTATATCTTTCTGGATGGGACATTGCTATGCTTCCATTTGAAATTAATGAATCAACTAAATATATAAGCCCTACCAAGACTCCGGAATATTTGGCAGGAGGTAAGCCCGTAATTTCTACATCTATCACTGATGTAGTAACGCCTTATGGAGAAAACGGCCTGGTGCATATTGCTGATACCTCAACCGATTTTATTAAGGCCGCAGAAATAATTTTTTCAGAACCTAATAAAAAAGTATGGCTTAAAGAAGTGGATGTATTTCTTGCTGATATATCCTGGAATAACACATGGCACCAGATGACTGACTTAATTGATGACGCCCTTGCAAAAAAATCAACCGGCAATATTCAAAAAATAGACGCTTATGTTTGATTATTTAATTGTAGGAGCAGGACTTGCAGGTGGAACTTTAGCTGAACGTCTTGCACAGTCCGGAAAAAAAGTATTGCTCGTAGATAAAAGAAATCATATCGGTGGAAATACATACGACTTTTATAATGATGATGGGATACTTGTCCATAAGTATGGCCCGCATATTTTTCATACTAATAGTAAAGATGTATTTGATTACTTAAGCAATTTTACAAAATGGAGGTCTTATGAACATCGCGTACTTGCCAGTGTTGATGGCATGCTGGTTCCTGTTCCAATAAATCAAAATACAATTAATACATTATATGGACTTCAGCTATCATCTGCACAGGTGGATGAATTTTTTGAATTAAAGGCAGAAAAAAAGATAGAATCATTACCTCCGAAGATGTAGTTGTAAATAAAGTTGGCAGAGAATTGTATAATAAATTCTTTAAAGGCTATACAAAAAAGCAGTGGAACCTTGACCCTTCTGAGCTTGATGCATCTGTTACTGCAAGAATACCCACCCGTAACAATTGCGACGACAGGTATTTCACTGATACTTTCCAGGCGATACCTTTATTTGGCTATACAAGAATGTTTGAAAATATGTTGAATCATTCAAACATAAAGTTAATGTTGAATACAGACTACAAGGAAATAAAAGACATAATTCCTTACAGAAAAATGATATATACCGGGCCAATAGATTATTATTTTGATTATTGCTATGGCAAGTTACCATACCGATCCCTTGATTTTAAATTTGAAACAATAAATGCGGAAAAATATCTGCCCACAGGCACTGTCAATTATCCTAACGATCATGCATATACGAGGATAACAGAATTTAAATATTTAACCGGGCAGAAGCATTCTAAAACTTCTATAGTGTATGAATACCCAAAAGATAATGGAGATCCATATTATCCTGTTCCGAAACCCGAAAACGCAGAATTGTACAGGAAGTACCAGTTATTAACTTCAGAAACAAAGAAAGTTTATTTTGCCGGCCGCCTGGCTACTTACAAGTATTATAATATGGACCAGGTAGTAGCGCAGGCGTTGACGCTTTATAAAAAAATACTTTCATCGCCTGAAATTGAATATCATGGAAATGGAATTAATGAACCAGTTCTCCAAACCTGAGATATGGGGGGGTATTGAATGCACTATTAACAGGATAGAACACAAGTATCGTGATCAGCTTGAGTATGCTGATCATTATAGACGCGATGATGATATTGAAAATTTTGCTTCCCTGGGTATTACTGCTTTACGTTATCCTGTTTTATGGGAACGCTACCATAATCTTTTAAACAAAAATAACAGGGAAGGGCAATGGATAAGAAATCAACTTGAAAAAATAAGAGCTCATAACGTTGTGCCTATTGCAGGGTTGGTTCACCATGGAAGTGGTCCGCATTTTACCCGTCTCTGTAATGAAGATTTTGCGGAAGGACTTGCACGTTATGCCTTTAAAGTTGCTAAAGAATTTCCATGGATAGAATATTACACACCAGTCAATGAACCCCTCACTACTGCCCGTTTTAGCGGACTATATGGATTGTGGTATCCGCATAACAAAAACGCCCTAAGCTTTGCTAAAATGTTGCTCAATCAAATGAAGGGCGTCGTACTATCTATGAAGGCTATTCGAAAAATTAACCCTTCAGCAAAACTTATTCAAACCGAAGATCTTGCTAAAACGCACAGCACTTCTTTATTACGATACCAGGCAGTTTTTGAAAATAAAAGACGCTGGCTCACCTTTGACCTGCTATGCGGCAAGGTTAACCAGAAACATTTTTTTTGGAACTATTTTTCTTCAATAGGCATTTCAAAACAAACCCTGAAATTTTTCTTAGAAAATCCATGTCCTCCTGATATAATTGGTCTAAATTATTATGTTACTTCCGAACGCTATCTCGATGAGAATATTAGGATATACCCTGAATCTTCTCACGGCCAAAACGGAAGGCATGTGTATGCGGATATACCTGCAGTAAGATGCATAAAGCCTTTTGGTCTTAAAAATTTATTAGAGGAAGCATGGAATCGTTATCAATTGCCTATGGCACTTACTGAAGTTCATTTAAATTGTACCCGTGAAGAACAGTTACGTTGGTTTAAAGAAGCATGGGATATTTGTAATAGTCTTAAACAAAGTGGAGTAAATATAAAAGCCGTAACTGCCTGGTCATTATTAGGCGCATTCGATTGGAATAGCCTTTTGACCAAAGAAGATAAACATTATGAGTCAGGTGTTTTTGACATTAGGAATAATGTATTACGACCAACCGCATTGGCAAAACTTATTTATTCTCTTAGCGCAAATGGAGCATACAAACATCCTTTAATGAATGAGGGGGGCTGGTGGCATAAGACTCAAACCCAGAGTTCGCATTCCTATAAAGATTCTTCTACACGTCCGCTGCTTATCATCGGCAAAAATGGTACATTAGGAAATGCTTTACAAATAATTTGTAAACAAAGATCTATTCCATTTTGTGCTTTAGAACGAAGTCATCTTGACATCACCAGGAAAGATGAAATTGAAAAAGCGATTAATTTTTACAAACCGTGGGCAGTTATAAATGCCACAGGTTATGTAAGAGTAGACGATGCAGAGTCAGATATTGAAGAGTGCTTTAGCATAAATGCAACCGGGCCTTTTTTATTAGCAGAATGTTGCAGGAAAGAAGGAGTGAAATTAATGAGTTTTTCATCTGACCTTGTTTTTGATGGCAATAAAATTTCACCTTATCTTGAAGAAGATAATACCCAACCTTTAAATATTTATGGTAAGAGTAAGGCAAGAGGTGAAATGCTTATAATAAATTCAAATCCATCATCGTTAATCATTCGTACAAGTGCTTTTTTCGGGCCATGGGATTGTTATAATTTTCCTATGCAAATAATTAATTCATTGAAAGAAGATAAATGTTGTAAGGTGGTAAATGATGTAATTATTTCTCCAACTTACGTTCCTGACCTGGTTAATACATCTCTTGATCTCTTGATAGACGATGAAAAAGGCGTCTGGCATTTATCTAATGAAGGAAGTATTTCCTGGTCAGATTTTGCATACGAAGTTGCTCAAAGGGCGCGAATTTCAAAACGAAATCTTTTACAATGTTCAAATACAGAAATGAATTGGATTGCAAAACGTCCCTTAAATAGTGCACTAAGGAGTAGCAAAGGAGTTAGACTCCCTTCTTTTGAAAAGGCACTCGAACGATTTTTTGATGAAAAAATAGTTTAATAATATGTCAGGTTCAAAATTCATGTTTTCGACAGGGATAGAAAATAGTTATCCCACAATAGTACTGCCAGATGGAAGTAAATTCAGGGTTGATGAAATGGAAAAAACAGGTCATTATAAAAACTGGAAGACCGATTTTCAATTAGTAAAAGAACTGGATATTGAATACCTGCGTTATGGACCCCCATATTACAGTACTCACATCGCTCCTGGAAAATATGCATGGGATTTTGCAGATGAGACCTTCAACAAATTAAAGGAGTTGGGCATTACACCAATAGTTGATTTATGTCATTTTGGGGTTCCAGATTGGATAGAAAATTTTCAAAATCCGGATTTCCCAATTTATTTTGCGGAATACGCGGCTGCCTTTGCAAAGCGGTTTCCTAATCTGCAGTTATACACTCCCATCAACGAAATTTTTATAGCGGCTCAATTTTCAGCGCAATATGGGTGGTGGAATGAAAGGTTGCAATCGGACAAAGCATTTGTTAATGCGTTAAAGTATTTGTGCAAGGCAAATGTAATGGCTATGCACGAAATTTTAAAAGTACAACCTGAGGCTACTTTCATCCAAAGCGAATCATCTGAATATTTCCATGCGTTAGAACCTGAAGCAACTGCATTGGCAAGATTTCTTAATCAAAAGCGATTTTTATCTCTTGACCTTACCTATGGATATCCTTTAAACGTGCCGATGTATGAATATCTTCTTAGCAGTGGCATGACGCCTAAGGAATTTCAATGGTTTGCAAAAAATCAGGTTAAGGCCCGTTGTATAATGGGTAATGATTATTACGTAACCAACGAACACATTGTACATCCGGATGGAATGACCCAGGCAGCCGGTGAAATATTCGGCTATTACGTTATTACGAGTCAATATTATAAGCGTTATAGATTACCTATTATGCATACGGAAACTAATATTAAAATGCCGGCTTCGAGAGAATGGCTTATAAAGCAATGGGCTAATGTCCATCGTCTTAAACATGATGGAGTACCTGTAGTAGGATTTACCTGGTATAGTCTTTTGCACCAGGTTGATTGGGATTCGGCCTTGCGCGACAATGCAGGAATTATTAATGAACTGGGATTATATGACCTAAATAGAAAAATTATGCCTGTTGGGGAAGAGTATAAAAAACTTATATATCAATGGAAAGATATTATAATGGAAGAAAGCTTTGGTCTTATATTCCAAACATGGTGATCATCTCGTAAAGACTATTTTTTCTTTAATAATATCAGCCGTAAAAAAGGAAAATAATTCTGAGGCATTAATCTCACCTACCATGTTTGCTGGGTCTTCTCTTTTTTGCGAATAGCTTAGAGAAGGTTTTTCCACAAAAGCACAAATTTCATATGTTATGCCGGCGTGAATTTTTTTATCTTCAGTTTCCGGAGATGTTGGTACAATTCCTTGCATAGTTATTTTTTTAAATTGATAGAAAAAATATGCCATCATTAAATAGGGAACGTCCCTGGCAGCTAATGGGGCTTCTAAAAAAATTAATCTGTACACCTGATAAACACTTTAATTGCTAGATAATGTGTACAACTTTCCACAATACATTACTTATCCCATAAATCTACTGGCAATATATAAGTTAGTTAAAATTATTTTCCTAAAATTTTCGCTCCGAATATGATGGTTAGCAAAAACAATATCAGGAAAATAAAAAATAACACTTTTGCTATAGAAGCAGCACCGGCAGCAATACCGGTAAAACCAAATACAGCTGCAATAATTGCTATTACAAAAAAAATAACGGCGTACTTAAGCATAACCAAATTTTTAGTTAAACATTATAATCGAAAATGTGTGCCAAATTTTTCAGATGTATTACCCGGACAGATAACGACAAGGTTACCATGATTGCGGTGTAGATATTGCTATTTATGATGAAGAGAAAAGAAAACGATTGCTGGTGCAAAACCTCCGGCGCCACCGGCCTGCATATCTATATACCTCTTGGAGCAAAATATACCTATGAGCAAAGTAAGGAGTTTGGAAGAGTGCTGGTAAAAATTATTCATTCAAAGCTGTCTGATATTACCTGTATTGAACGTATTATTGAAAACAGGGAAGAAAAATTATATCTTGATTTTTTACAAAATCGCCCATAGGCCACACTTGCGGCTCCCTATTCTCTTCGGCCAAAACCGGATGCGACTGTGAGCATGCCTCTGCATTGGAGTGAAGTAACCAAAAATCTGCAAATGAATGACTTTACAATTTTTAACGCAGTCAAAAGATTACAACTGCATGGCGATATATTTAAAGGTGTATTTGGAAAAGGAATTAACTTGAAAGAAACTTTAAATAAAACAAAAACAGTTTTCGGCGGCCAGGAATTGCATCCATCTTTAAAAATATAGGGTTATTGCATAAATTTATTTCGTATACACTTCCACCTTATCCCTTAGATATTTATTAATATTATTTGCAGTAATTATACTAATTTAAACCTCATACTCAAACAACTCCTTGTTGTTACATAAAGTTCCTATGCATGGAAACAGCAGATCTTATTTTAAAGGTAGCTGGTTTATGCAAACTTGTAATTATGAAACCAACAGACCGACTTAACCTTCCCACAGTTAATTTTAACTAAAGTCTGATGTGTGATAATAAATCAGATCTTTTTGGCTTATCACTACTATGAAAAAATTTCACTTTCATAAATCAGTTTTGGCAATTAAAAAGACAATTTTTCATATTTGGGGATGAAGGGAGAGCTGAATTATTTTGGCATATTTTTTATATATATACAAAAATTAATATACTGCTTTTATCATTTTATTATTAAAGGACTTGTTATATAAATTTTAAACGTCTAAAGTTTACTATTATGTATAATGAAAATTTTATTAATGTAAAGCCCCTTACCAAAAAAATGATTGAATTTTTAATGGATTGTCATGAAAGAGAACTTATGCAAATGCCACCGTGTGATGCTACGCAAGGCGGTGCTAAAGGAGTATTAATTCGTGGATTGGTAACCCCTACCCTCTTTGTAGATGAAAAAGGCAAAAGCCTTATGTGTGTGAGGATTAGTAATAAAGGAAAAGAGTTTTTAAGGAATATCATGTAGTTTAAACTGACATCCGAACATTCTTGTATTTAGAGGAGGTAAGAGTGTTTATTTAGACAATTTTATTATCTTCTTTTTTTTGATGGCGATTTAAAGAGGTTGTTCAACAAAAACTAAACGGCCCTAAAATAAATTGGAACTAATTTTTTCTTCTGTTATTTCTACAACAGTTTGTATATTTTCCTGCATAATTATTTTTTAAAAATCAATAAAAAATATGGCAATATTTACACGCATATCATTACTTCCAGGGATCCAAAACTATTTTTACGCAATTGTCCTCTTTCTTTTTAAAAATGCTGTACGCATGTGAAACATCTGATAATGGTAAACGGTGAGTAATAATATCTTCTAAAGTTACTTTACCTTCATCAACATATTTTAAAAGTGTATCAATGTGTTTTTGCGCAGGTGCCTGGCCACCTTTTAATATAATTCCCTTATCAAAAAATTGACCCACAGGAAAATTGTCATAAGTAGTTGGATAAACCCCCAGCACTGAAACTATACCACCACGGCGTACAGCACTCATGCAAGCCTCAAGAACTTTAGGCGATCCTTTTTCAAGATTAATTACGGCTTTTGTACGATCCAAAAAATTTCTGTCAGGTTCAAAACCAACTGCGTCTACGCATACATCAGCACCACGGTTATTTGTAATAGAACGTACGAATTCAATTACGTTTTTACCATCATCTTCCCATAAAATTGTTTCAGAATTTGCAGCTGATTTCGCTTTATCGAGCCTATATTGTAACGTATCAACATTTATAACCCTCGCGGCACCACGAAGCCAGGCGCTTTTTGCTGCCATGATACCAACAGGCCCTGCACCATATATTAATACAGTTTCTCCACCTTTCACGTCGCCCCAATCAATTCCGGTATAACCGGTTGGAAATATATCAGTAAGAAATAGAACCTGCTCATCACTTAAATGTTCAGGAACTATTCTTGGTCCATAATCGGCATATGGTATCCGTACATATTGCGCTTGCCCACCATCGTAACCACCATATAAATCCGTATAGCCAAATAAGGCTCCGCCTTTTTCTGTTAATAACCCGCCTTCGGGTCCATAATGTTCCGGATTACTGTTTTCACAATGTCCGGGCAAATCATGATTACAAAAAAAACAACGCCCACATGCAATAGGAAAAGGAACTACAACACGATCATCTTGTTTTAAATTTTTTACTTCAGAACCTGCTTCTTCTACAATCCCCATAAATTCATGACCCAATACCATAGGCCTTGGTTGCGGTATACCGCCTGAATAAATATGTAAATCAGATCCGCATATAGCCGTGGCCGTTACCTTTAAAATAACGTCCCTTTTATCTTGTAATATAGGATCGTCAACGGTATCGTAAGTAACTTTTCCGGGGCCATGTATTACTGCTGCTTTCATAGATTAATTTTAATGATGAATAGGTGTTTGATTACTTTTCTTCCTGGTTACTTACCGGTTCTTGTTGTTTATGTACATTCGCCGCTACCATACTATCCGGTAGTATGTTGCTCATGGCAACTTCTATTTTATTTCTAAAACCAGATATTACTTTATCAGTTCCCTTCATTAAAGCGTTATAGCCATCTTTAGCAACTTGCGAAGCATCAGCAAGTTTACCTTCCTGAACAATTTTTGAATCCAGCATATCAGCTTTATTAAAAAAATCTGTGTTAGTTGCACCCGGTAATAATGCTGTAATAACAATACCACTGTCTTTTATTTCATCGCGAATAGCTTCTGTAAATGTGTGCACAAAAGCTTTTGTCCCATGATATACAGATTGAAACGGCCCAGGTATTTTACTGGCAACAGATGATAGATTCAAGATTTTTCCTTCGCCACGTTGTACCATATCCTGTAAAAAAAGTTTTGTAAGCACAACGAGGCTTGAAATATTAAGTTGAATAATTGATAACTCCCGGTGAATATCTGTATCAACAAATTCACCATACACACCCTGACCTGCATCATTTACTAAAACATCTATTTTAATATCTTTTAAAATAATTTGATTATATAAGTCAAATGCATTTTCAGGATCAAACAAATCTTTAGAAATTGTTACTACACTAATTCCATATTGTTGTTCCAGTTCTGCCGAAGATTTTTGTAAATCTTCTTTACTCCTTGCAACAATTACAAGATTATAGCCATCTTTTGCGAAAAGTTTTGCCAGTTCATAACCAATGCCACTTGTAGCCCCTGTAATAAGTGCATAATTCTTATTATCATTTTTTTCGTTTTCCATTTTGTTTATTTTATTTTAGATGATAAATAATTTTATTTCAGGCTAATCAAAACCATTATAAAAATTCTCAATTACTATACCAGCGCAAATTGATAATAGAAAACATTATAAAATATGCAAGTTGGGCAATCACTTGTAAAAACTGTCCAAATTAATCAGCAAATGTTGAAGTGTGGAAAGCAATCAAGCCACCGAATTAAATTATTATAAAACTAATGATATCCAGATAAGCAAGCCTATCTTACAAATAAGGTATTTTTTTTAATGATATCTGCAGTAAACCCGGAGAATAATTGATGCGCATTTAAAAATTAAAAATGTCCTTGTTTTCCATCACCTTTTTCGGAGGAAAATTGATTGAATGCAGATACGACGTTTACTTCAATCTTTCTTTTTTCTCAAAATATTTTTAACCTGTAGAAGTTATTATTATATCTGATAATTTAAGTGACAAAAGATTGCTTGGTGAATTTTACAAAAATGTTAAGGCAATTGATATATATTTTGAAATATAGCTTTTACAATATGCCAACTGGTAAACTGTACTTTTTATCGACTTTAGTAAATGTTTTTTGATGGTATGTGATTTGTAATACAACTGAAAACAAAACAATGTCGAAAGCTAATTCGGTCTTACATCTAAACGTACAAAAGGAGATGAAAAATTATTCGATTGAACCCAAAAGAAATGATCATGATCACAGGTTAAGTGTACTTGAAATTATTGGAACAGCTACCAGAGGCGGAATGGAAAATTACATTGTAAATTTTTTAAAAAATCTTCCACCTAATAATTTTAAAATCACTTGTATTTGTCCTTGTGAAAGCCTGTTCACAAAAGCGCTGCGTACATTGGGTGTTGAAAATATTTTTATTACTCCGCTCTCGGATGATCCTGAGTGGCGGTCCATTCAAATGGCCATTGAGGTTTGCCGTCTTCAGCAGATTGATGTGTTGCATGCTCATATGCCTAAATCGCATGTGCTTGCAGGGATAACTGGTTCCCTGGTTAACAAACCTGTTGTTGCTACTATTCATGGTATGCATCTTAATGCACACGAGCTTGGAGTAGCCCTTGCTGTTGGTTCATATTTGATCACCAATTGCCAGGAAACTTACGTACAGGCATTAGCGTTAGGTATCCCGCCAAACAGAGTTAATCTTTTTCACAACGGTGTCGATACTGGGGTATTTACTCCCGGCAGATCCGGAAAAAAAATACGTGATCTTATAAATATTTCTTCTGCAACCACTCTAATTGGCTTTGTCGGCAGGCTGGAGCATGAAAAAGGACCCGATCTGTTTGTTCGTGCTGCAGGCAATATTCACGAGGTTTTTCCGAATGTACACTTTGCGATCATAGGAGCTGGAACCATGCTTTCTGAATTGAAACGCATGAGCAAACGAATGCGACTGGATAAAAATTTGCATTTTGTAGATTGGGCCGAAGATCCTGCGGAAATATATCCTGGTTTCGACCTCCTGGTACATAGTTCCCGTAACGATGGTACTTCACTCGTATTATTGGAAGCTATGGCCTGTGGCCGCCCGGTTGTGGGTATGGCTGTGGGCGGTGTAAGAGATATAATTGAAAATGAGCATACAGGTATATTAGTGGATGCAAACGACTGGCAGGATTTGGCCTCTCAAATTATTGAATTATTGAAACAACCGAAACTTTTAAAAGAAATGGGTATGGCCGCCCGTAAACGTGTAGAAGAAAACTTTAATGTTTTAACAAATACCCGCAAAACAGCAGCATTATTGCAGAAGCTATCACTTCCATTTAAAAACGAACAAAGAGTACTCAACAATTATAAAGTATTACAAAATGTGAATGGTAATGGTTTATCAAATAGTTTCTATAAAGCCAAATAGTAACACACTTTATAAGCGATCCTGATTATGCATGATGAACAATCAAGTAAGCCCGTTTCTCCATTTAATAAACGTTTCGCTTTATATAATTGCACACGCCGACGATTGGCAGTTGTTTATGTTTCCGCACGTTTATAAAGATATTATTGCGCCTGATTGTAGAGTTATTTTCATAGTAACAACGGCAGGTGATGCAGGGATGGACGAAACTTTTTGGACAGCAAGAGAAGAAGGTTTAAAAAGTTCCATTCGGTTTTGCATTGCCCCTTTATCAGAAAAAGTAGAATTCGTTGCTGATAGAAAATTTAATAATCATAAAATCGGTTTTTGCACAATAAATAATACCACAACTTATTTTCTGCGATTGCCTGATGGAAATCTTGATGGAAAAGGATTTTCATCTTGCAATTTTCAAAGCCTTTCTCAATTTAAGCTACAACAAATTAATTTTATCAGTGCCCTGAATAATTCTGCTACTTATCAAAGCTGGTCAGAACTTCTTTCACTTTTTGAATCTATTATTGCTTTTGAATGTAAGGGCTTTTCAAATATCCGGATACATTATTTAAACCCGGACCCGGGAATAAATTCCAATGATCATCCCGATCATATTGCCACAGGAAATATTATTCAAAATATAACTACAATTACCGGTATACATCAATTGCTCTTTGTAGGTTATAGTACTATTGACCGGGGAGACATTTTGAGTTTACCAGATTTATTTTGGAAGACAGGTATATTTGCTGCTTATGAAAAGGCTGTTTATGATAACTGCGGATATAGCACCTTAGCAGAAAATCCTGAATTATATTTCAAATTATGTTGCAGAAAGCCGAAATTTACTACGATGCAATCTGCAGAGTAAAGGTTGAAAAGTTTATACTAAGTTTCAGTTAAAGATTTTTTTATTATGTTATGATGATGTTTTAATAAAATTAAACTGAACCTGCTTTTTAGTTTCGAAAGAAATAATTCTTTTTATTTATTTTTTAAATAATTATCTACAGGAACCTGAATTTATTTTTAAACTATGCTGTATGAAACATATAGACCACTGGTTAAAAATTTTCCCCCACAACTTAATACCAATTTTAACGGAGCGTTTTATGCTGGTCATAGAATAGATAAGTATACGCTGAATTATGAGACTGCACCACTAAATGTTGCCAAAAGGAAGATAAGCCACCAAGGATATAGTATCGGAGGCTTTGCAGGTATTGGCTCAGCACGGATTGACGAATTCGTAACACGTAATGGAATAAATTATGAATATGATGGTGCTATATTTACCATGGGTATTGACACCGAACTTGCAATTAACAGCATTAACTTTGGCATAGTATCAGGTATTGACTTTCTTACGGATAAAAACAGTGATGTGTGGGTTAGCGAAAAAAAACCTTGGATAGGTTTAAGCATTGGAATCAATTTAAATTAGACATCCCATACCTTCGAAGAATTTGTCATTTATGATTTGCACTTACTGATTTATTAGAATGTTTTTATGTAAGGCGGGTCTAGGAATGAACAACCGGTTTTATTAAACGATGAATTATATAAAATTCTTTAAAAGTTTATTTCAACACGACGATTTATTAGGCATTCAAAAGATTAACTGTACAATCCGTCATGCTTCTGGATACTACAGTTTGAAAGTTATATTTCGTATTCCACTTTTCGCTCATTCCTTCATCGCAGCCATGCCGCTTCCATTCGCTGTTCCATTATTAATTGGCTATGGCATTCCTCCTTACTTTTAAGATTCGTAAATATTGTTGCACGGAATTGCACATAGCCTACTCCGTTAGCTCATTACACCGGTTACTGCATTCAGTCTGTCGCTTCAAGTCGAATACATGATAAAAATATTACTGCTTTAGATATTAGCTCAGATTTAGTTAAGCCGGTTTTTAGAAATGTTTTGTAATCCAATGGGAAAAGGCGAAAGCGAAGTTAGCGGCTGTATTTTTTTGATTTAATAGTTTGTCAAAAAGACTACGGCATAAAGAAAAGTTTTCCTTTATTTTTTGAGATTTCATTTATTCCGTTTCCTTTTTGACTTTTAAACCAGCCGCTAATTCAAAAGCTTTCTTTTTTCCATTTTTCTTTTACAAAACAGTTTTTTTTCAGTAACAGTTTAAAATATTTTATATGAACCACGCTATAAAACTTTCGGGTATCATGCGGCTTTCCTGGGAGATTCAACGGAAGAAAAAATCTAATCGTTCAAAATCACTTTATGCAGCATGGGCGATTTGTCTGAACGAAGACATAACCATTTACTACCTCGTAAGACGTCACAGTCATGAGAAATACCCGAACAAAATAGAAACCAAAAATCTGGCGCTATTCAGGGCGCTTTAATCAATTATTTATTTACTCACAATTAAAATTTACAATTATGGAAATCGTAGGAAGAATCACAAAAGATGCAGTTGTCAATCAACTGAAAGATGAAAGAAAAGTAGTGAATTTCAGCATCGCTGTTAATGACTACTACAAACCGAAGAACAGCGAAGAAGGAATAAAAATTACCTCCTATATAAACTGTTCTTACTGGATTAGTACAAAGATTGCGGATAGGCTCACCAAAGGAACTCTTGCAGAAGTTAGCGGGCGCATTTATGTAAATGCTTATCTGGGTGCAGATGGTGAAGCCAAAGCATCTTTAAACTGCCATGCGAACATTATTAAAATTCACACTTTTGGCAAACAGGAAGCTACTTCCGTATTCAGCAGTGAAACTACTTTCAAAAACAAAGGAAGAAACTGGCGACGATTTGCCTTTCTAATCTTATTAATCATTTTTAAAACGGTCAAAATCTGCCGTGCATCATAAATACCGACATTGGAAATAACAGGACAACTTTTAGAATCGGTAATATTAAAACGAACCAAAATTGCAATCACAATATATAAGCGCTTAAGTGGAAGCCTCATTGATTTTTCTTTAAATTTTTGGAGAATGAAAAGTAAGTTGTATATCTAAGTAACCCTACAATTTTATCAGCTCAACAAAGTAAACGTCGTTTTCACGCAACTCCAGTTCTCTTGAAAAAGGAATTCTATCTTTTATTGTTATGATCTCCCTGGAAATTGGAGATCCATCGTTTTGTTCTCTTATTTGATCTACCTGTTGTTGGTTTAACTGGGATGGCTTGACCATTGACAAATAGGTAGAATACGCATCATTGCTCCGATAACCTATTTTATAAACCTCTACAGCATACATACCTTCCGGAACATTTTCAATTTTGATCTTTAGTTTTCCTTTTGATTTTGATGGCAGGTCGCGGATATAATATTGCTGATTGTTTATAGAATCCGGAAGAGTATAAGTATAATCCCAAATTAATGCCTGAATATTTCCTGAAGTATCTTTGCAAACCCAGGATGTGGAATCCTTATTTGATAATTCAATATTTCCCAATCTGTTTAAAAATTGATAAGCATAAAACACCGGTTTGTTTATTCCTTGTATGGTTACCATTCCAAAGCCTCCATGAAAGGGTGTAAAGCGGGGCCCGGGCTCTTCAAAAATATCAGTAAACACCCAGTACGACATAGAATTAGCAGAGTTACCAACTTGTTTTAATTTTTGCAATACGTATGATGCTTCATGATAACTATCATGGATAGGGTCGGCCGGGGTATAGGAAGAACTCCATTCCGTGTAGTGAAGTTCCAGGTCAGGCATTGACGAACTTGCAATTTGTTTGCGGGACCGGATCACGTCTCCGCTAACGCTCATCGGGTCTTTGCTCAACACTGTACCAGAGCTGCCGTGCTCGTCAAGAAACCCCTGGTTTACTCCGTAAGAATGCGTGCTGATAAAGTCAATCGGAACATGATTGTCGCTGCAATATTTTATCATATCCGGCACCCATGCAGCTCCGGCCGTTGCAGGGCCGCCCACCCTGTAACCAGGATTCACGCTTTTGATAGCTTTTGCGGTGTAGGAATACAATTTGAAATAGTCTTGTTGTGTTCCTGTCCAGAATCCCGGGGAAAGATTGGGTTCGTTCCATACTTCAAAATACCATGTCTTCACTTCATCTGCTCCATAGCGATTTGTAAAGTGTTGCACCAGGCTTCTTATCAAGTCACTCCACTTATTGTAATCTTTAGGAGGCGTTACATTTCCTCTCCACCAGAAAATAGTTTGCTTGCCGCTGGCTAATGCATTAGGCATAAATCCCAATTCCACAAATGGTTTCATACCGATGCTGTGCAGGAAATCGAATAGCGCATCAACATACATATAATTGTATTCCGGGTTGCCCTTATCATCCTCTTTATAGACTGCCATATCATCCGTCAAAAGACCGTGCATGCGGATGTATTTGAAGCCACACTCTTTTCGCACATAGGCAAGCTGTTGTTGCCAATCTGCTCTTAGTCCTTCATTTGCCCTGCCGGCACCTACGCATTCATTAAACATCGTATTGAGTCTCCCCGATATTTTATTGTAATCAATATTAATTGTTCTTTGTGCGATTACATTTATCGAAACGACAACTTGTAAAATCCATAATAACGAAACTGCTTTTTTCATCTGCATAGTTATTTTATTATTTAAATCGTTTGCTCTTTATAATAAAACATGTGGTTGCAACTGTTTTCCCCAACAATTGCGCTACCTATTCCGGTAAGATTCATGATATAATCGTATAATTATACAAGGAATAAATTTCAGCAACATAAAACCATTCCACGATGAAACATAATGCCCGGCGGGGTAAGCCTTGGTAACAGTTCCGGCGTAGGAAAAGTCATCATGCAAAATAGAACAATCAATTCACAAAAAATGTGTGCAGCAATTAATGCCTTACGAAATGTTTTGCATTTTGAAAGGTCTCCAGCGAATAATACACGAATAGCGATCATCTTATTGTGTTCAAGATCGTCAAAATAAATTCCATTTCTTGGTTTTAATAAAATGATATGGGTGATTGCCAGTTGGCACTAGAGAAGATTCAATGAAGAAAGGAATTGCTTACGATGGAAAAACAGTAACAACTACTGCTCCTATTGACAACTAATTAAGAACCAAATAACAGAAACACAGGTGGGTATGCTCTTGTTATTTTATAAAATGCGAGGTTCTTACTCAAAGAATGGAACGTTCGGAACTGCATATTGTTTCAATCCTTCTAAGTTAAGCTCTACGCCGATGCCAGGTTTATCAGATAACAGAAGAAATCCTTTTTCAATAAATGGTTTATCATACGTGATGATCTCTTTCCATTTTGGTTGTGTATCGCTTAATGTTTGCCATTCCAGAATATGGAAATTGGGTACCGAAGCACAAACATGAGCAGTGGCCATTGCCCCCAAAAATGAGCCAACCATGTGAGGTGAAAAAGGTGTATAGTATAAATTAGCCAGGTTAGCTATGCGCTGCCCTTCGCCAAGCCCGCCGCACTTCTGAAGATCGGGCATGATGATATCAATTGCAGCTTCTGATAATAAACGGGTATAGCCATACCCGAGATAAAAATTTTCTCCGGCGCATATTGGAGTACTCGTTTCTTGTGTAATAGTTTTATAAACATCAATATTATCTGCAGGTACCGGCTCTTCCAGCCACATAAGATTTAAAGGCTCCATCATTTTGGCCACTTTTCTTCCTGTGGGCGCATCATAGCGCCCGTGCATATCCACACAAATATCAATGTGCGGCCCTACTGCTTTGCGAACAGCCTCAATGGAATTATACATTCTTTCTAACTCAGCATTGCTCGCAGTCCAGTTGTACCGGTCAAATTTATTAGGATCGTTTGCTTCATCTATATCAAACTTCACAGCAGTATATCCTCTGCCCACAGCATCTGTAGCCGCTTTTGCATAATCTTCCGGTGTAGGGTTTCTAACCGTATATAATTCTGTATCGCAATAAACTCTTACTTTATCACGAAATTTGCCGCCTAATAATTGGTAAACAGGAAGGCCGAGGGCTTTGCCACATAAATCCCACAAGGCAGCGTCAAATGCTGATAATACCGCAACAAACATTCCTGATTGGGCGCCACCAAAGAAATTTCCTTTTCTCAACTCATCAAAAATCCTGTTCGGGTTTAAAGGACTTCGCCCGGTTATTTGCCTGCCTATCCGTTGCACTAAATAATAGGTGCCGCCAACTGCATCTACTGCTTCGCCAGTACCCCATATATCTTGGTTGGTAAGAATTTTTACAAATAATCCACCGCCGGAATAGCCACACTTAACACCGGTTATTTTTAAATCGGAAGGAGCTGAAGACTTTGGGGCTCTTTGCACCGCCTCCGTAATTCCCCGGCCAAAAGATGATAAAGATGCAAAGGGTGTCATAGCCGCGGCTACGGCTGCTTTTGTTAAAAAAGATCTTCTGGAGTTTGACATTGTATAATTTTTTTTAGATAATTAATTATTTTATAAATCTGGATTATTACCAGGAAGACACAAGCTACCAGGTTCTCTCTTTAAGATATTCCTGTATCTGTTCCTTGCCAACCGGCAATTCATTAATATGATCGTTTAGCCATTTTGAAAAATCTTTTTCAATCTCATCCGTCCAACGGGCATCTATTTGACCGGCTGTATATTTTCCTTCTCTTAAACGCTCGTGGCCAAATTGATCGCGTAAACGCACAATTTCTGAAGTCTTCACCACCTTTTCAGCTAATTGTGGAGGAATGAAAACAACCACACCCAATTTACCTAATACTACATCGCCGGGCATTACAGTTACTGTTCGTATGCGGGTAGGATGGTTGATGCCAACAATCATTGTAGTTAAATCTCTGTTTGGTCCACCGCCGGGGTTATGATAGGAAGGATCATAACTCGTATAATAAGAAGTGAAACCTCCGATCTCTTTTAAACCTTCCAGGTCTCTTATGGCGCCATCATAAACAATTCCATTTCCCGTTCGGGCATAGATAGCGTTACCTACATTGTCCCCAATAGTGGGACCGTTTCGTTTTGCTCCAAACTGATCTGCGACATATACATCTCCTTTAACCAACATTTCAACAGCCCAAACATTTTGAGCTCTTTTTCCTTGTGTTTTTCCTAATGAATCAATAGCCTTCCATACATCGGGCCGGCCAGGCATAAACGTTGTGGTTACTGCACGGCCAACAAGCACACTGTCCGGATTGATTATTTGCCAATCTTCAGCGACTTGGTATTTATAACCGGCATTGCTCATAACGGCCCAGGCTTCTTCTACACTAACTGATTTCATTCTTTGTATGATATCATCAGGCACTTTTGGTCTTCCATCTGGAAACCGTTCGCCTTTCCAATCTGGTGTCAACGCAATTAATTCTTCCTTACTTATTTGCACCTGCTGGCTATGAACAGGTTGCAGAACAACAAATAATGAAAGCGTGACTAGCACAATTTTTATTTTTTTCATATAGTATTTTTTTATTTAGAAGATTGATCAAATACTAATTTCGTGTTGATCATTATCCGGCAACCTGTTATGCCACCAGCTTGCTAATGCAGATCCTGTAATGTTCATCAATGGTCCAAATACAGCAGACGCCAGGCCCATGGTTCCAATTTTTCCCATTTGCCTGGCAATGCCTGAAGCCAATCCTGCATTTTGCATACCCACCTCAATGGCGACAGTGCGGCAATCCCGTTCAGGCAACCTAAACAACCTGCTTGTCCAATAACCCAATATATAACCGAATATGTTGTGAATTAATCCAACGAGGATCAACAGCAGCCCGATCTTCATCAAATTATCCCTGCCGGCGGCTACAATTATCGTAACAATAGCTGCAATGCTGAACATTGAAATAAATGGCATGGCATTATCAAGCCATTTTAGTTTCCCAAACAATAATCTATTAAAAATTAAACCGGCGCCAATGGGTATAATGATCATTTTTAAAATATCCCACATCATGCTCATTACATTAATTTCAACCAATGCCCCTGCAAAATATTTCATTAGCAAAGGGGTAATAAAAGGTGCAAGTAGCGTCGTGATAGAAGTTATAGTAATCGATAAGGCAAGATTTGCCTTTGCCAGGTAAGCCATTACATTTGATGCCAGGCCACTGGGTGAACATCCAATTAAAATAATACCGGCGGCTATTTCGGGGCCAAAGTTAGTAAGGCTTGCCAGGGTAAAGCCAAGCAATGGCATTATAGAAAACTGGCAAGCAATCCCGATCATTACCCCTTTAGGTGATTTGGCAATTAGTGCAAAATCTTTAAAACCCATTGATGAACCCATCCCAAACATAAGCACCTGTATTAGGGGAATAATGGAATTACTCAATTTGTAATCTCCCCATGAAATAAAATATTGCGGATGAAACATTGCCATTGTTACCGATGCAAAAATGATAGCTGTAAAAGACATTCGTTGAAGCAGCGTGCTACCTCTGAATGCAAGTGCGATACATAAAAAAAATAAAGAGATTGCCCATCCCGTCAAATTGATTTTTCCAGCAAGCAGGAAACATAGAGAGAGGACAACGAAAAGGGCAGCGAGGCTATAAAAAATTGTTCGGTAAGTTTTGGATAACATTTTGGGAAAAAATTTTTAGTTAAGGCAAGTGTGTTTTAAAATTCAATAGAAAGCGCGTTATTAAATGATCGAACTTTCTGACCCTCAAATTTTTTTTAATGGCGCTGCAATTTATGGCTGTTGCAACGCAGCAATATCCGCAAACTCATTGGCCAGTTTAGTACTAAGTGCTTCAAATATTTTGTAATATTTTAAATAGGTTTTATTATTGTTTTTTTCCGGGGTTACCAAGTCCTCCAGTACAACCGTTTTCACTGCTTCATCAAGAGAATTATAGATACCCATCTCTGTCGCACTTATTAAGTAGGATCCATAGCTTACGCTATGATAATTTTGCCTGAGCCGAACGGGTTTATTATAAATGTCAGCGACCATCTGAGCAAAAAAAGGCAGTGTACCAAAACTTCCGTTAATAGAAAGACTGTTGAATGCACGATGTTCCTGGAGTAATTTGCCGATACTATAAATTTCATATAAAATACCTTCAATAACAGCTCTTAAAAAATGGGCTTTTGTATGCTTTATGTTTATGCCGAAATAAACACCCCGCGCATTGGCATTCCAGATGGGCGCTCTTTCACCCAATAAATATGGCAGAAATATTAAACCATCTGATCCCGCTGAAATATCAGAAGCCTCATTGATTAGCTTCAGCATATTGTCTTCAATATCAAATGGATTTTTAAAATCGCCAAATTGCCGGGTGAACCATTCAAAAATGATACCTCCATTATTCGTAGGCCCGCCTGACACGTATCGGTTTTCCGTAAGCAAATAGTTGAAGAAACGCTGACTCTCATCCTGCAAAACTTTATTCCCCATTACTCTCACCGCGCCACTGTCTTCAACAGTTATGTTAGCCATACCTTCCCCATTTATGCCATCACCTAAAGTAGCCATACAACCATCGCTGGAACCGACAAGAATTTTAGTATCCACCGGTAGACCTAATGAGGTTTCGTAAACTTTATTTAATTTTCCTGCAGAGGTAAAAATGGGTACCAACTCTGGCAACATGGCGGGAGTAATGCCTGCGAAGTTAAGCGCCTCAGGTTCCCATTCTATCTTATGGATATTAAGCAACCCTGTGGCCGACGCAATACTGTAATCTATCATGTATTCGCCTGTTAATTGCTGCAGAATATAACCTTTAAGTGATAAAAATTTACTAACCTGTTTAAATTTTTCCTTTTCATTGTTTTTAATCCAGGCAATTTTTGTTAGTGGTGACATAGGATGTAATGGTGTACCCGTAGTTTTGTATATCTTTTTACCAAGAGATGAACTCTTGAGCGCCGCTGCTTCCTTATTAGCTCTATTATCTGCCCATGTGATAGCATTACCCATAGGGTTTCCCTTTCTATCTACAGCAAGTACGCTGTGCATGGATGCACTAAAACAAATTGATCGTACTTTATAATTTTTAGGATGTACTAAATCGTTTAAAAGATTTTTTAGAACGTAAAGCATAGTGATAAAGATCTGATCAGGGTCCTGTTCACTGTAATCGGGCTCACTGTGAAACGTAGGGCAATATCCTTTGAGTGATCCAAGTATATTACCATTCAAGTCAAATGCATAGACTCTTACCGCATTGGTGCCAAGCTCTATAGTGATAATACATTCCATGTTTAAAATAATTATTTTGTTCGTAAATGATTTTTTCTAAATTGACTTGGGGTATAGCCAGTCAGTTTTTTAAAAGTGGTCGAGAAATGCTGTGAGGAATAAAATCCGATATCCAATGCAATATCGGTGAGGCTGATGTCTGGCTTTTTCAATAGTTTAATTGCTTCAGAAATACGCATATTGATCAGGTAACTCACCGGTGAAAAACCTGAATAACTTTTTACTTTGTCATTAAATAATGTAGTACCTAATCCTACCAGCATCGCCATTTCTTCCACTGTCCACTGATGTGAAAGATTTCGTCTTAGTTCATGTTCCAATTTCATAAATGTTGACGGGAAATCTCTCCCTGGATTAGAGATCCTGGAGAATTGTCTCGCCATGTGTATAAAAATTTCATCCAGCAAATGATTTACCCTGGCCTGATAACCTATTTCCTGACCAAATAATTCTGCTTGAATAGATTTGAAAATATGGTTTGCTTCGGTAAATTTCTGGAGCACCGGTGAGTGATTCATTTGCAAGATCTTGCTAACGGCTTTAGTCTCCTGGTCAGATAGGCTGCTCCAGGAATCTTTTATGAGTTGTCCTTGCTCGTTTGTTTTTAATTGAATATGAATCCAGGAAAATGCGCCAATTTCTAATACATTGTTTTGATTTCCAAATTCCACTCCGGGAAGGATTAATGCCACATCGCCGGGATACAAAATAAAACGTCGTTGATTAATTGTCCACTCAAATTTACCTTCCTGCACATAATATATTTTTAATGCCTCAGCCACTTTATTAAAGAAGCCATTCAGTCTTATAGCTGAATTTTTGATTACGCCGATTTCCAAAATATGAGGAAACAGGCGCAATTCCTGGGCTTTCTTTTGGCAAAGTAAAAATTGCTTCATATACAAGCAAGAAGAAGGATATGGTAAGTCCTATTCTCTAATCGTTAATAAATATAAATTACCCCATAAAGAAAGGCAATTTATTTTAAGAGAACTTACAAAATCCAACGAAGTTATTTATTGGAAGTTTTTACTTTGAGCTATTTCTATCTTAGCATTGCTTTTCTAAACTCACGGGAGTTGATATAAACTTTCGTAATTATTTATTGACTAAAACGATTTGCTTTATGAAGAAAAATCTACAACCGGCGTCTGGACCGGTCTTAATGAGGTTTCTGTTTTCTCTCCTGCTCTTTGTTTTTTGTAATGCCGCAAAAGCTCAAACAACAGTTTCCGGAAGAGTTTTAGATGAAAACAATCTGCCTGTTCCGGCAGTCACCGTCCAGGTAAAAAATACCGTGCGGGCAACCACAACTGACGCTTACGGAAAATATGAGGTGAAAGCTACGCCTCAGGATGTGCTGGTATTTACCTATGTGGGCACTCCGGCGCAGCAGGAAACCGTAGGAACAAGAAATGTGATAGACATCCATATCCCGGGAAGTGTACAAAACCTGCAAGAAGTGGTGGTAACAGCCCTTGGTATTAAGAAACAGGCAAGAGGCCTGGGGTACTCCGCTACAAACGTTGACCCTGATGAGCTTACTGTAAACCGCACACCTAATCCTGTAAATGCTTTACAGGGCAAAATTGCGGGCGTAAATATTTCATCCCTGGGTACAGGACCAGCTAGTACTTCCAAAATACGCATCCGTGGACAATCAAGCATCAACGGTCAAAACAACCCGCTTATAGTAGTAAATGGTGTGCCCATTGATAATACTAATTTTAATGACAATACAATTGGTGTAACCGGCGGTGGTGTTTATGCTGATGGAGGAGACGGTTTATCCAGTATAAACCCCGATGATATAGAAACGATGACCGTTTTGAAGGGTGCTCCTGCCGCGGCTTTGTACGGATCCCGTGCTGAGAATGGTGTGATAATGATAACCACGAAAACAAAAGGCAGGGGTAAAGGAATAGGTGTATCTTATAATGGAAATTACACCAATGAAACACCCCTTGACTATACGGATTACCAGAAAGTGTATGGGCAGGGTGAGAAAGGAGTGCGACCTACAACTCCCTTTCCAACCTCTGGCGAATGGTCTTTTGGTGAGAAGTTTGCACCGGGTTTAACCCAGACTTTATTTGATACCCCTGACCTTCCCTACGAGCCGCAGGGTAGTCGTATAAAAGAATTCTATCGTAATGGACAAAACTTTTCCAACACAGTAACACTGGAAACTAACGGGGAGAGAGGAGGTTTGCATCTTTCCCTCAACAATACTGATAATGAAGGCATCATGCCTAACAATAGCTTCAACCGTAAGGGGATGAATCTTGGATTTAATTACGGCCTGTCTGAAAGATTGAGCTTTTCGGGGAATGTGAATTACAGCAACGAGGATAATAAGAATCCACCGAATATAGCCAACCAGGATAATTCCATCCCAACCACTTTAATGGCGTTGGCTAACTCAATGCCACTAAGCGTTATGGATGAGAATAAATATTTTCCCGGCACAGAAGATGAAAACGTTTACTCAAGGTTTAAAAACAGGACCAATCCTTATTGGGTATTGGCGCAGCAATTTCACAACATTCGCCGCGACAGGATTTTTGGAAATATAGCTGTAAAATATAATGTTCTGCCCTGGCTTTTTGTACAAGGCCGCTTTGGCCAGGACTATTGGTCACGCGATGAAGATGTAAATAATTTCCCAACAGGCCAGGCTTCCAGGGCCCCTGCCCAGGCCGGCTTTGTCAACGGGGTATATACACAGGAATCCCGTCGTTTCAGGGAATCCAACCTCGACTTTTTGATAGGCGCCAATAAGGAATTTGGTGATTTTGGTGTTTCGCTCACAGGTGGCGGAAACCAACTGCGCAGACGTGCTGATATAAACAATGTACAGGTTACTGATTTTGTTATCAGGGGGCTTTATACCGTTCAGAATGGAAGAGCAAAAAACCCTGTATATACACTTTCCGAGCAAGGTGTAAATTCTTTGTATAGTTCCGGCGAAGTTTCCTGGAAGCGGACTTTATATCTGAATGGCACCGTGAGGAACGACTGGTTCTCTACGCTTTCATCGGAAAACAGGAGCATTTTATATCCTTCTATTTCCGGCGCCTATGTTTTTAGTGAAACACTTAAAAATGTATCCTGGTTAAATTTCGGAAAAATAAGAGTTGGATATGCTGGAGTGGGTAGTGATGGCGATGTGGCTCCTTATTCAGATCAATTGTTCTATTCCATTAATTCCAATTTGATCAATAACCCCGCAGGCACCCCGGTAGCAGTGGGCACAAGTGGAACAACGGTTCCCAATGCTAATCTTAGACCAAGCCGTGTTGCAGAGACAGAAGTAGGCCTGGATTTAAAAATGTTTAAGAACAGGGTGAATCTTGATGTGGCTATTTATAAAAAAATAACCACTGACCAGATTGTTCCGGTGCAAATTTCTACTGCATCTGGTTTTGCAAATACATCTATTAACAGCGGCAAGAGCCAGAACAGGGGTTTTGAAGTGTTGCTGGATCTTATACCGGTAAGGACTAATTCATTTACCTGGGATTTTACGGCAAATACTTCTTACAATATAACCAAGGTGCTAAGTATCATCACAAATACTCCGGGTGAGCGGATCACTATAGGCACACATCCATTTAACGGCGAAGTGAGGGATGTAGTAGGAGAAGAGATGGGACAGTTAGCCGGTTTCGGTTATGCCCGCAATGCCAAGGGACAAAGAATTTTTCAGTCAAGCGGATTGCCCCTGCGTACTCCCGACCTGGTTTTGTTTGGCAGTGCCTTACCCAAATGGATAGGAGGATTTCTAAATTCTTTTACTTATAAAGACCTCAGCTTATCTGTGTTTATTGACTATAAATTGGGAAACAAGGTATTATCCGGCACCAACTTCAATGCCATTCGCGAAGGACTACACAAAATGACCCTGGAAGGAAGAGAAGGTGGCGTGGTTGGCGACGGGGTTGATCCTAATGGAAATGTAAATACAGCGGTAGCTGAGAATCAAACCTATTGGGAACACCTTCGTTCGCAAGCGCTTGTGGAGGCCGTTATTTATGACGGGGGTTACTGGAAGCTTCGCCAGATAACTCTTGGTTATGATTTTACAAAACTTCTGCCAGCCAAGTGGCCGGTAAAAGGGGTTAAGCTGGATTTTGTGATGAATAATGTGTTGATTATAAAGAAATGGATTGATAACATTGACCCTGAGACCGCCGGGTATGGTTCGGATAATTTCGTTGGCCTCGAGTCGCCAGGCCTCCCAACAACAAGGGGTGTCGGCTTTAACTTAAATGTAAAATTTTAATACCTTATTATTATGAAAAAAATATTTAATTATAGTCTTTTGGCCGCCCTGCTTTTAGTTGTCTCTTCCTGCGACAAAGGCCTGGAAGATTTAAATAAAAATAAAACCAGCCCTACTGCTGTTGACCCGGCTCTTTTATTAAACAATGCCGTTATCAATGCAGCCTATCCTACTACTACAGCGATTTTCGATATGGGCATCATACAGCAGATAGTTACTCCAAATGGAGGCGTATTGGCTGGTGCAAATTTTAACCAGGAAAGCCGCGATAACAGTAATATATGGGCGCCTTATTATCAAAACGTAATAAAATATACGCATGACGTAATAGTAAACACCTCTGGTGTACCCGAAAGATCTAATTTGTACAATATGGCACGAATATTCCAGTCGTATGTATTTATGATTCTTACGGATGAATATGGAGCCATTCCCTACTCACAGGGGGGGGCCGGGTATTCTGACCAGGTGTTTTTCCCAACTTACGATCAGCAGCAGGATATTTACCCGCAGCTACTACAAGAACTGACGGATGCAGCAACAGCATTAGATGCTGCAGGAAAAATTGAAACACAGGATGTACTGTACACCGGCGACATTGCAAAATGGAAAAAATTTGCTTATTCCTTGGTGCTGAGGGCAGGCATGAGACTGGTAAAGGTGGACGCAGCGAAAGCCCAGGCCGCTGTAACGGCTGCTGTTGCCGGGGGCGTTATTCTCAGCAACACCGATGATGCCTACATGAGGCACGATGCCAATTACGTAATGCCTATCGGGAATATGCTTAACGGAACTGAGGCTGCCAATTTTTACCTTACCAAGCCTTTTGTAGATCAGTTGAAAAGTAACGACGATCCCCGCTTGCCTGCCATAGCCGTTCGCTATGTGGGTGCTACTTCCGGCAATGGCCAGACTCCCAACGTTGCCTCCAGCGATCCATCGGTGCAAATAGGCATGCCCATCGGGTATGATAACGGGTCTATTGTGGGAAAGGCAACAGCAGACGGGCTCGCCAGCTTTTACGACTACAGCCAGGCAGACAGGACGCGGATTGTAAAACTCTCTGCTCCCACATTTTTTGTAACAGCCGCCCAAACCCAATTGTTGCTTGCCGAAGCAGCGTTCCGGGGCTGGGTATCGGGCTCGGCGGCACAGTATTTTGCTGATGGTATAAAAGCCCACATGGACCAGATGGCGCTCTACGATGCCGGCAGTGCTATAAGCGCCGGCGCCAGGGATTCCTACATAGCTGCTAACCCGCTGGGTGCAGGCACCGAGCTGGAGCAAATCAATACGCAATACTGGATCGCTTCCTTCCTGAACGGGCCGGAGGCCTGGGCAAACTTCAGGAGAAGCGGTTTTCCCGATTTAACGCCTAATCCTTACGGGCAGCCGAATAATCCCGATGTGCCGAATGGCACTTTTATGCGAAGGCTTACTTACCCCACTTCCGAACTCTCAGTAAATGCTGAAAATATGAACGCTGCAATTGCTGTGCAGGGGGCCGATAAACTGAGCACAAGAATTTGGTGGGATAAATAATTAAAAGAATCGACAATGCTAAGCCGATAGCTTTTACATGATTGGTAACTACCAATCACAGTCTCAATTTTTGTTACAGTGACTTGTGGTTTGATGAAAGTTCCCTCATAAAATACAAAGAACTGTTACATATACTGGAACAGAAAGCAGGGAGAATTATCATTAACGGACTTCCAACAGGGGTGGAAGTATGTAATTCAATGGTACATGGAGGTCCCTTCCCTGCCACAAAAGATAGCAGAACAACTTCAGTGGGAACGGCAGCTATATATCGTTTTGTAAAACCGGTATGCTATCAAAACATGCCTCAATCTTTATTACCAGAAGAATTAACAAATATGAACCCACTGAAATTTATAGATTAGTAGATGGTATGCGCACTAAAGAGGCAATAACAAAAAGTAACAAATGACTTTTCCAAATTTATGATATGATTGAAAATTTAAGAAGCCGCAACTGGTTTGGTAAAAAAAATAAAGACGGTATTCTTTACCGGAGTTGGATGAAAAATCAGGGCATGCCGATTGATATGTTCGATGGGAGACCCGTGATTGGCATTTGCAATACATTTAGTGAATTAACGCCTTGCAATGCGCATTTTCGGGAGCATGCTGAGATGGTGAAACGTGGTGTGCTGGAAGCCGGTGGTTTCCCATTAGAGTTTCCCATTATGAGCCTGGGTGAAACATTACTGAAACCGACGGCAATGCTTTTCCGGAACCTGGCAAGTATGGATGCAGAAGAAAGTATTCGGGGCAATCCGATAGATGGCGTAGTACTGTTAACCGGTTGTGACAAAACTACCCCGTCAACAGTGATGGGTGCTGCAAGTGTGGGCTTGCCCACAATAGTTGTACCCGGCGGACCAATGTTGAATGGAAGATATAAAGGACAAACTATTGGTAGCGGTACCCATGTGTGGAAGTTTGATGAAGATATGAAGACCGGGAAAATGACGCAGGAAGATTGTGAGTTGGCCGAAAGCTGTATGAGCCGTAGTATAGGGCATTGTATGACAATGGGTACCGCAAGCACCATGGCAGTGATGGCTGAATCGTTAGGCCTGACTATAAGTGGTGCGTCGGCCATTCCTGCAGCCGATAGCCGAAAAAAACAAATGGCGCAACTAAGCGGCAGGAGAATTGTTGGAATGGTAAAAGAAAATCTAACGATCAATAAAATATTAACAAGGGAAGCATTTGAAAATGCCATAATCATAAATGCCGCAGTTGGCGGATCATCCAATTTTATAATTCATCTTATCGCCATTGCAGGCAGAATTGGTGTTGATATAAAACTGGAAGATTTTGATACGTTGGGTAGCAAAATTCCTTTATTGTTAAACTTAATGCCTTCCGGTAAATACCTGATGGAAGATTTCTATTATGCAGGTGGTTTACCGGTAATCCTAAATGAACTCAAAAATGTTTTACATAAAAATGTGATAACTGTTACCGGCAAAAATCATCACGAGAACATTAAGGGCAATACCGATTGTTACAACAAAGATGTAATTGCCTCTTTTGAAAAACCATTAATACCGGATGCGGGTTGTATTGTGGTAAAAGGCAATCTGGCTTTAAATGGTGCAGTAATAAAACCCTCCGCAGCCACGCCCGCTTTATTGAAGCATATAGGCCGTGCGGTAGTATTTGAAAATATAGAAGACTACAATGCCAGAATAGATGATCCTGACCTCGATATTGATGAAACCTGTATAATGGTTTTGAAATATGTAGGTCCGGTCGGTTATCCGGGTATGCCAGAAGTAGGCAATATGGCTTTACCCAAAAAAATATTAGAGAAAGGAGTTAAAGATATGGTTCGCATCAGTGATGGAAGAATGAGTGGTACTGCCTACGGCACAGCCGTCCTGCATGTATCACCGGAATCAGCCATTGGCGGCAATTTGGCCCTGGTGCAAAACGGAGACATGATTGAACTGGATGTGACACAAAGAAAATTACATTTGCATGTAGCAGATGAAGAATTATCATCAAGAAGAAAAAAATGGATAGCTCCTAAACCTGCAGCAGAAAGAGGATATGTGAGTTTGTACATAAAACATGTATTAGGTGCTGATAAAGGCGCTGATCTTGATTTTTTACAAGGAAATTCAGGAAGTGAAGTAACCAGGGATTCGCATTAATATTTATTATAAAGACCTGTATGATGACTGCCGGATAAAAACTTTCACTCATAAAAAAATAAAACTTTCAATTCGCCTCTGGTAACGGTCAAGGCTAAATGCTATTATGAAATGACAAAATAAAATAATCAAAAGACAAAATAAAAATGAAATAAAAATGAAATTATACAATGCCAGTAATGGAACTGTGATTGAAGAGAATGGCAACTTTTTTGCAGTTCAGGCCAAATGGGAAAACCTGATTAATGATGATGATGCTTTTCAAACTGCAACTGCGCTCATAAAAGATGCAACTGCGGGCGACAGTACACTGATTGAAGAATTACTTCCTGTAATTGGCAACAACCAGGAGTTATGGGCTTGTGGCGTTACTTATCTGCGTAGCAAAATAGGAAGGCAGGAAGAAAGTAAAGATGCAGGTGGCGGAGACTTTTATGGCCGGGTGTACGAAGCTGAAAGACCTGAATGTTTTTTCAAAAGTACACCACACCGTGTAGTAGGTAGTAAAGGCTTGGTAAGAATAAGAAAAGATAGCACCTGGGATGTACCGGAACCTGAATTGACGTTGGTCGTAACTGCTTCAGGAAAAATAATAGGTTATACTATAGGTAATGACATGAGCAGCCGTAGTATTGAAGGAGAGAATCCTTTATACCTTCCACAGGCAAAAACTTATGATGGGTGTGCAGCCCTTGGGCCTTGTGTTTTGCTTACAGATAAATCCCTTGAACCAGATACAAAAATTACTTTGATCATCAACAGAAATCAGCAAACTGTTTTTAAAGACACAATTGCAATCAGCCAGATGAAGCGTACTCCTGAGGAATTAACTGCATTTATTTATCGCGAATGTTCTTTTCCAAATGGCTGTATGATTATGACCGGCACCGGGATTGTTCCTGGCAACGAATTTACCCTGCAAAGTAGCGATGAAATTTCAATAGCGATTGATAAAATAGGTGAATTGATAAATGTTGTAGCATAGAAATTAATAACAAAATAGGGTGTGGCAGATGTCCCTGCTAAGAATTTGAAACAAGAGCAAGAAGTTAATCAGGCTGGCGCTCCCTGATCATAAAGGAGAATTGGATAAGCCGTTATGAAAGATTCAAAAAAGTTAATATAAATACATAAAGTACATTAAAGCGATTATACTCATCTATCTAATCTAAATTTTATCTTTAATCGTTTGGGAGATATTTAAGATTGCATTGATTTTTCTTACAGGCAGGATATTAAAAGCTTTTTGTATATCAAAGTCTGAGCTAAACAGAGCAAAAAATATTAAACACTTTTTTAAATAATTTTTTTATTTTTTGTTCCGCTCCAAATATTTGAAATGAATAAGTAAAACAGATATGTTTAAATAATTTAGGCTATAAACGCTTTGATCATGAAACAAATGCTTTCAAAAAAATGGTTACTACCATTTTTTTTTATGACACATTTTCCTACATGGGCTCAAAAAAAACCTGTAGATTATGTAAATGTGTTCACGGGTACTTCTAATTCCCGATGGATGATGTTTCCCGGCGCAACCATGCCTTTCGGTCTAGTAAAACTTAGTCCCGATAACCAGGACAATGTTTGGAACGGTGGTTATGAGTATACAATCGGAAGCATCAGCGGCTTCAGTCATTTACATGCGATGAGTTTAAGTGGCCTGAGTGTAATGCCTTTTACCGGGAATTCATTTGCCAACGAAGGATGGATAAAAGCTTATCCCGGCCCACCTGACGGGCCTTTCGGTGGCATGTGGACTGCGGGTTACCGTTCCCGTTATAAGAAGGAAACGGAGCATGGAAGCCCTGGTTATTATAGCGTTGAACTATTGGATTACAATGTGAAAGCCGAACTTACCAGCACCATGCGTTGCGGCATGATGCGCTTTACATATCCTGCAACTAAAGAGGTACATCTGATTTTGAATTTTGATTTCCCTACGGAAGAAAAGAATGATGTAGTTCAAACTTATTTTCAAAAAGTAAGTGATACAGAAGTACAGGGATTTATAAAGCAAAAGAACGGCTATGTGCCAAATTATACTGTCTATTTTGTATTACAATTAAATAAAGCTTTTGCTACGGCCGATGCATGGCAAAGCAGGTCTTACACAGACAGCGCAAATAGTTATGGCACCTTATGGCGGCAAAAAAGAGAAGTGGAAAAAAACATTTTAACTTTTACAGGTAAAAGCGAAAGCGGTGTAATACTTAATTTTTCTACTAACGGTAACGAACAAGTGATTATACGCACCGGAATTTCTATGGTAAGTATTGAAGGTGCAAAGCAAAATCTGCAGGTGGAAATGCAACCTTATGGATTTGATTTTGATAAATTAGTAAGAGCAAATAAAGATGTTTGGAACAAACTCTTAAGCCGGATAGAAGTCTTTACCAAAAATGAAAACGACAAAGAAAAATTTTATACAAACCTGTACAGAATCTATACAGGAAAGAGCGTGATGAATGATGACGACGGAAAATATGTGGACGCATGCGGAAATGTACAACAGTTGAAAGCACCCACCAACGCAGTTTACAGCAGTGATGCGCTGTGGGGAACACAATGGAACCTAACGCCATTGTGGACTTTAGTAAATCCCGGTATTGCAGAAAGCTGGGTGAATAATTTTTTAGAACTTGCTGATAAAGGAGGGTGGATTCCCTATGCGCCGGTTGCATTGGGTTATTCGCCTATTATGGGAGCGCAGCATCAAAATAGTTTAATCATCAGTTGTTATCAAAAAGGTATTCGCGGCTTTGATGCACAAAAAGCTTTTCAGGATATTTTACATGATTATACTACGCCGGGTGAGCCTTATAAATGCGGTGGTTTTGCCGGTGACCGTCATTTAGCCTCTTACGAAAAATTGGGTTATGTAGCTGATGAAGCCGGGCCCGCAAGCAATACAATGGAATACGCCTATGATGACTGGTGCTTTGGGCAATTTGCCAAAGCGCTTGGTAAAAAAGATACCTATAAACGGTTTATGCTGAGAAGCAAAAATTATAAAAATCAATTTGATACTTCCGTAAAATATGTGCGGAGAAGAAATGATGATGGAAGTTTTGTGAAACCATTTGACCCAAATCATTTTGGCACAGAAGGCGGCTGGAATGGCAAAGGATTTATGGAAGGTACTCCATATCAATATAGTTTTTTTGTACCGCAGGACGTACCCGGAATTATTACATTAATGGGGAAGGACACTTTCGTCAATCGTTTGGAAAATGGATTTAAAAATAATTTGTTTGATTTGGGCAACCAGCCTTCGCTTGCCATTCCTTTTTTGTTTAACTATGCAGGTAAACCCTGGCTCACACAGCATTATACAAGGTTAATTGCAAATACCATGTTCGATACTTCGCCTTATCTTGGTTGGGTGGGCGAAGAAGATGAAGGGCAGATGAGCGGCACTTTTGTTTTGCTAAGCATGGGTTTGTTTGAAGTGGATGGCGGTTGTGCTGCTCGTCCGTTTTATAATCTTAGTACGCCACTGTTCGATAAAATAATTATTCATCTTGATAATAAATATTACCCGGGAAAAACATTTGTAATTCTTACTAAAAACAATTCAGTAAAAAATGAATATATACAATCGGCAACAATTAACGGCAAACCCATAAACCGTGCATGGATATATCACGATGAAATAATAAAGGGAGGCACGTTACAACTCACCCTGGGGCCATCACCCAACAAAAACTGGGGAATACAACTGCCACCCATAGACGCAGATAAATAATTTATAAAAATTAAATACTTACAATACAAGTTGATTTTGGTGATGAGCTTTTTATCGTCAATAATATATGCCCAATCAAATCCTACTGATACCTGGAAAAGTTAATAACAATAAATTTATTATCCTTGCAAAATTTCTGGTAATCACTTTTGAGATATCATTATTGTTTCTTTTTAAAATTAAACAACATCATAAATAAAGTTTTTTTATTCTAAATGCTACAGCCAATTTTCTGCGTGGCCAAATGCTTTCTGCCCGTTTTTACAACATCAACTGTCCGAATACGAACAATCTGCAGACAGAAATTTTTCTCTGAGGTCTAAATATCAATGAGATAGATCATTGGTATAGTGCTTGAAAACTATAAGAATGTTTTCACAGAAATTCAATCTTGCAACAAGAATCCGGCAGGCAGAAAAGGAAACATGATTTCTCATACAACTTGCTGAATCAGGACGGAAGTGGCAGGAGGAATGGTTTCAATTTTTAATGCGTTGTAATAAATCATTTGAGAAAATGACTTCCTTTTTTTGAAATCATCTTCAAATTAATTTCAAAAATAATGGAATGAAAGAAAAGGAAATTAAAATTTTTTAATCGCTGAAGGTTAAAACCTGCAACGCGAAATTTTTTTTATGATCAAAAATTTTTTTCTTACCGCATGGCGGAATCTTTCAAGAAATAAGCTGCTCTCGGTTCTGAATATTACAGGGCTTGCTATTGGCGTAGCTGTTTGTTTATTTATGATAGTTTGGCTGCAGCGTGAATTGAGCTTTGATGACTTTCATCCAAATGCCAAATCAATATTCAGGATTTCGAATACTTTCAAAAGTGAAAGTGAATCTTTTTCACAGGCGCCAAGTGGTTCCGCATTAGGTGCTCAACTTCCAAAACAATTACCTTCTGTTTTAGCTACATGCCGGGTTTTTAATGATGAATATAAAATTAAATATGGTGACAATCAGTTTATAGAATCAAATGCTATTACAGTTGATTCTAACTTCTTCAGTTTTTTTGGATTCAAACTCACACAGGGAAATATTCAACAATGTCTTGCGTCTCCTGACCGTATTGTGATAACAGAAAATATGGCAAAAAAATATTTTGGCAATGATAATCCTATTGGTAAAACGCTGCTGCTGGATGATAAGAATCCAATGACCGTTAGTGCCGTTGCTCAAAATGCTCCGGTGAATTCACAGATTCAATTTGACTTCCTCTTGCCGGCATCATTCAAAAGAAAACAACTGATAGAACAGTACAATTTTGATATAGATAATTTTTGGGTTGGAGGCTGGCCACTTACCTATATTCAGCTAAAAGATCCTTCACAATGGCAAGTAGCGGAGAACGATATTAATAAAATAGTAGCGAAATTTTCAGAGAAGGATTGGAAAGAAAACAAAATGTCTTATCATTATTTTCTGCAGCCAATCAGCGACATACATCTTAAGTCAAACCTTCGATATGATTCCCCAAACAACGGAAGCCTTTCAAGAGTAAATATTTTCGGCATTGTAGGATTAATTGTTCTGCTACTTGCCTGCATCAACTATGTAAATCTCACCACGGCAGGCGCTATCAAACGGGCAAAAGAAACTTCCGTTAGAAAGGTGGTTGGTGCAACAAGGTCTCAACTTATAAAACAATTTTTTACAGAGACTTTAATCATTTCTTCATTTGCAGTTTTAGCAGGAATGGTATTATTTAAAATGTTGTTGCCTTTATTTTCAAATTGGATAGGTCAGCAGCCTTATTCTTTTCCTATCAACGTTAGCAACATTACCGTCATTATTGGTTTTATAGGTATCATTTCTATTTTATCAGGAGTGTATCCTGCATCAGTCCTTTCTTCATTTCGCCCGGCAATTGCTTTGAAGGGAAGTTTTATGCATAGTCTTCGCGGGGATTTTATAAGAAAAGCCCTGGTAGTGTTTCAGTTTACGATAACCATTGCATTGGTTGCATCTATTCTCATCATTTCAAAGCAAATGAATTTTATAGAAAATAAATCTCTTGGCTTCAACAGCAATGCAATTGTTGATATAAATTTTTATGGTGATAACAATGTGATTACAAAATATAATTCTATAAGAAATGAATTTTTATCAAGCCCATATATTTTAAATGTGAGCCGGCATAGCGCAAATGTTGTAGGTGGCCTTGGCAATGGATGGACAACCACGCAGGACATAAATGGTAATGAAATATCCACGAGCTGTTATACAATGAATGTTGATGCAGATTATTTTGACACATATGGAATGAAGCTTGCTGCAGGAAGATTTTTTTCGAAAGACTTTCCGACAGATACAACAAAAGCAGTCATCGTAAATGAAGCGGCCGTTAGAACTTTTGGCTGGAAGAAGCCTGAGAATGCAATCGGTAAAAGATTTGACACGGGAAAAGATGCCCGCTATGTTGTAGGTGTGGTAAAGGATTTTAATTTTGAAGCGCTGCATAAGCCTGTTGAAGCTTTACGTATTGGCTATGCAAAGCAAGGCTCTGAAATTTCTTTAAAGATTGATGCAAATCATATTGATGAAGCACTCAGCTACGTAAAAAAAACCTGGAAAAATTTAGTGCCTGCCGTTCCCCTGGAATATTCTTTTATTGATGACCGTATAAAAGAACAGTACAACAACGAGCAAAAAATGCAAACTGTGTTTTATGTTTTTGCAGGGCTGTCATTATTCATCGCGTGCCTTGGTTTGTTTGGCCTGTCTGTGTTTGTTGTAGAGCGTAAAGTAAAGGAAATCGGTATTCGCAAAGTGCTTGGGGCAAATGTTCCAGGTATCGTCGGCTTGATTTCAAAAGATTTTGTAAAGCTTGTATTGGTGGCGGTTTTTATTGCAACTCCGTTGTCATGGTATTTCATGAACAAATGGTTAAACGATTTTGCTTATCGCATCCGTATTGAATGGTGGATGTTTGTTGCAGCCGGCGTTATTGCTTTATTGATTGCTTTAATAACCATAAGTTTTAAAGCCGTCAGAGCAGCACTTATGAATCCTGTAAAAAGTTTGAGAACGGAATGATAACGTAAATGGCGAATCGTCAATCGTGAATAAAATTTATAACGCGATACTTATAACTTAAAATTTATACGATGTTTAAAAATTATTTTAAAACCGCATGGCGAAATCTTTGGAAGAATAAAATTTATTCTACCATCAATATAACAGGACTTGCTGTTGGAATAGCAGCCTGCATCATCATCCTGCTCTTTGTTTCTTACGAAAGAAGTTTTGACAATTTTAATAAGAAAAATATTTACCGGTTGAATGAAGTGCAAAAGTTTGAGGGCATGGTCGCTGCTCAGAAAGTTGCGTTGAGCATGTTTCCCATGGCGCCAACGCTTAAGGCGGAATTTCCTGAAATAAAGAATTACACGAGGATTAGTCCAGCGGACAATACGCCATTAAACCATGGAGATAAAAAAGTTTTTATTAAAAGAATATGCTTTGTTGATTCCACTTTCCTTAACATGTTCGATTTTAAACTGCTTAGTGGCGACAGGAAATCAGTTTTGCAAGAGAAAAATAGCGTGGTATTGACAAAGGCTACAGCAGAAATGTTTTTCGGCAAAGAAGATCCCATCGGAAAAGTGTTAGTGAATTATGACCATGATACAACAACATTACGAGTAACCGGTGTGCTCGATAATGTTCCTCAAAATTCTCAAATTCAATTCGATGCCCTCATACCTTTTAGTACAATTGAAAGACCGGATTGGATGAATAACTGGGGCGGCAATTGGCTTAACACATACCTGGAACTTGCTCCAGGTACAAATACTGTTGCGATGGAAAAAAAGTTCCCGGATTATCTCAAAAGACACATGTCAGATGATAGCTGGAAGCAGTATGAATTATTTCTGCTGCCGTTAAAAAAAGTGCATGGAGGTGCAACAGATATTGGCCTTGATAAATTCAACTATCAGCAATTCGATGAGACCTATACCAATCTTTTCTTTATAATAGCCTTAATAGTTTTATTGATCGCCTGCATCAATTTTATGAACTTGTCTACAGCACGTTCTGCAGAGAGGGCGAAGGAAGTAGGCGTAAGAAAATCAATTGGAGCATATCGATGGCAATTGGCGTTGCAATTTATCAGTGAATCTGTTGTTCTTTCATTTATTGCGATGGCGATTGCGGCTATACTCGTAATTATTTTTTTACCGGCAGTAAATCATTTAAGCCAACGTGAACTTACCTTTCCTTTATTTACCATCTGGAAAGTTTTTCTTTCTCTTGTATTGGGCGCCATATTTCTCGGGATTATAACAGGCATATATCCTGCTATTTATTTGTCGTCATTCCGTCCTGTAAAAGTGTTGAAAGGTTCAGTTCAAACCGGCAGAAACAAGAGTATGTTACGAAACGTGTTGGTTGTCGGGCAATTTGCCTGCGCCATTTTTCTTATGATTGCCACTACGTTTGCCTTAAAGCAGCTATATTATATGAAGAATCGCCCTACGGGGTTTGATCGCGAAGAAGTGATGAACGTGCGGCTGCAGAATGGTACTTCAGATAAGTATAGTATTCTTAAAAAAGATTTGCTGCAGAACACTTTGGTAAGAGGTGTCACTGCTTCGCAGGATATACTGGGTAGCCACCTTGACCAATCAGGCATACAATTTAAAGGAGATGGTCCGCTGCGACAACTTGGCTCTACGCGTTTGATCGTTGACCCGGACTATCTTAAGCTTTATAAAATATCATTGGTGGCAGGAAAGAATTTTTCATCAGAAGCATCTGCTAATGGAAAGGAATACATTATTAATGAAACGCTGGCAAAAGAATTATTAAGAGGAGATTCATCCAAAGCCGGCATGTCATCATTATTGGGTAAACAATTTGGCTTTGATTCGCTGGGTTACATAGTGGGAATAGCAAGAGATTTCAATTTTAATTCTTTACACAATAAGATTGAGACGATGTTCATGTTTAACCAGAAGGATTGGGGTTATGGTGATATGTCAGTTAAAATAAATAGTGACAGGCAAAAAGACGCTATTGCATTTATCGAATCGGTATGGAAAAAAGATTGTGTCGATACACCGCTTGATTACCAGTTTCTCGACGACCATTTTAATGAAATCTACCGCTCGGATTCACAGATAAGCACTATTGTTGGAACATTGGCTATACTGGCCATAATCATTTCCTGTTTGGGTTTGTTCGGGCTGGCATCGTATGCAGCTGAGAGAAGAACAAAAGAAGTAGGCATCAGGAAAGTAATGGGAGCATCCTTACAAAATCTTGTGCTGATGCTTTCGAAAGACTTTTTGAAATATGTATTAATAGCTGCACTCATTGCATTGCCTCTATCATGGTTCAGTGTACATAAATGGTTGCAGGATTATGCCTATAGAATTGATATAAGCTGGTGGATATTTCTTTCAGCAGTTTTAATAGCTATGCTTATTGCATTTGCTACTATAAGCTTCCAGGCAATAAAAGCAGCGATTGCAAACCCGGTGAAGAGTTTGAGAACAGAATAATGTGAATCGTGAATCGTGAAGCGTGAATGGTGAATCGTCAATAAAATTTATAACGGAAAACATACAACTTAAAACTTGCAATCATGTTTAAAAATTATTTCAAAACAACTTTTCGCAGTCTTTGGAAGAACAAAGGCTATAGCTTCTTAAACATTTTTGGCTTAGCTATTGGCATTGCCTGTGCAGGATTAATTTTTTTATGGGTGGAAGATGAATTGAACTACGATCAATTCAACACAAAAAAAGACAGCCTGTATCGTATAAGAGAAAACCAGAAGTATGATACATACGTTGCCACGTTTGGTTCAACGCCTGCACCGATGGGTCCTGCAATGCAGCAGAACATTCCGGGAGTTGCAAACACGTGCCGCATAATTGGGTATAACACAAAGCTTATAACAATTGGTAATAAATCAATGTATGCCTTCCCCAATTACGCAGATGCATCTCTGTTCAGCATGTTTACATTTCCGTTTGTTCAGGGCAATGCAAAAACGTGCTTTTACACAATTGTATTCAATGGTTGTTACTGAATCAACTGCAAAGAAATTTTTTGGTGATGAGAAAAATGTAATCGGTAAAACAGTGCGTGTTGACAATAAACAGGATTATGTAATCTCAGGTGTAATAAAAGATATTCCGAAAAACTCAACCATGCAGTTTGAATGGGTTGCGCCTTTTCAGATTTGGTATGATGAAAATAAATCATGGGCGCAAAGCTGGGGCAATAATGATCTTGATACTTATGTTGAATTAAAGCCAAATGTTAGTGCAGCTTCAGTAAATAAAATTCTTTACAATTTTATACAACAGCGAGAACCAAAATCTAATGCAAGACCATTTTTATGGAGTGCGCATGACTGGCATTTGCGTGATGAATTTGATAACGGTGTTCAAACCGGTGGCGGACAAATAAAATATGTGCATTTGTTTTCTGTTATTGCATGGATCATTTTATTAATTGCCTGTATCAACTTTATGAATCTTGCAACTGCACGCAGTGAAAAACGTGCAAGAGAAGTGGGTGTAAGAAAAGTATTAGGCGCAGGTAAACAAAATCTGATATTTCAATTTATTGGTGAAGCCATGTTTTATGGCTTTGTTATCTGCGATATTTGCTGTCATTATTATGGCGCTTATATTGCCTGCATTCAATTTACTGGTTCAAAAAAATCTTGTCGCTAGGCTTAATCAATCCGCTTCATATTACAGCATTAGCTAGCAATTACTTTAATCATGCGGCTTGATTGCAGGCAGTTATCCATCATTATACTTATCATCATTTAACCCTGTGTTTGTTTTAAAAGGATTGAAACTAAAAGACAGGCAGTGCTGCATTTATACAGGAAAGGATTAGTAGTGTTGCAATTCAGTATTTCAATCATACTTATTATAAGCACTATTATTATTTACCAGCAAATACAACATGTAAAAAACAGGAGTCTTGGGTTTAATAAAAATAATTTGCTTGAAATAAATACAAATGATGAATTCAATAAAAATTATCGAAGTAATTAAACAAGATCTTTTAAATAGCGGTGTTGTTGACAACCTTGCACTTTCTGATTATACAACTTTATATGGAGGCAATAATACAGACGGACTTACGTGGGAAGGAAAATCTGCCAATAGCAAAGTGCTGATATCTAATCGTGGTGTATCGCCAGGATTTATGAGTACTTATGGTTTAAAAATTTTAGAAGGCAGAGACTTTGTTATAACAGATAGCATCACCTCAAAAAAACAAAACATACTTATAACGCAATCACTTGAAAAATTAATGGGTAAGGGAAATGCTGTTGGAAAAACATATGCATTGGGATGGTGATACAAGTGGCACAGTTTTAAATATTGTTGGTGTGGTAAACGATTTTGTATATGGTGATATGTATGGCAAGCCTGACCCTGTTATGTTTTTATTTCCGCTGAATCCAAAAACACATCAGAAATGTATGTGCGTTTAAAGCCAACTGCTAATGTTGAAACTGCATTGAAACAAATAGAAACAATTGTAAAGAAAGATAATCCTTCCTATCCTTTTACTTATCAATTTGCAGATGACCAGTTCAATAAAATGTTTTTGAATGAAGCATTGATAAGCAAATTATCAAGAGTGTTTGCTGCGCTTGGCTATCATTATTTCCTGTTTAGGTTTATTTGGATTAGCTGCTTATACAGCAGAACGCAGGACAAAAGAAATCGGTATACGAAAAGTGTTAGGGGCAAGCGTTTCAGGTATTACAACATTATTATCAAAAGATTTTTTGCAGCTTGTTGTTATATCATGCATTGTTGCATTTCCTGTTGCATGGTGGATAATGCATAGCTGGTTACAGAATTATAAATACAGGATTGAAATAAGCTGGTGGATATTTTTAGCAGCAGGTGTTTCAGCCATACTGATTGCTTTAATTACTATCAGCTTTCAATCTATAAAAGCAGCAATAGCAAACCCGGTAAAGAGTTTAAGAACGGAATGTAACGTCAATCGTGAAACGTAATATCAATAAATCATACATCAGAAATCTTCTTTTATGTTTAAAAATTATTTCAAAACAACTTTCCGCAATCTGTGGAAAAACAAAACGTATAGCTTCTTAAACATATTTGGCTTAGCCATTGGTATTGCCTGTGCAGGATTAATTTTTTTATGGGCTGAAGATGAATTGAACTTTGGATAATGCCAATGTAAATAAAGACAGGATATACCAATTAGAAGTAAACATGACTTCTGACGGAAATAATTTTACCATGGGTTCAACGCCGAGGCCAATGGCTAAAGCAATGCAAAGCTGAAATTCCGGGTATTGCAAATACAGCACGAGTTTCAGATGAAGACCAACGTTTACTTTTTAGTTGCCAACAACAAATCTTTTGTATGCAACTGGCCTTTTTGCCGATGCTGCTTTGTTCAATATGTTCTCATTCGATTTTATTGAAGGCAATGCAAAAAATCCTTTTCCGCAATTGTATTCATTGGTAATTACAGAAAGTACGGCAAAGAAATTTTTTGGCGATGAAAAAAATGTTATCGGCAAAACAATTCGTGTAGATAATAAACAGGATTATGTTGTTAGCGGTGTTATAAAAGATATGCCTGAAAATTCAACGCTTGCAATTTGAATGGCTGGCACCTTATGAGATTACAGTACTGGATTTACAGGCAACTTGGCATAAATATAGAATCAGGCTAACTGATGCATATAGACTGGGGCAGTTATGGGCCATTAACTTATGTTGAACTGGATAAAAATGCAAACCTTACCGTTATCAATAATCAACTAAAAGATTTTATTCATCGCAAAGCTGCAGATCAAAAAAGCAAAACATTTTTATATCCGATGTCTCAGATGGCATTTGTATAATGAATTTGCAAATGGCAAACCAACAGGTGGCGGCGCTATAACACAGGTACGATTGCTTTCGGTAATTGCATGGATTATTCTCTTGATTGCCTGCATCAATTTTATGAATCTTGCTACTGCACGCAGTGAAAAACGAGCAAAAGAAGTTGGTGTACGAAAAGTGTTGGGTGCAGGCAAAGAAAAGATTGATTGCACAATTCATGGGCGAAGCATTTATGATGTCTGCTATTGCAACAATGATTGCTGTTCTTATCATTAGTATTTCACTGCCTGCATTCAATATGCTGATGCAAAAAAATCTTATCATTAAATCCTTGGATAATCCTGTTCATATTATTTTCCTGCTTACAATTTTATTTGTCTGTGGATTAATTGCCGGCAGTTATCCTTCTCTTTATTTATCATCATTCAATCCTGTTGTTGTTTTAAAAGGATTTAAAATGAAAACTGGCAGCGCTGCATTCATAAGAAAAGGATTGGTGGTTACTTCAGTTTGCAGTGTCTGTTGTTTTTATCATCAGCACTATTGTTGTTTACATGCAGATTCAACATATAAAAAACAGGAACCTGGGTTTCAATAAAAACAATCTTGATTGAAATAAATCCTGAACATGATATTTCAAAAACATTTCCATTAATAAAAAATGATTTGCTGCGTACAGGGTTAATACAAAATGTTGCATTGGCTGATCATTCAACATTATATGGCGGCAATACTGATGACAGATTTAAATGGCAGGGAAAATCACCCGACAACAAAATATCAATTGCGTACAGAAATGTAAGCCCTGAATTTATTGCAACATCAGGAATGAAAATTATTGATGGAAGAGATTTCACTAAAAATGCTTCATCCGAAAATACGAATGTTATTATTAATGAATCAATGGCAAAGCTGATGGGCAAAGAAAGTGCTGTTGGAAAAATTATTCAATCGCCAAGAGGCAATGCTGATGGTATTTTTACAAACATGACAGTGATTGGTGTAGTGAAAGATTATGTGTATGGAAATGTATATGATGGCAAAGCTGGCCCTGTAATTATTTTTTGCAAGCCACCTGAATATCAAAATTTTTTGTATGTAAGAATAAAAGCGCAAAGCAATGTTGAGCAGGCGTTGGCAAAAATTACAGAAGTGATGAAGAAAGATAATCCTGCTTACCCTTTGGAATACAAATTTGTTGATGACCAGTTTAATCAAATGTTTTCAGACGAAACGCAAATAAGCAAAGTGTCAGGTGTGTTTGCAGCATTGGCAATTATCATTTCATGTCTTGGTTTATTTGGTCTGGCAACATACACTGCTGAACGCAGAATAAAAGAAATAGGCATTCGCAAAGTATTAGGTGCAAGTGTTGCAGGCATTACAACATTGTTATCAAAAGATTTTTTGCAATTAGTTACCATTGCATGTCTTGTTGCTTTTCCTGTTGCATGGTGGATAATGCATAACTGGTTGCAGCATTATGAATACAGGATTGAAATAAGCTGGTGGATATTTTTAGCAGCAGGTATTTCAGCTATATTGATTGCTTTAATAACTATCAGCTTTCAATCTATTAAAGCAGCAATAGCAAATCCGGTGAAGAGTTTGAGAACGGAATGAAGAAAAATCAGTAAATCAATAAATCATACATCATAAATCGTCTTTTATGTTTAAAAATTATTTCAAATTAGGTTGGCGCAATCTTCTGAAAAATAAATTATCGTCCATTATAAATATTGTTGGATTAGGCCTGGCAGTGGGCTGCTGTTTTGTGGTATTTGTATTTTTGGATTGGTCCATCAATCAGGATAACTTTAATTCAAAACTTGACAAGCTTTATGTGGTAGAACGCGTTGCAGAGAAAGACGGTAACCAGCAACTCTGGGGCGATTCGCCGGCACCAATGGGAGAGATGTTGAAAAATGATTTTCCACAAATAAAAAATACTGCCCGCATGAATGCGGTTGGTGCAGTAATTAAACAAGGTGATAATGTTTTTAGGGAAGAAATAAGTTTTGTAGATGATGCTTTCTACAACATGTTTGATTTTCCTGTAAAATGGGGCAGCAAACAAACTTTTACTGAACAAAATGGTATTGTACTTACAGAAGAACTTTCTGAAAAACTTTTTGGAAAAGAAAATTCTGTTGGCAAAAATGTAAATATCAGGTTTAATAATAATGGGCATGAGATAGTTGAAAATTTTACGGTAAAAGGGGTTTTTGAAAAACAGCCACAGGAAACATCGTTTTATTTTTCTGCACTTATTCCTTTTAGTAAAATGGTTTCGATGGGTATGAATAAAACAGATGACTGGAGCCAACCTGTTAGTATTACTTTTCTTGAAACAGAAAAGGAAAGTTCTGTTTTACCCAATATCAATCAAAGTAAAAAATATGTGAGATTTATATAATGATGCAAATAAAGATTCTAAAATAGTTGCTTACAATTTTCAGCCTTTAAAATCAATGAATTTTCATTCTTACAAGGTTACCAATTCAAGATTTTTTGGAACACATATTATAGGCTTGATTATGCTTTTGGCAATTGCCCTTTCTATTTTGCTGTTGGTTTGTTTCAATTATATGAATATTGCTATCGCTTCTGCTTCCAACCGCCTGAAAGAAATAGGCATCCGCAAAGTAATGGGCAGTAAGAGAAAACAAATCATCTTTCAATTCATTTTAGAAAATCTTATTCTTTGCACTATTGGTGTAATTATAGGTTTGCTTTTGGCTAAGTTCATCTTTTTACCCTGGTTTTCACAAATAGCGAATATTGATTTAGCGCAAAAACTTTTTGAAAATGTGCATGCCTGGTGGGCATTATTAGCTTTAATTTTTATTACAGTTTTAGGCGGGGCGGCTTATCCTTCCATTTATATATCTGCACTAAAACCCATCAGCATTGTAAAGGGAAGTTTGGTTTTAGGAAGCAAAAACCGTTTTAGAAAAATCCTTTTAGGGCTTCAGTTTTTCTTTACATTTTTGGGCATTTCAATGGCATTGGCTTTTATCCAGGAAAATAAAGTGTCGAGGGCAAAACCATGGGGGTATGAACCTGCTAACAATGTAGTTGTAAAATTAGAAGACTCAACCAACTTCCAGCTTTTTAAAACAGCACTAAAAAGCAATAATAATGTTACATCAGTTACAGGCTCGGTGCAGCCAATTGGTAGTTATACAAAACAACTTGTTATTAAAAGCGAAGGAAAAGAACAAACCGTACAAAGTATAAGTGCTTTGCCGGGCTTTGCAAGTCAGTTAGGTATTAAAATATTAAGTGGAAGAGATTTGAGTGACTCATTTGCGACTGATAAATCGGCTTCTGTACTTGTAAACCAGGCATTCTTAAAACAAATGAAATGGCAATCAGGTATTGGAAAAACGATTGAATATGATAACAAAAAATATTCGGTAATAGGCGAGGTAAATGATTTTCGTTTTGAAAACTTTCAAAATAAAGTTCAACCACTTGTTTTACTTGGCTGTAAGCCCGAAGATGTAAAATTTGTTTACGTAAAAACCGGCTCTGCTTTATTGTCAAATGCCCATTCTTCAATTGAAAAAACATGGAAAAAAACATTTCCAAATCTTCCTTTTGATTATTATTACCAGGATACTGTATTTGATGGCTATTTTATGGGATTTACCCAGGTGGCCCAGGTTATGACTGCCGCATCGCTTATAATGATTATCGTTTCTGTTTTTGGAATTTTCGGATTAGCCTTATTGATATTGGGCAAAAAAATGAAAGCGCTTAGTATTAGAAAAGTGCTTGGAGCAGGTATGGGAAATATTAGCTTCCAGATAATAAAAGAATTCTTATATCCAGTTTGTTTTGCATTATTAATTGGATTGCCTGTTTCTTATTTACTTACAAAATCCATTTTTGTTCAGGTTACACCTGAATCTAAAGTGTCGTTTTTGCCATTATTCATTTCATTTTTAGGCTTGGTTACTATGACTATTTTAAGCCTGTTATGGCATTTATACAAAGCATTTACTGCCAATCCAACTACCTATTTAAAAAATGAATAAAACCAGGTTTAAAATGAAAGATCAATTGAAAAAATCAATAAAAAATGTTAAGCGCCGGTTATTGCTTTTAAGTATAATCATCAATGTTCATGCTTTTGCGCAGGATAAAACAATTGTTGCTGATATTTCTGATAAAGCAAAGTTTGAAGTAGTTAACAGGCAACTTTCCATTACAAATAAGGATAAGAAGACTATTATTCATCTTAGCAGTAAAGAAAACAATGGCATTGCCTGGATCAAAGGACTGAAGTTTGAAAAAGGTATAATAGAATTTGATGTCAAAGGAAAGGATGTTATGCAGCAAAGCTTTGTTGGTATTGCTTTTCATGGCATGAATGATTCAACGTATGATGCCGTTTATTTCCGGCCATTTAATTTTCAATCACTTGATACAGCGAGAAGAAATCATTCGGTTCAATACATATCAATGCCGCAATATGACTGGTATATGCTAAGGCAAAACTTTACCGGTGTATATGAAAATACGTTAACCAGTGCTATCAGTGCTGATGCATGGTTTCATGCAAAAATTATTGTTAATGCTGACAATATTAAAGTGTTTGTAAATAATGATGCAAAGCCTTCATTGGTTATTCATCCGCTTAATAATTATTCAACAGGTAATATTGGTTTCTGGGTCGGCAATAATGCCGATGGCGATTTTTCAAATTTATCAATTCAAAACAAATAAGCAATGACTAAAACACGAACATTCATATTTTTATTTATTACTTGTGTGAGCCATGGCTATTCACAGGAATCTGTTCATTATAACCTTGCTGAATTATTAAGCAATGATAAATTAATAACAGATACTTCAACCCACACAAAAGCATTGAATGATAGCAGGTACAAAGAAGCCGTATCAACTCAAAAAATTGTTTGGCTTAAAGATGTTTCTTTTAAAAATGGCACAATAGATATTGATCTGCGTGGAAAAGACGTCTTCCTGCAAAGCTTTTTGGGCATTGCTTTTCATGCAAGCGACATTAATCATTATGAACTTGTCTATTTCCGTCCATTCAATTTTCAATACGCAGATACAGCAAGAAGAAGATGGTCGTTGCAATACATGGTTGTTCCGGATAATGAATGGGATAAGTTAAGAAAGGAGCATCCGCTGGTATATGAAAATTCTATAACGCCGCCACCTAAACCCGATGAATGGTTCCATGCTTCGATAGTTGTAACAAAAGATTCAATAAAGGTGTTTGTCAATCATTCAGCAACGCCTTCACTTAAAGTAAAAAGATTGGTGAATACCAACGACGGAATGATTGGCCTATGGGATGATGAACTAAGCGGCGATTTTGCCAACCTTAGTATAAAAAAAGATAAATAAATTGATTATACAAAAAACACTGCATCATTGCCTTTCTGCTATCATATTGGGCAATGCATACCTGGTTGCAAAGTTTCGCTTACCGCATTAAGTCGATAAAAGCAGCAATAGCGAACCCGGTTGAGAGTTTGAGAACGGAGTAAATCAATTTGACAATTTGAAAATTTGAAAAATGATAAATCAGAAATCACACAATCATACATCAGAAAATCATTTTTTTATGTTTAAAAATTATTTCAAAATTGCCTGGCGCAATCTTTTTAAAAACAAAACATTTACCATACTTAATCTTGGCGGACTTGCAATAAGTTTTGCAGCATGCATAGTAATTTTTTGTTGGGTAAGTGATGAGTTGAGTTATGACACTGCGGGTACAAATGCAGATAATGTTTTCAGAATCGCATTAACACTGCAATCCAAAGGCCAGCCTGATAAACAATTTGCTGTTACTGCAGCTCCTCTTGCACCTGTTTTAGTTAAAGATTTTCCTGAAATTGATAAAGCAACACGATTTGAATTTTATGGCGCCTTGATAAACGTTAAATCCAATCATTTTTTTTCTGATAAATTTCTTTTTGCTGATTCTACTTTCTTTGAAGTGTTTGGTTTTCCAATGATAGCAGGTAATCCGCATACTGCACTTGAAGGAAGTAATTCTGCTGTAATTACAGAAAGCCTTGCAAAAAAATATTTTGGCAATGAAAATCCTATTGGCAAAATAATTACATGTAACGATACTATTTTATTAAAAGTAACTGGCGTTGCTAAAGATATTCCTGCAAACAGTCATTTCTATTTTGATATCGTAACATCGATGAATGTATTGCAGCAAAATAATATTGACAATAGAACTAACTGGTGGAACGATGACTACTACACATATATTTCACTAAAGGATAAACATGCTGCAACTGCTTTAAATGCAAAGATTACAAACATCATGGATAAGTATAACGCAGTTGATAATGCGGCGATGGGCATAAATGGATTACATTTTTTGCAACCGTTAAAAAGCATACATCTTTATTCAAATCTTAGAAACGAAATAAATGCAAATGGTAACATTACAGCCTTACGCATTTTTATAGCAATTGCTATTTTTTTATTGATAGTTGCGTGTATTAATTATATCAATCTTACTACAGCAACATCATTTAAACGTGCAAAAGAAATTGGTGTTCGCAAAGTAGCCGGCGCAGCATTACGGCAATTGATTACGCAGTTTCTGTGCGAATCTGTTTTACTAACATTAACTGCTTTGTTGCTTGCAGTTAGTCTTGCACAACTTTCAATTCCTTTATTTAATAAAATTGCAGATACACAAATTTCTTTATCGGCGCATCTTTCATTCGGCGTTATATTAATATTGTTTTTGTTTTCTATTGTATTGGGAATGATTGCCGGTATTTATCCTGCTTTTTATCTTTCGAATGTAAAGCCTGTAAAAGTTTTTAAAAATTTAAGAGAAAAGAAAGACGGTTTATTTTCTTTAAGAAAAGCGCTGGTTGTTTTTCAGTTTACACTTTCTGTGTTGCTGATTATTGCAACAATAGTTGCATTGCAGCAATTACATTTTATGCAATCGCAAAATTTAGGTTTTAATAAGGAGCAGGTGTTAGCAGTACCATTGCATATGCAAACTGAAAGTTTTCAAAAAGAAATAATTAAAAATGAATTTAAGAAAGATGCCGGTGTAGCAATGGTCACTACATCTTCATCAACTCCGGGTAAAACGTTGAATAATATCGTTACGCTGCCGGAAGGAGTGCCGCAAAATGCGCAGCAATCTATGAGCACATTGATTGTTGATTACGATTTTATTGATACATACAAATTGCAAATGGCTGCCGGCAGGGCTTTCTCAAAAAATTACCCAACAGATTCAAGTGCCTTTATTATTAATGAAGCAGCAGTAAAAGAAATCGGTTGGGGTAATCCTCAAAATGCAATCGGAAAAGGCTTTGAATGGGGCTTGGGCAAAAAAGGAAAAATTATTGGTGTAGTGAAAGACTTTCATTACAATTCTTTGCAGCAAAAAGTTGTGCCTGTTGTAATACATATTATGCCTTTATATAGCGGATGGTATGGATATATTTCAGTAAGACTAAATACAAAAGATGCCAGGCAAACAATAAACACTTTACAAAAAACATGGAAACAATTTTTACCAGGCCATCCTTTCGAATATTATTTTCTTGATGAAGATTATAACAAGCAATATCAAACAGAACAAAGGCTTGGAAATCTTTCCATAATATTCTCTGTATTAACTATTTTTATTTCCTGCCTCGGTTTGTTTGGTTTGGTAATGGTCGCTGTATCACAGCGCACAAAAGAAATTGGTGTACGCAAAGTATTAGGTGCTTCAGTTGCAGGTATTACTGCCTTGATTTCAAAAGAATTTTTAAAACTGGTAATTATTGCTATTGTAATTACCACGCCAGTTGCATGGTGGCTAATGCATGAATGGTTACAACAATTTGCTTACCGTGTTCAAATTGGATGGTGGGTATTTCTTATAGCCGGGTTACTATCTACGTTAATAGCATTAATAACGATAAGTTTTCAAGCTGTTAAAGCAGCGATAGCAAACCCGGTTAAGAGTTTGAGAACGGAATAGCCCCTAAATCCCCGAAGGAGACTTTAAGAAAGACTTCAATTAGCAAACAGTAAATTATAAAATATGGGTACTATAAAATTCTTCCCCTTTGTCCGAAAGGACTCCTTTGGAGGGGGAGTTAGAGGGAGCCATTATTTCAAAACCGCCTGGCGCATTTTGATGAAGAACAAAGTTTTTTCTTTCATCAACATTGCAGGACTTTCTATTGGCATGGCGGCATGTTTATTAATACTGCAGTATGTAAGCTTTGAGTTAAGCTATGACCAGTTTAATAAAAATGCTGATGATATTTACCGCGTGGTGGATGATCGCTATCAAAATGGTAAACTCGTTCAGCATGGAACCATTACCTATTCGGCAATAGGCAAAGCTATGCAGGACGATTTTCCTGAAGTAATCAATCATGCACGTGTTTTTCCTTTCGGCAAAATGATTATTTCAACTGCTGATAAAAAAATCGGCGACCAGAATGTACTGGCAGTTGATAATTCTTTTCTAACAATGTTTTCATACCAGTTTGTTGCAGGCGATGCTCAAACGGCATTAAAAGATCCATTTGATATAGTTATTACAGAAACATCTGCCCGTAAAATTTTTGATGTGAGCAATAATAATTTTTCTGCCATTATCGGCAAGACATTTATTATGGGAAAAGATTCAATGCCGTATAAGATAACCGGTGTTTGTAAAGATGTGCCTGAAAATTCTCATTTGAAATTTGATATGCTTGCATCTTACACAACCATGCTTGCCGGTAAATATCCTTACAAGCAGGCTGATTACAATTTTACTGATTCTGATTTCTGGCATTACATACAATTGCAACATGGAGCAGATTACAAAATATTGGAAGCAAAGTTTGCGGCATTTAGCCAGAAACATTTTCAAGGCAATAAAGTTTCAGGCAGTGATGAAAAATTCTCTTTGCAGCCACTTTCAAAAGCGCATCTCTATTCTGATTTTGAATATGAGATTGGCGAAACTGCCAGTGCAAGTGTTGTTTGGGGCTTGCTTATAATTTCTGTGTTAATAATCATTATTGCATGGGTTAACTACATCAATCTTGCTACCGCAAAATCAATGGATCGTGCAAAGGAAGTTGGTGTTAGAAAAGTTGCAGGCGCAACAAAACAACAATTGATAAAACAATTTCTTACTGAATCTTTTATCATCAACGTTATTTCATTACTTATTGCATTGCTGATTATAACATTATTGCAAAACAATTTTAATCATTTGATAAATCACCAATTGTCCTTACTGTATTTGTTTGAAAAAGGATTGAATGGCTTTAATATTTCTGTCGCATTGATTATACTTATTGTTGCCGGTATTTTTGTTTCAGGATTTTATCCTGCGTTTGTATTATCCTCCTTTAAGCCCATACTTGTATTAAAAGGCAAATTTACAACATCCAATAAAGGAATTTTTTTACGGAAAGCATTGGTAATTGGTCAGTTTGCTATAACTATTGCATTGATTGTTGGCTCTGCTGTGGTATATCAGCAAATAAAATTTATGAATGCACAGCAATTGGGTATGAATATAAACCAGGTGTTGATTGTAAAACCTCCAATACTTAGTTCATTTGATTCTGCTTTTATTGTAAAAGAAAACAACTTCAAGGAAGAAATAAAAAAAATAACCAATGTAAAGGGTGCTGCTACTGCAAACAGGATTGCCGGCGATGAAATGGCAAGGGCTTTTAATGTGCATCGTTCTGATGATAATAGCGGCACCACGCTTGCCATGCGCAACATGGGAGCTGATGCTGATTTTATAAATGTGTATGAAATAAAACTATTAGCGGGACGAAATTTTGAATACACAGATTACAATGCTGATTACAATAAACTGCATAATATTCTTATAAATGAAAATGCTGTAAAGCTGCTTGGATATGCTTCCAATAATGAAGCAATTGGCAAATCTGTAACCATGTTTAACAAGCAATGGGATATTATAGGAGTAATAAATAATTATCACCAAAAATCACTTCGCTATGCACTGGAGCCGTTGATACTGCAGCCTTTTTACGATGTTAGTAATCCTATTTCAATAAAAGTAAATCCGCAGAATTTATCTGCGACCATAGCGCAAATAAAAGAAGTATATGAAAGTTTTTTTCCCGGAAACATTTTTGATTATTCTTTTCTTGATGAAAAGTATAAAGAGCAATATGCCAACGATGAACTCTTTGGAAAAATATTCGGCATATTTGCCGGATTTGCCATTTTTATAGCTTGTCTTGGTTTATTTGGCTTATCGTTGTTTGCTACTGCACAGCGTACAAAAGAAATCGGTGTACGCAAAGTATTAGGCGCTTCTGTATCGAATATTATACTACTGCTTTCAAAAGATTTTATAAGGCTTGTGATAGTTGCCATTATAATCGCTGCACCTGTTGCATGGTATATTATGCACAACTGGCTGCAGGATTTTGCTTATCGCATTAACATCAGTGGATGGATATTTTTAGCAGCGGGATTATTGTCAGTTTTTATTGCGCTTGTTACAATCAGTTTCCAGGCAATACGTGCAGCAATAGCAAATCCGGTAAAAAGTTTGAGAACGGAATAGTCAATTTGAAATTAACCAATTTTAAAATAAGATAAATCAGACATCACACAATCATACATCAGAAATTACTTTTTATGTTTAAAAATTATTTCAAAACTGCGTGGCGCAGCTTATTAAGAAACAAAGCATACAGCGCATTAAATATTTTGGGCTTGGCAACAGGTATGGCTGTTGCTTTGATTGATTGGTCTTTGGGTTTACTATCAATATTCTTACGATAAATTTCTTCCCGATTATAAACAGGTGTACCAGGTACGTCGTAATTTTTATGGCAATGGTGATACGATGAACTATGGTGGCACTTCATTAAAGCTGGCGACAATCTTGCGTAATCAAATTCCGGAAATACAATATGTTGCTGAAACGGATGGATTCGGCATGCATGACTTAATGGTTGCAGATAAAAAACTCTACATAAATGGCGGACAGGTTGGTAGCGATTTTCTTAAAATGTTTCAATATAATTTATTGGAAGGAAATGCCAATACTGTTTTAAACAATCCGTATTCTATTGTGCTTACAGAAAGCACTGCAAAGGCATTATTTGGCAAAGAAGATCCTTTAAATAAAGTAGTTCGTTTTGATAATAAAAATGATTTAAAAGTAACAGGCGTTTTAAAAGATATTCCTTCTAATTCAACCTTGCAGTTTAGTTATTTGGTTCCATTCAGTTATTTAGAATCTACCAATGATTTTGTAAAGCTTGCACGCACAAAGGGTTTTGGCTGGACGAATTTTACGACGTATATGTAAAATTAAAACCCGGAATTTCTTATGCACAGGTTGCTCCAAAAATAAAAGACCTTGAAAAAACAGAGACAGATAATTTTATGTCAATGACAACTAATATCATTCTTGATCCTGTTGAAAACTGGCATCTGTATGAAAACTTCGATAAAGGAAAACTGGTCAGCGGCTTTATAGAATATGTAAACATTTTTACAATCATCGGCATCCTGGTGTTATTAATAGCCTGTATCAATTTTATCAACCTTACAACTGCAAGATCAGAAAAAAGAGCAAGGGAAGTCGGTGTAAGAAAAGCAATCGGCTCAGGTAAAAATCATTTGATATTTCAGTTTCTTACTGAATCTGTTCTGCTCACTTTTATTGCATTTATTTTTTCTCTTCTTTTTGTTCAACTGGCATTGCCTGCTTTTAATACACTTACAGATGCTGCAATAAAAATTCCTTTTACCAATTATATATTTTGGCTGATTACTCTTATGCTGTGTTTTAGTAACAGGGCTTGCAGCAGGCAGCAGACCGGCTTTTTATCTTTCTTCTTTTGAACCTGTAAAAGTATTGAAAGGAAAAATTCATGTTGGTAAAGCAGCAGCTTTGCCCAGGAAAATATTGGTGGTGCTGCAATTCAGTTGTTCCATTGCACTTATTATATGCACCTATATTATTTACCAGCAGGTTCAATATGCTAAAGACAGGCCATCAGGTTATGATAAGAACAGGCTGATGATGACCGATATGAATGAAGACCTTGGCAGCAATTATACGGCTATTAAAAATGAATTGATTGAAAAAGGAATTGCAGAATCAGTTACTACGGCAACAGCAAGTGTAACAACTACTGGCAATCACAGAGATGTAGAAGACTGGCCAGGCAAACGACCGGGTGAATCTGTAGATATGGGCTGGATAAGAGTTTCAGATGATTATTTTAAAACACTTGGAATGACTATGAAAGAAGGAAGAGATTTCAATGGAAGTGCTGATACACTCAATGTAATATTTAATGAAGCAGCAGTTAAACTGTTGCGTTTGAAAAATCCTTTAAACCAAACCATCACCTGGATTGATACTAAATTCAGAATAGTTGGTATTGTAAAAAATGCATTAATGGGATCTCCCTTTGCACCTGCAGATCCAACTATGTTTTTTTATGATCCGAATCCGCAGGATGTGATCATGTACAGGTTATCATCAAACATAAAAACACAGGATGCAATTACCAAGCTTACTTCAATTTTTAATAAATATAATCCTGCATATCCTTATACTTACACATTTGCTGATGATAGTTATGCAGCAAAATTTAAACTGGAAGTATTGATTGGAAAATTAGCAGGTTTATTTGCTGCGATTAGCCATATTCATTTCATGTCTTGGTTTATTTGGTTTGGCAGCCTATATAGCAGAACAACGCACAAAAGAAATTGGTATACGTAAAGTATTAGGTGCTTCTGTATCGCAGGTGTGGCTGTTACTTTCAAAAGATTTTATTGTATTGGTATTGATAAGCTGTGTGATTGCATCACCAGTTGCTTTTTATTATATGCACGATTGGTTACAACAGTATGATTACAGGATAACGATAAGTCCGTTTGTATTTGTTATGGCAGGTATTACAGCCATTGTAATAACAATTATAACAATAAGTTTCCAGGCAATAAAAGCAGCAATAGCAAACCCGGTAAAGAGTTTAAGAACGGAATAATTGATTGAACCGGGAATGGTAGGATTTAAAAGATTGACAGAATTGAGTTAAAAGTAAATCAGACATCAATAAATCAAACATCAATAAATTATATTTTATGTTTAGAAACCATTTCAAAATAGCAATACGCAATCTAAGGCACAATAAAGCTTTCTCCTTTATCAATATTTCAGGGCTTGCCATAGGAATGGCTGCGGCAATGCTCATTTTGTTATGGGTGCAAAATGAATTGAGTATTGACCGTTTTTATGAGAAAGAAAACCGGATATATCTTATGTACAATCGTGATAAAGACGGGGCAGGCAATGCATGGGCCTGGCCTAATACGCCGAAGATATTAGCAACAACATTAAAGAATAACTATCCTGAAGTGGAAGATGCGGTACGGTATAACAATGTAACTTTTCTGCTTAATGCAGGCGAAAAACACCTGAATACCCAGGGCGCCTTTGCTGATAGTGGCTTTCTTAATGTATTTAGCCTGCCATTAAAAGAAGGAAAAATTCAGGGTGCTTTAAGCGGCAGTTATAATATTGTTATTACAGAAGAACTTGCCAGGAAATTTTTTGGGAATGAAAGCGCTATTGGTAAAACGGTGCGTGTTGACAGTGTAAATAATTGCACTATAACGGCTGTGCTGAAAGATCTTCCCAATAACACACAATTTAATTTTGAATACCTGCTTCCGTGGTCTTACATGACAAAAATTGGTTGGAATGATAGCGCATGGGATAATAACAGCGTGTTCACTTATGCTTTGCTTAAGCCAGGCACTTCACAGGCTTCCTTTGACGCAAAAATTAAAAATATTACTATTGATCATTTAAAGGGCAGTACTGCTCCATCTACCACAGAAGTATTTACCCAGCCACTCAGCAGGGCTTATTTATATTCAAAATCCGAAAATGGAAAACTGGTGGACGGGCCGGTTGAAACAGTAAGATTATTTTTTTTAATTGCGGCTTTTATTTTATTGATCGCCTGTATAAATTTTATGAACCTTAGTACTGCGCGAAGTGAAAAGCGTGCCAAAGAAGTCGGTATTCGCAAAGTAATGGGCGCTTATAAAGGAAGATTAATACGGCAGTTCCTGCTTGAAAGCATTATGTTTTCTTTTGCAGCTTTTTTAGTAGCCCTGTTTATTGTCCAGGTTAGTTTAAAAAATTTTAATGAACTGGTGGATAAGCAGCTCGCCATCAATTATACAAATCCTTCATTTTGGTTATTTGCCTTATCGTTCATTTTATTCTCCGGCATTCTTGCAGGCAGTTACCCGGCTTTTTTTCTTTCATCCTTTAGCCCGGTTAAAGTATTAAAAGGTTCATTTAAAAAGGCAGAGGCTTTCATCAGTCCACGCAAAATATTGGTAGTTGTACAGTTCACGTTTGCTATTATACTCATCATCAGCACCATAATCGTGAACAATCAAATACAGTATGCATTGAACAGGGATACGGGTTATAACAGAAATAACCTCATTTATATATTTGGCCAGGGCGACGTTAATGCGAATTATAATTTGATAAAACATGACCTTCAGAGTAGTGGTGCAATAAATTCAATAACAAGGTGTGCAAACCCAATCACAAGAAGATGGAGCGATAGCTGGGGATATTCATGGCAGGGTAGTACCCCACAGGATGTGAAAACTGATTTTGTAAGCCTTGGCGCCGATGCTGATTTTGTGAAGACAATCGGTGTGAAACTAATAAAGGGCCGCGATATTGATATTTATAATTATGCAACTGATAGCAATGCAATAATACTGAATGAATCTGCAGTAAAAACAATGCGCCTGCAAAACCCGGTAGGCACAATAGTAAAAGCCGCTGATGGAAGTGCACAATGGCATGTTGTAGGCGTGGTAAAAGATTTTATTATGGAATCTCCCTATCAGAAAAAGATTAGTCCAATGATGATATTCGGGCCTGATAATAACAATGGTTATGTTCTTCATTTAAGATTAAATCCTGCAAATACAACGGCTGCTAATTTATCCAAAATAGAAAAAGTATTTAAAAAATATAATTCGCAGTATCCTTTTGAATATGTGTTTGCAGATGAAGCATATGCAAAAAAATTTAATGATTCACAACGAACCGGGAATTTAGCTTCATTGTTTGCAGGGCTTACCATTTTTATTTCATGTCTTGGTTTGTTTGCTCTTGCAGCCTACACAGCAGAAAGCCGTACTAAAGAAATAGGAGTTAGAAAAGTGTTAGGAGCTTCTGTGATGAATATTGCGTCATTAATGTCGAAAGATTTTTTAAAACTGGTTATTATATCGTTTATCATAGCCTCTCCAATTGCCTGGTTTGCCATGAGCAAATGGCTTTCAGATTATCCATACCGCATTAATATTTCGTGGACGATGTTTATGTTGTCTGGATTAATAACAACTGCGATTGCATTAATCACTGTAAGTTACCAAGCAATAAAAGCAGCGATTGCAAACCCGGTGAAGAGTTTGAGAACTGAATAATCAATTTGACAATATGGCAATTTGAAAATTTGAAAATGATAAATCATACATCATAAAATCAAGAAATCACAAATCACTTTTATGTTTAAAAATTATTTCAAAACCGCCTTCAGAAACCTTGCACGAAACAAGGTTTACTCTTTCATCAACATTGCAGGTTTAAGCCTTGGCTTGGCTTGTGCCATGTTTATTATGTTGTATGTAAAAGATGAAGTAAGCTTCGACAGGTTTCACAAAAATGTAAAGAACATTTATCGCATTGCGAAAAAATCAAAAGACAACCATGAAAATGGCAGCACAGGTTTTTTACAAGGGCCGAGGTTTACGCAAAACGTTCCCGGAATAAAATCTTTTGTTCGAGTACAGGGCGGTTCTGAAGACATAAAAAAAGGAACTGAAGTGCAGGAGCAGGGAGCGGTGTTGCATGTTGACTCCAATTTCTTTTCTGTATTTACATTCCCTTTATTATCAGGGAACCCTACAACCTGTTTAACAGAACCACATTCCATTGTATTGAGCGAAGATGCTGCAAAAAAATATTTTGCTACAACCAATGCTGTGGGCAAAGTAATGATGGTAAAAGAAGATAGCACTTTCGTTTCTTACAAAGTAACGGCTGTTGCAAAACGTTGCCCGCAAAATTCTTCTATACAATTTGATATCCTGCTGCCTTTCAGAGTATCTGATGCTGATGCAAAGGACACCCATAACTGGTTTAATTCTTTCCTGACCACATTTGTAGTATTGAATGATAAAGCAAACCTGCAAACAGTGGAAAAAGAAATGCAGCGTTTTTATGTTGCAGATGCGAAACAGACATTTTATGAAATGCTGAAAAATGATGGAGGCAATCCTGATGATATTCCTATGGGCACCTATTTTTTGCAACCGTATCTTGATATGCATTTGAACACGGAACTGCCTGCAAGCAATGGTTTAACTAACGCAAGCAACCCGGTGTATTCCTATCTGCTTTCGGGCATCGCATTGTTTGTGTTGCTGATTGCCTGCATCAATTTTGTGAACCTTACCATTGCACGGTCTGTTAAGCGTGCAAAAGAAATCGGCATCCGCAAAGTGATGGGCAGCGATAGAAAACAATTAATGTTTCAGTTTCTCGGCGAATCATTTTTACTCTGCACCTGTTGCTTTTATATTAGCTATTGCATTGGTGCAATTGTTATTGCCTTTGTTTAATGAGCTTGCCAATAAGGCATTGGCAATTTCTTATTTGTTCGATGCAAAATTAATTACAGGTTATATTGCTTTGTATATCATCACAGGATTGCTTGCCGGCTTTTATCCTGCATTAGTTTTATCCGGATACAATCCTGTACAAACCTTGTATAGCCGTTTTCAGATTGCAGGGAAAAATTACCTGCAAAAATCGCTGGTGGTATTGCAGTTTACGCTGGCATCATTTTTAATCATTGCAACAGCTATACATTTATGCACAGTTTAATTTATTAACCAAAACAGATTTGGGATATGATGACAATAATCTTGTTATCGTAAATAAAAACGGGCTGGAACACATACCGATGCTGCTGCTTTTAAAAATGAATTGCTCAAGAACCCAAACATTGTTGGCGTTAGTGTAAAGAATGCCGGCGAATGGGGCACCGGTACAAAAAATGCCGTTGGCTCTACCGTATACTTTGCTGATGAAACTGTTGATGAAAATTATTTGCCTTTATTAAAAATCCCATTAATAGCAGGAAGAAATTTTTCAACCGCATTTCCCGCTGATTCTGCACAATCTGTTATCGTGAATGAAAGTTTTGTAAAAGCGGCAAACTGGAAAAACCCGGTTGGTGAAACTTTACAAATTTTGGGAAGCAGTAATGAAACGTATCATGTAATTGGTGTGGTAAAAGATTATCACTTTGCATCATTAACCAAAAAAATAACACCGCAGTTATTTAACATGAATGGTTCGTATGGAACTTATTATATCAAAATAAAACCCAACACAGCGGCTGCAAGTTTAAAATGGATACAAAAAACATATCAGCAATTTTACCCGATGAGCCCTTATGCTTATGTGTTCAAAAACGATGAAAACAGGAAACAATATGCCGATGTTGAAAAATGGAAACAGATTATTTTATTCGGCGCTATACTAACTATATTTCATTTCCTGCATTGGTTTGTTTGGTTTATCTGTTTTATCAGCAGAAAAACGAACAAAAGAAATCGGCATACGAAAAGTACTTGGTGCATCAGTACAAAGAATCGTAACAACTCTTTCAACAGATTTTATAAAGTTGGTTGCAATGTGCTTTGATAGTTGCATCGCCGCTGGCATATATCGCCGCCAACAAATGGCTGCAAAATTTTCCATATCGAATTACAATAAGTTGGTGGCTGTTTGCATCTAGCAGCGAATGTTAGTGATGCTGATTGCATTGGCTACTGTAAGCTTCCAGGCAATAAAAGCAGCGATAGCAAATCCTGTGAAGAGTTTGAGAACGGAATAAAAATGTTAACAGTAAATAGTTAATCGTGAATAAAACTTATACATAAAATATATCACTTAAAACTTATCTCATGTTCAAAAATTATATAAAGATTGCTTGGCGCAATATTGCCCGCAATAAAGTTTATTCTGTAATAAATATACTTGGACTTTCATTGGGGATATGTGCCTGCATTGTTATTTTTCTAATTACGAATTTTGAATTCAGTTTTGATAAATTTCATCCTGACGAAGACTGCATTTATCGAATTGTTGGTGAGACACAAAATGCATCAGGTGAAAAACATTTCTTAAATAATATTATTCCTGATGTTGCAGGTTTTCAAAACCAAATACCCGGGTTTGAAGCAACTGCTGCTTTTCATAGTTATGGCGGAAGTATTACTATTCCAGGGAGCAGTAATCAATCCAAAAAATTTGATAATAAAATTGAAGGTTCATATTCTTCAACAGCAATTTTGACCTGGCCTTCTTATTTCAGCATTTTCAGTTATCAATGGCTTGAAGGGAACCCGCAATCATTGAATGTACCATTTAAAGTGGTACTCACCGAAAACAGGGCCAAGAAATATTTTGGAGATATTCCATTGCATGAAATGATTGGCAAAACAGTTATTTATGATGACTCGTTGCTAGTAAGTGTTTCGGGCATTGTAAAAGATTGGACTGGAAACAGCGATTTTGATTATACAGATTTTATTTCTGTTTCAACTGCTACTCATAGCTTCCTGAAAAATAATATTCCTACTGAAGATTGGAACAGTCTTCGCCCACACAATGGTTCTGCATTTGTGAAGCTTTCAAAAGGAGTAACATCGCAACAAATCAATAGCAGGTTTGCAGCATATATAAAATCCCATGTAAAACTTTCTGACAGCAAATTAGCGATGTACTTACAACCATTAAGTAATATTCATTTTACCACAGATTACCGGCGGGGCGATGACGGTGATGATTTCAGAAAAGCATACATGCCTACGCTATATATTTTAATGGGTATCGCTTTGTTCATTCTGATTATAGCTGCTGTAAATTTTATTAATCTTTCCACGGCGCAATCCATACAAAGAGTTAAAGAAATTGGCATAAGAAAAGTGATGGGAAGCAATAAACGAAACATCATGTTTCAATTTATTATTGAAACTTTTGTGCTTACTTTTTTTGCTGTTGCGTTATCGCTGGTACTCGTAAATCCTATGCTCTATCTCTTCAAAGATTTTATACCGGGTCAAATATCTTTTCAGTTGCTTCAACCATCAACATTAATTTTTATAGTTGCCATAACACTTGTTACAACATTGCTTGCCGGTTTTTATCCAGCCAAAGTCTTGTCGTCTTATTTACCTGCGCTTAGCTTAAAAGGCACTGCTTTTCAAAAAGGAAGAGACAGATTGAATCTGAGAAAAGTGTTGATCGTTTTTCAGTTCAGCATGTCACTCATTTTTATCATTGGTGTTATTATAATTGGTAAGCAAATAAACTTTATGACTAATGGTGATAAAGGATTTAATTCAGATGCCATTATCACACTTAATAAATGGCGTGATGATGGAAGAATGAAAGTGCTGGCCGAAAACATAAAGCATATACCGGGCATTGAAAAAGTGTTGCTGCAGTCTGCTGCGCCGATGGGTTTTGCTCAAATGTCAAGCTCCGTTACATATAAGGGTAAACAGGACATAACATTGCAACCGAATATAGAAATCGGAAATGAAGATTATATTCCTTTTTACCAGATGAAACTAATTGCCGGGAGGAATATGTTTCATAGCGATAGCATGAATGAATTGGTGATTAACCACGTATTCGCTAAAGCAATTGGCTTTGCAAATCCACGTGATGCAGTAGGCAAGATGCTTTACAATACTGGCCCCAACGGAGACAAAGGTTACCCGATTGTTGGCGTGATTGCTGATTTTCACCAGGGTTCTTTCCATGATGCTATTCTTCCTGCGTTGATTGAAAATGCACCGGATGATCAAAAGCATAGTGTTGCTATCAAGCTTACGGCCAATGAAAAAAATGTGAGCGATGTAAAAGCAATTTTATCTCAAATAGAAATTGCAATGGAAAAAAATATATCCCGAAACTCCGTTTGATTACAGCTTTTTGAATGAAAGTATTAGTTGGTTATATGCACAGGATGAGAAAACGGCATGGCTTATAAACGCGGCCACCATTATTACCATTTTTATTTCATGCATGGGGTTATTTGGGCTTGGCATGTTCACCGCACAAAGAAGAACAAAAGAAATCGGGATAAGAAAAGTGTTGGGTGCAAGTGTGATTAATATTACAACTATGCTTGGTAAAGATTTTTTGAAACTGGTAATCATTTCAATATTTATCGCATCACCGGTTGCGTATTATTTCTCGCATCAATGGCTGCAGGATTTTACTTACAGAACCAACATAAGTTGGTGGGTATTTATCCTGGCAGGAGCATTAGCAATGTTGATTGCAATAATAACAATCAGCTTCCAATCAATAAAAGCAGCGATAGCAAATCCTGTGAAGAGTTTGAGAACGGAATAATGACATTAGTAACGTAAATGCATAAACGAAAAAAGTTGAACTTATTAATTAAACTGTGAGCTATGTTAAAAAATTATTTTAAAATAGCCTGGCGAAACCTTTGGCGTAATAAAGGATTTTCGGTTACAAATATCCTTGGCTTAACCATTGGTATTTCATGCACCATTTTTATTTTATTATGGGTGTATGATGAACTTACTTACGATAGGTTTCAAAAAAACTACGATAATATTTACCAGGTTATTGCCAACCGCAATTTCAACAACCAGGTTTTTACAGACAGGAGCATGGCGATGCCACTTGCAAGTGCACTTGAAAGCAGTTCGCCGCAAATAAAACATGCAGTTGTTACAACGTACCAGCAACAAAATGTGCTTGGTTATAATAACAATAAAATAAAGAAAGAAGGTTATATAGTAAGTGACCATTTCTTTGATGTTTTTTCATGGCAATTTGTGAAAGGAAATGCAGCAACAGCATTAAAAGACCCTAACTCAATTGTTCTTTCAGAAGATGCTGCAAAAGCTTTTTTTGGAAATGCAGACCCAATTAATAAAGTACTTACAATTGATAACAACAGAAGCGTAAAAGTTACTGCAATCGTTAAGCATGCGCCAAACAATTCTACATTTCAGTTTGATTGGATAACGCCATTTAACTACAACGATTCAGATACAAAACATTCGATGAATGAATGGATAAATTCTTCATGGAATGTATTTATACAAACAGTGCCAAATGCAGATACGGCTTTATTAAATAAGAACATCACAAAAATAAAAAGGTCGCACGGCAATGATGAAATCAGCAGCTATTTTGTTTTCCCGATGAACCACTGGCATTTGTACAGCGATTTTGAAAACGGAAAAAATACCGGCGGCATGATTGAGTATGTGCGTTTGTTTTCAATTATTGCTATCATTATTTTACTAATTGCATGCATCAACTTTATGAATCTTTCAACAGCAAGAAGTGAGAAGCGTGCAAAAGAAGTTGGCATCAGAAAAACACTTGGTTCAAATAAAAAACAATTGATATCGCAATTTTTTTGCGAATCATTCATCTTAACATTTATTGCTTTTGTACTTGCAATTATTACAGTTGCTTTATTGCTGCCATCATTTAATTTAATGGTTGACAAACATCTTTCTTTAAACATAATGCAACCTTTGTTTTGGATAATGGCATTGGGCATTATTTTATTTACCGCATTTGTTGCCGGCAGTTATCCTGCATTATATCTTTCTTCATTCAACCCTGTAAAAGTTTTAAAAGGAACAATTATTTCAGGCAAAAAAACAATATTGCCAAGGCATATACTTGTTATTTCACAATTTGTAATTTCTATTTTACTTAATATCTGCCACCATTATTGTTTACCAGCAAATACAACATACAAAAGACCGTGATATGGGTTATAATCCTAACGGTCTTGTAATGATTCCTTCAACACCTGATACCGATAAAAGTTTTGCTGCAATAAAACATGAGTTGCTTGCATCAGGTATTATTACAAATGTTACAAGAACTTCATCACCCATAACAGAAGTTTGGTGGAATACCGGTGCACCGGATTATGATGGCAAGCCTGCAAATGCGCAAATTATTATGGGTGGTTTGGGCACTGATGTTGACTTTGCAAAAACAATGAATGTAAAAATGTTGCAGGGCCATGATTTTACAGGAACGCCTGCAGATTCATCTTCGATGATGTTAAATAAAGCTGCAGTTGATGCCATGAAATTGAAAAATCCAATCGGCATGCAAATGCGTTATGGAAGAACTTATACTATAATTGGTGTAACAGATAATGTAATTATGACTTCTCCGTTTGAACCCGCTTATCCAATGTTAATTGTTTATGATGGCAACAATTCAAGCATGAATACAATGCGTATTAAAAGATGGTGTGCCTGCGCAAAAAGCCATTGCATTTTTAGAAACCGTATTTAAAAAATATAATCCTTCCGTTCCTTTTGAATACAAGTTTGTTGACCAGGAATTTCAAAAGAAATTTATTAACGGAAGAGTTAATAAGCAAGCTCACAAATATTTTTTCTGCGCTTGCAATTTTTATTTGCTGTCTCGGTCTTGCAGGCTTGGCATCATTCACAATTGAAAAACGTTTTCGTGAAATTGGTGTACGCAAAGTTTTGGGCGCAAGTGTACAGCAATTGCTCATGCTTATATCAAAAGAATTTTTAAAACTGGTTGTAATTGCTTTTGTAATTGCAGCGCCACTTACTTATTGGTTAATGAGTAACTGGCTTGAAAATTATAAGTATCGCATCAATATTAACCTTTGGCTTTTTGTTATTGTAGGCATTGCCATGTTTGCATTAACATTAATTGTAGTGAGTTTAAATACAATAAAAGCAGCAATAGCAAACCCGGTGAAGAGTTTAAGAACGGAATGATAAATAGTATTGACAAATGTGAATCGTGAATTGCACGCAATTAGCTAAGGCTCGATACATTATAAATCAGACATCAGAAATATTCTTGTATGTTTAAAAATTATTTCAAAATAATGTTTCGTGGATTATTGAAGAATAAATTCTATTCCTTCATTAATATTATTGGCCTTACTATAGGTATGGCAAGTGCTATGCTCATTTTGTTATGGATACAAAATGAAATGAGCCATGACCGGTTTTATGAAAAAACTGATCGCATTTATATTGCGAATAACCGTGATAAAGTAAATGGCGAAATATCGGCCTGGAATACAACGCCGAAAACACTGGGCCTACTATAAAACAGGATTATCCTGAAGTGGAAGATGTTGTTCGTTTACAGGAATATGCTGCTAATTTTTTATTGACTGCAGGTGATAAACATTTCAGCTTGCATGGTGAATTTGCAGATCCTGGTTTTTTATCAATGTTTAGTTTCCATTGCTGTCAGGCAATCCGAATACAGCATTAAATAGTCCTCAAAGTATTGTTCTTACACAGCAGTTAGCTATAAAATTATTTGGGAAGGAAAATGCAATGGGCAAAACAGTGCGTATTGACAGTTCTGATTATTTTACGGTAACTGCTGTATTAAAAGACCTGCCATCAATACACGTTTCAATTTTGAATATGTTTTGCCATGGTCTTATGCAGAAAAGAAAAAAATGGTTAGCGACAATAACTGGGGCAACAATAATGTGTTTACTTATATTTTATTAAAGCCCGGCGCTTCGCAGGCAGCATTTGATAAAAAGATTAAAAATGTTACCATTGATCATACAAAAGGCGGTGGCGACGTATCAACCACGCAGGTTTTTACGCAGGCTTTAAAAGACACATGGCTGTATGATAAAGAAGAGAATGGTTATTATGTTGGTGGCAGAATTGAACGGGTAAAATTATTTGCAATCATTGCTGCGCTGATATTAATTATTGCCTGTATCAATTTTATGAATCTTTCTACAGCACGAAGTGAAAAACGGGGCAAAGGAAGTTGGCATTCGTAAAGTGGTGGGCGCACAAAGAAAATCGTTGGTTGCGCAGTTTGTTGGTGAAAGTATTTTTCTTGCTTTTATTGCAGGTGTATTTGCTATTATTATTGTGCAATTGGTTTTGCCTGCTTATAATGAGCTCTTGGACTTAAAACTTTTTATTAATTTTCTTAGCCTATCCAACTGGCTGTTTGCAATTGCATTTATTCTTTTTACCGGATTGCTGGCCGGCATATATCCCGCATTTTACCTTTCTTCATTCAAACCCATAAAAGTTTTAAAAGGAACATTCAAATCAGCCAATACAGTTGTAACACCACGTAAAGTGCTTGTAGTGCTCCAGTTTACCTTTGCCATAGTATTGATCATCTGCACCATCATTATTAAAGACCAGATTAACTATGCACAAAAAAGAGATGCAGGTTATTCAAAAGACAATCTTGCTTTTATAATTGAATTTGGCGATGCACACAGGAATTATCAATTGATAAAACATGACCTTATTGCAAGCGGCGCTGCAACTGTTGTTGCAGAAACCAGTGCGCCAATGACGGAAAGTTGGGGCGATAGCTGGGGCTTTCAATGGCAGGGCAGTACAGAAGATGATAAGAAAACTGACTTTAATATGTTTAGTGCGGATGATGATTTTTCAAAAGCGCTTGGAATAAAAGTTATACAGGGCAGAGGTATTGATGTGGCAACTTATAAAACAGATTCAAGTGCCTGTTTGCTGAATGAAGCTGCGGTTAAGATCATGCGGTTAAAGAATCCTTTAGGCACAGTTATACGTGCAGGCAAAGACAGTGTGCATGTGGTTGGCGTAATAAAAGATTTTATTTTAGGCACACCGTATGAACCTGTTCAGCAGATGATTATTGTAGGGCCTATTTTTGGCGGCGATGTAATCAACTTCAGGTTAAATCCAAACCCGTCAATTGCAGCAAGCATGAAAAAAGCAGAGGCTGTGTTTAAACAATACAATCCGCAGTATCCTTTTAATGTTCGTTTTTACGACCAGGAATATGACAAGAAATTTCATGATGAAAAACAAACAGGAACGCTTGCCGGTTTATTTGCAGGGCTTACAATATTTATTTCATGCCTCGGCTTATTAGGCCTCGCCACTTTTGTTGCTGAAACACGCATAAAAGAAATTGGCGTGCGCAAAGTATTGGGTGCAAGCGTGCAGGGTATTGTTGCATTGTTATCAAAAGATTTTTTAAAACTCGTTATCATTTCATTTTTGATAGCATCGCCGGTTGCATGGCTGTTAATGAATAAATGGCTGGCCTCTTATTCATACAGGGTGAATATTTCATTATGGGTATTTGTAATGGCAGGAAGTATGTCTGCTGCAATTGCTTTTATTACGGTAAGCTTCCAGGCAATAAAAGCAGCGATGGCAAACCCGGTGAAGAGTTTGAGAACGGAATGATAATAGATACTAACTGTTAAGGATAAACGTAAAAATAAAGACCATGTTAAAAACTTTTTTCAAAACCGCATGGCGCAGCCTTATTAAAAATAAGGTGCAGTCTTCTATAAACATAGCAGGGCTTTCCGTGGGGTTAGCCTGTAGTTTATTAATATTTCTGTGGGTGCAAAATGAATTAAGCATTGATGCTTTTCATGCAAAAGGCGACAGGTTATATAAAGTATATGAACGCGAATATTACCAGGACCATATTGACGGCAATTACGATACGCCCGGTTTACTGGCGGAAGAATTAAAGAAAAAAATTCCTGAAGTTGAAGACGCAGTCATGCTGGAGGAAGATAATGAATCAACCACATTACGAGTGGCCGATAAACTTTTAAAAGCAAACGGTTCCGGCGCAAGCGCTGGCTTCTTCAATATGTTTAGCTACCCGCTTTTGCAAGGCACGGTTAACAGCGCTCTATCATCAGTTACAGGCATAGCTATATCAAAAAAACTTGCAGGTGATCTTTTTGGAAGCCCTGCAGGTGCAATGGGTAAAATTATTCGTTACAACAACATTAAAGATTATAAAGTAACCGCCGTGTTTAATGATATGCCGGCGTGGTCTTCAAGAAAATTTGATTACCTCATCAGTTGGGAAGCACTGCAACAGGAACAGCCGTGGACGGCATCCTGGCAAAGCAGCGGACCGCTTACCTATGTTTTATTGAAGCCCGGCACAAATGCTGCTGCTGTTGATAAAAAGCTCACCAACCTCCGTAATTTTTATACTAATGACAGCAGCGCTGCTTATCATGCAGAGCTTGGCTTGCAGCCATATGATGAAGTGTATTTGCATAATCATTTTGAAAACGGAAAAGTATCAGGCGGACGCATTGAATACGTTCACCTGTTTACCATAATCGCCATATTTATTTTATTAATTGCCTGCATCAATTTTATGAACCTTGCCACGGCACGTTCCGTAAACCGTGCAAAAGAAGTGGGTGTAAGAAAGGTTATTGGCGCGGCCCGTTCAACTTTAATAAAACAATTTATTGCAGAGTCTTTACTGCTAACTGCTTGTTCCATTGCAGTGGCTTTATTGTTGGTTGTGTTGTTACTGCCTTTGTTTAACCAGGTTACGCAAAAACAAATTGCATTGCCATTTCAGCAGGCAACATTCTGGTTAGGCATTATAGCCATAACTATGCTCACAGGTGTAATTTCAGGCAGTTATCCTGCACTCTATCTTTCATCATTCAACCCTATAAAAGTTTTAAAAGGAACAACCAAACTTAGCATTGGCGCTGTGTGGTTTCGCAAAGGATTGGTTGTTTTTCAGTTTGTGCTTTCTATGATTCTTATCATCGGCACTGTAATCGTTTCAAAGCAAATTAATTTCATTCAAAATAAAAACCTGGGTTATAATAAAGAAAATCTTTTTTACTTACCTGTTGAAGGTGATTTGGCTGAGAAATATCAGACCTTAAAAACAGAAGCCTTGCAAATGCCTGGAATAAAAGCGGTGAGTTTAATATCAGATGGCAATCCTGTTTTTCTTGACCAATGGACAAATGGTGTTGATTGGGAAGGAAGAGATCCAAAAACAATGATATCTGTTGAACACCCTGAAGTGTATTATGATTTTGTAAAAACGATGGGATTGCAAATGGCTGCAGGGCGCGACTTCTCAAAAGATTATCCCACAGATAAAGATGGCTTTTTAATAAATGAAACTGCTGCAAAAGATATGAATTATAAAGCGCCTGTTGGAAAATTTATTACTGTAAACGGGCATCGCGGAAAGATAATTGGCGTGATAAAAGATTTCAATTTCAGATCGCTGCATGAAACGATAAAACCGATGGTTGTTGAGTTGGGCGAAGGAGAAATATATGGAAGTATTTTAGTGCGCACACAAGCCGGCAAAACCAAACAGGCCATTGCCAATATTGAAAAGCTTTGCAGGCAATTAAACCCTGAATTTCCGTTCACCTATTCATTTGCTGATGAAAAATACCAGCAGTTATACAACAACGAACAGGTTATAAGCAAGCTGTCCAATTCCTTTGCGTTCCTCGCCATTTTTATTTCATGTTTGGGATTGCTTGGTTTGGTGATGTTTACGGCAGAGCAGCGTACAAAAGAAATAGGCATACGTAAAGTGCTGGGCGCTTCTGTTGGCAGCATTGTTCAATTGATGTCGTCAGGCTTTTTAAAACTTGTTTTTATAGCGATGGTAATTGCATCGCCAATTGCGTGGTGGGCGATGCATAGCTGGCTGAATAATTATGCTTACAAGATTGATATCACGTGGTGGATGTTTGCCGGTGCAGGTGGATTAGTTGTGTTGATTGCAGCGGTTACTATCAGCTTTCAATCCATAAAAGCAGCGATTGCAAATCCGGTAAAGAGTTTGAGAACGGAATAGCAACAGATACTAACTGTTAAGTATAAACGTAAAAACAATAAATAGATTTTTTAATCCATAAAATGAATACTTTTTTAAAAATATCTTTTCGTCATTTGCGGCAAAGTAGACTGTATGCTATTATTAATATAGCTGGCCTTGCAACGGGTATTACCTGCATGTTGCTGGCTGTGTTGTACTGGAATGATGAACACAGCTTTGATAATTTTCATGCTAACAATCCCAATCTTTACCGTGTTACCACAACATTGGTTGACAATAAAAACGAAAGCCCGCAAACAATTGGCGGCACGGGTCAAGTGCAGGGGCCTGCATTTAAAAATGAGGTACCCGAAATAAAAAGTTTTGCGAGAATAATGGGTGGTGATATTTACAGCGATGTTATCGCCAACGGAAAAGGTTTGCATATTAAGCCCTTGTTCGTCGATTCAAATTTCTTCAATGTTTTTAGTTTTAAGATTATACATGGTAACGCAGCAACTGCTTTGTCAAATGTTTATGCTGCGGTATTAACTGAAAGCACGGCCAAAAAATTTTTCAACACCGATGATGTAATTGGTAAAACATTAAGTATGGATGCAGATCCATCTTTTGATAAACTTGGAAGGCCGTTAATTATTACAGCAGTTATTAAAGATCCGCCTGCTAATTCTTCACTGCAATTTGATGCGCTGTTTAGTTTTCAGTTCATGGAATTGTCGTTCCTTGACGATAACTGGCTCAATACCTACCTGGGAACTTTTGTAGTGCTTAATCCGCATTCCGACATAACTAAAGTCGAAAGGAAATTTGATGCAGTGTATGCATCACACGCCAAAGAACAACTTGCACAAAAGATAAAGGCGTATGGATATGACCCGCAGGTAAGCTATGGACTGCAACCCATAACGGATATACATCTTAACCCATTAATGCGAAGCAGTGGTAACGCGGAAGGCGGTATTATTAATGTTAGTAATCCCGTTTATTCTTATGTGTTTTTGGGCATTGCATTTTTTATACTGCTTATGGCTTCTATAAACTTTATAAATATAACTATTGCCAATTCTCTTAAGCGCTCTAAAGAAGTTAGTATAAGAAAAATTTCCGGGGGAAGCAGGGGACATATTATTACGCAGTTTATCAACGAGTCATTTATTCTTTGTTTTGTTTCATTCTTATTTTCTATTGTGTTATTAAATATTTCATTGCCATTATTCAATAATCTTACTGGTAAACATATTGAATTGGCGCAGGCATTCAATGGAACATTGCTTTTATATTTTGCAGCATTGTTTTTATTGATCATTGCATTAACAGGTATTTACCCGGCGGTTGTTGTTTCAAGGTTCAATCCATCCGAAGTACTTTATAACAGGCAAAAATTATCCGGTCGTAGTTTATTAGGTCGCAGCCTTGTTGTATTGCAGTTTTCACTGGCATTGTGTTTACTTATTGCGACAATTGTTTATTACCGCCAAATGAATTACATAAGCACAAGTGATCTTGGGTATAACCCGAATCAAATTATAAGAACGAACATTAGTGGCGACAGAAATTACAAGTCTGCAATTGATTATTTAAAAAATGAATTTGCAAAAGAGCCTTCCATTAAAGCGGTTTCATTTGGCAATGATGGCTATCCTGAAAATATAGAAGTGAATGGAAGAAATTTAAAATCACAATATAAAAATGTGGACGAGAATTTTCTTTCTGTTATGCAGATTCCACTTTTAGCAGGCAGCAATATTGGTTCATCTTTTTCAGCCGCAAAAAATGAAGTCCTCGTAAATGAAACGTTTGTTAAACAAACCGGAATTGAAAACCCTGTTGGCTCACAAATTAAAGTTTACAGGTATGGAGATAGTGCATTGAAAACAATAGCGGGTGTTATAAAAGATTTTCATTTTGCTTCATTGCGTGAACCAATCGCCCCGATGGTTATGTACACGAGCGAGGTTCCTGATGGCGGTATCTGGATCAGGTTTAACCAGGCAAAACAAAAAGAGGCAACGATGGCTATTGAACGTATTTATAAAAAAGGAATGCCTGGGGCGGTTTACCAATACAATTTTCTTGATGAATTGAATGCACGGCAATACCTACAGGAACAGCTCTGGCAGAAGGTTGTAAGCATAGCGGCCACTTTAGCATTTATCATTTGTTGTCTTGGTTTATTCGGTTTTGCTCATCTTTCAACCAATCAGCGTGTTAAAGAAATTGGAGTAAGGAAGGTTTTAGGCGCATCAGTTGGCCAGATCGTAACTCTTCTTTCGGCAGATTTTTTGAAGCCGGTCGTCATGGCATTTTTAATTGCATTTCCTGTCTCCTGGATAGTGATGAATAAATGGTTGCAGGATTATGCCTATCGAATAAACATTGGTTGGACTGTCTTTGCATTGGCAGCTTTATTTGCTATTTCGCTTGCATTGCTCACTGTGTGTTTCCAGGCGATAAAAGCTGCCATTGCAAACCCAGTGAAGAGTTTGAGAACGGAATGATGACATTAGTAACGTAGATGTATAAACGAAAAAAATTAAACTTATTAAATTAATCAATTTTTATGTTTAAAAATTATTTCAAAATAGCCTGGCGGAATATTTTCCGAAGCAAAACTTTCTCTGTCATTAATATCCTGGGGCTTGCCCTTGGCTTAACGTGTAGCATATTAATAATGCTTTGGGTACAGGATGAAAAAAGTATTGACGCTTTTCATAAAAATGGCGACAGGCTATACCAGCTATACGAACGGGTACTTATTAATAAACAGTCTGAGGTGTTTCGTGATGCGCCGGCTTTAATGCCAAATGAATTAAAAAAAATTTACCCGGAGGTACAGTATGCGTGCGGCTTAGCAGGGTATGGAACAGGCACATTTGCAGTTGGAGATAAAATACTTAAGGATGATGGAGCTTATGCCGGCGCTGATTTTTTTAAAATGTTCAGCTATAAACTTCTGCAGGGAAATGCCCAAACAGCACTGAGTTCCAAAGTGGGTATTGTGATATCGCGAAAAATGGCAGAAGCGTTTTTCGGCAATCCGCAAACCGCTATGGGAAAAACAATTCTTTATCAAAACTTTTTAAATTTTAAAGTAACCGGTGTTTTTGAAAATTTCTCTCCGCACAGTTCCTTCAAATTCGATTACCTCATCAATTGGGAGACCTATCTCGGGCTAAATGCCTGGGCAAGCAATTGGGAAAGTAATGGCGCTACTGCTTACATCATGTTAAGAAAAGATGCGTCCGCGTCTGCCTTTGAAAAAAAATTAACTCACTTTATTGATAATTATGTCAAAGACAAATTTGATTTCGGGATGCAGCCCTTCGGCGATATATATCTGCATAATCAATTTAGGAATGGCGTTGTCTCCGGCGGTCGTATAGAATACATAAACCTGTTTACTATAGTTGCGATATTTATTTTGCTGATTGCATGCATCAATTTTATGAATCTTACAACGGCACGTTCAATAAAAAGAGCAAAAGAAATAGGCATTAGAAAAGTATCAGGAGCGGCTCGTGCCACACTCATACGGCAATTTATTGGCGAAGCTATATTGATTACTTTTTTTGCTGCACTTATTGCATTGGGGTTTGTTACAATTTTGCTGCCTGCATTTAATAACTACACGGGCAAAGAAATACTGCTTCCATTTAATGAATTTTCATTCTGGATTAGTTTGTTTGGGCTTGTGCTTATTACAGGAATTATTTCAGGTAGTTATCCTGCCCTGTTCTTATCCTCTTTTAATGCTGTACAAGTTTTAAAAGGAACGCTCAAATTCAGCAGCAGCGCAGTTTATTTTCGAAAAGGATTAGTGGTATTCCAGTTTGTACTTTCCACGGTATTCATCATTGGTACTATCGTTGTTTCAAAACAGGTTGATTACATTCAAACAAAAAATCTTGGATACAACAGGGAAAATCTCTTGTACATTTCCTTTGAGGGGGATTTAGCCGCAAAATATAATTTATTCAAAATGCAGGCGCTCAACATACCGGGGGTGACATTGATTTCCCGTATTGCAAATTCTTCAACCGTTATTACTTCGGGTACGACGGATGTTGACTGGGAGGGCAAAGGGCCCGGTGATGATGCCGATTTTAAAGGTGCGTCCATAGGATATGATTTTATAAAAACCATGGGCATACAAATGTTGAATGGCCGGGATTTTTCAAAAGATTTTGCCAGCGATAGTGCCGGCTATATCATCAATGAAGTAACAGCAAGAAAAATGGGCCACGGAAATCCAGTTGGCAGATCCTTGACTTTGGGGGAAAAAAAAGGAACCATCATAGGTGTTGTAAAAGATTTTCATTTTAACTCATTGCATGAGCCGATTAAGCCATTAATACTTTATTTCGGAGAAGCAGAGGATTGGGGCATTGCGCTTGTAAAAATTGATGGCGCAAAAACAAAACAAGCGTTGCAGGGTTTACAAAAAATATGCAAACAAATTAATCCCGGCTTTCCATTTACCTATAAATTTTCTGATGAAGAATATGCAAATCTTTATAAGAGCGAGCAAATGATTGGCTCCCTTTCCACTTGGTTTGCAGTTCTTGCTGTTTTTATTTCTTGTCTCGGTTTACTCGGTCTTGTAATGTTTACTGCTGAACAACGCACAAAAGAAATAGGCATACGAAAGGTATTAGGAGCAAGCGTTTCAGGCATTGTTCAGCTACTATCAATAGACTTCTTAAAGTTGGTAATAGCAGCAATTGTAATTGCGACGCCACTTGCATGGTGGGCAATGAATAAATGGTTAGAAGATTATTATTACCGGGTTGATATTTCGTGGTGGGTGTTTGCGCTTGCAGGTTTATTAGCCATCATTATTGCCATCGCAACAATTTGTTTCCAGGCAATAAAAGCAGCGATTGCAAATCCTGTAAAATCATTACGAACAGAGTAAGAGGATTGTGAAGAGCCTGCCTGCCGGCAGGCAGGTTTGAGAACGGAATAATTCAATTTGAAAATTTGAAAATGATAAATCATACATCAACAAATCATAGATCAGAAATCAACTTTTATGTTTAAAAATTATTTCAAAATCGCCTGGCGTAATATTGTTAAGACACCGTTTTATTCGGCCGTAAATATTATTGGTCTTATCTACAGGTATTGCATTTACATTATTAATTGCAGCCTATGTGTGGAGTGAATTACAGGTAAATAGTAATTTAAAAAATGCAAACAGGCAATACATTCTTCAAAGCAAATGGAAAGACCCAAACTAAGGTTACCAGCTTACAACACTTGGCCCACTTGGCAAAGGCTTTAAAGCAAAATTATCCTGATCTTGTTGCGAATTATTATCGCTGGGATGGCATTACTTCCAATGTTTCTAAAGGTGATAAAAGTTTTCGGGAAGACATAGCAGATTGGCGACAGCACATTGTTGAATATGTATGGGTTTCAATTGCTTTATGGAAATGCAGCAACTGCTTTACATGATCCGTTTACCAGTGTTATTACCAAAGAAAAAGCCATAAAATATTTTGGTAAAACAGATGTGGTTGGGCAAACAATAACCATTGAAAGTTTTTCGGGTACAAAACATGATTTCTATTATTACCGGCGTACTTGATAATATTCCAAAAAATTCTGTTACTCATCTTATAGATGATTATCCTAATGACATGTTTGTTTCAGCCAGCTAATCTTGATTTTTTTGGAAGAAACATGGAATTGGACCAATCCATATATCGCTAGTTATATTGAACTGCAGAAAGGAGTTACGCCAAAGGAACTTGAAAAACCAATGCAACATCTTATTAAGCAAAATGCTCCGACAGGATATAGCCGCCAATATTACACCTTATCTCGCTTCACTAAAAGATTATTACTTGCTGCAAATAACGGCGCTTGTAAAAAAAATGCTGTATGCACTTATCGTCTATTGCATTGTTTATTTTGTTAATGGCGATCATCAATTTCATCAACATGTCTGTAAGCAGGTCTGCTGCAAGAATGAGGGAGATTGGTATTCGCAAAGTATTAGGCGGAATTAAACAACAACTGATCTTGCAGTTTCTTATTGAATCAGTAATTATTGTTTTATTGCAACAATATTTGCTTTCATCATCTATATTTCTACACAAAAATTTTTCAGCACATTGTTAGGCAAAGCAAATTCCCTCACTAACAGATTTTCCTTTATACTTTATTGTTTTTCCATTTGCACTTTATTTTAATCATTGGATTTATTGCCGGCATTTATCCTGCATTTGTTTTGTCTTCTTTAAAATCTGTTGAAGTCATTAAAAGGAAAACTTTCTTCAGTAAAAGAAAATGTATTGTTGCGCAAATCATTGATTGCATTCCAGTTTGGCACTGCAACCATTGCATTTATTGGCGCAATCATTATTTCACAGCAGGTAAATCTGTTTTTTAGCAAAGAACCTTGGATACAATAAAGACTATATTCTTTCCGCACAGGTACCCCGCGACTGGACGCCGCAGGGTGTAAATAAAATGGAAACAATACGTGACCAGCTTGCTAACCCTGCCGGGTATATCTAATGTTGCGTTATCTTTTGAAATTCCGGATGGAAATAATGGAAGGCCAGGCAGGTCTTATAAACAGGCAGCGATTCCACCCAGGCAATTGCCGCCGAGCATTTTAGAGACGGATGAAAATTATCTGTCAGTCTATAAGATACCTTTAGAAGCAGGTACCTTTTTTGAAGGACGACAGGCTTGATTCTTGGAAAGTTGTTATTAAATGAAAAAGCTGCACAGGCGCTTGGTTGGAAGAATAAGCTGCAGATGCCATTGGGCAGCAGGTAAAGATTCCGGAGTAACCCTGATGTTTATACAGTTAAGAGGTGTTACAAATGATTTTCATTTTGGTTCTATGCAAAAAAAGGTTCCACCAATTATAATGTTCAACTTACAATTCGATTTAATTTACCGCTATTTGTCTTTTAAAATAAAACCCGGAAATATCACATCAACAATAAAGGCATTGCAAAAGAAATGGTCTTCATTAATGCCCGGCGCTCCGTTTGAATATAAGTTTATGGATGACACTTTAGCCAAACTGTATAAATCAGAAATACAGTTAAAAAAAGCCTCTTACACTGCAACAGTACTTGCATTAATTATTGTGTTGCTTGGTGTTCTCGGGCTTATTTCATTGAGTATTCAAAAGCGTACCAAAGAAATTGGCATCAGGAAAATATTGGGTTCATCTGTAACAGGAATTATGGCCTTGTTCATGAAAGAATTTTTGGCAGTAATCTTAATTGCCGGCGTGGTTGCTTGCCCGTTAGCATATATTATTATGAGTAAATGGCTGCAGGAATATGCGTACAGAATTAATGTAACAGTGGAGCCATTCATAGTATCGATTTCAGCTCTTGGTTTTATAACCGTGGTGGTAATTTGTGTTCAAACAATAAAGGCAGCATTGGCAAACCCGGTAAAAAGCCTGAGAACGGAATGACGACATTGGTAACGTAAATGCATAAACGAAAAAATTGTGCTTATTAAATTAAACCAAATATTATGTTTAAAAATTATTTCAAAACCGCATGGCGCAATATTGTAAGAACCATTGGTTACAGCTCGTTGAATGTTATCAGGCCTTGCAATAGGAATGGCCGTTGCATTATTGATCGGGCTTTGGGTGTATGATCAATATTCGTTTGATAAATTTTTGCCGGAATATGAATCGGTATATCGTGTGCAGCGCAACTTTAATAGCAATGGCGATACGCTTACTTTTCAAACCACATCATTAAAACTGGCCGATGCATTACGCAACCAGGTTCCTGAAATAGAATATGTAGCTGAAAGCGATTGGATAGGCGAACATGGATTGATGGTAGGTGATAAAAAACTATATGTGGATGGAGCTATAGCAGGCACTGATTTTTTGAAAATATTTCAATATCCTTTTATTAAAGGAAATGCGAATACAGCTTTTAAAGATGCTTATTCAATCGTGCTTACACAAACAATGGCAAAAGCTTTATTTGGAAATGATGATGCCGATGAATAAAACCGTTCGCTTTGATAATGCACATGATCTTAAAGTAACCGGCATATTAAAAGATATTCCGAATAATGCAACATTCAATTTTAATTTCGTTGTTCCATCTACTTATAGCTATCAACAGATAATCCCTGCAATAAAAACAGATGCCGGAAGCAGTTTTGGCAATAATAATCTTCAAATATTCGTAAAACTAAAACCAGGCGTTTCTTATGCACAGGTTGCGCCAAAGATCAGGAACATTGAACATACTGAGAACAGGAAATATTAATGCAATGAATTCTTATGTTACGCTGCAACCTATTGAACGCTGGCATTTATATTCCAATTATATAAATGGCACAAGATACCGCAGGTTTTTTGATTATGTAAAAATGTTCTCTATTATTGGCTTACTTGGTGTTGATTATTGCCTGCATCAATTTTATTAATCTTACCACGGCACGTTCAGAAAAAAGAGCAAAAGAAGTTGGTGTAAGAAAAGCGATCGGTTCACAAAGAAAAGATCTTATCATACAATTTCTGTCTGAATCATTTTTGCTTACGCTAATTGCATTTATATTTTCATTGTTGATTGTGGTGGTTTGCATTGCCTTCATTTAATACACTTACCGGCAACTCACATGCACATACCTTTTTGCTAATGGATATTTTTGGCTTATAATGATTAGGTTGCGTTGTTTTTACAGCATTGCTTGCAGGCAGCAGGCCGGCATTTTATCTTTCATCATTTAATGCTGTAAAAGTTTTAAAAGGAACAATGCAGGCAGGAAAATCTGCTTCGCTTTCAAGAAAAATTTTAGTGGTATTGCAATTCAGTTGTTCCATTGCTTTAATTATAAGCACCGTTATTATTTACCAGCAGATACAATATGCAAAGAACAGGCCTACCGGTTATAATCTTAAACAGGCTGTATATCAACCAATATGAATGATGACCTTGATAAAAATTATACTGCACTTAAAAATGAATTGATACAAAAAGGAATTGTTTCATCTGTTACTACAGCATCAAGCCCTGCAACGGATGTTTGGTGGCATACAGATATTGATTATTGGCCGGGAAAGAACGCAGGTGAAACCGTAGAGATGGGAACCATTTTCGTATCTGACGATTATTTTAAAACGGTTGGCATGGATATTAATGAAGGAAGAAATTTTACCGGTGGTTATGATTCAACGAGTGTAATATTTAATGAAACCGCTATTAAGCAGACTGCGTATTAAAAATCCTGTCGGGCAAATCGATAACTTTGCATGACACAACAATATACTATTGCAGGCGTTGTAAAAGATGCGTTGATGATTTCTCCCTTTAAGGCGGCTGATCCAACCATGTTTTATTGCTATCCGGGTACACAGGGCGTTATGTTGTATAAATTATCGCCCAACATAAAAACGCAGGATGCCATTACGCAACTTACTTCTTTGTTTAATAAATATGATCCTGCTTATCCATACGATTATTCTTTTGCAGATGAAGACTATGCTTCAAAATTTAAACTGGAAATGTTGATTGGAAAGCTGGCCGCGTTGTTTGCCAGCGCTTGCCATTTTTATTTCCTGTCTGGGATTATTTGGACTTAGCAGCATATATGGCAGAACAACGCACAAAAGAAATAGGCATACGCAAAGTATTAGGTGCATCTGTTTCAACAGGTTTGGATGTTGTTATCAAAAGATTTTATTGTTCTTGGTTTTGATAAGTTGTTTATCGCAACGCCCGTTGCATTTTATTTTTTGCATAACTGGTTGATGAATTATGATTATCGTATCAACATAGGCGCTGGTGTTTTTGTTTTGGCTGCATTGCTGGCAATTATTGATAACAATTATTACAATAAGTTTCCAGGCAATAAAAGCAGCGGTGGCAAACCCGGTGAAGAGTTTAAGAACAGAGTAATCAATTTGAAAATGTGATGATTTGAAAATTTGAAAATGTAAATTATACATCAAAAATCATCTTTTATGTTTAAAAATTATTTCAAACCCGCCTGGCGCAATTTGAAAGCGAGTAAATTTTACAGTGTCGTAAATATAAGCGGCTTGGCTGTGGGTTTGGCAACGGGAATTATGCTGCTGCTCTGGGTGCAAAATGAATGTAGCTACGATACATTTAACCAGCAATATAAAAATATCTACCAGTTAAATTCGCACATTACTTTAGAAACTAAATCACTTGCCTGGCAAGGAGCACCCGGACCATTAGCTATAATGTCAAAAAAAATTCCAGGTGTAATTTCTGTTTTAAGATTGGTAAGCGACAATGAAAATCCAACGCTGTCTGATAAAGTGTTATCCAATATTGATCAAACAAAAGTATTTGACAACAACAATATTATTTATGCAGAAAGTAATTTTTTAAACTTCTTCAACTACAAATTATTGCATGGTAACCGCAATGCCTTTTTGCCGAATTCATATTCTGTTGCACTCACACAATCAACAGCCAAAAAATTATTTGGTACAGATGATGCCATTGGCAAAATTGTGCAGTTTGATAAAAATAATTTTACAGTAACCGCGGTTTTGCAAGACTTCCCGCACAACTCTTCTCTGCAATACGATGCTATCTTTCCGGTAGATTATTATGCCCGGCAATTCGCAGCTCATGGTGGCAATCATGGTTGGAAAACAATAGATGAAGATGTAAACGATTATAGTTTTAGAACATTTCTTCTGCTAAATCCAAATGCCAATACTTCAACTATTGAAACAAAACTTACACATTTATTTAATGCAATGAAAAATGGTCAGGCTCCAACAACTTTTCAATTGCAAAACTTAGGAGACCTTCATCTTACAGGAATTGACGGCGATAATTCCGCATTGCAAATGGTAAGAATAATGGCTCTTGTTGCAATATTAATATTGATTATTGCAAGCATTAATTATGTAAACCTTTCTACCGCCCGGGCGCTTACAAGAATTAAAGAGATAAGTATAAAAAAAATCATTGGCGCAAAAAGAAGGCAATTGTTTTTGCAATTCATCACCGAGACAGTATTGACATTCATGTTTGCTATTATCATCGCAATTGCTTTAATTGTTTTATTGAAGCCATTGTATGATAGAATTACAGGCGAACAATTAATTCTTTCTCTGTCCAACTTTTCCATGTTAGAAATTTGGTTTTTCACACTGTTAGGAACAATACTTATTTCGGGCATTTATCCTGCAATGTTATTATCATCGTTCAATCCTTTAGGCACCGTGCGTGATAAAAGTTTTTTGGGTATTAAAACGTCTTCATTCAGAAAATCATTAGTCGTTCTTCAATTTGTAATCTCATTCATATTGTTAGTCGGCACAATTGTAATGGGAAAACAAATGGAATATATAAGCAATAAAGATTTGGGTTATGATAAGAATTATGTTTTTACTGTTTCATTCCCCGAAGAAGCAACGAAAAATGCTGATGCAATAGAAAATGAATTGCTATTGCAAAAGGGCATATTAAATGTTTCATTTAGCAGCACAACAGACATTACAAATGTAACAGAGGTTTCAGGAGATATTCTTTGGGATGGAAAAAAAGATAATGTTCCGTTTATGCTTTGGCGTGTACAGGCAGATAAAAACTTTATACCTACAATGAAGTACCAGTTTATTGCAGGAACAAATTTTACCGGAACGCCTTCTGACGATAATAAATATATTTTGAATGAAACTGCTGTGAAAGCTATGGGTTTGAAACCTCCTTACGTCGGAACAAAAATTGGCTACGGGAATGCTGATGGAGAAATATTAGGTGTAGTAAAAGATTTTAATTTCAAATCACTGAAAGATCCTGTTGCGCCTTTGATAATAAGAACGTCTGGATTGAAAAACATTTTATACGTACGCACAACAGGTGCAGGCGCACAGTCAGCCATCAAAGCCGTAGAATCACAGTATAAAAAATATGCAAACAACGCACCTTTCTCTTACGATTTTCTTGATAAGACTTTCGAATCGCATTATCAATCGCAACAGCGTACAGGCACTCTGTTTACAACTTTTGCAGCGATAGCTATTTTTATTTCATGTCTTGGTTTGTTTGGATTAGCCACTTATACGGCGCAGGTAAAGACTAAAGAAATCGGCATCAGAAAAGTGCTCGGTGCAAGTGTTGGCAGCGTTGTGCAATTGATTAGTAAAGATTTTTTGAAGTTGGTAATTATAGCGACTGTAATTGCCACGCCGCTGGCTTACTGGGCGATGAATAAGTGGCTGCAAAACTTTGCTTACAGAATACATCATTGAGCTGGTGGATTTTTGGTTTAGGCATATTAATAACATTTGGAATTGCATTGTTAACGGTAAGTTTCCAGGCAATAAAAGCAGCGGTGGCAAACCCGGTGAAAAGTTTGAGAACGGAATAAGTGGCATTAGTAACGTAAACGAGTATACGCTAAAATATATATTATGTTTAAAAATTATTTCAAAACCGCATGGCGCAATCTTGGTAAAAGCAAGATGCATTCTTTTATTAACATCATTGGTCTTTCATTAGGAATGGCAGTTGCCATATTAATTGGCTTATGGATGTATGATGAACTTTCTTTCAATAAAAATTTTAAGAACTACGATCATATTGCACAGGTTATTCAAAATGTAACGAATAACGGCGAAGTGCAAACATGGTGGAGCGTGCCTTATCCGCTGGCAAATGAATTGCGCAAAAATTATGGCAGCGATTTTAAACATATTGCCATGGCAGTGAACTGGGGAGATCATATCGCTTACAATAGGTGATAAAAAATTTAAAGCAACAGGTGGTTTTTTTGAAAAAGAAATGCCTGAAATGATTACGCTTGATATGTTGCATGGAAGACGTCAATGCCTGAATGATCCTTCTTCTGTATTAATATCTGCATCTGCAGCAAAAGCATATTTTGGAAGTGATGATGCAATTGGAAAAGTTTTTAAAATTGATCAATATGCCGCCTGTAAAAGTTGCCGGTGTATATAAAGATTTTCCGCAGAATTCTACATTTGCAGATCTTGAATTTTATTGCATCATGGGATTTCTGGTATAAGAACAATGATTATTTGAAAGACATGGAAGATCCCTGGCGGCCAAATTTTATTTCCTTGTTTGTGCAAATAAATGATAATGCAGATTTTGAAAAAGTTTCTGTAAAAATTAAAGATGCAAAGCTTAAAAAAGTAAATGAACAATTGCAGAAAAAGAAGCCAGCCTTGTTTTTAGAACCGATGAGCAAATGGCATTTGTATTCTGAATTTAAGAATGGTGTAAATGTTGGCGGAGCAATTAAGTATGTCAATATGTTTGGAATAATTGGCGTATTTGTTTTGCTGCTTGCCTGTATCAATTTCATGAACTTAAGTACAGCACGCAGTGAAAAACGTGCAAAAGAAGTAGGCATAAGAAAAACCGTTGGCTCTTTACGCAAACAACTTATCATGCAGTTCTTCAGCGAATCATTGCTTACGGTATTATTTGCATTTATACTTATCCATTTTATTAGCATGGCTTGCATTACCCTTCTTTAATACAGTTGCAGACAAGCAAATGTCAATATCATGGAGCAACCCAATGTTCTGGTTAATTGGTATTGCATTTATTATTCTTACTGCATTAATTGCAGGCAGTTATCCTGCATTTTATTTATCATCTTTCAAGCCGGTAAAAGTTTTGAAAGGAACATTTAAAGCAGGACGTTATGCAGCTATTCCGCGCAAAGTATTGGTGGTATTGCAATTCACCGTTTCTGTTTCATTAATCATCGGAACTATTATCGTATATCAGCAAATACAATTTGCAAAGAACCGGCCGGTTGGTTATTCAAGAGCAAACCTTATCACTATACCCACGTCCATGATTCAAGTATTCATACATCATTTCAATGCAGTAAAAGATGAACTGATGCAAACAGGTGCGATAGCATCTTTTGCTGAATCAGAAAGTCCTACAACAGGTATCTGGAACAGTACCAGCGGATTTAGCTGGCCTGGAAAAGATCCTAACCTTTCAACTGATTTTGGTGTGGTTAAGGCTTCTTATGATTATGGAAAAACTATCGGATGGCAAATAAAAGAAGGACGTGAGTTTTTCAAGAGAATTTGCAACAGATTCTGCTTCTGTTATTTTAAATGAAGCTGCTGTAAATTATATGAATTTGAAACACCCTGTAGGCGAAACAGTGACGTGGTGGGATAAGCCTTTGAAAGTAATTGGTGTTATAAATAATATGATCATAGAATCTCCTTACGATGAAGTAAGACCGCTTATTTATCCGTTATTATCATGATGCAGGAAATGTAGCGCATTATTAAATTAAATCCTTCGATAGCGGCAAGCAGATGCAATAAATAAAATTGAACCCATCTTCAAAAAATATAATCCTGATCAGCCATTCGAATACAATTTTGTGGATGATGATTATGCAAAAAAGTTTGGTGATGAAGAACGCATTGGCTAAGCTCTCCGGCATTTTTGCTATGCTTGCTATTGTTATTTCCTGCCTTGGCTTATTTGGCTTAACATCATTTGTTGCAGAACAGCGTAAAAAAGAAATTGGTGTAAGAAAAGTTTTAGGCGCATCTGTATTAAATGTATGGAACTGCTTGTCAAAAGATTTTGTAATGCTTGTTTTTATTTCTTTTTTAATTGCTGTTCCGGTGTCTTATTATTTTATGCATGAATGGTTGCAGAATTATAATTACCGAACGAATTTATCATGGTGGATTTTTATGGCGGCAGGTGTTGGTCATTCATCATAACCTTATTGATGGTAAGCTTCCAGGCAATAAAAGCAGCAATTGCAAATCCTGTGAAATCGTTGCGTACTGAATAGATAAAGAAGTGAAGAGCCTGCCTAACGGTAGACAGGCCTGCCTGCCATGCCTTCGGCAGGTAAACCGTCAGGCAGGTTTGAGAACGGAATAAAGAAAGAAAAATTTCTGATGCCAGCGATAAAAAAAGTCCGGGCTCTTTCTACTTAAACTTTTTTAACGCTCCACCTGAAATAATAATTGCAGAACTATCAGCAATCGACAATTGCAAAGAATCTATCTGCGCATGACCAAGATCCAACAAAGAATAGCCCTGTACGTTTGCTTTCACCGATTTAATAGACATGGCCTCGGGACTTTCTATTAGGTTTAAAGACGACATATCGGGAGGTGCGCTGCCAATCGTAATAGTAACGGACCTGGCTTTCTCTACAGACTTTATAGGTTTGTAATCCGGAGACATTTCAAAAACCACTTCAGAGGAATCTCTTTGAAAAACAGTTATAGAATCCAGCGAACGAAGCATACTTTCTACTTCAAAACTCGATTTGCCGGTTAAGTTCACGTTCATGCTTTTTTGTTTCAGCTTATACATTTCGAAGTTGGTATTAAAGCCGTCGAATGATAAAAGTTCAGGAGAAAAAATCCTTACGGTGGTTGTATTTTTTATATAGAAAAAGTCATAGGGAGTGGGTGGCACATAATCAAAATTGATGTAAAGTGTATCATTGGTTACATGCGCTTTTATTTCACCGCCATGATATCGTTCCCATTCCTGTAATATTCGTACAGAATAATGCTGACTTTGTTCAAATGCAATCCTGGTGCCGTTTCCACCGGTGATCTTCATGTATTTAAATGGTTGCTGCAATATCTTGTGGTAGTTCCAGTAAATGTCAGATTTATCAACCTTATCATATTCCTTTTTTAAAATGATGTTGGAAGATAGCAATGCGCCTATCAATATAACTGCCAGCGCCAGTAAAACCTTTGAAGTAAATTTCATAACTTATTTTTTAAAATTGTCTTTTACAAATTGGTCAAACATTGTTTTGATTTCTTTAAAATCCATATTCAAGAGATAAATGTTCCTCATAAAAACAGGCAGTTCATTTTCTATAAATTGTTCCCGCCGAAAATTCAGTATGCGTTCCATGGCATCATCTTCAGTAAAATATCCCACGCCTCTTTTATTGGTGATGATATCCCGCTGCTGTAAAAAATCATACGCCCTTTGTACAGTATTGGGGTTTACTTCCATGTTCACAGCAAGGTCTCTTATACTGATGATCTTTTCACCCAGCTTCCATTTTTTTAATAAAATCTGTTCGCAGACATATTCTGCTATTTGTATATAAATTGCCGGATTCTCTTTAAACTCCATTCATATAATTTAAAATTCTTTTTCACGTAAACGGGTAAACGAAAGTATCCATAACATTCCCGGAATAATAAACCAGATTAGATTATTAAAAATTTTGCCAACAACGTCAGGCAGTTCAATAATGCCCTCCTGTTTTCCAATAGGTAAGGTTATATAATTGAAGGCGCCGGCTTCATTAAAGTTTCCGAAAAACAATTTAGCCATTAACCAGTTTATTCCTACAATACCAACTACTAAAAGACATATACTTATTGCGGATTTTATAAAAGGTATTTTATTAAAATAGAGCGAGCCAACCAACATAGCACCCGTGAAAAAAAAGAATGTCTGGTAAGTTTTCCAGGCAACGATACCATTAAAACTAAAAATATAAACTGAGTCATACTGCTCTTTGTAAAACGGAGAAGAGGTATCTAAACTATCATGATAAAGCGATACAAAGGTGGCATCCATAATTCTGTAAAAAATTAAAAATATCACGGGGTATAAAACGCAGGCTATTAAAATACCACAAAGCCATTTTTCAAAATTGGAGACCGGCAATGTCAGAAAGGAAGAGCCCATAGCATTTGAAGAAAAATATCCAAATACCATTGAAGACAAAAGACAACTGCCAATAGGAAACCCATAGTTGAAAGACATGTTTTGTGCGCTTCCAAATCCTGCGAATGTTTTTACAACATAATAAAGTATGAAAACAAGCGTAAGTTGTAAGCCGGTGAATCCAAACATCTGTACCGGCCTTTCCAGCAAAGTTTTTTTCATTAACCTGCCAAATCGTTTTATATTAAATGTATTATTCACGGTGGATTTTTTAAAATTCTTTCTCACGTAATCGGGTAAACGCTAACAGCCAGAAGGTTGCGGGCATCACATATAAAAAAGAGTACCTGCATATTTTGGCAATGCCAACCGGCAATTCAATAGAACCAACGCCATTGCCCAGGGGTACTGCGACGTGATTAAACGGTGCCGCATCGTCAATGTTCCCAAAAAGTAAAGTGGCAAATAACCAGTTTGTCCCAAAGATCACCAGGCAAATAATACACAGAGCAATTGCTGTTTTTATAACCGATACTTTATTAAAATACAGTGATCCAAGGAGCATAGCGCCTGTATAAATAAAGAACATTATATACACATTGCGGGCAATAACGCCGCCCAGGTCAAATGTATATACTGATTCGTACGCTTGTTTATAAAAAGGCGAGGCGGGGTCAAGACTGTTATGATACAGAGCCACAAAAGCAGTATCAATACCATAGTAAAAAATTAAAAAGAGGATGGGATAAAAAACACCTGCAATCAAAATACCACACAGCCATTTTTCAAAATGTGAAGCCGGCAGTGTAAGAAATGATGATCCACTGGCATTGGATGAAAAATACCCAAATACAAAGGAACCCAGAAAAAAACTGCCACCAACAAGCCCCACAAAAAAAGATATCCGCTGTGCCATATCAAATCCGCTCAATGCTTTTATTAAGGCATATAATATCAGCACTACAGTTAATACCAGCCCGGGAAATCCAATCATTTGCATTGGCTTTTCGAGAAATGTTTTCCTGAGGATCAGCCCAAATCTTTTTATGCTGAAGATATTGTTCACATGAATTTATTGAAGATTAAAAATTGATTTTGCAACCGAGGGGTTTTCAGTAACGGCATTAAATAAGTGTTCAAGGTTTATTTTAGAATCCTCATGTCCGGTATTCTCAATTACTATCGCATGGCCTTTCAGTGAATCTTCAGCGTATAACATTTTGCCTGTTGAAGGGATGTCGCTTACCGATTTAAAGCAAAGTTTGTCGGCTATCTCGGGTATAGAGGCATTTAAAAGCAATTCGCCATTGTCTACAATAATTACCCGGTCTATTAAATTGTCAAGGTCACGTATCTGGTGAGTGGAAATAAAGATGATCTTATCATCAGTAAATATGGAGGCTATTAGTTTTCGAAATTTTATTTTAGAAGGAATGTCAAGACCGTTAGTGGGTTCATCCAATAATAAAACCCTTGTATTGCAGGCAAGCGCAAAAGCAATAATGAATTTTTTTTGCTGCCCGAAAGACAATGTGTTCAGCTTTCCTTTATCATGTACATCTAATTGCTCCAGGTAACTGTGAAATTGTTCTTCGTTGAATAAGGGATAAAAAGGCGCAAACAAATTCTTATATCCTTCAATGGTTAAAGCAGGCACATATACTTCTTCCGGAATAAAATAAATGGTTTCCAAAAAAGAGGGCCATCTTTTTTTAGGCGTATAACCATTCACAGAAATATTGCCTTGCTTTGGAAACAGCAAACCCATAAAGTTCTTCAGTAAGGTAGATTTACCGGCGCCATTTTTACCAAGCAGGCCATATATGCTTCCCACTTCAAGTTTTAGATTCAGATTTTTGTAAAGAAGCTTTCTTTTTTTATAACCAAAAGATAAGTTTTGAACTTCTATCATTAGTGTATTAGTTAAGTAGTACACTGCGAAGATAATTTTTTATTTGTCATCACCAAATATTATTTATACCGGATTGGAAAGCTGGCCGGGCTGTGGTGCTGTATCGGCGGTTGCATTTTTTTTATATGATACTATTGTCTTATTTAGCAAAATATATTAAAAATATTTTTTGAGAGAGTGTTTACATTTACAAAAAATAGAGACCTACCAGATCGTTATGAAAACATCTCAGCCACGCTATCTCATGAAATTCTTTTTTGTTTTAATTATTAGTGGCCTTTTCATTGTTCCCCACCTTACGGCTCAACAAATAAATTCCCGCCCAAAAATCGGACTTACTTTAAGCGGGGGCGGTGCAAAGGGACTTGCACACATTGGTATTTTAAAAGCTATTGATTCTGCCGGGTTAAAAATAGATTACATCACCGGAACCAGTATGGGCGCAATTATCGGTTCACTATATTCAATTGGGTATTCAGGAAATCAAATACAAAAAATTGTAAATAAAATTGATTGGGATCTTTTGTTAAGCAACCAGCTATCGCTCCGTTCACTCTCCATGGAAGAAAAAGAAGAGTATGGCAAATACGCAGTTGAACTGCCTTATATAAATCACAAGCTAAAATTGCCCGGCGGGTTTTTAGAGGGCCAGGAGCTGTGGTTTAAGTTTGCCGAATTGTATTACCCGGTGCATAATATAAAAGACTTTACCAAATTTTCTATTCCGTTTAAATGTGTTGCCTCCGATATTTCTACCGGTGAAGCTATAGTGTTAGACTCAGGAGAAATAGCCACCGCTGTAAGGGCAAGCATGGCAATACCTTCCGTATTTACGGCTATAAATTATGACGGCCGTTTATTAGTTGACGGAGGTGTTACCAGGAATTTTCCGGTAGTGGATGCAAAAAAAATGGGCGCTGATTTCATTATTGGAAGCAGCGTTACGACAGGCTTATACCCCGAAGAAAAACTGAAAACCCCCATTGACATTTTATTACAGATTGCTTTTTTAAAAGAAGCAGAAGATTTTAAAATGGAAGTGCCTCTTTGCAATTTGTTTGTTTCGCATCCATTAGACGATTACTCTATGGGAAGTTTTAATAAAGCAGATAAAATAATACAAATTGGAATTGAAGAAGGGAGAAAATTATACCCGGCTTTAAAGCATCTTGCCGATTCTTTAAACAGTATTTATGGAATCCCGGTTCCGGATACAAACCGGCTTCCTAAAAGCGATTCTGTTTTTATAAGCAGCTATAAAATTGAGGGACTCGTTAAAACAACCGAAACTTATTTTATCCACGCGATGGATTTTCATACCAATAAATTTTATTCAGAAACAGAAATTTCAAACGCTATCCGCCGGGTTTTTGGTACCCGTTATTATAGCACCATTAATTATTTTTTAGAAGTGCAAGCCGATGGTTCTTCAAAAATTATTTTTGATGTAAAAGAAAATCCGTCTACTTATGCTAAAATAGGACTTCACTTTAATGTTTTTGACGGCATAAGCGTTATTACCAACTTAACAACGAGGGATTTCTTTACACCTTATTCAAGAAGCCTGGTTACTTTAAATATCGGGCAGAATTTCCGGGTAAGAGGTGAGCATTTGCAGTATTTTGGAAAAAATAAAAATATAGCGTTGATACCTAAAGTTCAGTTTGAAAATTATAAAATAGACAGCTATGATGATTTTGAGAAAAGTGGCCAATACGGTCAATATTATTTTGAAGGTGAAGTAAAATCTGAATATTCCGGAAGCCGCAGCTTTACTGCGGGTATTGGTACCCGTTATGAATCAATAAGATTCAAACCGCTGATACAATCTGTATTGGAGGCGAAAGGAAAAAATGAATTTTTTACTTCATTTGTTTATTTGAACATAAATACTTTAGATAAAGATTTATATCCTAAAAGAGGTGTTAGGGTTAATGCTGAGTACGGCATTGTGTATAACCAAAACCCTGACGTGAATTTTTATTTAGATGGTAACCTGGTTACAAACACAGATTCGCTGGGAATTAACTACGACAATTATCAACGGATGGTGTTGAATGCGGAAGCCTATGCGCCCATAACTAAAAAACTTACCTTTCTTACCTTGTTTCAATCTGGCATTAATTTTAATTATAAACAAAACCTGGTAAATAACTTCCAGGTTGGCGGCCTCACCAAAACCGTAAGGAACCAGGTTTTATTTGCGGGCCTCAATGAAACTACGGTAAGTACGCCCAGCGTAGCTTCCCTGTTAATTGGGTTAAGTTTTCAGCTATCGAAAAACATTTATGTAATGGCTAAAGCAAATGCCCTCGTGAATAATTTTATAAGCGAAGACTACCGGTTAAAATTTGACAATTGGCTCACGGGCTATGCAACTACGTTTGCATACAACACACCTATCGGGCCATTGGAATTTAGCTTAGCCTATTGCGACAATTCCAAAAAAGTATTGAGCTACCTGAATTTTGGAATCCCGTTTTAGATGCATAAAAAATGATTTGCATTTTTGTGAGCTTACAATATTTGTAACTATTATCTGACGCAACAAAGCCTTGCACTTTGCGTACTGTTAAACAAAGGTGTTCTTACTTAATAAATACATTTATTGTCTTTAACTGTTTAATGGCACGATTTAAGTGATAGGATAAAAAGTAAAATCTTAGTTTATGCAGCCAACCCACACCATTAAAAAATCATCACAAATATTATTGGGAGTATTACTTGTAACAGCAGGTATAGGTCATCTAACCTTTTCGAGAAAAGCTTTTCGTGCGCAGGTGCCTAAATGGGTTCCCTTACACCCTGACGATACCGTAGCTTATTCGGGCGTTGCAGAAATTGCATTGGGGACTTCACTTATGCTGGCAGATAAAAACAAAAGGCCTCTGGGTATAATGGCGGCAACTTTTTTTGCTGCAGTATTTCCCGGAAATATTGCACAATACAGGCATCATCGAAACGCGTTTGGTTTGGATACTGATGGCAAGCGCTTGGCGAGATTATTTTTTCAACCTGTGCTTATTTACTGGGCATTAAAAAGTACGGGAGAATAAATGATGCAAAAACTAAGTTTTCATGGAGTTTTCGTTTATCTAATAGCTTTTACAAGAGCGAAAAAATTTATATCTCAAACTGCTTATAATTTAATGTACCTTGATTATAATGTAACTTTTCGTATAAGAGCAGTTGCATTATAAAACTTCAAATTATGGAAAAAAGGACTTTTGTTAACCCTGCCATTAACGACTCTGCTACATTTATAAAAACTTCGGCAGAAACAAATGGGGAATACACTCTTATTGAAATAGATTTAGGTAAAAGCGACGGGCCACCTTTACACTACCACAATGCTTTTTCTGAAAAATTTCAGGTGCAGGAAGGTATTTTATACGTGCAGGTGGGCAAGGATAAAAAAATTCTAAACGTTGGCGAATCAGTAACCGTCCCTGAAGGCACGCCTCATAAATTCTATAATGAAACAAATAATAAAGTGAAATTTCATATAACCTTAAAGCCCGGGCACACGGGTATGGAAAATTTTATAAAGATTTTCTATGGACTTGCTGCAGACGGTCTTACTGATAAAAAAGGAAAACCAAAAAAGTTTGCGCACCTTGCGGTGGCACTGATAATATCAGACTCAAATGCTCCAGGATGGATGTCACTGCTTTCGCCTGTTATTCGGGCTGCAGCCAGACGGGCTAAAAAAGATGGAACAGAAAAATGGTTGTTGGATAGTTATTGCTCATAATAACTTGAAATTAGTTGCTTACTTTGTAACCTAATGTCTTTGGCAATTAGGTAGAAACTTACAGCTAATATGATGAGGTTGGGCAAAAAACTGGCACGAACCAACACAACATCAACTTTTATCTTTCTACTCAGCTTCAGTTAAAATTCGCCTCCGCTTACAATACGGTTTTTGATGGCATACATCGCAAGGCCCACGCGGCTTTTAAGATTCAGTTTTTCGCATAGGGTATCCCGGTAGCCTTCAACAGTACGAACGCTTAAAATCATTTTATCCGCAATTTCTTTATACGTCATTTCGGTGCAGGTGTATTTTAAAAATTCTATTTCCCTGTCCGTTAGTTTGGCAAATGTGGCAGGTGCATTTTTGGGTTCCGTTAAATCCCGTCACCGTATGTAAAATTTTGCGTGAAACGAGTTCATTATAATAATAACCACGGCTCATCACTTCATCAAAGGCAAACCGTAACTCTTCCGGCTCTGCATCTTTCAATACATAGCCATTGGCTCCGCTCCTGATCATCCTGATGATAGCCGTTTCAGAATCCATGGTGCTTAATGCCAGTATCTTTATTTCGGGATGATTATTATGCAGCCATTCTGCCGTGGCATAGCCATCCATTTCGGGCATACTGATATCCAGTAAAACAATATCAGGCAATTGCTTTTTGTTAAGCTGGCTGATAAGGTCTTTGCCGTTAGCGGCATCGAACAATACTTTATAATTCGGGAACATGTTGATGAGCACGGCAAGCCCTTTTCGGAACATGGCGTGGTCATCTGCAATGGCGATATATCTTGTGTTATTCATAAGGTGAGGTTATAGTGATTATGGTTCCCTCGCCGGGAACACTGTGGATAGTGGCTTCGCCGCCTATTAAAGCAGCACGGCTGAAAATATTATGCAGGCCCAGCCCGTCTTTTTTATCCAATAAAGTTTTATCAAAACCGGTGCCGTTATCTGCAATAGATATGGTTACCTTTTCTTTTTCATACTTAAAGCAAACGTCAATGTTGGTGGCTTTGGAATGTTTAATAATATTCTGCAGGCTTTCCTGTATCATGCGGAAGATGATCAGCTTTTTCTGCTCCGGTAAATCGGTAATACTGCCTTCGTTAATAATAGAAACGGTCATTAAACCGGCACGGCTGATGCGCTGCAATTCATGCTCCGTAATTTCGTATAGGCCTGACTGTTGTATCCTGTCTGAATTTAAACTTTTGGCAATATCTCTCAAGTCTGTCATGGCTTTGCTTACACTTTCCTTGGCATCTGCCAGCAATGTTCTATCAAGTGTTTCTCCCTGGTCAATAATGTTCAGTTGCACCTTAGCCAGGCTCAATACCTGCCCTACATTATCATGTATCTCTGTGCTGATGGTATTAAAAGTATGTTCCTGCATTTCGAGCTGGGATTGGAGGAGTTGTTGGTTGAAAGTTGCTTGTAAAGTTTGTTTTTCCAAAATTTCTTTATTTCTCTTTGCCCTATACCACACGAACACAAAAAGTAAAAATATTACTAATAGAAAAAGAATTACAGACGAGATGACTATAATAGATATGACTTGACTCTTCTCCATTTTATGTTGCAGGTAAAGCCAATGGTAAACAAGGCATATTGAAGATTATTTGTGATAATAAGCATTATATAGTTTACTTCTCCATTATTATCTATCGAACGACCAAGCAAATAATTATAGAATATAATATAAATCCAATCTCCGGTTATACAAACTAGAATGCCAATTGTAATCCAGAACATTGGAACTTTAAAATAATTTAATACTTCGTCCTTAGTCAATAACTGGAACAAATATACGAGACAGCAAATAAGGATAAAAAACCTTCCACAGTTATCAGTAATATTTGCATACTCAGAAAAGTATTTTATAAAAAAGATTTCCACAAACTGAACTATCAATAGTATCACCAAAAAAAATAACGGCAACTTTTTTTGCCGTTTTTTTTCCAATGCAAGATAAAAAATATATAAGTAAAAGCTATGCGCTATTAACGTGTGCAGATTGGCAATGCCATTACTACTCCTTTTTAAATAAACCAAACATATTATTGCAGCAAATTGTGTCAGATATTCAAAGCCGATAAACCATATAAAAAATCTTAGCCAGTAGGGATTTAATTTTTTTATAAAATAAATTACTACACCCAAAGCGCAAAAATAACCTCCGGATATATATAGTATATAATTCATTTATTAAATATCATCCTATAACAGCACCAGCTGCAGTATATGGTGGTTTCGTTGGTATGTTGTCATCTCCCTGTCCACCATAAACAGAATATGAAACATAATTTACATTAGGAGTAAGCATATCGTTACTGTTATCTATAGTTGGGTCTTCTTTAATATCAGTATGTTTGGTTGCAACTAATATTACACCATGCAAATTTGAATAGTCTTTTCCATTAATAACGGTACCTGGGAGATATCTACCATAGTATATTCGGATACCCGTTGCACCCTTGTTATCTGACATCAATGCTAAAACTTCATTTAAGCTTATCCAGGCACTTGTGGCATCATTTGGAAAAGGTGTATGGATTAATCCGCTTACGTAATTATCATGCATTTTTTTAATTTGGTCCATTGTTACAGGCGCTTCAGGTTTGCCCTTGATTGGCAATGTTGTTACTAATACTGGCATTTTTTGTGTTTTTAAGTTTTAAAAATAATTTTCTGAATTTACTTACTCATAAATTCAAATGCAAGTTCTTACTCAATTAAATTTTTTGTAACCGCTATTCTACTCATTTTAATACCGTAAAAAAACGGTATGCATTTTCCGTTATTTAGCTCTTTCAATCGCCTCCCGCAAAAAATAATTTTACATCATAAATGAAATGATTCAATTATCACAATCTGAAGATTTCCAATAAAATTATGACATCGCAAGACCAAGATTAATTTTAAATTATTAAGCCAAAATTTCACTATATGAAAAAAATATTTCTGCTTTTGATTTCTACAATCATTTTAATTCAGGCTAAAACCTTTAGTCAGACCCAGAGTGAAAGCCAAAATAAAGACGAGCAAAAGACTAAGAGTAAATATTATCCGTCTTCGCGTGATGTATTAAAGCAATTCAAAACTGATGTCTTATGTTCTGCAGCTTGCTCGCCAGACCATCTAAGCTTTCAAAGAGTTGATGATGGGAATAAGCAAAATATTAATGTTCCATTAAGAAAATTGAGTATTAATGTAAACAGATTCTCAGCTTTTCGAATTGAGGGAATAAATCCATTGCGATATAGTTTTTATTCGGATAATCAATCAGTCGCACATTTCACGGATGCGAACGATGTGATTGTAGATAATTTCAAAAAAGACACTGCAAATATTCAGGCAAGTAGTATAGACATATTAGATATTTTTCACGCGGACAGTATACGCACAAAGCAAGTTGATCCCACTTTGTTTAAAGATTCCATTGAAAGGTTAAAAACAAAAATTGCAGAATTAAACAAGAAGTGGTACGACACAGAGTTATATATAAGACTCCTTATAACGGACAAGCAAGATATAGCCAGCCCGAAAATTGGTTCCGAAAGATCCAAAATGAAGAAAGCATTGGATTCTGCGCAAAATGAGTGGAGAAATGATGGAACCGAAACAAGTATATTAAATCAGGAAATTGTTAATCAAACAAAAAAGTTTACTCTTTACTTGAGTAGTCTTGTAATAAACAACAACGTCGAAGGAATTATTAATGATATTGCATCTAATTCGATTGATACGGCTGGTTATGAGCACTCGATTAAAAAGACGGCCGTTAACATAAAAAATCAATCCCAATCTACCGAGAATAAAATCGAAGTTATCAACCGCATACTTCAGCTTTTACAAGAGATAACATCTTCGAATCCATCTACGTCATACTCATCTTATTTTGGTGCGACCCGCGGCTGATACAGGAGTATTGTCAGTTTCATTGCAGGAAAATATCGACAACCTTCTATCATTCGCATCTAATAAGTCATTTACCATCTCGAGGTCTGACCTTTTTATCAATGGTATAGCAGGGGATCTAGAATGTATAGTGACTTTGGAATTTGTAACGAATGAAAAGCTTAACCAGGTGAATTATTTTGTACTTTATTGTTCCCTACAAATTGGGAAATTGCTGCAAGATGCTTTTACTGAGAATTCGCGGTTAATAAATATGCTTAATTACGAAAATTGTATTGGTTCAGATCAGAAAATGCTTATAAAAAAATTTGTAAATCAGGACTCAGAAATATACAACTATATTCAAAATGTAAGCTCAAGTTTGAATGTACTCATTAATTACGCTCAATTAAATAACCCTTCATTTAATAGTACAATAAAGGAATCAATGATGATTATAAAACATTTCTGAAGTATATCAAAGTTTTAGATTTTTTAAATGACAATAACACTATTCAATATACTTTGCCATCAATAACTAACCTTGGGAATTTTGACATCATTAGGTATTCAATCAATAAACGTGATAGAATCAACGGCAGGGAAGAAAACTATACCTATGATATATGGCTTAAAGGCGGATTGAAAGTGGATTTCAGTGTCGCTATCTTAATGTCGGGTCTTAATGATTATGTTTATAACAAGAATGCACTTTTCAAAGTATCTGATACTGCAAATTCAGGGGGAACTTGATGAGTCGACTCAACGAACGGACAGTTTACTTATAAAAAGGGCGAATACAAATAAGTATAATTTTGCATTTGGCGGGATGGTTAAGGACTTCTCCGGTCAGGTGTATCATGGGTTACACCCGGCGCGAGTATAGGTATTGCTTATGGTTCAGGTACTAACAGCCAGTTGCAATTTCTTGGCGCTCTTTCGCTTCAGTTTGGAAAATCGGAACGTCTTATCGCACATTTCGGAGCTGTAGCCGGAAATGCACAGCGTCTTGATGTTTCGCAACTGAGCTATAATCAAAAAACAGATGTTTCCGATGGCGGTGATACCTATAAAGTAAAGGGTGATCTTAGTACAATGACGATTCCTTTGACGTTCAAATTTTTATTTAAACCTTTTTTCGGGATCTCTTATAACTTAAGTAAGAAGAATGCGCTAAATGCAGTTGGGAACAGTGCTGATAATTATAATAATGCGTTGCCAAAGGTGCCCTAACACTCATATTTTCCAAAGCAACAAGAATGAGAGAATTAGTTAAGAGGCACTTCCCCATCCTTCGCAGATGTTCTAACCGGACATTCTTGAATCAATATTTGATATTGTTATGATTTCAGAAGATTAAAATTTCGTTTAGATGTAGAACCGTCCACACCCCTGCCTATCACTTACCCCTTATAAAACGCATCAATTATTCCAGCAGACATGAAGGCTTTATTATGCACGTTGGTGATCATCCTTTTTAATACAAAAATACTACCGGCGCGCAGTCATAACCGTTAGGTAGTCGGACGGGAGGGGAATGGCAACTATATTTGTTGTGATGGTATGGCTAGGTTTTATAAGCCCATAGTTATTAGCGCAGGTAAATTTTGAACAGGTTACATTTGCACAAGATGGAAATAAAAAAAATAAGCAACTATCATAGACGGATACACTAAAATAATTTTTGTGAATTGCTATTATGAAACTAAATGAAAGGTGGGTGAGGATACCACTCAGGGTTTTAGCTGAGCAAGTAAACAGAGTTTGGCAACTCTAGCGGCATGCTCGATAAGGCACGGAACAATATACAAACGGGCCTTAACCAACTGGAAGATGTAGTAGGCAAGTGCACCAGGGCTTTACAAAAAAGATTGAAAGATGTGGATACGGTAAGTGATGGAGAATTAAAAATGATATTGCCGGAATTGGGTGGGGATGTGGAGGAAGAGTAAAATATTTCTATCATTTATGTTTCGCTGAATTTGTTTGTGCTTATTCCTGGAAGCTGGTTTAGTTAGGAACTTTTAAATAGATTTACAAATAATAAAGTCATTTATATAATTAACTGTGACCATGATAAAAGACACAGAACTAAAACTTGTTTCTCTTGAACTTTATAAGCTTCTACTAAAAAGAGGAGGAAAATAAATTAGGTGAAAAGATATCATCCAAAGTTTATACAATAATTAGTGAATGTGCCCCTCTTCTTGAACGTATTCCTGAAAACATGCCGGAGTTTACTTTGCATGATCCTGATCATGCGGGCAAAAGTGGCTAATATCATGAGTAAGATTATTCCAGCAAAAGTATTAGATAATTTAAATCACATTGAGATTTCCTTATTACTTCTAAGTGCATATTTACATGATATTGGAATGACATGTTCATTGAGTGAAAAGGAAGAGATTATTAAAAATTCAGCAGAATTTAGAATTCTTTTTAGGAGTGATATTATTAATTTTCACTCATATCAATCGTTCATCGACAACGGAGAATATCGCGAGGCAACATTTGTACAAGATCAGGTCTTTACAGAGTTTCTTAGATTGAATCACGTTAAAGATCAGCGCTTTTCATTAGGGAACATCTATCAAAAGGTGACGACAAGCTAGAGTATAATGGCATTTCTTTTTTCGAACACTTAATATCAATTTGTGATGCACATGGGGAGCCCGTTAAATCACTAAAAGACATAGATAAGTGGCCCCGGAATACATTAATAGGGGAAACAATCGTCGATATTCAATTTTTATCTTTTATTTTAAGATTAGCAGATATTCTCGACTTAGATGCAGAGCGAACACCGAAATTAATTTATGAATATATAAATCCGAAAAATCCAGTAAGCATATTAGAATGGAAAAAACACAGTAGCATTGTTGGTCGAAGCATTACTCCTGAAAAGGTTCTATTTGAAGCTATTTGTATGAGCCCCGAAGTAGAAAGAGCCTTAAAAGAATTTTGGCTTGGATCGAAATTGAAAGGAAAGAAACGATGTTCTTGCTTAAAGCATATAATGATGAGATTTCAAAAAAACATTATTTGGAACTAAATGAAGAAGTTCTTGCTGATAGAATTAAGAATGACGGTAGTTATGTTTACAATGATTTAAAATTTTCAATTGATTACAAACGTGTAATAGAATTATTAATCGGCGAAAGATTATACAAAAATCCAGTTGTGGCGATAAGAGAATTAATTCAAAATTCTGTAGATGCAATAAATATAAGAGAGCAAATTTTTAAAACAAAAGCCGAATATTTTCGGCCTTTTATTAAATTGACATTGGAAGAAGACACCTTCATAATAGAAGACAACGGGTTGGGAATGGATGAGTTCATTTTCGAAAATTATTTTTTACAAGCTGGCAAAAGTTACTATTCAAGTAAAGATTTTTTATGCCAAATTTTCTAACATAGATACTGTAAGTGAATTTGGTATTGGAATTCTTTCCGTCTTTATGATTGCATCTTCATTAAAAATAGAAAGCAGGAAGGAACCGGAAAATCCACTAAAGCCACCAAGTCCAATCTATTTTGAAATTCCAACTGCCTATAGTTATACCATTCAAAAAAAATCCAAGCGAGTTGAAATAGGCACTAAACTCGTGTTAACCCTCAAAGATAAAGGACTTTTAAATCAATATGATCTAACCAACATTGTAAAAGAAATAATACCAAATTCTCCTTATGAAATTATTATCTCAATACAGGGTAAAAGTGAATTAAAATACAAAGCGGTAGATCAAAGTGCTCATAAAAAACTTCCGCTAATTGTCGATAACCCTTTGGATAATTTACCAACAATAAGAAGAAGAACAGGGGACAAAGACAAAATTTTTGAATGGTTAAAAATAACTTTTATAAATTCTGATAACCTTATTTTGAAAGACATAGAAGGTAGTATTTCTGTTATAAATAGAACAGGACGACAAATAACAGGGAAAGTCTGTCAAAGAAATTTTGCTATTGGATATCCTGCATTAAGCGAAGAGAAATTCGAAATAAAAATTTCAGAAAGTCTAAATAATTTATTTCCTTCCTGGTTATGTCTTGACATTCAAATAAATCTTACAAAAAGAGCATGTCTAAATCTATCTCCTGATAGAACTGAGGTGTTAGTAGATGAAAAATTTAAAACCTTAAAGAGATATATAGAGCAAGAAGTAATTACCCGAATATCTCAAGGATTTTCAGAAAACAGAAAGGCGATGAGTAATGAAAATTTTGTGAGGTTTCAAGAATATTTATTTAATGGAGATTACTTTAATTTTGAATATACAAGTCCAGATATTCCACTAACCATTGAGGGACAAGAATTCTTATCGAACAATATTTTATTTAGATGTTTACATCCAAATGGATTAAGAACATTCCATACTATCAAAGAACTGAAGTATTTTAAAAATATAGGCATAGTCTCTGATCAATGGACTGAGATAAATTTTGAAGACTCAGTACCTTTTTTGCAAGCCAATAATATTTATTTGATTATATTTTCGGAATCTCTTATTTGGACAAATGAACTGCAAAATGCATTTTATAAAACTTTTGCAGGAAAAAACTATTACGACTTGAAATTCAAAATAATTGTTAATGATTTATTACCATCATATAATTTTCTTCTAATTAAAAATGAAATACCTAGACTAACAACTTTAAAAAATCAATTTATATTTCTGAATGATTTTGAACGAGATTGCATCTTCTTATTTGATGAGGCAGGATTTGACGTAACTGTTGATAAATACAATAAGATTTTTGCCTCATTACCTTTAGGTGCTGAACATAAAGAATATGATCAATTTTTTTCATCGTTAGGAATCGACATGTCTCAAAAACTAAAGGAATCACTTGAAAAGGTATCTAAAAAGAACCAAAAAATCCGCACAAATGTTATTTCAAATATAACACGCGGCTATTATGCGAATTTTTATCCGGCCTTCAAAAATATATTTAATATAGATAAAAAATTATTAGACAATTTAAACGAAAGCCTCGCAATTTTTTTTGCAGAACTTGAAGAGGAAAATTTACTTATTAGAGATTTTGATTTTATGGATTTGACATTGTATAATTTTCCAAAATATTGGAGTTATGAATAACAGCTATTTCGTGCAAGCATATAAGAAGGTTTAGCCCTTCATTAGTCCAAGTATATAAGGCTGTTTAGCTTTGTCTCTTATTTCGTTCAAGCATGTAAATGATTGTTTAGCGCAAGCTTTGTCGTATAGCCTTGTGCGTTAGCCATGCTTGTGCTTGTGGGCCTAAGCCACTGCCTGCTTTAATTAAACGATGTTGCTTTATAAAAGGCACACATAGGGTGAAATTGGATAAACTAAATAAAACAATTACTTTAGATGGGTAATACTCTGCCATGCACTTAGCCACAACTACCAATATGACAATAACAGAAGCAAAAAAATTCGGAAGGTCTAAAACAATGAAGGCAACTGCTATTGTGTTGACAATTCTTATAGCGTTATTGTTAGTAGGTGAAACAAGAGGAGATTTTGCGAACGGCATCCTCTTTTTTTTCCAGGAACTCTTTAATATAAATTCAATAATAATCCTCTGTATTCTGTTTGGACTTACCTATTTATTTGGCTCGTATGCCGGACAAGAAATAATTATTAACAAGAAAAATTTTCTTCTTGTTTCAGTAAAATATGTTTTTATGATATCACTGGCAATAACAGCATGTGCGATTGTGCCCGGCATAATTAGAGAAGGCTGGATTGCATTGCAATCTTTACTCAAAACATTTTTTTTACCCTTGTTCTTTAAGACTTCTTTTTGCCTGCTAATAGGGTGGCTTTGGGCTACTAATAAAATGAAAGCATTGAATAATATAATATAAAAATAAAAGCCCCCTTTTCGCGCAAGCATATCTTACAATTATCAGAGATTTAGCGCAGGCGTCTCACTTGTGCTTCTCATAAAAAAAGATTTGAATTATCTTTCAATTACGTTTAGCCGTTGTTGTTATATTATTACAGAGAAGTTTCTTAATAATTCAACGAATGGAAGCGGAATACTTTCGCCAATTTGAAAACTCATAGAAATCAATGTTAGCGGTTCCTTGTTTTCATTCACTTTGTCTCAGGCATTAAATTGTCTTAAATGATGGTCAATATGTTTGTACACCATTTGGCCAATTTGTTCTTTTGTCATTTTTCCAAAAAATACGTGCTGAAAATTATCGTTATCAAAGCCTGCATACTTTTCAATATTTGAAATCCAAAGTTTTTTTTCGGCTTCAAAATCTCCTGCACTTTCTTTAATAATAAGTGAAGGAATGGTTGGTGTGTTTCGTTTCAATGGATTTTCATTTCCTAAAACAGTTTTCAAAGCAACTCTTCCAAAAATTCTTCCAATAAAAGCCCGTTTCAAATTAATTTTACTTTGCATCATTTCTTCCCAAATCCGGCAATGTTTTACCATTTGATACGCATTCATTTTGCCCCATTGTGATTGGCGCATTTTCTTTAAGTGAATCAATTCTGTTTATTAATTCAGCTTTTGTTCCTTCGTCAAATATCGTTTTCATAGGTATGATTATTTAAACGAGTTGCGCTAATGAAAACCAATTTCCCGAATCGTCCTTAAATAAAGCTTCTGTTCCATAAAACTCCTTTGTAGGCGGTTTCATAAATTCAACTCCTTTGCTTTTAAGTTCTTCATAAGTTGCATAAATATCTTTACAGGTAAAAACACCAGGACCAAATGTTCCTTTGCGAATAAGCTCTGTCATTGATTTTACAGTTTCTTCGTTGAACTTTTGGCCTATTGCCACCGGGAATAGTGTAATTTCTAATTCAGGTTGTTCAGGTGGCGTTACTGTAAGCCAACGTGCATTTGCACCCATAGGTACATCCATCTTTATTTTAAATCCAAGTTTGTTTGTGTAAAAATCAAATGCACTCTCCTGGTTGAGAACATAAACACAAACGTGTGTCATTTTTATAATCATTTCCTGCTTTTTTAGAATTAAATAATGTTACAAATGTCGGTAATGATAAAATGTTTTGCTTCTCTAAAATTGCTATTTTATTTCCATCCGTGCTGAAATGCAAAGCAACCTGGAACAAATGCAAGCGGTGTTTTATTGATTTGTTTTTTCATTATTTGTTGTAGTGTTAAGTAGGAAGATGGTGACTCCCCAACAACCCGCTTGAATAATCCACTAAATGAACTTAAACTGTTAAAGCCCACAGAAAAACAGACTTCTGTAATTGATTCGTTTTCTCTCAACAACTGAATTGCTTTTTCTATTCGTACAACCGTTAAATATTGATGCGGGGTTTTGCCGTAAATAGTTTTGAAAAGCCGTATGAAATGAAATTTAGAAAAATAGGCTTCAACAGCAATGTTGTCAAGGTCGATTTTGTCTGCATAGTTATGGTCAATAAAAAGTTTGGCCTGAACAATTCTTTTGTATAAATAAATTTTTGGATATTGTTCTTTTGTCATTTTGTTTCGGCTGCTTTTTGTTTGTCTGTGAATGATTTTTAATTACTGTCTTAAATTAGGATGAAGTATGTTTTTTCATATCCCGAAAAATATCTTCCACTTTGTCTTGTTTGCTTCCGATATCATATGAACATGGCTTGTCATAATACACTAAATATTTTTTGAATTGCAATTATGAAAGCAAATGAAATATTGGCAAGAACACCCACCACAGTTCCGGCTATTGTATTCTTTCCATATACATATACCAATTCCACTCCCAGGTTTTTCCATCATCGTCGGAAAATGCCTGGCTCCAAACCGGTTTGTCTTTATTCCTGGCATCCCAGCGAAAAGTAACTAAAATATTCTTTCCGTTGAAAGTGTGCTTTGTAATAAAGTGGCCTATATTGTTTTCAAAAGAACCTGATACCGGTGGCTCCAGTTTACCTTCGTTTGAGTCTGCCCAATAAATGCTCCACAACTTTGTCTTTGGATTAAAAAGCCGCAGGCTCATTCCCTCAAATGGCTGTCCATCAAACGTTGCAAGAAAATTGTCAATATTCCCAAGTCCGTTTAACATGCAGTACATTTCCTGTGTTGATTCAAATTCTATCCATTCTGTGCAATGCGTTAATCTCGATGTAAGTTTTTTATTATGGAGTTTCCACTTGCCTTCAAAAAAATCAAAGTCATTTTTTGAAGAAATCATAGAAGGAGTAATTATCAATTCTCCGTTTGTATCAAAACAAATTGCAGGGATATCTATATTTTCATTTGTCGTCAAAGCGTTGGAATTTTGATTTAAAAGTAATAAACTATTGTGCGTGGTTATCAATTCCTGCATTGAATTTTTTAAAATAGTCGGCATATTTCTTACTGAAACCGGGCAGGAATTAATTCCATTTATAAACCAAATGAGAATCTGGGGTGAAAAGCAAATGTCTTCTATCATATCACTCCTATAACGCCAACGGTTAAACGAAATTTAAATGATAAAAAAACTGATATAGGTTTGGTAGTGCCTTATAGCATGAGTCTTTCCAACAACGGCAACGATGTTTCCATTAATTATACCACAGTTACTACAAATAAAGAGATAGACCCTGCCATATTTGTAATGCCGGCTAAAGATAACGGGGAGCATACTCGTAAAATGGATACCATTGTTTTTGAACAGTATCAAAATATTCAATAGCCGGTTTCCCTATTTCAAGTTTATAATCAAACATGGGATAGCCGGGAACAAAATAGCCGGGATAGAAATAAGTAAATTTTTCTCTTTTACAATATTGCATCTTTTCATAGATAATGTATTTGCCCAAACTGAATTTTTTATAAGCAGGATGATATACCGAACAAATGCCTGCTGCACTGTTGTTGCCAAGGTCGAAGCAACCGATACCAATAAGTACATCGCCATCATACACTTCAATCATGTAAGTGTTATATACATTGCGCTCACTGTTTCCATATAAGAGGGAATGCAGGGAAGCAGCGCTTTCAAACGAAACACTTTCTTTATAAGAAGCAAATAAGGCTTCATGAGCAGGTGTAATCACTGCCTTTTTTATTTCGGTACTGAACCTGCTATTTTTCCGGGATAATATTTTATATTTTTTATCTGTTGCAAAATCGTGTAGCCGTACCCGTAACCAAACGGTATTGTATACTTTGCCGTTAAAATATAAGATGTCTGTAGTGAATATGGTTTGTTGTATCCTGAACCAGCCCAGTGACAGCAAGCCATCCAGTTGTCCAGGTTCAATGTTGAAAAGTTCTATTAATTGAATGTCCAAGAAAACGATTTGAACCAATAAATATAGCAGAACTTTTATTATGCATTACTGATATGCAGTTTTTCAGATCACTCTTTCCATACTTTACCAACAGGCTCCAAGGTCTTCTGCAAATGCTTTCCGGTGTTAAATCTTCTTGCAATTATAAGGCGGTAGTTGCCTGTTCGTAAGAGGTATTTATATTGCAAATCATTACTTTTAAAGGGCAGGTTATTTTCAACCCAGTTAGCGCTAATACACCAGACTCTGCCATTGTAACCCGCGGCTACCCGAAAACGTGTTCCGGGATTTACAGTAAAACGGTCACCCACTTTAATTTCTTCATTGTGAGTAGCTGTAAAAGTTAAACTACAATTTACAGTCAGCGATCCTGTTAAAAACCAATGCTGAAAAGCAACAAGCGTGTATGCGTATCCAACACCTGGGCCAAAACTAAAATAGTTTAGTTTAGTAATCTCTTTACTGATATTTGGTGAATTTATAAGACTGCTGTCTCCTTTAATAGTGCCATAATACGATTCAGCGCCGGCTAAAAATGCCCCTGCAGACTTTTTCTGCCATTCATTCTGAATAAGGGCAGCCCTGTAAGAAAAGCGTGTTGGATTGAACACCCTGTAGACAGATAAACCAACCAGCGAAATTTTTTCGTCTTCCCGGTAATAATCACCGGCGCTAAACCCTTTATAGAATTGTCCATAAAAATCCATTGCCCATTTGGGCTGATAAACATGCGCCTGCAGGTCAAGGTATTTTGTTTTCTCTTTATCAGGGTTTAAAAATTTAAATCCATAGGCAAGGTTAAGCGAAAAGTTATGATAAGTTACTCCTACACCCAAATTTAGTGTTGAGTGCGGGTTGTAAAATTTATCTGAAGAATATTTGTCTTTTATAGCAAAGCCTGTATACTTTCTTGATGTATAAATACGGCCGGTTATGCTTCCGGGAAAATAGACATAATAACTTGTATCATTACCACGGTTCTCCTGGGCAATACAATCATTTTTCATGAATAGAAAAACAAAAAAAATTGCCAGACCTGGTAAAGATTTAATTGAATGCATAATAATGGGAATAGGTTACAACTTTTAATAAAGTTCGGGCAAATATTATTTGCATTTCTATATTTTTATCCTGTTCATTGCATTTTATCGCAATTTGTTATAAAGGCAATTACTGTTCAACTTTCTTCACAGTAAAATTGCTGCTATTTTTTGAAGTTGTGTTTTCCACTACTCTTTTATAAATATCTATGTCAATCGCTTTTTCGCTCTTAGCAATTATAACGGTGGCAATTGTATTTCCAATAAAATTAATCACTGCTCTTCCTTCACTCATAAACCTGTCAACGCCTATCAACAGGGCAAGACCCTCTATTGGTATAACTTTTAGCGCAGCAAGTGTGGAGGCCAGCACAATGAAACCACTGCCCGTTACGCCCGCAGCGCCTTTACTGGTAAGCAGCAAAATGCCAATGATAATTAATTGCTGACCAATTGAAAGATCAATATGAAAAACCTGTGCAAGAAAAATAACACTCATACTTAAATAAATAGTTGTGCCATCAAGATTAAAACTATAACCTGCGGGTATTACCAGGCCAACAACTTCTTTTTCACAACCGGCATCAGTTAGTTTTTTCATAACAGAAGGCAAAACGGCTTCACTGCTGCTTGCGCCCAACACAATTAAAATTTCTTCTTTTATGTATCCTAATAATTTCCACAAACTGAATTTATAATACCTGCACAAAAGATTTAGTATTATAAACACAAACAGGATACCCGTTATATAAAATGAAAGCAATAATTTACCAAGCACTGCCAGTGTTGCAAAGCCAAACTTGCCGATGGTATAAGCCATTCCACCAAAGGCGCCTAAGGGGCTAACCTTCATAATAATTTTTAAAACATTGAACAGCGCCTGGTTTATTTTTTCAAAACTTACAAATAAACTATGCCCGGCGTCACCCATCCATTTTAAACCAATCGCAAATAAAATACTGAAAAACAGCACCTGCAAAATATCTCCTTTTGCAAATGCGTCCACAACATTAACCGGCACAATATGCGAAAAAAATTCGCCCCAGTTTAACGTTTTTGCCTGGGCAGCAATTTCAGTAACCTGTGTATTTTCTGTATGGGAAAAATTTACTCCTGCGCCGGGCTTAACAAGGTTGGCAGTGATTACGCCTATAATTAAGGCAAGGGTAGTAACTATCTCGAAATAGATGATAGCCTTCCCTCCTACTCTGCCCACTTTTTTCATATCGCCGGCTCCTGCAATTCCTGTAACGATTGTAAAAAAAATTACAGGCGCAATTACCATCCGTATCATATTAATAAAAGTATCACTTATGATTTTTGCCGTTGGCGCAAAAGAAGGAAACAGCCATCCCACCAAGACTCCGGCAGCAATACCAATGAGCACCTGCACATAAAGAACTTTTAAATATTTCATTCAATTTTTTATTTCGCTTTTAATACTTAATAAAGCGGTGATTGCATAAATTGAACAATAAGTTAAACAGATTTTTGTAAAGAAAAAATTTTATGAGGCCTTAATCAAACAGGTGATGAAGCAAAGACGAGTTTATTTGCCATGTCTATCTCATCCTGTGATATCGTGTGTCCCATACCGTTATAAAGTTTTTGTGTAACAACTGCGTGCATGTCTTTTAAAACTTTGGAGGTTTCGTGAACTCTCTCTGCGGGAACATGCGGATCAGGATTGCTGCTCCCAATAAAGATGGGTGTATTATCAAAATCGCCGGTATAGTTTTCCGGGTTAATTTTATCGCCAATTAAACCACCGGTGAAAGCCACAATCCCTCCATACCTTACGGCATTTCTTGCCGCAAATTCGAGTGTTAAGCAAGCGCCCTGCGAGAAGCCAAGCAGGTAAATATTTTCAGCCGTAATCCCTTTTGCTATTATATCGTCAACCAATTCTTTTAATAAATGTAATGAAGAGGATAGCCACGGTTCATTGTGTGAAGGCGGCGCCATAAAAGAATAAGGATACCACGTATGGTTGGTTGCTTCAGGCGCCAGTAATGCAAAATCTTTTACATTTAAGTAACCTGCAATTGAAAGAATATCATTTGCATTGGCTCCACGCCCGTGTAGCATGATTAAAGCTTTCCCGGCATCATCAAGGTTTTTACCGGCAGTAATTATCTTTTTTGTATGAAATTTATTGGCATTAATCATTATTGGAAACTATAAAGGATTGTCTTGTTTTATTTTTGTAATAATCTTGTTTGGCCTCGTAAGAAGTTTATGAAGAGGGCATGAATTTGCTATAACTTCCAATCTTTTGAGCTGCTCCTCATCCAGGGTTCCCGTAAAACTCAGTTCGCATATAAAAGTATGCAGCGCAGGAGAAGTCTGGTCACCCTTTATTAAATCTACTTTCACTTTTATTTGCTCAACCTTCCATTTCTTGCGTTGCGCATACATACGCAAAGTAATTGCCTTACAGGAAGCAAGTGCCGCACATAAATAGTCGCCGGGAGCTGGTCCCATGTCTTCTCCTCCTTTTTCAATTGGCTCATCCACTAAAAGCTCGTGTTGATTTATAGTTATGTTCGACGTATAGCCATTACCGTTATTAATAACTTCAGCAGTTGCAATAAGTGTAGCCATAGGTATATCTTCAAAAAAACTTTATGCAGCCTTTTTAATTTTCTTTTTCTTTTTTAATGCATCATTAATAAATTCTGTTAATGATTTTGAAGTTAATATTTCCTTCGAGCTTTTCACCGTTAATAAAAAATGCCGGAACATCTTTTACACCGAGATCAATTCCACACTTTAAATCGTCCTGCACAAACCATCCATATTTGCTATTGATCAGATCATTTAAAAATGACTTATTGGTAACACCAATTTCCTTTGCATACAATTTCAAGGTAATGGTTCCAAGATGCCTGCGATTTTTTAAAAGCATTTCATGCATCTCCAAAAGCTTTCCTTCCTGTCCTGCGCCAATAGCCGCTTCAGCGGCTTTGTGGGCCCTTTGGTGAATCTTTACTAACGGAAAATGCCGGAAATTGAAATTTACTTTTCCGTCAAAAGTTTCCATCATTTCTTTTACCAGTTCATGCGCCTTTACACATTTTTCACTTTCATAATCTATAAATTCAGTAAGTGTAAGCGGAGCATTCGCATTTCCGATGATTATATCTTTTGGTTCTATCACCGGTATTTCTTCTTTTCTGTGCATATATTAATTTTTTTTATTTTTCCATATATCATTGTATTGGTCCGGATGTCTTAAAAACTCTGCACGAACAAAAGGACAAAGAGTAGTTACCATCAAATTATTTTTTCTGGCATAATCAACCATTGCATTTAATAATTTTTTTGCCAACCCTTTGCCTTCAGCTTTTGGCAGCACTTCGGTATGATAAACGGTAAGATTATTTCCAGAAACATTTATCGTCATTTCTGCTATCTTCTCTTCTTCCCCGGGAATATAAAAATCCCCCGTGCCATTTTTATTCAAATTCAGTTTTACTTCATCCATACTCAATTTCAATTGGTCAGGCAAATAATTTTCTACGCAAGCGCCGGCAATATTTTTTCTATTTCTGTTCTTGATTCTTCATATTGCTTTGGCAATTTTAAATGTGTTCCCAGCTCACCAAGCGGTTCATCTTTTGTAAATCCCGGGTTATCCGTTGCCAGTTCAAATAATACACCTCCCGGTTCCCGAAAGTACAATGAGTAAAAGTAATCACGGTTTATTTTTGGAGTAATGTTTAAACCAATACCCTCAATTTTTTCACGGTAATCCATTAATATATTATCATCCTTCACCCTGAAAGCCACGTGGTGGTTGGTTCCTGCTGCCACTACTCCGTGACCTACGCTTGGAGCCTCAATTATATCAACTATAGATGCGTTTTCAATAGCGTTTGTTATAAACCGGTAGTTTATGCCATCCTGCTTCAACAATTTATAACCCAATATATCAGTTAAAATTTTTGCTGTAGGTGTTATATTTTTTAGCATTAATGTAATACTATGAAACCCTTTTGTTGCAACGCTGGCATTTACTTCATTGGTTTCCCAGGGTGTCCTGTTATCAGTAGTTGACGGAGCAACTAAATTAATTTTTAACCCATCCGGGTCACGGAAGGAAAGATATTTTTCTCCAAACTTTTCTTCTGCTTTATCGTGCCTCACTTTATATTGCTTAAAACGATCAGCCCAAAACTCAAGGCTATCTAACGGTACAGAGTACCCGATTTCTGTGGCCATCCCTGTACCGTTATTGCCTTGCCTCATTCCCTCCCACGGGAAAAAAGTAAGTATGCTTCCGGGAGTTCCTTTTTCATCGCCAAAATAAAAATGATAAGTGCCGGGATCATCAAAATTAACCGTCTTTTTTACCAGGCGTAACCCCAGAATTTTTGTATAAAATTCCAGGGTTCTTTTGGCATTTCCGGCAATTGCCGTTATGTGATGTAATCCCAATATCCTATCTTCCATAATCTATTTTTTAAACATTTTCTGCTGCTGACAATTTCTTTTCTTCTACTGGTTGTGCCTGCTGCTTTACCAGTTGAATTTCCGCATTTATTTTTACTTCATCACTTAAAAGTACATTACCGGTTTCGCTTACAGCGCCCCAGCTTAATCCAAATTCTTTGCGGCTTAATTTTCCTGTAACGGTAAAACCTGCTTTTGTTTGTCCATAAGGATCCTGAATAACCCCTCCAAATTCTACATGTAATGTTATAGGCTTTGTTATTCCGTGCATAGTTAATTCGCCGCTAATTTTTCCTTCTCCATCTTCAATTTTATAAGATTTTCCGATGAATTTTAATTCCGGATATTCTTCAACATCGAAAAAATCTGCAGATAAAAGATGGCCGTTGCGTTGCTCATGTTTGGTATCAATTGAACTGACATCAGCAGTGAATTCAACTTTTTTAGCCGTATTAAAATCTTCTGTTTCAGTTTCTGCCACAAGGTTAAATTTGTTGAAGTGACCTGTTACCGTTGAGATCATGAGGTGTTTGATTTTAAAATCAATTTCGCTGTGAACCGGGTCCAGCGCCCATTTAATGTTTGTCATAATTTTTTAATTTAATTGTTATATTTTTTCTTTAATAATTACTTAATTTGATTGCCTCTTTATTTTGTCTTGAATTTTTGAAAATATCAGCAGCTTCAAGTGCTGCATCCTGATCTTTACCCCAAAAAGAAAGTGGCTGGCAATTGATAGCATTGAAAACTTTTATTACTTTGGAGTATTTTAATAAATCCTGTAATTCGTCATTCCCATTTTCCGAAAAGCTTATTACTATTTTTTGTGTAGCAACTTCTTTTATTAACTCAGCTACCTCTTGTTGTTCATCGTCAGAAATATTGAGAATTATTATGTCTGCTTCCCAACATCCGTCTCTCATACAATCAATAACATCTAATTCAATGTTTGGTTGAGTAGATAATATAGCAGTTGATAATTCAGAAAATTGATTTGCATATTTTGATATTAACAGTAACCTGCAATTTTCAATTGAAAGATTATTTACAATAGCCGTTACTTTTTCGTTTGTCGATGCTATAATAGCTATTGTTTTTTTAATTGCCATAGCTCCTTTTTTAATAACACAAAGCTACTGCCCGTCATGGCTTGCTCCATTGCGATAGGATAATTAATAGCATTGATCTATATCAATAAAATTATTTGCGGGCAGCCATGTGGCTACGTATGCGGCTAAGGGTTTCCCTTGTAATGCCAAGATAAGAAGCAATCATATGCTGCGGAACACGCTGAAGACAACCAGGGAAATTGCTCATGAGGTTAATATATTTTTCTTCAGCCGTTTCGCTTAGCGTTCCCATTAATCTTTTTTGTGTTGCGATGAGGTTATTTTGAATAAGTATGCGAAAGTATCTTTCAAATACCGGAACTTTTTCAAGCAAAAGATCCATAGATGGTTTGGTTATTAATAGCAATTCGCATTCCTCCAACGCTTCTATATTTAATGAAGAAGGTTTTTCGGTAAGAAAACTTAATATATCGGCTATCCACCAACCTTCAAAAGCAAACTGCAGAATATGTTCTGTTCCCTTATTATCAATTGTATACGATCTCAATAAACCTTTAGATACGAAAGTATTGTATTTACACACATCCCCTTCCTGCAACTGGTATTGTCTTTTTCTTAATTTCTTTGGCAGAAAAAGTGTTTTACAAAAATTAAATTCCTCGTCGGTAATAGAAATAATATCAGTAATTTTTTTATAGAGTAGTTCGTACATGAGGGGCCTTTTTGAATAAGCAAATTAAAGAATTAATACCCTTATTGCTGCCAGGTATTTTATAGAACAGTTTTTTGAATATGTATTTCTTCTCTTTAAAATATCCCGCTGACGTAATTATTTAAAATAAAAATTACCGTAACTTAACAATCAGTTTAAATATAGCGTTATATTTATAAAGTAAATTTGTAAAGTATAAATCTACCGGGGTGTTTCCCTGAAACTTCCATGATTAACTTTTTTTATAAAAATTAATCCTAAAAGCCTGGCAAAACCCGGAGATATTTTTGGCGATTTATTATCTTCTTTTCTAACTGAAAACTTTCTGCGTGATAAATGAAAACAAAGCAACTTGAAGAAGTAAAAAGGCCTCAACACATCGAAGAAATATACCGGTCAATGATCGCAAGAATTTCTGATGGCTTTATCTCCATTGATGCTGAAGGTTATTGTACTTTCATAAATAATAAAGCCGGCCAAATTCTAAATAGGCCACCAGCCTACCTTTTAGGCAAAAATATCTGGCACGAATTTCCCGAATTATTGGAACATCCGTTTTGCGAAGCTTATGAAAAAGCAATGGCAAGTCAGCAATATGCTTATGCGGAACTATATATGCCCGCCGCTTCGAAGTGGTTTGCAAAACATATCTATCCTTCACAAACTGGTGTTTCCATTTTTATAAGAGATATTACTGAGCGAAAAAAAGAGGAAGCAAACTTTGTAAAACAAGCCAATAGAAATGCGCTGATATTGGATATGATGCAAAATAGTTTTTTACTCACTGATACTGAGATGAACGTTATTGATGTCAATCCTGCATTTTGTAATTCTATTGGCTACTCACGTGAAGAATTACTGAAAATGAATGTTACTGATTTTGATGTTAAGCTGGATGAAAGCGGGATTAAAGAGAATTTCAAAAAAACTATAGAATCCGGTATTATTCAATTCGTAACAAAAAACAGAAAGAAAAACGGGGATATTATTGATGTAGAGGTAGTATTGGCTGAAATGGAAATAGACGGGCAGCTTCATTTTGCATCATTCGGGCGTGATATTTCTGAAAGTAAAAGAGCAGAAGAACAAATTATTAATGAGAAAAAATTATCTGATTCTATCATTAACAGCCTGCCCGGCATTTTTTATTTGTTTGACAGGAATGGGAAATTTTTACGCTGGAATAAAAATTTTGAAGTAATCTCAAAATACAATGCGGAAGAAGTTGCCGGCATGACTCCATCTGATTTTTTTGATGATGACGAAAAGGAATTGCTAAAAGAAAAAATTGAAACTGTATTCGAAGTAGGAATGACTGAAGTAGAAGCCTATTTCTTTACAAAAGATAGAAAAAAAATACCTTATTATTTTAATGGCAAGCTCACTTACCTTGATGGTAAGCCCTGCCTTTTAGGAATGGGAATTGATATATCTGAGCGAAAACAAACAGAAGAATCGGTTAGGTTGATGGAAATGGAAATATTAAACCAAAAAGTGCAGCAGCAGAAAAAAATAACAAGAGCAATTTTAAAAGCGCAGGAAACAGAAAGAAATTATATCGGGCGTGAATTGCATGACAATGTTAACCAGATTTTAGCCGGAACAAAATTGTACCTCACCATGGCAGGAAAACAAGATGTGAGGGTGAAAGAGTTAATTAAATATCCGCTGGAATTAATAGATAGTTCCATTAACGAAATCAGGTTACTTACCAGTAAAAATGTAACACCCTTAAGAAATATTAATTTACAGGAACTGATACAAATGCTGGTTAATAATCTCAATAAAAATACCACGATTAAAACAATTTTCACTTATACTATTACCAACCTGATTATTGATGACGAATTAAAACTAAACATCTACAGAATTTTACAGGAGCAGGTAAATAATATTGCAAAACATGCTGCACCTGATAATGTGAATATATCTATAGAAGCAGTTGAAAATATCATCAGGGTTATTGTAAGCGATGATGGTAAAGGATTTGATGTTAGCAAAAAGAGAGAAGGCATAGGCATAACCAACATGATAAACAGGGTTGAATCTTTTAATGGTAAAATTAATATTGAGAGTTCACCATGTAAGGGCAGCAAAATTCTGATTGAAATACCGAAGGCATTGTAAAAGCATTTACACCTGTTTTTTTATAAAATTCCTGATTTCTTGTTTTAACTCTGTATAACCCGTAAGGCTAAACGAAATTATAATCAAGCTCATGCTTCAAAGAAATTTTTACTTACAGAAATTTTTTGTTGACGTTCTTTTCGAAAATAAATTCCTGGGACACTTTAATCCAACCAGCAGGCCTATCTGAAAATAGAACAGGGAGGAAATATGCAAAATTGGTTTTGTTGCATGCTATTCAGTTGAAAAATTTATTTTCGTTTAGACCACTTCATTTATAAATGCATATTAATTCTTTATTATTTTATCTTCTTTAAATTACTTATGAAATTTATAACTGATATATTTTTTACTTTTACCCGTAAGAATTTACTATGGATACAAGAAGGGAATTTTTAAGAAAGGCAATGATGCTTTCCGGCGCTGCAGGCATGGCAACTTTGCCGGCATCAATTCAAAAGGCATTTGCTATTAATCCTGAAACAGGCAGTACTTACCTTGATGCAGAACATATTGTATTGCTGATGCAGGAAAATCGTTCATTCGATCATGCGTTTGGTACATTACGGGGTGTAAGAGGTTTTAATGATCCGCGAGCCATTATACTACCAAACAATAATGCAGTATGGCTGCAAACAAATGCGACGGTGAAACCTATGCGCCCTTTCGTCTTGATATAAAAGATACAAAAATTACCTGGATGGGTTCTTTACCTCATGGCCGCGAAAGCCAGGTCGGTGCAAGAAATAACGGCAGTTGCGATAACTGGATAGAAGCAAAAAAATCTGGCGATGATGCTTACAAAGATATGCCCTTAACCATGGGTTATTATACCAGAGAAGACATTCCCTTTTATTATGCACTGGCAGATGCATTTACAGTTTGCGATCAGAATTTTTGTTCTTCGCTAACGCCTACAGATCCAAACAGGCTTTATTTCTGGAGCGGTACCGTAAGAGCCGAACATGATGAAGATTCAAGAGCTTTTATTGACAATGGCGATATAGAAAAAGGTATTGAATGGAGAACATTTCCTGAACTACTGGAAGAAAATAATATTTCATGGAAAGTATACCAGAATGAAGTGAGCATTGATAGTGGCATGACCGGTGAAGAAGATTCATGGCTTGGAAACTTTGGCGATAATCCATTGGAATTTTTTAACCAGTACAATGTAAAGCATCTTAAAAGATATATTGATTATTTGCCAAAAAAGTATAAATTGCTTCAAACAGATATAAAAAATCTCGGAACAAAAATTTCATCATTCTCAGCAGGCAGTAAAGAATATAAAGATGCACAAGAAGAATTGAAAGATAAACAGGATGCCTTAAATCAGCAAAAGAAGATCAGAAAAATTTCACATTAGAAACATACAAAAATCTTTCACCTAACGCTAAGAACATACATAAAAAAGCATTTGTTGTAAATAAGGAGATCCTTTTCAGCACCAGTTTACACCTTTAAATTATACGGATGATGCCAATGCACGTGAAATAAATATTCCAAAAGGTGATGTGTTGTATCAGTTCAGGAAAGATGTAGAAAATGGTAAGTTGCCAACTGTTTCATGGCTGGTTGCACCGGAGAATTTTTCTGATCATCCAAGCGCTCCCTGGTTTGGTTCCTGGTATCTTTCAGAAGCAATGGATATACTTACAAAAAATCCTGAAGTATGGAAGAAAACAATTTTTGTTTTAGCCTATGATGAGAATGATGGTTATTATGATCATGTACCGCCATTCGTTGCACCGCAACATGACAACCCTGAAACGGGCCAGGTTTCAGAAGAAATTGATACAAGACTGGATCATGTAAAAATGGAAAAGGATATTCCCGGCCCTATAGGATTAGGTTTTCGCGTACCCCTTGTAATTGCCTCGCCGTGGAGCCGCGGTGGTTATGTAAATTCCCAGGTATTTGATCATACTTCTACCCTACAGTTTTTGGAAAAGTTTTTAAATAAAAAGTTTGGAAAAAATATTAAGGAAACAAATATCACACAATGGAGAAGAACTGTTTGCGGTGATCTTACTTCAATCTTTCGAAAATACAACGGGGAAAAAATAACAGGGCTTCCCTTTATTGAAAAAGATCCTTTTATTGAAAGCATTCATAAAGCAAAATTTAAAAATGTTCCTTCCAATTATAAAAAGTTATCAGGTAAAGAAATACAACAAATCAACAACAATCCAAATAAATCCGGTTATATGCCGCAGCAGGAGAAAGGTTCCAGGCCTGCCTGCGCATTGCCGTATGAATTGGATGCTGAAGGAGATTTAAGCGCAGACAAAAGTTTCTTCTTAATAAGCATGGTAGCTGGCAATCTTTATTTTAAAGATCAATCTGCAGGATGTCCTTTTACTATCTATTCTTATGGTACAGAATTTAAAACAAAAAACTATGCAGTATCTGCAGGTGACCAGTTATTTGATAAAACATTTTTGACTGAATTTGAAAATGACAATTATGATATCAGGCTGTATGGGCCCAATGGTTTTTATCGTTCTTATAAAGGCAATAAAAATGATCCTCCGATATCCATAAGCTTTTTTAAAGATTCCAATTATAACGCTGATAAAAAAACTCATGAACTGACCGGTGGCATTTTAATGAAATTCATAAATCCCGATCTTAAAAATCAGTATAAAATAAAAGTTGTTGATAATGTTTATCATTCATTCGGGCCAATAGTAAAAAATATCCCTAATGTAAATGAAAGCCCGGTTACAACAATTGCACTCGATGTAAATCCCAACTCATGCTGGTACGACTTTAGCGTATTTGTGGAAGGCAACAATGTATTCGAAAAAAGATATGCAGGCCATATAGAAACCGGTAAAGAAAGTATGAGCGATCCTGCTATGGGTTAATGCACTTAGATTACAATTAATATTAAAACACAATGGCCAAAAACCAACCTAACACAATTGAAGATTTCCTAACCGGTAGATCAGAACATACAAAATCTTTGTTTGATCATTTTGTAAATGAATACAGGAAAATCGGGTTGGTTACTTTACATCCTGCAAAAACAATGATTGGTGTTGCCAATGATAAAAAAAGAATTGCCTGGATAACGCAATTCGGAAAAAATTTTATTCATATCGTATTTCCTTTTTCAAAAGCCTATCCTGATAATTTATGTTTTCAAAAAATAGCACAGGTGCCGGGAGATGCTCACCAGTTCAATCATCATTTTCGTATGTTATATAAAGAAGATATAAATGATGAAGTAATTAAATTTATGAAAATGGCCTATAAAGGTGAATGAAGAATTTACCACTCTCCTTTTTTTAATTTCGTGACAATAACATATTCCCTGTTCTTATATACCTGCATGCCACTGGAGATTGCTAAAATTAAAGAAGCAAAAATGCACGTATACGCTATACCGTTATGAATGCTCCATTGACGCACCGCTATTGCTATGAAAGCCCAGATACCAACCGCAGCGGCCTCACGCATATTTCTTTTTTGAATTAAAATCAGGTAGAGTACGCAGGCAATTAGTATCAAAAGTATCGTCCATATATTTTCACTTAAACCAAATCTTCCCCAACCTATCGCTGTAAGCCATGCTGCAATACAGGCAACAGTTGCAACCATCATCCATCCAATATAAAATGCAATGGGCCACCATACAAAAAATATATTGCGCACTGAAACATCATCAAGCTCAAGGCGAAGGTTTACGGTTAAAATAACAAGGCTTACTAACAATACAAGAATGCATATAACGGATAAGCCCAAAAGTTCATTAAGCCAGCAATAAAGCCAGGCAGCATTGGCAATGTTACTCAAAGCAAACCAAATCCCTGTACGCCTGATATATTGTTCCGGGTCTTTTCTCTTCAATAAAACCCATTGATAGATTGCAAAGCCAATAGCCAATAAAAATATAAGTCCCCAAATACTAAACGCATATCCTGCCGGGGCAAATAACGTGTCATATTTATGGCTTATTTCTGCAACATTTTCATTGGAAAAAAACCGCGTGTTACCTGCATAATTTGCAAACAACATTATTAATAAAGTAATTGTATTTAGCAGAACCAGCAAAAGTGATTTATTCTTCATCTTACGTTTAAGTGGTAACAATCAGCCCACATGTTTTGTTCAGCGACATCCTTATTAAAAAAAATCTATGCCCTAAAATCAATTTCGACATTCACTTTTCAGTCTTCGGTAAAATATATCTTCAGGCCGCATTTTATTTTCGTATATAACGTAATATTTGCGTGTATCCCGTTTAAAAACGGCGATTTATTATTCATTATATTCAATAAATAAATTTTTTAATATGCGCTTAATCTTAATTTCCTGTTTTTTTATACCAATAGGTTTACATGCACAATTAAACAATGCGTATTTCAATCAAACTCTTCCGGGAAATAAGGTAAGAATGTTTTCGCCCGGTGTTATTTCTGATGAATTTGGAAACAGGGATATGGCTATTTCCCCGAAAGGAGATGAACTGTTTTATACAATGCAATATAACTATGGAATGTTCAGCACAATATTGTATTCAAAAAAAATTAACGGAAAATGGTCCCGGCCTGAAATTGCTGATTTTTGCGGAAAATATAAAGACCTTGAACCTGCTTTTTCATTTGATGGAACCAGGCTTTATTTTTCCTCTGACAGGCCATTAACTGATACCGGTAGTGAAAAAGATTATGATATATGGTATGTAACAAAAGTTAATAACAAATGGATGAATCCGGTAAATATGAAAAGCCCGGTAAACACCGGCAAAGATGAATATTATGCGTCTGTTGCAAAGAACAGCAACATCTATTTTACAAGAGCAGTTGAGGGACGGGAAGAAGATATTTTAATTTGCAAATTTACTAACGGCGTGTACGGTGAAGCAGAGAGTTTACCAGATAGCATTAATTCAACCGGAGATGAATTTAATGCCTTTGTTGATCCGGATGAGTCCTATATAATTTTTTCAGGCTATAGAAGAAAGGATGGGTATGGAGGCGGTGATTTATACATTAGTAAAAAAAATAAAAAAGGTGAATGGCAGCAGGCAAAAAATTTAGGAACATTTATTAATTCTGTGAGCGTTGATTATTGTCCCTACATAACTCCTGATAAAAAATATTTTTTCTTTACCAGTAACAGGCACAATATTAAAATGCCTTTTAAAAAAGCAAAAACATTAAAAGAATTAAAGGCAATTATGGTTAGCCAGCTAAATGGAGCAGATAATATTTATTGGATAGAAGCAAGTGAAGTTTTGAAATAAATACGCACAATCTGCTTTGCACACTTATCAGGCCATGATTTCAATTTGTGAATTGCACTTGTTTTATTTTCTTTACCGGCATGATCTGTTGAATCACGGTTCTGAATTTCGCGATAAAAAGTTATTTTGGGATTAGTAAAAAATTTTATAATGTGAAGATTAATTTTAAAATATTTTTTAAACACAAGAAGGAATATTTTACCGGTTAAGAAATATTCTCTAAAAGTTAGCTTAATATTGATTTCAATTTTAGTACCAAAATTTTAGTAACAATTAAAAACAAAAGTTTATGAAACAAAAAATCCTTTTCATCCCCTGTATTTTATTATTAGCTATTACCATGATAGTTACCTCTTGCTCCAAAGAAGGCGCTACAGGACCGGCAGGCACAACAGGACCACAAGGACCGGCAGGACCGGCAGGCAGTGCAGGCGCTACCGGCACTGCAAATGTTATTTATTCCCAATGGCTCGATGTGCCTTTTCTGCCCGATACACTTCACAACGGAACTGCCATTGATACCATAGGATTTTATGCAGACATTGCAGCTACAAAGTTAGACAGCATCATGATTGCTAATGGTGAAATTAAAGTGTACCTGAACCTGGGATCGGCTGCGAATCCTTTTGTTGCACCGTTGCCCTATTTTGATGTTTATTCAGGAATAAGCATAACACCTACATTTTCTGTACAAGACATTTCGCTTTACTCCAATGTGGATGCCAGTTCGGTAACCCAGGGTGGCGTAAAATATTTGCAATACCGGTATATTTTAATACCCGGAGGAACTACGGCTCTTCCTACATCTGTTAATGGAAAGAAAGGTATTAACTGGAATGATTATAACCAGGTAAAGGCCTATCTCGGGTTGAAGGATTAAATTATATAACTTCCAAATGGCACAGATATGTTCTTGCATAAAACCTATGTAACATAGCTGTGCTATTTCTTTTTCTATCAACGTTTAATTCGTTTATCCATATCAGTTATAACCAGTTTATTTTTTAAGAAAGTATTTTTACCGAATATACTGTCAGTGCAATTGTTGACAGTAGTGTTTAAGTATTTAATAGTTTTATTCAATTCTTGATAGTTGAATAAGTACACTATCTTTTGAAATATGCTTATCCATTGCATGTGTGATTGATCAATTTTGGTAACATCAAGGTTTATGTATCTCTTTTATTGTTATTTAGCCAGAGTACCAGTTCGATTTTATGAGATGTACTGTCATACTCATAAGATCCACTCTGCGCCCTTGTTGCATCTATTACATAAGGATTAGGATTCAGCGTCACTCTTGGGAATAATTCAAAATAAACATCTTTCCATGCAGTAGAATCCTTAATCCATGCGTTTGCATGTACTGTATCCCTGTTTCTGATTAATAGAGCTACACTCCATTTACCGGGAAAATATTTAGGAGACTTAGTAGCTGTAAAATAATAGATGAACACAAAGGCATAAGCAACCGCTAAGAATCGCAAAAAATATTTAATGGAACCGAGCGATGTTTGGGGAAGACAGTTATTGTTTGTATCAATAAATCTTTAATTTCTTTTTTGAATAAAGACAATATGTATAATAAACCAAGAGTAAATAAAATTGCATTCATAGTAGCATCCCAATAGATTTTGTAAAAAACATCTATCAATACTATAAGTGTCATCACTGGCAACAAAATTGCTGCTCCAAGAAAAACAGTTCTTCTGAATAATATTAGTATACTGCCGCCAATCTGAATAAGAGCAACAATAATTGAAAGTATATAGGAATGACCAAAATAAAACCATGTCAAATCATAACCCGATAAATTCTTTGCAAGCGCATTATCACGAAAATACATATGCCCAAACTGAATTCCCAAAATTTTTGCAAAACCATAATTGCAAATTTCTATTGCAAGTCAATAACGAATAATGCCTCTGAACCATGCATGACGAACAGAAGAGTACGCAGTTGTTTTTGATTCCTTGCGATGCCAATAAATTGGATAAAAAATGGCAAATGTAAATCCTGCAATAGTCAAAAGGATATTGAATAATCTGAATATTAAAATCATTCCGGTAACACCCGGTAACATAATAGTAAGCGGATACAAAACCATTGAATTATAAAAATTCCAAATGGCCACAGAAACAAATAAACATTCAATAAATTTTATTAGTCGTGAAGAGTAGGAATTTGCTAAGGAATCAGATGCTTCTATTTAGAATAATTAATTGTGTATATAAGTAAAGAACTTTAAAATTGATTTTATATAGTCTAATCTCAATTTAATAATTCTTTTAATTCTAAATCTTCATCATTAAAACACTCCGTCACAAATCCTGTGCAGTGGGTGAGCTTTCTTAGTATTCACATCATCATATGGAATACCTTCATTGGTAAGATTTGGATTTTGTGAGAGAGTGGTTCTAAGTCCCTCATAATCCCTGTTGTCAATAATTTTTTACTAAAGACTACCATTGCTTTTTCTTAAGTTTTAAACAACCATGTCACAAAACTAATCATATTGCGTCATTGGCATTTTATTTCTTAGGTATATCATATTTATTTTCTATCTCTGTAACAATTAATTTCATCTTATTGATACAAACATTATAACGGTTTATTATTTCATCCGGAGAAGCCATGAAGCTGCATAAATTTTGACCCTCGTCCGTCAGCAGAATGGCTGACATATTTGTTGTGGAGTCAGTAATTCTTCTGCGATTCTTTATCACAAAGTCAAAGAACTGATTCTTTGTGTGAATATATGCATCAGTACTTGATAGTAATGATGGAATATTCTCCTGGTAAAGATCCATTATATCATTCTGAAGTATTTTATCTTCAATAGATCCGATTTTACCTGACGATTTAAAACCTTCAAACCTGCCATTATTTTGTTGAAATCGGGTTATAGTAATTAACCAACGTTGATATTTGTTCAGGCTGTCAATATTTAAAAGAGTTTTGAACTTAACACTGGTAATATACCTGAACGCTCTTTCCTGGTTCAAATAAGATTCCCTGTCATCCGTCATTTCATTAATGTCACTCAACAAATCTTCTCTTAATCCCAACATGAATTCGTCTGCTATCTTTTGCTCATTATTATGTTCACTTTTATCATGTAACCAAATAGAAAGACTTACAGCAAAAACAATTATTAAGATTTCCAAAATGAATTCTTTAACCTTTTGCCATAAACTATGCTCTTTACTGTTCCAGATTGAATAAATTTTTTTCGTATGTTTTATTACTTCCTGGTCTGCCATTATTATATTCTCTTTTAATAATTAACTGTTATTAAACCTTTCAAATGATTGCCAATATTTGTCCTTATAAATGTAATATTCAATTTCAAAACCGTCAGAATAAAATTGTTGAGTTTTAAATAACACTTTTTGACGGTTTGCGGAAGTCCTTATAAGCAAAATAAAAAGGCCTATGCTTCTGCCAGTTCTTTAATGTCTGAAATCTCCAATACCTTTTTCGGGTAACCCACCGTTACACAATTAATCATTGCTTTACCTACTTCATGCATGGTCAATACATTTTTCGGAGAAATCGCTTTAATGATCTTCACAATAAGCTTATAGGCTGACTTCCAGTTTTTCTGACCTGGAAAAGGCAACATGGCGCCCGGCCTGAAATTATATTCCGCCCTGAACGGCAGCTTTGCCAAATCGTTTTCTGTTTTGCCTTTTACCCGTGCCCACATCAGCCTGCCTTTTTCGCTGCTGTCGGTATGGCTGCCCGATACATAAGTAAAAACCATATTGCTGTTTACCGCAGCCAGTACTTTTGCAAATGCCAGCGTAGTATCATAAGTAATAAGGGTAAATTTGTCTTCCTTCATACCTACGGAACTGATACCGGCGCAGAAAAAACAGGCATCATAACGATTCAGGCTATCCGCAAACTTACTTAGCTGAAAGAAATCAGGAACGATGAGCTCTTTTAGTTTGGGATGCTGCAGTTCATAATGTCTGCGGTTAATGATGAGCACCTCGCTTACAGTTGGATTTTGCAAACACTCAAACAATACACCTTCTCCAACCATGCCCGTAGCACCGGTAATAATTACTTTTATATCACTCATTATAATTTGTATTTATAAAACGAAGGTCGGGAGAAAAATGGATTAGTGATTTGTCGGAAGATTCAAAATTTGAGAATGTAATCCGAAACGATCAGTTTCCCTTAATTTGGGATGCAGTTCGTGAAACTTGCTGCGAGACTCTCATAAAAGCAAATAACAACAGAAGTGATCAGCTATCCAATGATACATGAATATCTCGCCAAATCTTTTGCGTTTACCCTTCAGCGTTAAAGCACTTTGCCGGGACGATAATAAATATTAATTTTAAGGAAAGTATCTGGCGTCGCTCGCATACGAGGTAGCTGACATTCCATTATTCTCAACGCAATAATCTTGTATGATCAGATCGGTTTTTAAAGCTTCATCTATAATGTTCCGTACAAGGAGAACGTCATTACTAAATCGTTTTTTAAGGTTTACTCTTTGTGTTTTGCTCATTGTTTGTAGCTGGTATTTGCCTGCTGCAGGCCAAAAAGATACCGGCGCAACTTTAACGGAAATAAGCGCTGACACCACGCTGACCAAGCCTAAAAAGTTGCGGGAAGTAATGGAGGAACTGGGCGAAAGAGCAAGAGAAAATAACATTCAAAAGTATAAAGAAGGCCGAAATGCCATACGGCAGGCAGACATTATCGCGCAAATAAAACAGATTACCCTGCAGGCCGGTGATTTTGTAAAAACCAGTATAGACACTGCTACTATCTGGGAGGAATATCATAATATAGATTCACTCTTTGACCTGGCAGGCGATGGCATATTTACGAAAGCCGGTACTAATACAAACGCATCGAGATCTTACGATTTCCTATAGGATCATCAGCGTATTGCTGGCCAAATCAAAGCAAAGAAAAGAAGGAAGTAGATGATTATAGAAAACAACTGGCAGGTTATAAGTTCCGGCTTGATTCGTTGAGCGCTGATTCGGTGCTATATGAATTTCCTGCAGATTCTGCCACTTTTAGCGAATACCTGAACACCCTTTTTTTGACGGCAGCCGAAATAGCTCCGGCAGATAGTGCCATTCAAAGATCTATTGAAAATGTGCAGGGCTTGCAGGTACAATTAACACTGCAGGTAAATAAGTTAAGCAGTGCGTTGGAAAAAATTGATGCCAACCACGCAACGCTATCTACCAATATCTTTAAACGGGAGTTTGTGAATATATGGATTCCAATACCCTATACGAGGCCCTTGCGGGAGATCATGGAGTTTTCGAAACAAAAAAACCTGCTTGCCTTAAATTATTATGCAGAAAATAATAATGGGAAAATAGTATTTAGCCTGCTGGTGATTATTGCGCTAAGTATTTTTCTGTTAATCTTAAAGCGCAAACTTTCAAATGAAAATGAATTAAGGCAAGATTTTGCAGGGCAGTTAGTATTCAGATATCCCGTCTTTTCAGCAATCTTTATTGGGCTAAACCTGTTGCAATTCCTTTTTCAGGATCCTCCATTTATATTCGGTATGATATTCTGGATCATATCTGCCTTTTGTCTTACGATAATATTTTGGGGATATATCACAAAGTTCTGGATGAGGTTTTGGCTTACAATGAGTGTGCTTTTCCTGCTGGCATGTTCAATAATCTTATTCTGCAGGCATCACGACAGGAAAGATGGTGGATGCTGGTGCTGGCGGTAGCCGGTGTATTTGTTGGGATGTACTTTCTTATAAGAGGAAAGAGAAGCCAGCTTAAGGAAAAAGGCATTATTTACTTTATAGGTTTTGTGGTGCTGCTGGAATTTTTTGCAGTTTTGTTCAATGTATTTGGAAGATATAATTTATCAAAAACATTGCTCACCAGCGGGTATATAAACGTAATTATTGGTATAGAGTTTCTCTGGACAGCCAGATTGTTGCACGAAATGCTTTTAGTGGCTTCCAGGTTCTATAGCCGGTCGGAGAAAAAATTATCTGTATGTAGATTTTGAAAAAGTTGGCTACAAAGTGCCCATCACTCTTTTACTTATTGCTTCCTTGTAGGGCTGGTTTGTTTTGTTTGCCCGAAATTTTTATTCTTTCAGGTTAATAACAGATCCGCTTACACATATGCTGGTAGAGGAGCATACCATCGGTAATTATAGTTTCACCGTCAACAATTTGCTGGTATTCGTAGTTATTATTGCGATTGCTACTTTTTTATCCAAAATAGTTTCATTTTTTGCTTCTGATAAGCCGGGAACAATTCCCGATAAAAATAGTGCGAAGTCAAAAATGGGAAGCTGGATACTACTCATCAGGATTGCCATTATAAGCATGCGGACTATTTTTAGCCGCTGCGGCGGCCGGTATTCCTATGGATCGCATTACCTCATGCTGGGTGCATTCGGTGTGGGTATTGGCTTTGGCCTGCAGGAACTTACCAGTAGCCTGGTAAGCGGGATTATTATAGCATTTGAAAAGACCCGTAAATGTGGGAGATATTGTGGAAGTGGACGAACAATCTGGTACCATGAAATCTATAGGTTTTAGAAGCAGCGTTATTACCAGCTTGGGATGGTGCAGATGTAATAATACCCAATAGCACATTGCTTAGTTCAAATCTTATTAACTGGACAATGAGTGATGAAAAAAGAAGGGTGGATATTGAAGTGCAGGTGGTGTTTGGCACCGACCTCAAAAAAGTAAAAAAGATTTTACTGGAGTTATTAGACACCGATGAACGCATTTTAAAACAACCAGCGCCCACTGTGGAGTTGATGGAGTTAAAAAACAGTATTGTTGATTTGCGCATTTATTTCTGGGTGGTACAAGTACAATATGATTGGATATATCACCCGAAGCGATCTGATACTGGAAATTGACCGGGTATTTAAAGAGAATGATATCTCGATGCCACAGCCGGAACCTTAAAAATTAGCGGAGACAATAATGATGAAAAGACTAAGAGCGATTGTCCATATTGTTAGTTTCTTAAACTTTGTGTCATTCACTGTAAGAAGATTTAAGTATATGTTTAAAATAAAAAAAGATTACTATTTGTAATCTTTTTTTACTCCGAGGTCCCGAGCGGATTCGAACCGCTGTGGAAGCTTTTGCAGAGCTCTGCCTGACCACTCGGCCACAGGACCTTTTTTAACGGGCACAAAAGTAATAAAAATTTTTTTAGAAAGTTTTACTGGTAATATGCGAAATTCGGGTGTTTTGCAAAAGTGATTTCTTTATAAAAATAAAAAATCCGTCCGCATAATGCAACAAATTGCAGCATCAGAATTAATCATTAATAATCGCGGGGCTATTTACCATCTTGATGCAAGGCCGGAAGAAATTGCAGAAAACATTATTACAGTTGGTGATCCTTCAAGAGTAAAAGAAGTAAGTAAATATTTCGACAAAGTAGAAGTTGAAAGAAGCCACCGGGAATTTGTAATACATACAGGATGGCTGGGCAACAAAAGAATATCCGTCGTAAGCACCGGCATTGGCACCGATAATATTGATATTGTTTTAAACGAACTGGATGCTTTGGTGAATATTGATTTTGAAACAAGAACAATAAAAAATGAATTAAAGCATTTAAATATTATTCGCATTGGTACATCAGGTTCGTTGCAGGAAGATGTGCCGATAGATAGTTTTATAGCAAGCACGCACGGACTTGGCATTGACAACCTGATGAATTTTTATGTACACGATAATAATGAAGAAGAAAAACAATTACTGCATTCATTTGTTACACAAACGCAGTTACACAGCCGTTTTAGTTATCCCTATATTGCAGGAGCCGCCATGTCGTTAATGAAATATTTTGTAGAGGGGTATCAGCAGGGCATCACAGTAACCTGTCCCGGATTTTATGGTCCGCAGGGCAGAGTATTAAGATTAGGAATAACCAACCCTCATTTAATTGACCGTTTAACTGATTTTAAATTCGGGCAACATCGCATCACAAATTTTGAAATGGAAACCGCAGGCATATATGGACTGGGAAAGGCTTTGCAGCACAACTGTGTTTCATTGAGTGCTATTGTTGCTAACCGTATTCACAAAAATTTTAGTACAGATGGGTTAGCTTTGGTGGAAAGATTAATTAAAAAAACATTGGAAATAATTTCCGAAAAACTCTAACATGAAAATTGAATTTTATAAATACCAGGGTACCGGCAATGATTTTATATTGCTGGATAACCGCCAAAATATTTACACCAGTATTACGCCAAGACAGGTAAATTTTTTATGTCACCGGCGTTTTAGTATTGGCGCAGATGGGTTAATGATGCTAAGTGAAAAACCTGGTTACGATTTTGAAATGACCTATTTTAATAGTGATGGAAACCCAGGTTCTATGTGTGGCAATGGGGGAAGATGTATCGTACGATTTGCTTCAATGCTTGGCATAAAAAAAACAAAATATAAATTTATTGCGGCCGATGGCGAGCATGAGGCAGAAATTGATTTGAATGACGAAGTAAGGTTAAAAATGAAAGACGTAACCGACGTTGAATATTCTTACACACATTATGTTTTAGATACCGGCTCTCCCCATTATGTAAAAACTGTTCCGGATATTATGCAGGTAAATGTTGTGGAAGAAGGGCGTGAAATTCGCAACAGCAAGGAGTTTTCAAAAGAAGGTATTAATGTAAATTTTGTGGAAACTTTGGATGATGATACCATCTACGTACGTACTTATGAGCGTGGCGTTGAGGATGAAACTTACAGTTGCGGTACAGGCGTTACCGCTGCTGCATTAATTTCGGCACATAATGAAAATGGCTTTAACCGGGTGGAAGTAAAAACACTTGGTGGTAAATTAAGTGTTGAATTTGAAAGAACAAGTGATAGGGAATTTGAAAATATATGGCTTTGCGGCCCTGCTGAAAAAGTTTTTAAAGGAGAAATAAATGTAAATATTTAACGATGTTCAACATTCGTGTGTATGGTATTTTGATCAATGAAAAAAAGCAGGTGCTCGTAAGTGACGAATTTATAAGAGGCAATTATTATACGAAATTTCCCGGCGGCGGCCTTGAGTTAGGTGAAGGAACAAGAGATTGTCTTAAAAGAGAATTCAAAGAAGAGATGAATTTGGATGTACAAATAGAAGATCATATTTATACCACAGATTATTTTCAAATGAGCGCTTTTAATCCGGAGCATCAAATAATTTCTATCTATTATTTTGCCAAAGCGCTTGAACCAATTACTACTCCATTGAGAGATAAAGAATTTGACTTTGATGAAGAGCAACTGAAGATTTATAACAACACAAATGAAATTGAAACATTCCGTTTTGTTGAGTGGAATAATTTTTCTGCAGAGAGTGTTACCCTGCCTATTGATAAAATAGTTGCTGATATGGTTAAAGAAAAGTATTAGATTAACCAGCCGTAGGAATATTCTCAAACTCTTTACCGGCACCCATTGCAGCTTGCTTCATTTTATGGGCGGTTTCATGGCCTACATATTTTTCAATTCTTCCTTCAACAAAATAAATAACCGGTGTTAAAATAATTGCCATAAAAAATTTATAGCAATAGTTCATTATTCCTACGGCAAGAATAAGTTGCCAGGTGAAAATGCCGCTAAACGCAATGAATAATACGATGTAACTATCTACGAGTTGGGATACCAATGTAGAGCCTGTTGCACGAAGCCATAAATGTTTATTTCCTGTAACTTTTTTTATTTTATGGAATACAGTAACATCAACTACCTGGCTCACAAGAAATGCAACGATGCTGCCGATAATGATACGCATATTTTGGCCGAAGATCGCAGTGAAAGATGTCTGAATATTTTCCACTCCCTGCTGATGGCTGCTATCGAGCCACACTTTGGCCGGAGGCAAATCAATGGCAATAAAGTACATTAAAAATGCATAGGCAATCAGGGCAACTGCAGTAACAGAAATTCTTCTTACGGCACGTGGCCCATAAAACTCATTAATAATATCTGTTATTACAAATTCGAGCGGCCACAATAGGACACCACAGGTAAGCGTAAACGCAAGTCCGCTTTGGCCAAATAATGTAAAATTGGCCGGTTTAAGCCCCAGCAAACCTTCCAGCGAAAATAGCTTTGTACCAATTGCTTCCGCTATCAAAGCATTTGCAACAAAGAATGCGGAAAAAATTACAAATAATTTAGTAGGCCTGTCATTTAAAATTTTGCTGATCATCGTGATGGCTTATCTGTAAAAGAAATATAAAAATTGTAAAATTAAAAATAAGCAATTCACCATTGCGAGCCATTTGGGAATCATTCTTTGTTTACCGGCAACAATAAGAACGGCGTAAACAAGGCACATGATACTATTTATTATTATTGCGCCGGCACCAAGTGTGATGATAACATCTTTTACATAAGAAACTGCCACAACAGTATCTTTTCTTTCGGTTACAGGTTTACGTGCCTCCAGTTTTCCAAGGAAAATAAAAAGCAAAAAAGCAATGTTACAGATTATAGCAAATCTTGAAAAAAAAGAAACTAATTTCATTTGAAAATAATGTTTGAAAATACTATCAACAAAATAATATTAATTTGTTGATTAAAGTTTTTTATTAATGGCAAATGTGCTCAGTGTTGTTTCTTATAAAATATTTCCTGCAAAATTCGGTGGGCAGAAAGGTATCGCAAATTTTAATGAATACCTTTCAAAGTATCATACTTTATACTGTGTAACAGTTAAGGCTAATGACCCGGCTGCTGCGCCTTATACAGTTATTAATAAACTTGGTAACAGTAAACTTCGGTATATCAATATTTTTTATTTTGGTTTATTAAAAAAAATAATAAAGCAAAATAGTATTTCGCATGTTATAATTGAACATCCTTATTATGGCTGGCTGGGGCTTTTACTAAAACGTTTTTGTAAAATAAAACTAATTGTTCATTCTCATAATATTGAGGCAGAAAGATTTAAAACAACAAGGCGGTGGTGGTGGAAAATCTTATGGCACTATGAAAAATATATTCATAAAAATGCTGACTTCACTTTTTGTATTACAGAAAATGACAGGCAATATTTTACGGATATCTATAAAATAAATCCTGGTAAAACTGCGGTAATAACTTTTGGTATTTCGTGGAATGAAGCGCCGGCAGTGGCTGAAAGATTAGAAGCAAAAAATGAACTATTAAAAAGATATTCTTTATACGAAAAAACCGTGCTGTTTCTTTTTAACGGCGCACTGGATTATCATCCTAATCTTGAAGCGGTAAAAAATATCGTTGATAAAATCAATCCGGTATTTATTAAAAAAAATATTACCTATAAAATAATTATTTGTGGAAAAAACCTTCCGGTTGAAATGGAGGAATTAAATAAATACAAAGACTCAAATATTATTTATGCAGGGTTTGTTGATGACATTACTACTTATTTTAAGGGTGCCGATATTTTTATAAACCCGGTAACAGATGGAGGAGGAATAAAAACAAAGTTGGTAGAAGCGCTTGGGTATAACATGAATGTAGTTTCCACTAATAACGGAGCAATTGGCGTAGACGCAAATATCTGCAACGGAAAATTATTATTATGCGAAAACAATGATTGGCAGGCATTCTCAGATAAAATGGAACAGGCAATACAAGTTCAAGAAACAATAACTAATGAGTTCTTTAATAATTTTTACTGGGATAATATTGCTAAAAAAGCAGCAGGAATTGTTGAGGAGTTATAAGCCATCGTTAATAATATTTAGTTTTCAGTAATCCGAAACCTTATTTCACCAGAGGTATAATTGAGAAAGGGAATCTCTCAGATCATTTGAACGAGTTGGATAAATATAACATATACTAACACTAACGGTAATTTTCTCCATGGTATTTCTATGTTTAAAAAAACATTAACTTGTAGAATAAAAATTAATTAACCTCTATGTCTTTACCAAACATAAGACCACAATCCGATTACTTGTATGAAAGAAGGGGTCCATGGCCTCAACCACAGCCTTCCCATCCTTTTGGTTTTGCCCCGGGAGTGGTTCATGTTCCAGCCAATGAACAAAGAAAATGGAACTGGACTATTGGCATACATTATAAAATCACGCTCTTAACCTATTGGCCTTCTGCGATGTTGTATGCCTGGCGCAACCGGTCACTTGATCCTGTATCAGATCATGAATTTGAAGAAATTATTACGCATTCATCACTGAGTAAATTTATTTCTAACGAATTAAATGAAAGAGATAAATATCCAAACAATGAAAAGCTTAAAATTTTCGCTGAATTTCTTGATGCAGAGCCGAATGAAAAGTTTTTTGTTGCTGATTATTCACTGTTGAAACATTGCCAAACTTATCCGGGCATTTATACAGCAGCAACTATGACGCTCTTTAAGGGAGATCTTGTTAATGGGAAAAGAAAGGTGGAAGCTATTTATGTTTATGACAATAAATTAATGCTAACTCCTGAAGATGGAAATGCATGGGAACTGGCAAAATATTTTGTGTTGCAGGGAGGAGCTATTCGTATTTCTTCTTCAGCCCATGCAAATCTTCATTTTCCATACGACAGCATTAATGCGATTTCCAAATCTTCTTTACCCAAAGACAGTGTTTTATTGCGCTTACTAAAGCCACATTTGGATCTCACGCTTGAACTCAATTATTCCGTGCTCAATTCACCCAGTTCTCCCGTGGTGAACAATCAGCATATGCCTTATACCGCATTTCCCGCTCCTGAAGCGGGATTGGCGGGGCTTTTTTTATATGGATACAATGGAATGGAAGGCAATCCTTCTTATCCTCATTATAAATTTCAGATTGTGCCAAGAACATTTCATTCAGACTATGGCACCTTTCTAATGGCTTATTACGAAACTATAAAAAAGTTTGTTTTTAAAGTGATTGAACAAATACCACAGGACGAATATGTTGATATTATGGTATGGGCTGATTATATAAAAACATGGGTACCTGAATTTCCGGCAGGTATCGATATGTTTGACATGGATGCTAACGGTAATGCACATATGAAAAAGGAAAACCTGCTTGCTAAAGTAGTTGCAAATATAATATGGGATTTATCAGTTGGCCACGCATGTGACCATTATGATTACAGCAATATAAACATAAACAAGGCGCCACTCAGGATGCGTGTGCCACCGCCTGATTCAAAAGATGTACCACCGCTTAACCGAAAAAAATTAATAAACTGGGTTGATCTTTTTAAGCACCGCTTTGAAAGAAAAATGTTTTTTGCCCCAAGAAATGTTACGCTGCTTATAGATACGCACTATGATTTTAATAAACCATCGGAACAATATTTACGTGAACTCAACGAATATTTTTTAACTGATCTCAAAAAAACAGAAAAGGAACTAACAGTTTATAATTACATTCCCTTAGACCAGATTTCAAGAAGCATTCAATATTGATATTCTGCTGATATGAATATTTACCAATTCCTTATTTGAATTGTATTAATCATAACTTTAAGCTCTCACGAGTCGGGGTAAATTATTTTCAAAATTGATACTTTCACTAAATAATTTCAGGAATTGCTATGATAACCATTCCCGGTTTTGAAATAAAAAATCTTATTTATGAAAATGGCCAAAAGGTCTTTTGCCATGGCGTTCGCAAAAGAGATCAACACCCCGTTATTTTAAAACTTCTATCGGGGGATTTTCCTGACTCGTCGGATTTTAAAAAACTGAAACGTGAATTTGAAATAGGAGGTAGCGTTGATTTCAACGGGGTTATGAAGATGCTTGAAATAAACGATTCGGGTAAAAGCGTGGCGATAATTATGGAAGACTTCGATGGCATTCCGTTGAGCGAATTTTTTAAACATCATTTCTTTTCAGTTGAACAATTTTTAATTGTTGCTATACAGTTGTCCTCCATATTGGCTGAATTACACAGTAAAGAAATTATTCATAAAGACTTTAATCCTGGCAATTTTCTTATCGACACTACAACTTTTAAAATTAAGCTTGTCGATTTTTCTATTGCAATCCTTCTAACACAGGAAGTTGTAGGAATTGTAAATCACCGGGATATTGAAGGTTCTTTACAATATATTTCTCCCGAACAAACCGGCCGTACCAATCGGCCAATTGATTACAGGTCTGACTTTTATTCGCTTGGAATGATCTTATACGAAATGATCACCCACACATTACCATTTCTTTCGGTAGACCCAGGCGAACTCGTTCATGCACATATAGCACGTGTACCCGAATTGCCCTCGGATATTAAACCGGAAATACCTGTGGTCATCAGTTCTATAATAATGAAACTCCTTGAGAAGGCTCCGGAATTACGTTACAAAACTGCGAGAGGTCTAAAAATAGATTTAGAGACTTGTTACCATCAACTGAAAGAAAGGGGAGAAATTGATTTTTTTGATATCGCAAAGCAAGATAAATCGGATCGTTTTTTTATCCCCCAAAAACTTTATGGCAGAGATAATGAAGTGAAGAAATTGCAGGATGCGTTTGGAGAAACTATACTTGGGAATGCCTCAATGATTATGGTTTCAGGGTTCTCAGGAATTGGTAAATCTTCTCTTATAGAAGAGATTCATAAATCAGTTATTGACCAGGGAGGTTTTTTCATTAGCGGCAAATACGATCAGTTTCATCGCGATATTCCTTATAGTGCAGGAGTAAGCGCTTTCAAAAGCCTTGTGCGCCAATTACTTTCTGAAAGTGACGAAGTGATCTCATTCTGGAAACAAAAAATGACTGATACTTTAGGGGCCAACGCACAGATAATTATAAATGTAATTCCTGAAGTAGAATTGATAATCGGGAAGCAGCCTGAGGTTATTCCATTGCCTCCGGCTGAAGCGATCAACAGGGTTAACCTTATGTTCCTGACGTTTATCCAAATGTTTGGAAGCAAGGAAAATCCACTCGTAGTTTTTCTTGACGACCTGCAATGGGCAGATATACCAACACTCAAACTAATAAGATTATTGATGTCTGATAAAGAGACATCATATTTTCTGCTGATTGGAACTTATCGTGATAATGAAGTAAATGCGGCTCATCCGCTTGTTCAAATGATAGTTGACATTAAAGAACTGCAATGCCCGGTTGAGGAGATAACATTACACCAGTTACCATTTGAACAATTGAACCAACTAGTTGCAGACACCTTGCTTTGCGATCCGCAGGTTTGTATCAAACTAAGCAAATTAATTTTAGATAAAACAGGCGGCAATCCTTTTTTTGTAAATGAATTTCTTAAATCGCTAAACCAACGAAAACTCATACATTTTGATTATAATGCAGATAAATGGACCTGGAATATTGATGAAATAGTAAAGCTGGATATTACCGATAATGTGGTAGAACTGATGATTAGTAAAATAAGACAACTGGATGAAAATGCACAGTTGTTATGTATGTATGCATCTTGTATTGGTAACAAATTTGATTTGCAAACCCTTTCCGGTATTTATGAAAAACCGATGAATGAAACAGCTGCAGACTTATGGCCTGCCATACATGAAGGGCTTATACAACCTATCGGTAATACTTACAGGCTTGCTGATTTATTGCAAACATCTGATGAGACTGAATTTATTCAATATCGTTTTCTTCATGACAGGGTGCAGCAGGCATCCTATGCATTAGTGAAAGAGGAAAATAAAAAGGCATTACACCTGCGCATTGGCAGATTGTTGCAAAAGAGTTATTCAGAAGATAAAAAATATGAGCACATTTTTGATCTGATGAATCACCTGAACTTTGGTGCAAGCCTGATGGAAGACGAAGAAGAAAAATTTCAAACTGCCTCGCTTAATCTTTATGCAGGCAAAAGAGCAAAGGGTTCTGCAGCATATGAGCCTGCATATATTTTTTTGAATGCCGGCATTAATGTGCTCCCGGTAAATTCCTGGAACAAATATTATAATCTGTCACTTGAGCTGTATAATGAAGGCGCCGAAGCAGCATACCTCAGTGGCAATGTTGAAGAGATGGAAAAACTAACTTCTGTAATTTCTAATAAGGCTAATAATATTGAAGACAGTATAAAGGCATACCGGATAAAAGTAAATGCTTATGTTTCTCTTGCGAGAAATGAGGAGGCATTTAAAACCGGTGAAAAATGTTTGCAATCTCTTGGAGTAAGATTTCCTTCAAGTCCCAACAAGGTAAATATTCTGCTAAGCCTTATAGGTTGCAAATTAAGACTGAGAAAAAAATCTGCTAACTATCTTCTTTCTATTCCTGAAATGACGGACAAAAGGCAATCAGCGATTATGGAGATACTTTCGGATATTGCTTCGCCCTCTTATTTTGCTAAGAAGAATGTTTTTCCATTGATTGTTTTCAAACAAATAAATCTTTCTGTAAAATACGGCAATCATGTTCACACTGCCTTTGCTTACGCTACTTATGGAATCATTATGTGCGGCAGCACATTTGAATTTGATGAAGGATTAAAATACGGCAATCTTTCTGTAGGTCTTAATGAACGTTTTCATTCAACATCTCTTTTTTCAAAAGTCCATTTTATCAATGGAAATTTTATTCAAAACTGGCGATATCATTACAGTCATAATCTTCCTGAAATATTAGAGAGTTATCACAAAGGGTTAGAAACGGGAGATTTTCTTTTTGCTTCTTATGCTGCATTTAATTATTGTGTGCTTAAATTTTTTATGGACAATCCTTTGCCCCAGCTGGTAACAGAAATGGAAGCATATGCATTATCTCTAAGAAAAATAAAACAGGATCTTGGCCTGCGTTGGTTAAATACAGTAGTGCAAACAGCTGACATGCTTCTTGATGCAGAAAATACAGGTTTACAAATAACAGGAAGGCACTACAATGAGGATGTTGATAAGAAACTCCAGGAAGAAACCTTTGATTTCACAGGATTATGCGTGTATTCGCTTAATAAAATAATGCTGTGTTATTTATTCGACAAGCCAGATGAAGTAATCAAGCTTGCAGAAAGCGTTTTCAAAATCCTTGACAATGTATTAGCATGGCCTCATATAGTTTTTATTCAAAGTATGTATGCGCTCTCACTGTTACGCGTAGCCGAAAATAAAACCGGAAGATCAAAAAGCTTCCTGCTTCATAAAGCGGAAAAAATGTTGAGGAAAATTGAAAAGGCGGCTAAGACCGCCCCGGAAAATTATATTGCCAAAATGTACCTGGTACAGGCTGAACTACACAGGCTGAAATATGATGATACGACAGCTGCAGAACTTTACGACAAAGCTGTTCAGGCAGCTATAAATAGCCATTTTATGTTGGAAGAAGCTTTGTCAAATGAGTTGGCCGGTAGATTTTTCGCAAATAAAGGCCAGGAAGATACCAGCCGTAAATACATGCTGGAGGCAAGACGTGTTTATCAAAAATGGGGGGCCTTTGCAAAAGTAAGCTGGCTTGATAAGCAGTTTGAACTAAAATCAAAAACGCAAGGCGTTGAAAACAAAAATGGATTTTCTTCTTTATCACAAACCCATTATGCTCCATCCGAAAAACAAACCAATGTTGAATTGGATATGAATTCTCTGATGAAAGCATCATTAGCAATTTCCAATGAGATACTTCTTGATAAACTTGTAGAAAAAATGATGCGGGTTGTTATTGAGAATGCGGGTGCACAGAACGGATATTTAATTATAAGCAAAGAAGGGAAATGGTTTATTGAAGGAACCAGTTCCATCAATGAACAGGAAGAAAATATAAGCACTGCCATCCTATTACAAAATAATAAACACGTTCCCGAATCTGTTGTAAATTATGTAACACGAACAAACGAAGATCTTGTAATTGAAAATATTTCATCCAATACTATGTTTTCAGATGATCCCGTTGTTCAAAATAAAAAGATACTTTCTGCATTATGCCTACCCATTTTGAGCCAGGGCAAACTTACAGGAGTATTATATTTGGAAAACAATTTATATACCGGTGTTTTTACGAATCAGCGTGTACAATTTCTTAAACTTTTGTCAGGGCAAATTGCAGTTTCACTTGAAAATGCGCTGGTGTATCAAAATTTGGAACAAAAAGTGTGGGAAAGAACTGAGGAACTGGAAAAACAAAATGATGCGCTTGAAAAAGAAAAACAAAAATCAGATAATCTATTGCTCAATATTTTACCTGCAGAAACAGCAGAAGAATTGAAAGCATTAGGATCAGCAAAGCCCAAGATGTTTACAAATATTACTGTAATGTTTACTGACTTTGTAAATTTCACCAGCACAAGTGAAAAGCTCAATGCCGATGAACTTGTAAACGAAATTAATTTCTACTATAGTGCTTTTGATGAAATAATTACAAAGCATGGACTTGAAAAAATAAAGACCATAGGCGACAGCTATATGTGTGCCGGCGGCCTGCCTGTTCCAAATGAAACTCATGCACTCGATATTATTAAAGCATCGCTGGAAATTCAACAGTTTATCAGCGTTTCTAATATTGAGAGAAAAAAATACGATCAGCCGGCATTTGAGTGCAGGATAGGCATTCATTCCGGCCCCGTGGTTGCGGGCATTGTAGGAATTAAAAAATTCGCTTATGATATATGGGGCGACACTGTGAACATTGCATCGCGTATGGAATCAGGTTGTGAACCAAAAAAAATAAATCTTTCCGGTTCTACCTTTGAATTAATTAAAGATGATTTTTCCTGTACTTGTCGTGGAAAAATTGAGGCAAAAAATAAAGGCCTTATTGACATGTATTTCCTTAACATTGAAAAATATACTCCCATATATAGCCCAGGTGGCGCCGAAAATTTTATTATAAGTGTCCTCAAAAGAAATTTGCCGCCTCACCTCACTTATCACGGGTTTCATCATACAGAAGATGTTCTTAATGCCGCATTGGAAATTGCCACCGCAGAAAATATAAATGAAACTGATCTGCAACTTTTGCGTATGGCTGTATTATTTCATGATAGCGGATTTACAGAAACTTATAAGAATCATGAGGAAAGAGGTTGTGAATTAGCGCGGGAATATTTACAATTGTTTGGATTCAGTGAAAATGAAATTGAATGTATATGTGGAATGATCATGGCAACTCAAATTCCACAGAATCCTTCAACGGAACTGGAAAAAATAATTTGCGATGCAGATCTTGACTACCTGGGACGCGATGATTTTTATACTATCGGCAAAACACTTTTCGAGGAATTTAAATTCATGGACATTGTACAAAATCAAAAACAATGGAATGAAATACAAATCCGCTTTCTGGAAAAGCATCAGTATCATACAGAATATTCAAAAAGAGAAAGAGAGCTGGAAAAGCAAAAATACCTGGCAGCTCTGAGACAAGAGGAATTGTAGTTTCTTGTTATGCGTATTTATCAAACCATTCTTAATTCTTCCCTTTTAACATGGGTACGAAAGAAAAATTTGAAAAGGTTTCTTCTTCATAACTGCCATCTTCATTTTTTGTAATGCGCATCATTTTTTGTAATCCTTCATCATTAAGAGGTAATACCATTTTGCCTCCTGCCTTTAGTTGTTCAATTAATTTTGGCGGAATAAAAGGTGCTGCAGCAGTAATGAGAATTTTGTCGAAAGGTGCGAAGGTTGGTAATCCTTCAAAACCATCTCCATAAAAAAATTTTATGCTGGGATATTTCTTCCTGAAAATAAACTCTCTGCTTAACTCGAATAATTTTTTTTGTCTTTCAATTGTAAAAACATTAGCGCCCATTTCAGCTAAAACTGAAGCCTGGTAAGCGCTTCCAGTACCTATTTCCAATATTTTATTGTAAGGTTCCACCTCCAGAAGCTGCGTTTGATATGCAACAGTATAGGGTTGTGAAATTGTTTGGCCTTCCTGTATGGGAAATGCCCTGTCTTCATAAGCAATGCGGTCAAGGGCAGTATCCAAAAAAAAATGTCTTGGAATATTCATGATAGCATCGAGCACACATTCATCGGTAATTCCCTTTTCTTTAATAGTATCAATTAGTTTTTTTCTTAACCCTTTATGGCGGTAAGTATCTTCAAACTTTCGCATACATGCAATTTAAAAATGTTGTGGTAACATTTCAAAACTACTTTTTTTGAACAAGTAATTATTTTAATGCTCATTTCTGTGCTGTTTGAAGAAGTAATAATGTTTAATAAAAGAAGTAAGGATCTAATTGGTTTTTGCCTCTTTCATTGTATCAAGTTTTTGAACAGCATCTTTGTGCAACAGGATTCGTATAAACATAATGATGGCAGTTACTGCAAATATTCCACCAATAACCCAATTTAAAATGCTTTGATTTGTATTGAGCTTTTCCACAATATATTTACCGCCAAAAATAAAAACACAATTGCCGGCTAACGTTCCAAGCCCAATACCTACTATATAAAAGTTATAGAATGAATTTTTTGGCTGCAGAATATTTTTTGAAAATAAAACGGTGCTCCATCCAAACCAAAATGGAATTTGCATCGGACTGATAGCGCTTAATAACAGGCCCAACAGAAACCGGTTCATATTATTATTGAGCATTACATTTTTCGCATGGTGTGCATGAGTGGCAGCAATAAAACTTCCTGTTGCTAATGCAACTACTATTGCAAGGGCAATCCATTGCATCCATTTAAAAATCACTTTTTGTTTGCGAATCCAATTGATTCCTACCAGCGAAATGCGCACATAAATCATTTCAGTTAACAGCGAACCCAAAGAAAAATAAATTGCATTTTGTATGTTTTCCTGCACACTTATTTGCATAGCCGCAACATTAAGTGTACCCAAAGGAAGTGAGCCAAGAAAACTCACCATCATACCCCAGAAAAAAACTTTTACAAGACCCATATAAAGGCATTAGCTCTTTTTTGCCAACACGGATAAAGATACGTGTACTGCATTACTTAAAACAGCGCTGCTGCTTCCAACTCCATAATCGAGACGATTGATATCAAAATCACCGGTAAATAAATAATCATCATTTACTTTTTCAACATGAAAAGGAAATGAAATTGGTTTTGTAATTCCATGCATAGAAAGCATGCCTGTAAAATAATAAAATCCTGATTCAGTTTTATTGGTTTTATCAATTTTTGTTGATGTAATAGTTATGTCAGGATATTTTTCAACGTCAAAATATTCGCTTGATTTTAAGTGGCTGTCACGACTTCCATTATCAGTGTCAATTGTAGAAGCGGATACACTTACAGTAAGGTTGCATGAGGGAAGGTCGCTTGCAAAAAACAATATTTCACCCTTCAGTCCCGATAATTCTCCCCCGGTTTTAACGCCAAAATTTTTGATAGTAAAATGTACTTTGCTTCCTGCATCTGTGGGAGTATATTTTTGAGCAAATACAGATGGGGCAATAAACAGGAAAAGAAGTGGCAATAATTTTTGCATAGTCAGCGATGTTTAATAAAGATGATAAACCTGTAGATCGTCAGGCTGGTTTATGAGATTTTTTTATCAGCCTCTTTAATCTTTTTATAATGTTTTTTTGTTTCTAATCTAAAACGAATGCCTTTTAATGCAGGCCAGTATTTGATACCTTTTTTATAATTATACCTGCTTATTTCGAATAAAATTTTCCAATGCTTTAAAATTTCTTTCCATGCATTTATCAGTGTATAGCCCGTATCATAAAAATGATTGGGCTCTGCACCACAACCATTGTATTCGAGTATTATAAAGTTTTTGCCCGCTTTTAATTCTTCAATTGAATTACACATTATGTCATAACGGCCATAAAAAAAATCATTAACAGAGCGGCTTATTTCATCCAGGTTATTCGTCAGGCTCTCATTAATTTCATTTTTAAGATCGACAAAAAGAGCTCCGCGGTTGTGATTGGCGGCATAGCTTAACATATATTTATCACCTGCCGGCAACACTTTACTAAAATTGTGTTCATGCTTCATCCGGAGTTCATCAATCCTTTTTCCTGATTTCGAATTCAACATGATCAATTCCCGCAAAGTATGTATTCCATCGCCCGTTACCTGCATGGGAATTTTTTGCAGAAACCCCGTTATAGCTCCTTTGGGTTGATTAGGATACCGATAATAAAAAAGACTTACTTCTATGGGATATTCTATAAATTCCTGAACAAAATATTCAACGGGTACCTGCTCATGATAATTTTTTAACTCGGCTTCATTATTTATTTTCCTGAATAAAATTCCCTGGCCGCCAACTTCCGGCTTCACAATAAGTGGGAATTGTATATTTTTTTCTTTTAATAATTTTAACATAACAGAAAAATTTTCCAAAGGTTGTACATTGAAAAATGCGGGGCACAAATGTGAAGGTAAAAGATCATGCATCTCTTTTTTTGGCTCGCCTTCCATGCCGCCGAATGTAAGCTTTGGGTTACTGGGCGTAAAAAACCAAATTGCCCGTGAACGTATCATATACCAGCCCCATACCGGAACGATAGGCGCATATAACAATTTGAATGGCCACTGCTCCCAGTTTTTTATTTTATTTATCAGCTTCACTTAGATTTTAAAAAGCGCAAAATTAAGTTTTAAACTGTTGAACATAAGTTAATCATAAAAATTGTTTGTTGTATTTTAGCTCATTAAAAGATTTGAAGATGCATGTACTTACGATGGCTGAGATGATGGCTGAAAATAAAACACCCGAAATTCTATTCTGGGTGGGCTGTGCCGGCAGCTTTGATCAGAGGGCGCAAAAAATTACAAAAGCTTTTGCAACTATCTTAGCTAAGGTTGGAATGAGTTATGCTATATTGGGCAAAGAAGAAATGTGCACGGGTGATCCGGCCCGGCGTGCAGGAAATGAATTTATGTTTCAGATGATGGCTTATCAGAATATTCAAATTCTTGATGGTTATAAAATAAAAAAAATTGTAACCGCTTGCCCTCATTGTTTTAATATTTTTAAAAATGAATACCCGGAATTGGGAGGAAATTATGAGGTGGTACACCATTCAACATTTTTGCAGCAACTGATAGATGATGGCAAAATTAAAATGAAAGAAGATGGGATATTTAAGGGAAAAAAAATTACTTATCATGATAGTTGTTACCTGGGAAGAGCCAATAATATTTATGAAGCGCCGAGAAAAGTATTAGAAATTCTGGATGCGGAATTAATGGAAATGAAACGATGCAAAAGCAATGGGTTCTGTTGTGGTGCAGGCGGTGCTCAAATGTTTAAAGAAGAAGAAAAAGGTACAACACGCATTAACAATGAACGAACCAAAGAAGCATTGGAAACAGGCGCCGGTATTATTGCAGCAGCCTGCCCGTTTTGTAATACCATGCTTACAGATGGAGTTAAATTAAATGAAAAAGAAGAGGCCGTACAAGTGATGGACATTGCCGAATTGATAGCAGCCTCAATGAATTAGTTAAAGAAATAAAAGTTATGAAATAAGAATATGGCAGAAGAAAAAAGTTTGAATTTTATTGAAGAAATAGTTGAAGAAGATCTCAGCAAAAAAAAATATGAAAGCATCTTAACAAGATTTCCTCCTGAGCCGAATGGCTATTTGCATATTGGCCATGCAAAAAGTATTTGCCTCAATTTTGGACTCGCAAAAAAATATAACGGAGCTACCAACCTTCGTTTTGATGATACCAACCCTGTAACAGAAGATGTTGAATATGTTGACAGCATTAAAGAAGATGTTAAATGGCTGGGGTTTGCCTGGGCAAATGAATTTTATAGCAGTGATTATTTTGATGAAATGTATGAGCTCGCTGTAAGACTTATTCGTAAAGGCCTTGCTTACGTTGACGATAGCGGCCCTGATAAAATTGCTAAAGAAAAGGGAAGCCCGACGGAACCGGGAATTGAAAATGAATATCGCAACAGAAGTATTGAAGAGAACCTGCTTCTTTTCGAACAAATGAAAGACGGCAAATTTAAAGATGGGGAAAAAGTATTGCGGTCAAAAATTGATATGAAAGCTATCAATATGCACATGCGTGACCCGATTATGTACCGCATCAAACATGCACATCATCACCGTACGGGAGATAAATGGGTTATTTATCCCATGTACGATTTTGCCCATGGACAAAGCGATAGCATTGAACACATCACCCATAGCATTTGTACTTTGGAATTTGTTCCTCACCGCGAACTGTATGATTGGTATATTGATAACCTGGAAATTTTTCCCTCCCGCCAGTATGAATTTGCACGCCTCAATATGACTTATACGGTAATGAGTAAACGCAGATTATTACAGTTAGTGAATGAAAACTACGTAACAGGTTGGGACGATCCGCGTATGCCGACAATTTCTGCGTTTAGGCGTAAAGGTTATACTTCATCAAGCATCCGCACTTTTTGCGAAAAGATAGGTGTTGCCAAAAGAGATAATCTTATTGATATTAGCCTGCTTGAATTTTGTATTCGTGAAGAATTGAACGCTACGGCTCATCGGGCCATGGCGGTGCTTCACCCGGTAAAATTAATTATTGATAACTATGATGAAAATACAACCGAAGAATTAGTAACAGAAAATTTGCCGAACGATCCTGCGAACACGCGAACCATTTTTTTCTCAAAAGAACTTTGGATTGAAAAGGAAGATTTTATGGAAGTGCCGGTAAAGAAGTGGTTCAGGCTTGCGCCAGGCGCAATGGTAAGGCTCAAGAGTGCTTATATTCTCCGATGTGATAGTTTCATAAAAGATACCGGTGGCAACATAATAGAAATACATGGCACTTATTTTCCTGAGAGCAAAAGCGGAAATGATACAAGCGGTATGAATGTAAAAGGAACGATCCATTGGTTAAGTGCAAAGCATGCAGCCCGGGCTGAAGTAAGATTATACGAACGATTATTCACGGTTGAAAATCCGGCAGCGGAAGAAGGAGATTTTAAGAATTTTATCAATCCGCATTCATTGGAAATAATTCCGGAAGCTTTTATTGAGCCACATCTTCAAAATGCTGAACCAGGGCAAAGCTTCCAGTTTATCCGCAATGGATATTTTTGTGTTGATAAAGATTCAAAACCCGGGGGAGCTATTGTATTTAACCGCACGGTGACTTTAAAAGATAGTTTTAAGAAGTGAGTTGAAACAAATGAGGCCTTTACGCAACTATAACTTTTTTAATTTCTGAAATAAATTGTGCAACAGGACCCATTAAACTTTCAACGGTTTCGCTATCAAAATCATATAAATCTCCGTAATCACCTTTTGGCGGGAAGCAGATAAGTCTGAGTATAACCTCCCCATTTCTACCGAAATTATGCCAGTCTTTATAAAGTGTAAATTAAATTGACTTTTAAACCCGGAATGAGTTTGTGTTTGAATATCATTTTTTAAAGTGAGAGCTGAAACGATATAATAGCATGAATAATAAAGACGATTAACACAAGCATTCCAGCTTTTTTCTGCGGCTAATATTTTTGCATCTGAATAGGCTTGTTCACATTTTTGAATACGATAAGTAATATATTCCTGTTTGTAATCTCTCATAAATAAATCCCATCTCTTTTAACGTTGCTGTAAAGAGGTGTAACACTTAACCTGGTATTCCAATCGTTTAAAGAGTATACAAATGTAGAAATTGATTCACCGGTTTCTAATTCAATATCAAATAGTTTATGACGAATTTTTTGTTCGTCCTTGAAGCTAACATTGGGCTTATTGAGTAAAACAAGAATATCCCAATCAGATTCGTTCGATTCCGTACCACGGGCCCTGGAACCATATAATATAACCTTCGCATCCGGGTCTTCCTGAACTATTAAGTTTTTTATCTTTTGTTGCATTAACTCTTTATTCATAATATAAAATTACAGAATCTTTCCTGAAACTAAATTGTCGTAAATTGCTTGCTGGTAAGGGATTGCTTAAAAAAGTAGTTACTAGAAATTGCTAACCGATGAGATGTATGCCGAAATAGTTCACTCATCGTGAACATATTCACTTTAAATTTTCATAATTATGAATTCCATGCCATCTAACGTAACAGCCGTACTCGAAGAACCATTTCCACTTTCCGCGGAACAGATTAATTTCTTTAGGCAGAATGGCTTTGTCAAATTAAAAAATGTACTGCCGGCTGATGCGGTTACTTATTTAAATACAACTATTTCTGATGAAGTAAAACGCTTAAATACACAACATCTGCCCTTGGAAGAACGGGATACTTATGGGAAAGCATTTTTACAGATTATGAATATCTGGACAAAATCGGAGCCTGTAAAAGAAATTGTTTTTAGTAGACGCCTTGCAAAAATTGCTACCGATTTATTAGGTGTTGAGGGTGTAAGATTGTACCATGATCAGGCTTTGTATAAAGAACCCGGTGGTGGAATAACACCATGGCATGCAGACCAATATTACTGGCCTTTGGCAAATGATTCAACTGTTACTGTTTGGATTCCTTTGCAGGAAACACCACTTGAAATGGGACCGCTGGAATTCAGTTCTCAAAGTTATAAACTTGCCACAGGCAGCGATAAAGAAATAGGTGATGAAAGCCAGCAGATACTTAAGGAAACACTTGCCAGTGAAGGATTTGAACATGTTGTTGAACCTTTTGAAATTGGTGAAGTAAGTTTCCACAGAGGCTGGCTATTTCATCGTGCTGGTGCCAATAACACTGACAAAATGAGAAGTGTAATGACAATGATTTATATGGATAAAAATATGATCTTGAAAAAACCTGAAAACAAAAATCAACTTGTTGATTGGGAAACATGGTGCCCCGGCGCAGAAATAGGAAAGCAAATTGATACGCCCATTAATCCTGTTTTGTTTGAAAACTGATTCACAGAATTGAATAACGGTCAAATGTAATTAGGATAAAGCCGGTTCCACTGGAAAAATTATTATCGGGAAAGGACCAATTACTCCAAATTCATCTTTTTAAGTAACGCTTTAAACCGTCGGTTCATTTCTGATTGGATCTAAAACAGGGTCAACCTTTACCCAATACAATTGAATGTGCCTTGTTTTATATGCTAACTCTAACATGTTCAGTGCCTCATTATAATTTTTGAGAGCTATATAAATGTATGCCAACATAAGAGTGTTTTGATCAGGATATTCTTTTACTATTTTCTCCAGTACTGACTTTGCCTGAACGGTGTCGCCGGAAACAGCATAGGCATAACATAAAGTATAAATTTGATCTGAACCAGTAGTATATGAAATTGGGGGAAGTTGCCTGATCAATGCGAAGGCTTCGGTGAATTTTCTCTCTTCCAAATATACAAGAACAAGGGTCTCTTTTGTATAGAGATGATCGGGATAAAGATTAAGCGTTCTTTTCAGTTGCTCTTCAGCCAGATCATATTGACGGGCCAGATAAAAATTTCTTCCCAATATCCAATTGGAGCGGGTAGCCAGTGGATCAAGCTCAAGTGCCCTTTTCACTTCCTGAATTCCCCGCTCTGTACTTTCACCGGTATACTCTAATAAATTACCATAAAAGAGATGAGCTTCGGAATAATTGGGATTAAGCTTAATAGCTTTTTCCAAAGTGACTTTAGCTTTTGCCCAATCATAATCAAAATTAGATTGAATAAATCCTAAGGTAGTTATTGCTTCACTGAGATTGCTGTCCAGAGACAAAGCTTTATTAGCATACATTTTCGCAATTGGAATGCCTTCGAGTTGACTTGGCAGTTTAAAGAAAATATAACGATTGGCTAAGCCGGAATAGGCCAATGCATATTCCGGATCAATGTCAAGAGCCTTCTTGTAATAAAGTTCAGCACTGTCAAAGTAGACCCCATTACTTTTATTCCAAAAGAAAAGACCTTTGCGATATAATTTATAGGCTTCGGGGTTATCCGTATAATTTTTTGTAAGATTCTTTTTTTCATCGGGTGTTAAACCCACTTTGAGTGCTGAAATTATCTCCCCGACTACCTTTGATTGAATTGATAAAATGTCTTTACTGTCATATTCAAAATCATTGCCCCATAAGCGTTTATTGGTGCTTACTTCAACCAGTTCGGCATTAATATGAACTTTGCCTTCATGCTTTTCCATAGTACCGGAAAGTATAGCAGCTACGCCCAATTCATCAGCAATTTGTTTAAGTGATTTTGTTGTTTTCTTAAAACTCCTCACCGAAAGCCATGCAATCACTTTTTGCAATGAAGAAATTTTTGAAAGATTATTGATAATATCCTGTGTGATGCCGTCAGAAATATATTCTTCACTATCCGGCGCTCCCACATTTTCGAAAGGTAAAACCGCAATTGTTTTTTCTCCCGAAAATCCTGTTGCATGAAAAAAATTCTGATAGATGAAATATGAAACGGCTAATAATATTACTGGCACTGCTGTTATGATCCATTTTTTAATTGCAGATTTTTTTTCAATTTGTTTCAATTTGCCGGTGAGATCTTCTTTTTTAGGAACTACCAAACCTTCATTAGCAAGTGCAAAAACCTCCATCGGTTCATCTACATTTTTAAAATGAAAGCGGCCTACTGATATACTTTTAAATTCCTGCTGATTTTTAATTTTGCTGCATATTTCTGAAGAAAATAAAATTGAATTAGCAATACCTAATGACTGAACTCTTGACGCAACATTAACCCCATCACCGAAAACTTTTCCATCTTCAAAAAAAACTTCACCAACGTGCAAGCCTATACGCAATGGAACCTTGGGTTCTTCCTGAAATTGCATTTGCATTTCAATTGAACATCGCAAAGCTTCTGTGGCACTGGAAAAAATACAAAGGCTTCCATCTCCATAATCGTTAGCAATTTCTCCTCCATGAGATAATACCGATTGTTGAAGAATGTCAACATAACGTTTATTTATAGATATGGCATGTTGTTCATCCTTCTGCATCATTGCCGTAGAGCCAACAATATCAGTAAATAATATAGCAGCTAATCTGCGTGAAGGTTCCATAATAAAAACTATAAAAGGAAATGTACGTCTAAAATAGAACTAATATTCAGTAAAGAAATGCTATTCAAAATTTGTCTTTTTTAATAAAGCTTTAAAACGAGGTTCATTTCGTATCGGATCATAGACCGGATCTACTTTCAGATCTATAATACCTAATGCATGAGCATCAAATGCTTTTTCTAACAGTGTTAATGCTTCATCAAAATTTGACATATATATATAAAACGGTACTATGGATACCGGCGAAAGTTTAGTATAATCTTCTTTCGAAATTTTATTAAACTCCTCTTTTGCTTTTATTGTGTCCCCGCTAAATGCATAAGCGTAACTCATGGTTATCATGCCAGTGAGGCCAACATCGTACATTCCCGGAGGCAATTTCGAGAAAGCATCGATTGCCTCCGGATACATTTTTTTATGCAAAAATAAATTTCCCAAAATTAAGTAAGCACTCCAGAATTTAGGATTTAACGCGATAGTTTTTTGAATTTGGGTGATTGCCTGGTCATAGTTTCGGGCATCGTAATAATTCCTCCCAAGTACCATATTGATAACAGAGGAAAGCGGATCCAGTGCAAGTGCTTTTTTTGTTTCGTTTATTCCTGCTTCGATATTCCCGGTAAAAACCAACACATTTCCATAATAGAGGTGCGCAATAGAATAGTTAGGATTATCGTGAATGATTTTTTCAAAAGCTACTTTAGCTCCTTTCCAGTCATAATCGTAATGTGATTGAATAAAGGCTTTAGTCGTGAGGGCTTCAGCTAAATTACTATCCAGCATTAATGCTTTGTTGGTGTAATCCCTCGCGATTTGTATGGCTTCCATCTGAGACAGTCCTTGTTGATTAAAAGTATAACAATCCGCCAAACCTGCATAAGCAATGGCATAATCAGGATCCAACTCGAGCGCCCTTTTGTAGTTAGCTTCCGCGCTATCATAACTTGCTGCACTTCTCATATCCCAAAACGAACGACCCTTACGATAAAATTTATAGGCTTCAACATTTTCAGTGTAGTGCATTGAAAGACTTCTCTTTTGTTGTGGAGTTAATTTTGTTTCAAGAGCATTGGCAATATTTATCGCAACTTCACTTTGTATTGCAAACATCTCTTTAATATTTTTATCAAAAATATCAGCCCATAGATGTTGGTCTGTACCGGCATCAATTAACTGCGCATTTATTCTAACCGAATCTCCGGATTTTTGTATGCCACCTTCTAAAACATAAGATACGTCCAGCTCTTCAGCAATTTGTTTTAACGACTTTGTTGAATTTTTATATTGCATTACTGAAGTGCGGGAAATAACTTTAAGCAAAGGAATTTTTGAAACCTGCGTAATAATTTCATCTGTCATTCCATCGCTGAAATATTCATTGTCTTTATCACTGCTCATATTTGTAAAAGGCAAAATGGCTATGGATTTTTCTTTGTTGATAAAGTCTGTGTGGGTAAAAAATTGCTTGTAGAAAAAGAAGCATGTAATTAACAATAACAAAATAGCAGCGGCAGTAATTAATTTTTTGCGGAGAGATTTTTTTTTAATCTCTTTTAATTTGCCGGTCAACTCTTCTTTTTTAGGAACAGTTAATCCTTCGTTGGCTAACGCAAACACCTCCATCGGTTCGTCTACATTTTTAAAATGAAATTTACCAATGGAAACACTTTTAAATTCCTGCTGATTTTTAATCTTGCTACATATTTCTGAAGAAAAAAGAATTGAATTAGCAATACCTAATGATTGAACACGTGATGCTACATTAACCCCATCACCAAAAACTTTTCCATCTTCAAAAAAAACTTCACCAACGTGCAAGCCTATGCGCAATGGAACTTTAGGTGCAGTTTGAAATTGTTGCTGCATTTCAATTGAACATCGTAAAGCTTCTGTTGCACTCGAAAAAATGCAAAGGCTGCCATCTCCATAATCGTTAACAATTTCTCCTCCATGAGATAATACTGATTGTTGAAGAATATCAACATAACGTTTATTTATAGATACGGCATGCTGTTCATCCTTCTGCATCATAGCTGTAGAACCAACAATGTCGGTAAATAATATAGCAGCTAATCGGCGTGCCGGTTCTATGATGGCCATTAATAAAATTAAATGTTCTCCTAAAATAAAACTAATTAAGGAGAACACCCATTTTGCAAATTCAATTTATAAAGTGATTTTAAAAGTGTATAGTATTTTAAACCATTTTCCCCGCGCAATTAAAAAGTGAAAGTATATCCTGCATAAAAAAGGATGTTAGCAAAATGGCCCGCCGAGATATAGTAAGTTCCTGTTATTTCACTGATACGCTTGTCGGGCACGGTTTGAATTGTTTCAGAAGAAAAAGGAATTGTAACAAGCGCATATAAAAGTCCGCGTTTCAATTTGTATTGAAGGCCAGGTTCAACTGAATAGATGTGACCCACCTGGCGATAACCATCGTTTTGACCAATTAAATCATTTGCAGGAGCTCCTTCAAAACGCAGGCCTGCAGTAGCTACCAATTTGTTGAATATAAAATTGCCCCCCATGCGGAAGGTATAATTATCTGGTATACTATTGGTATTACATTTGGCTTGAGTCCAAAGGTCAATCGTTGCCTGATCTGTACCCGGAAAAAAACTCGAAACACCATTTTGATTAGCCGGGTTGATCAAATAGTAAAAATTTCCATACGCACTGATTTTGTTATTAAAAAGGTAATACCCGTTTATCTCCGTATTAATTCCTGTTCCGCCATCACCCAATTGCAGTGATGAATGAATGGGGGCGATTCCGGATGGTTCATTGGGATGGGCTGGATCAAGATAATAATAGTCCTCTACATCATCTTTACCAGTTGGAAATTTCAGACCTAAGCCAATCTCAATATTTCCTTTCTTAACATTCTCTGCTTTTATAAGCCATTTGTAGACTGTGACCCGGATATCCCCAATTCCAAAAGCATGCACGGTATGCCGAACACCGGAAGGGTCAGGAGCTCCCACAGAATTAGCAACTACCGGTACATCCATGGCAATAGACCAATCATTATCTATCATCCTGGTAATTCCAATATTCGTCGTTGATTCATAGAGGTTGATGCCAGGAGCTTTGTATGTTATGTCATTTTTTCCTGCCAGTAATTTGGAGGATTCGAAATAGCGTGTACTAAGACTCATCATCCATTTATCAGTTGAGGGCGCATACCCCAACTGGGCAAAATGCCCGAAGGAGCCGCCGGCAATGTTGCGAATGGCAATACAGCCCTGGGACCGGGCAGCAGAAATATATAAAATGGATAAGATTAGAAAAATGGCCAGCCTTTTCATAATATTTATTTTTGGTTATTTCTATAATAAAGATAATTAATCAGAAGCCTTTTAATTAAACGTGCTATTTGACAATAGAAAACAATTGTTTTGAAAATGAATATACCACATATGAATTTACCACATATCAGATTAGGATATAAACTATTTCTTTGAATAACATGATTTCGGGGACGAAAGCCATCTATCGCCAATTAGTAGTTTTAATTAAAGCCAATGAATAAAGTACGTAACCCGATTAGCTTTCTTTTTTCAAAAATTTTTCAACCTCATGCCTGTAGCTTCTGCTTACCGGCAATTCATATTTCCCTATTTGAATAAAGTCGTGTGTAAACGAATTGATTTTATCTTTTGAAATAATAAATGAACGGTGAATACGTATAAATGATGGAGGAAGATTTTCTTCAAGCGTGGAAATAGAATGTTTCGTTACAATTGTTTTATCCTTTGTAACAACTTTTATATAATTTTTCAGGCTCTCAATAAACAACAAATCGTCAAGATTAATTTTTATATTTTTTCTATCTGCACGCAAATAAATAAAGTTATTTTCATTTTCTTTTTCAGGTACACTGCCTAAGAAATTTTTTTCCCCAGTAGATAAATTCAATTTCATTACTTTATTTACCCCTTTTAGAAATCTTTCAAACGAAATGGGTTTTAATAAATAATCAACCGCGTCAAGGTCAAAGCCTTCTACAGCAAATTTTCTAAAAGCAGTTGTAAATATTACTTTCGGAGGGTTGGAAAGTGCTCGCATAAAATCAGTACCGAGTATATGCGGCATTTGAATGTCGAGGAATATGAGATCAATAGAATTTGCCTGGAGTAAAGCGAGTGCATCAACAGCATTGGCACATGTGCCTGCGAGATGAAGTACCGGGATTGCCTGAATATATTTTTCTATAAGTTGGAGCGCCGGTGGTTCATCATCAACAGCAATACATGATATTTTTTTATTGTTTAACAAATAAGAAATTTTTAAAGATCAAATGCTTCTTCCATTTTTTGAGGCGTTTTATTTTCCAAAGGTATTTGCATATTTATTGTAAAAGTATTTTCGGTAGGTTCTACAGTAAGGTAGTGTTTTCCAGGATGAAGAATAGAAAGTCTTTTTTTTACATTGCTCAACCCAATTCCGTGCTTCTTATCAAGTATTTCATCGGCGGGTTTATTATTTGTGAGTGTGAAATGAAGCATGTCTTCATCTGCCTGTATAAATAATTTTATCCAGGGATCTCTAAGCATTTTGCTGGTTCCGTGTTTAAAACTATTTTCAATAAAAGGTATCATAAGTAAAGGCGCAATCATTTTGTCATCATACTCACCTGTGATATTCAATTCAACATCCAGCCTGTCTCCATAACGTACTTTTTCCAATTCAAAATAATCATTTATCATATTTATTTCTTTATATAACGGTACAGTAATCGCAGTACATTCATTAATCATATAGTAAAGAAGGTTTTCCAATTTTGCTACAAGATCTTCTGCCTTCACCGGCTCGGAAAGTATGAAAAAATAAATATTGTTTAGCGTGTTGAATAAAAAATGCGGATGTATTTGTGCTTTTAATAGCTGCAATTCGGCATTACTATTTTCAAGCGCCAATATTTTATTTTCATTTTGTTTAATATACCAGTCTTTGATTTTTTTTAAAGACAACAATACCCCGCAAATGAGCGGCGGATTTCCAAAAAGTCGTATGGTAGATGCTTTAAAAAATGTGTTTAACGAAATAATACCTATAGCAGCCGACAATTGTCTGTTTATAATGTTTTGTAATAGCGAAAGCAAAAACACGGTAATAAACAATAACAACAATCCTGCAGCAAAAAGAACATATTTCTTTTTTATGTAAAATCTCGGAACGAGATAATACACTATCGTATATGAGAATATCATATTGAAAGCTGTGCCCCATATTAATGCGCCTAAAAAAATGGGCCTTGTATTTTCAAGAAGATGAGCCGGAGGATAAAAAAAACTAATGCGAACAAAATGATAAGAAAATACGGCCAGCCAAAATAGAAAATGACGCATAAATCTGTCCGATCGTTTGCCGGAGAATATGAGACTATAGTAGTTCATGCAATTCGTTTTCTGAAACTAAAGCTCGTCTGTCTGCATCAATAGCATAATAGACAGGTAAGTTTAAAATAATAGTAATATTTTCTTCATCAGCGAATACTTCAAATCGATGCAAAGCCGGATATAGATTTTGCAATTGCTTTTCAAGATCAGTGAATTTAAATTTTACTTCTGCCGGGTCATTACGCATATCTAAAAAACGGCTGCAAATAAGATGATAATCCAGGCGATTATCATCAACAGTTACCGTTAGTTCCAGCGAAGAATCGTTTTCATTATCTTTTAAAAAAAAATCAAAACAGTTTTCAATAACGGATAATAGTAATAAAGGAGAAATATATTTTCCAGATGTTGCTTCTCCTGATATATTAATTTCGGTTGCCAGTCTGTCTTTCGAGCTTTTCTTTTCAAGGTCAATATAACTTTTTATTACTTCGAGCTCCTTTTCAAGCAAGACCCATTCCCGATCACTCTCATACAAAATATAACTCAACAGATCTGATAAATGCATGATGAGATTAGCTGCAAGAGCAGAATTTGTTTGAATATGTTTTTTTAATGTGTGCAGCGAGTGAAACAGGAAGCGTGGATGAAGCTGGGTTTTCAGCAATTGTAATTCACGGAAAATTTTTTCTTTTGCCATCCGTTCATTTTCTTTTTGTTCCAGGTACCACTTCTTGGTGAGTTTGATACCTCCGGCAACTCCCAAAATGACTACAGGCAAAAATAAACCGTTGACTATTGCATTATATTTATTGCTATCAAAGGTTATTTTATTAAAAGGAATATGCGAAGTCAAGATGAATATAAAGAAGCCCGGAATAAAAACAGGCGATGAAATCAAATATAAGCAGCCCGGCCATCCAACAAAAGAATAATACATACCTGTTGCAAAATAAATAGCGGGGCAATACTGCATTATTGAAAACATATACTGATAAAATATAGACAGGGAAAAAGAAAGATGCATTTAAAGCACTATCAATAAAGCTTCGCGGCTTCAGCGCTTCACCAATGCCGCCCACCATTAAGTTTTGAATTATAAAATGCAAGGCCAGTATTCCCCAAAAAACAATATAACGGTATAAACGCTTGCCCGGTTTATTGGAGAATATAAAATCGTATCCCGTCATGCAGTTTTTTCTTTATAAAGATAATCAGCAATTTACTATGCCATCAAGCTTTTAAACGAAAACACTCCATTTGTTTACAGAAGTCATTCACACCCCAAAACGTGCAGATCACAGGTGATGTATGAAACGTATATATATAACGATGCGATTGGTATAATTATAAAAAAAAGTCAGATAACTATAAATAGTTTAGCTACGCAGAAAAATTGCAGAGATGAGATAAGACATTTCGTTCAATAATTCCACTGAATTAATTCGCACCCATTTTAGAAATTTATTTTTTAAACCAATAAATAAAGGAGGATAATTATGAAACAAAAATTTCTATTACTTTTTGCTGCCATCGCAGCATTCTTTTTCTTTTTCATCGGTTGCAAAAAAGAGCATGGTCATTTTTGTGATGGAAATGAAACAATAGTAGCAACAACAAAAGTATTTGCCACCGGGCTTAATAATCCGCGTGGGCTTAAGTTTGGCCCCGATGGAAACCTCTATGTTGCGGAAGGAGGCCTGGGTGGAACGAATTCAACCGAGGGGCAATGTGAGCAGGTAAGTGCTCCGGTTGGCCCTGAATTGGGTAGCCCAACCAGTGGACGGGTTTCAAAAATAAATCAACAAGGTGTACGCACAACTGTTACTGATCAGCTTCCATCAAGTATGACCAGTGCACCAGCGGGATTTGTTTCAGGCGTTGCAGATGTAGAATTTATTGGCAATGATCTATATGCATTGCTTGCCGGCGCCGGTTGCTCGCACGGAGTTTCATCAGTACCTAACGGTATAGTTAAAATAAGCAATAACGGAGCATGGTCGTTGTTCACAAACTTAAGCGCATACACGATGACGCATGAAACTGCGCATCCGGAACCGCATGGCGGAGCAGAACCAGATGGAACGCCATACAGCATGATTAATGTACATAACGACCTCTATGTTATTGAGCCCAATCATGGAGATTATATTAAAGTTACTTCAAGTGGAAATGCCAGCAGGTTTGTTGATATATCAGCAACCCTAAATCATATTGTGCCAACTGTACAGGCATTTTATCATGGTAATTTTTATTTTGGAAATTTAGACACATTCCCTGCACCACATGGAGCTTCTGGAATTTATAAAGTTACACCTACCGGGCAAATAACTACTGTTGCCACCGGGTTCAATATGGTACTTGGAATTGCCTTTGATCAATTAGGAGGATTATATGTACTTGAAAGTACAACCAATAACCCATTCCCTACACCAAATACAGGCGACATCGTAAGAGTAGATCCATCTGGTACGAAACAAATCATTACATCAGGTCTTAATTTTCCAACAGGAATGACGTTTGGTCCTGATGGCAAACTCTATGTCTCAAATGTTGGATTCGGGCCGGATGCGATTGGCGGAGGACAAATTTTGCAAATTAGTTTCAAATGCGATTTTATACAGCCGGCTGCAAAAAATTAAATAATATAGAAAATCTATCATTCTCAAGTAATATCAAAACCCCGTTTTTACGGGGTTTTCTTACATTATATTTTATTGAAATTTTTTATAATCATCATCAATTTTTCCCATGAACATTTGGTTCATTGCATCATTAGCTCCTTTAAAAACAATAATCAATGTTCCCCGTTCTCTTGCATAAACATTTGTTACGCTGTCAGCTACCACTGCCGATTTAAAATTTTTAATAAAAGGATGTTGCATTTCTTCGTGGTCATCTGTAATTAGTACAAGGTTATCCAGGTGCACATTCCGTGGCATCCAATATAAAAAGCTTCCATTGTCACTGTACACTTCAGGAAGGTTGTATTTATAACGATAATAATTTACAGCGCCTGCTTCACCGTAATTATCACAAAATAAAAACGTGTGTGCCTTCTCGTTACTATCTAAACTATTATATGCCTTTGCCATTTTTTGTGCCATCTCTTCCCATCCAAGCATATCTGCAAAATCCTGTGGCAGCGAATGGTTTCGAAGGTCTTCCCATTTTAAAATGCCGGTTTTTTCCGTATGCATCCTTTTGTAATAATTGGCAAGAGCTTCGGGTTTCGCGACCGGCAATGAAATTGGAATGAACACAATTCCCAATAAAACGGGTATCAACACAAAAACATATCTCCATATTTTTACACGACGTTCGGAAAACTTTTCAAGATGGTAAGCACCGAAGGCTAACAGTACCGGATAAACGCCAAGTGCATAATAATTTTTGCCGTGAAATATCAGGAGTAATAATATTACGAAAAGATATGCCCAGGCAAAAGTCCTGTATTTTTTTCCTTTGAAAGAAAATGCAGTAAAGTACAATCCTGCCAGCCAAATGAATACACACGGAAGATTCATTAAAAGCTGATCCACTATAAAACCTGCAGCGCTTACATATTGTAATTGAGTTCTGTTCAGCTCTTTCATGTGCACCACTATTGGGAAATGATGGTTATATTCCCATAATGCCGTTGGCAGAAAAATAAGTAATGCTATAATCCCGGCATAATACAAATGCCTATTGCCAAAAATTTTTCTTTGCTTTGTCAGCAACAAACCGGCTAGCATACTAACTAAGAAAATGGCGACTGAATATTTGCTCAGCATTCCAAGACCCACACTAACACCAAGAAGATACAGGTACCTGTTTTTTTCAGTTTGAATATAACGCAGAACACTATACGCAATCATTGTCCAGAAAAATACTTCGGGGGTATTGGGTTGAAATAAAAAGAAAAGCCGCAGGTAAACACCGAAAACAAAGGGGAGAAATACAAGAAAAATGGCGAACAGGCCGCCACCCAGTTTTTGAATAATTTTGGCACTCACAATAAAAGTGAGAACACCAAACATGTTCGGCCAGAATTTTATCCAGAACATTCCATCACCAAACAAATGAGTAAGCCATGCAAAAATGGAAAGTATTGGAGGCACTTCCATGAATCCCCACGCGAGATGATGTCCCTGGGCAAGGTATAAAAACTCATCACGATGTGGCTCGTAATAACTGTTTTGCAATAAATAAGGAAGAATAAATTTTATAATGGCAAGCAAATAAATAAGGCCGTTAGTTTTCTTCATCCTGGTTTTTCTTTGGTGAAAATTACAAAACGTTAGTTAACCTTAAATTATTTTTTTAAAACATGTTTTTAAAATGATGACTTATTTATGTCAATTATTTACAATTTTGGAAGAAATAAAAAGGGATAAGATTACCCCCTTTTAATGCTGGATTTTATTAGCGGGAGAAACACATTCACAAATAATTTCACTCATTTACTGTCCTTGTTTAACTTCCAACACATACTTCGGAATTAACCCATGGGCCTCTTTATAAACACTAATAACCGCATTCGAATCCGGCGCTTCAGAGAGTAGATTACCAGACCTGCTTTATCGTCTGTCCAATATAGAGTTGATTTGGAAAGTCATTAAAAAATTCCGCTAAAACTACATACTTCCAAACCTTCAGGCTATAACATTTAGGTCAAATGCTGGTAATTTTAGGTCAAATCTTTAAAAAATCTATAACGGAAATTTTATCAGGGTTTTAAAGGCGAATAATCAGAAGGCAAATGGCCATATTCTTTTTGAAAACATTTGGAAAAATATGATGGGCTGTTAAAGCCTGTCTCATAGGCAATTTCAGAAACATTCCCTGTATTCTTGTTTAATAATATTAAGGCTTCATTTAGCCGGTAGCTCTTAATGAAAATATTGGGAGATTTTCCCGTGAGCAAAATTATTTTGCGATACAACCGTGATTTACTGCATCCCAAAGGCTTTGTAAAATCATCTACTTTAAAATTTATATCATTCCAGTTGGCTTCAGTGTAATCCATCAGTAGCGTTAAGAATTTTTCATCTGTTTGGGTAAGAACGGTTATTTTTTTTTCGCTTAAAGAACTTGAATTTTCACTATTATATAATTCTTTAACTTCTGATGAAATAATAATTTCGCCTTCAATAATCTTACACATCCGTTCGGCCAGTTTTATAGTATCCTCAAAAATTAACTTTTTTTCAGTTACCGGTACTCCGGCGTTCAATCCTATTTTTAAAAATATTTTATCATTATTAATTTTTTTAGAGAAATTTTTAAATAATTGCTGAATGCCAAATGCAGCATGCGCCGCATTTGAAACAGATTTAAAAGAAACCAAAAAATAATTCTCCCGTTGTTTAACAACTGTTCCCTCGTGATTATTAAAAAAATTAAGAACAGCATTATTATAACTATGTAATAAAGATTTAAACTGAGCAGAATCATTTTGAATAGATGACAATCCTTTTAATGATACAACCATTATTGTTCTGAAGGCAGGATCATTAATTATATTTAATACGGTGTTTTGTGATTTTTTCGGATCTTCAATTCTTCCCAAAAAAGATTCAACTATGCTGGCATCTACTTCTATTACACGGTGCGGAACTTCACCGTGAGCCTGCTTATGCATTTTGTGAATGGCCTTCGCATTTGGCGCTTCAATTAAACAGAAGGCAGTTTTTCTTTTTTCATCAAACCAATAAGTTAATCCTCTGCAATTAAACTGGTCCTGTATTTTTAAATCGGCCTGGTGTAACCGGGCTATAGTTTCTGCTGTAACCGTTTCAGAAACATCGTGGCGGTCCATGTAAATCGGCATATAACTCTCCTTTAAAATATTTTGTTCAAATTAGTTTGGTATAAATAACGTCAACATTCTCATGAATGGTTCCTTTGGCACGAACCCAAAATGCTGATTCAATAACTCAATATAATAAATATTCCCAAATCGTATATTTATATTAATAAATTTGTTCTCCTGATGATTTGTTTGAAAAGAAAAGCACTTAATAACACTCCACTTCAGATACAGCTATCTCTTTTGTTGGATGCTTAAAATTTATTCGAATACGGTTTGCCGTTATCTTATCAAAAACAATTGCGTTTACTGTATTGCCAACAGGTTTTACCGGCTGTTGCTCTTTTACTTTTACAGGAAGCCACTGATTTCCGTTTTGATATTCGACATTGAAATTATCAGGAGGAACAAACGTTTGCCCATCAGCAAACAGGTAAATCTTCATGCTTGAAATTTCACAAGGTTTCCCGAAGTCAAGTGCATACCAATCATTTTTCGATGTAGAACCAAGTGTCGTCCATCGGTTCGTAATTTCAGGAAAATACCATATTCGCCCATCAATAGCCTGGTACAATGAAGTATCAGGCATTGTGTTAACAGAAGCGGATGGTAAAGGATATCCCTTATGCAAAATATTCAAAGCAAAATTCACGGATTGTTTCGGTGTGTTGTTTACAACCGGAGCGCCTACAACAACTTCGCTCTTATCCTGATTCTTTATTAAAGAGGTTTTTTTCCCATCTATAAATACAGTAAGGCCTTTTCCTAAATTGTATTTGCTGCCATTTTTATCATATACTACCGTTAGTTTATGACCATGATAAAGAACATCATCCAGGCAGAAATAATCAATGGAATTATCAACCAGCGGATTAATAACCAGCGTATCACCTTCAGAAGGCCGGATACCGCAAAGCCCTGTAATTATAAGGTTATTGTATGAAGAATGATTGTAATGATTACTCCAGTAAAAATATACAATTGGCCCACCATTATTGGGGTCGTAATTTTCAACAAGATCTATTTTTCCATCAGGCAGATAATGTTGTTTGGTAAATAAGCGTAATACTTTTAAATAGTCGGATGTGGTAACAACATCCTGATTATAATTATTAAGAAGGTTAGCCATGCCTGTTAGCACCTGGCTCGTCTGGTAAGGCCAGCTCGGGCCGTTCCACTGGCTTCCGCGTTTACCCTCAAAGAATTCGTATTGCTTAAAATAATATTGATAAGAAGGCTCGTTAGTACGAAAACCAAATTGACCAAGCAGTTGACTTGTATCCATTATATGTTTCCATGCCGCATTATAAGTTGATGTATCAGCGGGCAGATTGAAATACCACGGAATCATTCCTGCCAATTCGCGGCCACGGATAAAATTCCAGTAATGCACATATTGATTATTAACCTTAAAGCGATCAGTAAAATGTTGCAATGAATCGTTCCATAAATCATGTTCAACATTTTCTTTTAAGGTGTTTGCTCTTTGCAAATAGTCCCTGCTTGCTGCTGCATCTCCTTTCATTGCGGCTATGCGTGAAATAGCCAAAGCATTTGCATACATATAACTGTTGATGGTTGGCCTGAATGCTTCTCCGTCATCAAAGCCATCTTTGCCACCCGAAGCATCTATAGACGCAATAGTATATTCAGTAGCATCAGGCATTGCAGGTATATAGTATAGATTTTTTGAAGAGTCCCAATGATCGCTCCATTCGTTATACATTCGTTGCATGCTATCCAGTTGCATTTCAATAAAAGCCGAATCAGCATTTACCAGGTATCGTGCATAAGCTGCATCAGCAACGCTTTCACTATACCTCCTGTCGTTACCTCCACTCCCTAAACATATAATTGATATAGCCGTCCATGTAACGATTATCTTTAAGCCAGCGTCCTTCATAAATATGATGCATGGTTGCAGCGTTTATGGTACAGTAAGGCTCCCTGTCCCAGGGAACATGATTAATAAATTCTGTGATCACATATTTGTTTTCGCCAACATTGCGGATATGTGCTTTGTAAAGCTTCCACCGATAATAATATACTTGCTCTATTTGCTTATCAGAACATTCAAAAAAAGGAATGTTATCCAAATACCATTGAGCATCTTCATGATAATATTCGCTTGCTAATTTATTATGATCAAGTACGGGATAATTATCCTTGTTATTACATCCGGAAGAAGAAAATTGCTGATATACCCGACAGGTAACAATTTAAAATAATTGTATGCTTTTTAAAATTCATCACTTTATATTTCTTAGCTCATAAATTTAAAATAAGTTAAGGATATCGCTGATGTATCAATAGTATATTTTCCCAACGGGCAAATTGATATTGATACGCAAAAAAGATTACAAGGATTTGTTAGACGAACAAAGTCATATTCTTTAGCTTAATACAAAGCTTGCAAACTCAGGCTTTTAATAATATTACAAAGCATAACCAATGCATTTCTGCTATTTATCCCACCACATACGACTCGTTATTTTATCACCGCCGGGTAACCCAGCTACTGCAGCAGCATAATTGTCAGCATTTACCTGTTTGTCAACGGTTGAGTATTCCATTCTTCTTGGCACAGCCAAAGGAGATTGACTGCCGGGATAATTTACAGGCACTAACACAGGATAACCCGTGCGCCGATAGTTGCTCCATGCTTCATATTCATTAAAAAATGTGGCCGCCCAAAACTGTGTGTTAATCATTTCCAGACCGTTAGCATCATCGTATGGATGTGCATCTAAATAAGCCTGTGCATCATCATCACTTATCACACCTGCATCTCCATAAGCCGACAATTCTGTAATGGCTGCTAATACGCCATTGTTATAATGCTCTTCAGCATCGCCGATGCCCCAGCGTTTAGCAGCATCTGCCAGTAATAATTCGGATTCAGCATAAGTCAATATTAAAGTCGGGGCTGTTGAATTAAATATGATAGGGCTGGGCCTTGAATATAAATTAATATTTCCCAGGTAGCCGGGATAGTTTATAATGCCATGACTGGTATTTCCGGCATCATAACCATTTGGTAAGCCTGCCTGGTCTCCGGGATCAGATGAACCACCTGATGGGTCATCTCCCGGTGAAAAATCCGGGGGATAAACATAGGCAAGCACCGGCAAACGTGGGTCATCATTACTTTGTAGAAAATCAATAAAAGTCTTACTTATTTGTCCCGACAGTTGTATATCGCCATCTTCACCTATCCCACGATAGATCCTGTTTATCGTGAGCGGGTCATTAGTGCCGTGTCGCACAATAGCATTGTCATCATTACTTGTCATAGTAAGGCCCTGCACTTTTTTTACATAAGCCTGCGCCGTGGCCGGATCAATTTTTGTTAACCTCATGGCCATTCGCAACAACAATGAATTGCCAAATTTTTTCCATTCTTCTATCTGGTCATTTGTCTGCGAATAAAACATATCCCCTACTGGTTTATCCGAATTTTCATCGAGGCTATCTGTTGCCTCTTCCACTTCTTTCAAAAGGTCGGTATAAATATCCTGTTGTTTGTCATATTTCGGGAAATAGATAGAACCATGATAAGCCAGGCCCGCATCGAAATAAGGCACGTCACCATACACATCTGTAATGCGTTCAAATACAAGCGCCTTCATTATTCTCGCTATCTGATGCAGGTTTGCGTATTGGGGTTTGCCCATGGTAGTGGTATAAAGGTCTACTGCATTCTTCACACCATAGTTATAGGCATGATCAAAGAATGAACCCCAGCCACCAGGACTAAAAAGATACTTGTCACCAAAGAAATAAGCAGAAGTGGATGCCCAATGCTGAATAAAGCATCCGGCACCTTGTATTTCAGTTTCTTCTACTTCTATTGCGTTATCTGTACTGCCTGTGTAATAGAGCTGGGTAGCGGTTAATATATTGTTGGGGTCAAACCTGTCAACAGATACAGAATTAGGATCGGTGTTTATTTCCAACAAGTCTTTTTTACAGGAAGCCATGGTTACTAATAAGGCGCCTGTAAATATGTATTTAGATATTGATAGTAGTTTCATGTTATTTGGCGTTTTAATAATCATATCAAAATTTTGCATTTAGGTTAAGTCCAAAAGTTCTTGTATAAGGCACCTGGGCTTGTTCAATACCCTGCGGGCCGTTTGAATAATTGGACTCAGGATCAATATTAGGTGTATGCTTTGTAATCGTAAACACATTCCTTGCAACAAAGCTTAATGTGATGCCTTGTATTTTATTATTAAACATACTGGCAGGGAAAGTATATCCAAATATGAGCTGCCTGAATTTAATAAAACTAGCATCATACACAAATATGGCAGGATTGGTATTGGCCACTAAATTATAATAGTCCTGCGGGTAAAGCTGGTTGGTTCCATACATTTGGTCCCTGCCCGGAAGCGTTGTCTTGGTAAGACCATAACCATAAGCGTAATAGTTAGTACCCGAAAATATTTTTCCTCCAAATTTTCCGTCAATAAGAAAAGAAAGATTGAAATGTTTATACCTGAATTCACTTGTAATACCAGTTGTCCAGGGATGAACACCAGATCCTACATCCACATAATCAGTGCCTGCTTCCGGTGCGCCCGTTGTAGGGTCAATAATAATTTCCCCTTTGTCGTCACGGGCAGGATCTGCTACAAATATCTGGTAAGCAGATTTCCCAACCGTCTGCGACATATAGGCTACTCCTACACCAAGGTCTTCACCTGCCCGCGAATACCCGAGCGGGTAGTTGGTGGAACCTGTTGAAAGCGACAACACTTTATTGTCGTTATAGGTGAGGTTAAATGTTTCCTGCCAGCTAAAGTTTTTTGTTTTAATCAATATTCCTGATACTAAAAATTCAATACCCTTATTTTGTATCGTTCCGGAGTTAAGCAATACGGCGTCATAACCGGAAGTTGAAGAAGTAACAGCCGGAATAACTTCTCTGCTCTCTTTCTTATTATAAAAAGCAATATCAAAATGTAGCCTGTTGGCAAAAAAGTCCAGTTCTGTACCCACCTCAAATTCTTTAGCTGATGAAGGTTCTAAAGAGGAATTTGGTACCGTACCACCATTTGATATGTTACCTATGGGGTATCCGTTTAAATTGCCAATGTTATTATATCCTAATAAGGTTTGGTAAGGTCCATCTGCTTCGCCCCCCACATCGGCATAACCCACTCTTAACTTACCCATATTCAAAGCCTCCATATGCAGCAACTCGGAAAAAACAAAGGAACCACTTAGCGATGGATAGAAATAATTGGTTTTACCAGGTGCCAGAGTGGAATACCAGTCGTTACGACCCGTTGCAGTCAGGTACAAATAATTCTTATAACTTAGATCTAATGTTGCATATATAGATTTATTTACAACCACAGGGTTACTGGTGTACTCTGTAGGGCTGGCAAGATTGCCAATGGTATACAGGTAAGGTGTTTCAAATGTATTGCCTTGGGCATCAATCTGGTCGGTAACCGCTTTTCTTGAGTTGACGCCTCCAAGAACATCCAGGTTAAAATCTTTTGCTATTTTAAACGATTTACCAATTATGGCATCTACGTTAAGTTCTGTTGATTTAATATTTTCTTCAAGCATAAACCCATCTGTTTGATAGGCAGTTCCATTGGGTGTAACCATGGTATTTCTGTCAGCAAAATAGTCTTCACCGGCACGAAATTGAAGGTACAAGCCATTGTCAAAAGTGTATGTAAGATCGGCTGAGCCTATAAACCTGTTACGGTGGGTATTATTGATAAACTTATATGCGGCAAAATATGGATTAGTTGTATAGGCATCATCTAAAAACTGGTTTTCAGAACCATCTTCTTTATAGCCTGGAGCAAGTGATGTTATATTAACGTTTGGCGAAAGAAACAAAGTTGCAAAATTCACACTGCCCGGAGCATCAGATACACTTGGGCGATTATGGGTATAGGCAACTATATATTGTCCTTTCAACTGAAGTTCTAAATGTTTATCTAACTTATAATTGGTAGACAATGAAAAAGATTGCTGATTAAATCCTGCATTCGGAATAATACTGGTGTTGCGGAGGTCGCTGGCAGAAAACCGTATACTCCCATCGTCTCCAAGGTTTTTGCTGAATGATAATGTATTAGTAGCTTCTGCGCCGTTTTTATAAAAACGTCCCATATTACCTGATACAGCAGAATAGGGCCTTTGAACCCCATCAAACTGGTAAACCATTGTTCCGTCCAGTTTGGCACCCCAGCTGGACAATCCTGTTTCAAATGCATCGCTCCCGTCCACAGGTTTATTTCCTGAATATCCCTGGCCATAAGTATTTTGCCAGTCTGTATTATCTATTACATTTTCTACAACATAATTCGAATTTAATTCTACCCCGGAACCTTTGGCGTTTTTACCTGATTTTGTAGTAATTAATATAACACCCTTGCTGCCACGGTAACCATATAATGCTGTAGCAGCCGACCCTTTTAATACAGTAAGTGTTTCTATATCGTCCGGATTGATGTTAATTGTTCCATCGCCCCCGTCAGCGCCGCCGTAGCCACCGCCAACATCCGTTTGCCTGTAAGTATTGTTTTGCATAGGAATACCATCTATTACATATAAAGGCTGGTTGGAACCTGTAATATCTGAAACTCCCCGAATTACCACATTTGCTGAACCGCCGGGGCCTGTGGCAACATTACTTACGTTAACACCGGCTATTTTTCCTACAAGCCCGTTTACAAAATTTGTCTCCCGCGCCTCAGTAAGCGTAGAACCGGCAACCGTGGTTACTGAATAACCAAGGGAGCGTTTCTCTCTTTTAACGCCCAATGCGGTTACCACTACTTCGTTTAATTGCTCTGAAGACGGGTGCAGCTTAATATTGATTACTGTTTGGTTGCCCACTTTTGCTTCTGCCGGCTTATTACCAACGTACGAAAAGGTAAGAACAGCACCCGTAGTTGCTGAAATGGAATAGTTTCCGTTTTTATCAGTTTCTACTGCCTGTGAAGTTCCTTTTACACCCACTGTAACCCCTTCGAGTGGCAAATTAGATTCGGAGGCCGTTACTTTGCCTTTAATTAACGTGGCACTATTCTGCTGGGCAAAACCGCTAAAGCTGAGGAACAATAATGCTACACCAAATGTTCTCAGGGAAAAGTGCACGGGTAATTTTACTTTCATGTGTTTAGAATTTGGTTTTGGTAGAGATTGAATGTTGTAAGCCAGGGAAACCTACATACTATATAATTAGCACTTGTTTTCTTGGACCATATATTGAAATTAAATATACGAAAAACTATTTTGATTTTATTATGATAATATAAAAGACATGCTTATGGCAATTGGAAGAAGATTATGGCTTATGCCTATGGTTAGTCTTTCTCCTTCCAAATAAAACATTAGGCTTAAGCTGCTTGCTGATATATAAATGCAGATCTAATTATCCTTTCATATACATCTGCTTTAAAACCTTTACTTTTATCTTACTAACGCTTATCATAATGACAAAACCAACAACGAATTTATCAGCAGCCAACGATACGGTAACTTACACGCCGCAACGATTATACTCGCTTGATGCATTGCGCGGATTTGATATGTTCTGGATCATGGGCGCCGAAGAAATTGTGCATGCAATGGCAAAGGCTACAGGCAATTCATTCTGGGCAGGGTTTTCAACCCAGTTAACACATCCCGACTGGAATGGCTTTCATTTTTATGATCTTATTTTCCCGCTGTTTCTTTTTATAGCCGGTGTTGCAACACCTTATTCTGTTGGCCGCGAACTGGAAAAAGGAAAAAGCAGGACTGAACTTTTATGGCGTGTAATAAAACGCGGGTTAATACTTGTGCTACTCGGTATAATTTATAATAATGGTTTAAAAATCCAACCACTTTCACAAATACGCTTTGGCAGTGTGCTTGGCCGCATCGGGCTTGCATATATGTTTGCCAATATTATTTATCTCTATACAAAAGAACGGGCGCAAATGATCTGGTTTGTTGCATTGCTTATTGGTTATTGGCTGCTGTTGAAATTTACCAGTGCCCCTGGTTTTAACCCGGGCGATCTTACCATGCAGGGAAATTTTGCATCATATATTGATCGTTCTGTTTTGCCCGGCAGGCTTTATCTCGGCATTCATGATCCCGAAGGATTAATGTCAACCATTCCTGCAATTGGTACAGGATTGCTGGGCATTTTAACGGGATCTTTTTTAAAGAATAACAATCGTATCAGCGGAGAAAAAAAATGCTTATACCTGTTTATAACAGGTATAATTTTCCTGGGTATTGCACAGCTCTGGAACCTTGATTTTCCTATCAACAAAAACTTATGGACGAGTTCTTTTGTAATGAATGTAGGTGGTTACAGTTTAATACTGCTGTCCATCTTTTATTTTATTATTGATGTAAAGGGTTATAAGAAATGGTCATTCTTTTTTCGCGTGATAGGGATGAATTCAATTCTTATTTATATGTCAGGTCAATTTATAAATTGGGATATACAGCACCAATGCTTTCTTTGGATGGCTTGGCCAGCTTATAAGCAATCCATGGAATGCTGTATGTGTTAGCTATTTGCTATGTAATGGTTAAATGGTTGTTTTTATATTTTATGTATAAGAAGAGAGTTTTCTTAAGAGTATAGATACGTGTTGTGCTATTAAAATTAACAGGGAGAATCCCACACATCATTCTTGCGCCATCCGCTGGCAACTAACCGTTATAGTAGACGAATGTTTATTATATTTTCGTTTAGGCATAACGGTTATTTTTAGTGGCCATCTACTAACGGTATATTAATTTTTAAGCATTGTTTCGTTTATACTTAATAGTTATATGAACCGGAAGAAAGACATATTGGCCATTGGTCTGAGACCAGATGGCGGCTCTCACGAGTGGATAGGTTGGGCTTGTGAAAGAAGAATGTACCTACGCTGGCTGAAGGATGCATCGTTGGTTGGCCAGATATCAAATGATTTTTTAATAAAGGTATTGTTCTAACATATTCTTACTCTCGTTCACTTCATAGATTACCACTTCGTTAATATCGTATTATTTTTAAATGTTTGCACGGTAATATTCATCTTTCTTCCTAAAGCAGAAGGATTGTTTCCAATCAAAAAAACCGAAGATTTAAATGTTATATTGTGATATATAGGAACCGCTTGCTGGGGGCATTCCTAAAGGGTACACCAACAAGCAACACGATTAAAAACGACAACATATGAAATCAACAAAAGATTCAAATTTCCCAAACCATGACACACTTGCATTCTACGGGCCGGGTCCATGTGATCGGCGCAGGACCCGTGGGGCTTCTAATTACGACATTATTTCAATCAATGGAGGGATTCTCCGTTCGCTTATATGAGAAAAGGCCAAAATACACACGCACCCGGATGGTTAAGCTCTCTTCGTTCCTTGCTGCGGATTCAGTGGATAGCTATTGTGCCGATCATATTGATGCAGAGAACCTGAAAGCCGTGTTTGAGGTTGCCGAAATTGAAGAAACCCTTGCATTCAGACAGTCTATCCCCGGGGACCTGATGTCACTTATTCGTGAATGGATTCAGGGGTTCTGCCCACTCAATTCTATCGAACAAGCACTCAGCAACCTCATCGACAACCGTGGTTTAAATAAGGTAGAGCGTATTGTGACTAATTTGACTGCAGAACAGGCGATAGCAATGCTCGAACCGGGAGATATTCTGATTGACTGTACAGGTTGCAAGTCACTGCTCCGGGATCACCTGGTGACGGGCCCTGATACTGGCAATAATGAAGCCAACACATTCAACATCCAGCTCGAATACGCAATAGTTGTCACCTTTGTGTACGGCCAGGAATATCAGTGTAACGAGTATTGTAAATACTACAAGAATGCAGGCAACCTTCACTATAAGTTTATTCCTGCGGTAGATCGTACCTGTTATGATGGTAACATCACATTTGTATCGGGCATTGTCAATATCACGCCCGATGACTACAAGGCAATGCCGACAACATTTGATGGCCAGTGGCTTCGTATACACTTTCCCCAGGTCGCCCGGTCTATGGACCATTTTATCGACGAAATAAAACAGGAAACGCACGGAGAGATAATTGGTGATCTCGAGATAGTACGAATTCCGCTGAATCTGTACCGGGCCCGTAACGTAACCGGCCGGGACTGGCTTGCAGAGGAGGACCATGAACACCCGTTCAGCACTTCGCCGGTGTTCGTCGTTGGAGACTCTGCCCTTGGCTCTCCTTATTTCCAATCAATTTCGCTGGGCTTAGAGTCTGCAATACACCTGGCTGGACTGATAGGACAACGCAACCTGCCTCTTGCGGATATGCTCAATCGCTATGAGCTCTACATGTATAAACAATGGCTTCGTGTCTATATGCGAAGCAAGATGATCAAACACAATAAGGACCTTTTAGAGACAATGGATGACCCGTTCAAACTTCTGGAACTGCTGCATATCTATTAGTACAGATTCGTCTATAGTTCCGTCTTCATCCCCTGCCGTATCTCAACTCCAAGCCTCGCGCTGTTGCAGGACACGGCTGCGTGGAGTCACTGTTTTTTTATTAAATATACTCCTATACTCCTTACTCTTCTTTATTATAAGTTAAGATAAAAAATCTCTCTTAGGTTGACCGTCTGTGTCCTGCCTTGCTTCAGGGCTTAGAGTAGAAACACGGCCTAGGATTAACTCTATTAAATTCGACTTTTTAAAATCTCATCTCTGGTACCGGGAATAAGTTTAAATTACACTGCTGTGAATTAATAAAATTATGCCCTCCTCACGAGATAAAATAGAAGAACTCATAGAGATCAATAATGAACTTACTGAGCTTAATGATGAATTGGAAACTTATTTTAGAAATACAATTATTCCCCAACTATATATAGATGCCAGTTTGGTATTGCAGAAATTTACGCCTCCTGCTATGAAACAGTTTAATCTGAAAGCGGGTGATATAGGGAAATCTATTACTGACGTTAAAGAGAATCTCCGGTTCCCAGGCATAATTGATAATATTCTTCATGTAATTGAGAGTAATGAAATTCTTGAAAAAGAGATTCAAACCACTGATCTCAGATGGTACCAAATGAATGTTATACCATATCTGGAGCGAAAAAACCATAAAACAAATGGAGTAATTATAACATTTGTTGAAATCACAATGCGTATACATGATTTAAAGGATTTAGAAAAATTAATCGCCGATTATGAAACACTATTAGATACTATTTCTCATGACGTTAAAACTCCTGTTACCAGTTTAGTATTGGCTATTGAACTATTTAAAAATACCTCCCCTGAAAATCCAGAAGAGTTTCAAATGCTTTTTAAAGTTGTAGAAAATGCCATAAAGAAAATACAAAATCTTATTAATGAGCTTACTGATACCAGAAAACAGGCACATAAATATAAAGCTGAGGAACAACTTTTAAACTTTGAACATATTTTGGAAGATGTTCGCCTTACCCTTAACGATGATATCCGGGAGTCGAATGCAGTTATAAAAAGTGAAGTCAATGTCTCAGAAATAACTTTTTCCAGGCGGAAATTGAGAAGCATAATTTATAACCTGGTAAAGAATGCAATTAAATTTAAGTCGCCTGAACGCCGCCCCGAAATTATTATCAAAACGGAACGGGAAGAAAATTTCATAATCATTTCTATAAAAGACAATGGAATTGGTATTGATGCGGGCAAGCATGATATTATATTTTCAAAATATTTTCGGGTGGAAAACGCCATTGAAGGATCTGGCATAGGATTATATTTAGTAAAAGAAATTGTAAATAATTCTGGTGGAAAAATTTTATTAAAAAGCGAACCCGGAAAAGGATCAGAATTTAAAGTTTTTTTAAAAGCAGACTAGGAATGTAATTTTAAGTTGACCAGCGGGATTACAATTCATGCTTAGTTTATTGAAAAATGTTTCACCATTTGAAAATCATTCGCTCCATTATGAAAAACCTTTCCATGAAATAGAAACAGGAAGGTTATAATGGCTGGCCGTTGGTTGGGAGACAAAAATATTTTTAATTTATTTTTTCAAATTGGCGCCTAACCGTTAGATCAGACGAATATTTATTATAGTAATCATAATTTTCATTTAGACATAACGGTTATTTTAATAATTATATACTAACGGTATACTAATTTTTAAGCATTGATGCGTTTATACTTAATAGTTATATAAACCGGAAGGAAGACATATTGGCCATTGGCCGGAGACCAGATGGCGGGCTCTCACGAGCGGATAGGCTGGGACTTGCGAAAGAAGAACGCACCTACGCTGGCTAAAGAATAGGAATATTAGTGAAATGTTAATAAATATTGATTTACAGAAACGGAAAAGTTTTGGGCATCTTTTTGTATGTAAAAAGAATAAAAATTAAAGAATATGAAAAAACGCTATAAGAGAATTTTTTCTAAAGACAACCCTCTATATTAATTATTACACCAGGATTTGTATTATTATTTATAACCTACAATTTTAACCATGAAAACATCTAAAATACATGGCCTGATCCGGCCCCGCAGTTATTTTGCCTTAATCCTTTTTTCTTCTTTGTTTTGTTTACTCCTGTTCTTTTACAGTTGCAAAAAAAATGATTCCAATACAACGCCTTCAACCGGCTCTATTGATTTAAAACAGGTAGCTGATAATTTTGTTTCGCCGTTAACAGTTGTTGAAGCGCCGGATGATAGCAAAAGATTATTTGTATTAGATCAGATTGGGAAAATATGGATAATAGATAAGGATGGAAATAAGCTCGCTGATCCTTTTATTGATGTAACCGGTAAAATGGTAACTCTCACACCCGGTTATGATGAGAGAGGATTGCTTGGCCTTGCTTTTCATCCTGATTTTAAAACCAATGGAAAATTTTATCTTTTTTATACTGCACCACCGCGCTCTGGGGGACCGGAAGCAGGAGCTTCGTGGGATAACCTTACCCGCATTGCAGAATTTAAAGTTATGGCAGGAGATTCCAATCATGCAGATATTTCTTCTGAAAGAATTGTGCTTGAATCAGATCATCCCGAGGCAAATCATAACGGTGGCACAATTGCTTTTGGGCCAGATGGCTATCTCTATATTTCCATTGGCGATGGCGGCAATAAAGATGATATAGGTCCGGGCCATGTTGATGATTGGTATAAAGTAAATGCCGGCGGCAATGGCCAGGATGTAGAGCAGAATTTACTCGGTAATATTTTAAGAATAGATGTAAACGGTACAAGTGTTAATAATGCTTATGGCATCCCTGCAGATAATCCGTTTGCAGCAGCACCGGGGGAAGACGAAATATATGCTTACGGGTTCAGGAATCCATACCGCTTTTCTTTTGACATGGGTGGCGACCATGCGTTAATAGCCGGAGATGCGGGCCAGTCTCTGTATGAAGAAATTGATTTGGTAACCAAAGGAGGAAATTATGGATGGAATGTAAAAGAAGGAACTCATTGTTTTAGTACTGACAATGATCTGCAGGCACTTGCCAGTTGCCCTGTAACTGATTCCGCAGGAAATCCTCTTATAGATCCTGTAATTGAAGTACCCAATCTTGCTAATCCCAGTGGTGGCTTAACCAATGCCATTGTGGGTGGAAATGTATATAGGGGAGATTCAATACCATCGCTTGCCGGAAAGTATATTTTTGGATTTTTATCAGCAAATGCAACTAGTGCAGCAGGCAAGATTCTGTCTGCTACTCCATCTGCATCTGGTATGTGGCAGTATAGTGAATTACAATTGAAAAGCTTTACCGGTAATTTAGGCCAGTATGTAAAAGGATTCGGGCAGGGATTGGATGGTGAAATTTATGTAACCACCTCGGGGCAAATAGGCCCACAGGGAAACACTGGCAAGTTATATAAACTGGTATTAGCTCCTTAATATTAAATTCATTAGAACTATAGATATTGTTTAAGGAAATAGTAAAAGGCAGTAGCAATGCTGCCTTTTACTATTTAGTCGAATGTTTTCGCTTTTTAGTATGGCATTAGTAAGAACAATATTTAACTTTCTGTGAGGTGATGATACCTTCCGGGAACAGGGGCACAGATACGCCAACGCCACATTATCTTAGCTGCATATCTGCGCCAGAAGAGGTTTTAAAAAATATTATGTAATACCTTTATATCATATTATTCAATTCTCTATTAGAACCCCTTTACATAGGAGACCCGTGTTAGCCGACGTTGTCAGGATTCACTTTCTTTGTCTTTCATAATAGCTCCTTACAAGTCCATTGGAAGATATCTGAGTCTGTATATGTTTAAATTTAAGATCGGTATCAAGATAATCAAATAGGGGAATACCACTTCCTATAAGCACCGGAACCTTTGAAATAATTAATTCATCAATAAGATCTTCTTTTAAAAATTCTTGTATCACTTTCCCGCCATCAACATATATATTTGAGAACCCATTACTTGAAAGATAATTTAGCAACTCTTTTGGCTTCATTGAAAGAAGAGTTATTTTCTCTCTTAAAATATCCGGTACTTGCTTTATGCTGGTGCTTAATAGAAATGCCTTTTGTTCATAAGGCCAGGAAGGGAAAGTTAGCACTTTTTCAAAAGTGCCTCGCCCAATTACGATTGCGTCAATCCTGCTAATGAATTCTTCGTATGCATGTATAGCTTCATCATTTGCAAATTGTGTAAGCCAATCAATATCTCCATCCTTTCTTGCTATAAAACCATCGAGACTTGTTCCTATGTAAACTGTTGTTTTCATTCCTATGCCTGTGGTTGGTCTTCTCCTTCCAAAATTAAAGCATTACAAATACTAAAAGAAACTGCCGAAGGTTGCGTGTTTGGCTTTATGCAGAAATGTTTTTTTAAGGAACACCGGCAAGGGCAAAATCATTCAAACCCACAGCGTTTTAAAAAATATTATGTAAAACCTTTATACCATATTATTCAATTCTTTCTTAAAACCCCTTTACATAGAATACTTTTGTTAGCTGCAGTTTAAACTAAATCAAGTACTTTTTTAATTTACATAGAAGTTGTATATATGAAATATCGCCCAATTAAGTAGCATGATTTTTTGCATGTGCAAATACATCGGTGAGATGACGGCTTTTCTGTGACGGAATGGGTTGAGAAATTCGTTTACTTGCTTTCATTCTTTTTACCAAAGAAATAATCAAGGCAGTTCCTGCGGCAGCAGCGGCGGCAATTATTATTTTATTCTTCATACTATTTTTATTTACGGAGCGCAATCGTTGTGCCAATATGAAAAGTTGGTCTAATTAAATTTTCTTATTACATAAAAAGGTTTATTTCCGTATTGTTGGATTAAGCTCAACGATTAGAGAGTTTCGATAATTGCAGCTAAACTCCCAAATATACGCACCTTCTTGCCCACAAATATTAATTCTCTAAAAGTCGGTGGTGATTGCTAAGCTACAAAACCATCGGCACAACTATCATTTTCGTTTAAACCTAACGGTTATTTTGAGTGGTTATGTACTAACGGTATATTAATTTTTAAGCACTTTTGCGTTTATGCTTAATAGTTACATAAACTTGAAGGAAGTCATGTTAAATGTTTCGTGAGGCACGAACCATGGAGTTAGTCTGGGTGAAGACGTTGCTGAGAAGGAGAAATTAACCCCCTCCCTGAGATACCGGTATAACCGGCTTATTAAATGAAGGTGCACCTGTTACTTTAAGTTTGCGGTTATATAATTTACCGCCGCATGTTATAAACAAGGTATCCAGTTTCTCCCCGCCAAACCATAGTGAACTAACATATCCCCCCGGTAAGCTTAATATAGCCCTCACTCTTCCGTTTTGATCACATACCTGCACTCCTATATCAGTTGCAACATAGAGGTTGCCATTGGTATCGAATGCCAGGCTATTTACTTCGCTGCTATCATTATTCCCGGGATTATGCAGCCAATATAAAGTTTGCTTATTGGTTAATGTACCATCAGCTTGAATGATATAGTCATATAACCAATGCGAATGTTTACCACTTGCTACCAACTGATCTTTGTCCGGTGAAACAGCAAGCGCACTTCCGAGGTTAGCATCCTTATCCACAACAATCGTTTTTCCTTTTGTTTTGTATGAAATCATTCCATTTTTTAAAATATACTGGTTGCCGCCAGGCAATGTAACTGCGCTATCAGTTGCGGCATAGGTATTTCCCGGTGGTATCTTTTGCCCGACAGGTTGCCAGTTTTCATTTGAGTCAAGAATGGTTTGGAGCATATCATTAGCTGACCAGCCACTTTTAACAGGCTCAGGCCATCCTTTCCAAAGCCATCGCATGGCATCAGCAAAAATGCGGGTAGCAGGTCGTCCGTCATGACCGCCTTCCTGCCACATATTGGTTACCTCGTACCCTGCAAAATTGAGTGCGGCTTCCATATCAATATTTGCTTTAAACCAATTTCCGAATAATGGATTCCATGTATCATTATTATTGTCCTGCAGATAAACACGGATGGCCTTTGGCTCTGTTTTACGTATCAGTACAGGATATTGATCGCCACCCCGCATACCAATATAGGTTCCTATTGCGCTAAAGACCCTGCTGAACAGATCAGGACGTTGCCATGCAGCAGTAAAAGCACAAATAGCCCCGCTGCTTAACCCTGCAATAGCGCGGTCATTTGCATATTGCGAAATACTGATGGACCTGCCATCAATTGTTTTTTGTTTCATCACTTCCGGTAAAATCTCCTCATCAATAAAACGTACAAAACGATCATTCATATTATCAAACTCATTCGTCCGGTTATAACGAATAACCGTGCTGTCATTTTTCATAACAGAACCTGATTGTATAAACACGCCAATAGTTATAGGCATTTCTTTTTTGCTGATCAGGTAATCAAATACAGCAGGTGCGTTGAACATTACTCCATCCATGCAAACAAACAAGCAGGCTGGCTTTTCGGGCGTATATTCTTTTGGTATATATACCCAGTAAGAACGGCTTGTGCCGGGGTAGAGTGCTGAATGATTAAAGGGAAATTGCAGCAATTCTCCTTTGGGAATATTGGCTGAAGTTTTCAAGGCAGGTTCATAAGGATAACTTTTATTAGAAATATCCTGGGCAAAACCTGGTGTTTGAATGGCCGCTAATAACACAATCAGAAAATAACTTATACGCATATTGGAAACATTTGCTGAAGTACTGTAAATTAAGTCAAAATATTTTTTTGCTCAGTATATAATAACAAAGGCTAAATATTCCATAATGTCCTGAGTTAAAAAACATCAAGACAGCAGTACTTTTATAATTTAAGCATTCTACGGGTGGCTTGGGGACTATCTACTAACGGTATTTAATTTTTAAGCAGTTTGCGTTTATACTTAATAGTTATATAAACTTTAAGGAAGACATATTAAATGTTTCGTGAGGCACGAACCATGGAATTAGTTGCAGTTACATTATCAGAGCTTATATCCATCCATACGAGATTGCTTTACTTACCAGCTCGCCGGTATTACTAATTTTCTTTTTGTGCAATATATTTTTACGGTGAGTATCGACAGTTAATTTGCTGATTTTTAAAATATTCCCGATTTCCTTACTTAGTTTCCCTCCAATTAGCAGGTTTAATATTTGTTTTTCCCGCTTTGTCAATTCTTCCTTGTTATCGATAAAAATATTTTGTGAACAAACGTCTACGTAAGACGGTTCACCGTCCATGCCTATAAAAGACAGAACCGGCCGGCCTTCTTTTTTCAAATAGGTAATGTCAGTATGCATTGCCAAAGACCGCAGTAACCTTCCATTTTCATCATTTTCTATTATTATTCCCTGGTACAGGATGACGTGCATATTCTCCATTTCTCTTTTGGAATCTTAAATCATACCTCAATTTGTATTTCTGTAATTTCTCTATAGGTAAGTGGGAAAAAAAAGCTATCATTTTATCCCCAAAGGTTAAAAACCAACCCAGGTCATCCGGATGTAAATTTTTATTCATAAAATCAATGCTAAACTCGGATGGCGTCCAACCCATTATTTGTTCCAATTCTTTACTTACAAGTTCAATTTGAAGAGTATTGTGATTCATAATAAAATGATAAGAATCTCCAAGAAGAAAGAAATTCAATAATTTTTTATGTATGCCAAGCTCCACTTTTAACAAACCGGGCGAAGTCTCATTTGAAAACCAGTTCCAAAGGTTATTGAATTTTTCTTCAAAAAGTTTTCGTTTCATAACAGCAAATTATTTGAATAAATCAGTTAAAATAACTGCTTCATAACTGCTTCATTCCAGATAGTAAGCTAATAAAAACCCAAAAACATTGTGCCGGCAATTCTATAGATAAAACTACCTATAAATCGGTATTGTTCCAAGGCAAATACAGAATTAATTTTAGAGTATTCTTTAAAGAAGTTCTAAAAACGCTGATAAATGATAAAAAAAACATTATTGATACATATAATTTAGGAGGACAAAATTTTGATTATTCCATTTTTAAAATTTATTCACTACAAAAAATAAAGGAGGATAATTATGAAACAAAAAATTTTATTTCTTTTCGCATTAATTGCGGCGGTAATTATTTTACCAATGGGATGTAAAAAAATTGAATCGCCGCCAGTATGCGACGGCAGTCATCACATTACCGTTACTACACAAAAAGTTATCGCAACAGGATTAAATGATCCGCGGGGGTTAAAGTTTGGGCCAGATGGAAATTTGTATGTTGCTGAAGCAGGTTTGGGAGGTACGAGTTACTGTCCTTCGTGCATTCAGGTAGTGCCTCCGGTAGGCCCGTATAAAGGTAGTAATACCGGCAGCAGGATATTAAAAATTGACCGGAACGGGGTACTCACAACAGTTGTTGACCATCTTCCATCGAGCAGTTACCAGGCAGCAGTGGGAGGCGGCATTACAGGGTGTTGCAGATGTACAATTTATCGGAAATACGCTATATGCTGTGCTCGCAGGTGCTGGCAGTTCACACGCAGTGCCGGATGTTCCTAATGGTGTTATTAAAGTAAATAATAATGGTACCTGGAATATGGTGGCTAACTGCAGTGAATTTCTTATGGCGCACGCTGTTGCCCATCCTGACCTACAGGACTTTGAGCCGGATGGAACACCTTACAGCATGGTCAGCGTGGGTGGCGACTTATACATTACCCAGCCAAACCAGCAGGAAGTAGATAAAATAAATCCTGCAACGGGTAAGATTTCAAGAATAGTTGATATTTCTATTCTTCATGATGGTGAAGGCGGTGGATGGATCGGTCCAACTTCCATGGTATATCACAATGGTGATTTATACTTTGGAACACTTACGCCCTTTCCTTATGTTGCTGACGCTGCTAGTGTTTATAAGCTTTCTGCCAACGGCACTTATAGCGTTTATGCATCAGGCTTTACTGCGATACTAGGAATTGCTTTCGATAATGATAACAGGTTATATGTGCTTGAAACTATCGGGCTGGATTCAGGAACACCCGGCTTAAGTAAAATTGTAAGGTTAGATGCAGACGGAACTATAGAAACGATTGCATCCGGACTTAATTTTCCTTCCGCCATGACCTTTGGACCGGATGGGAATTTGTATGTATCTGCCTGGGGAATTGGCCCTCCGGGCTTAGGACAAATTCTTCAGATAAGTTTTAAATGCGAATATGTAAGCGGCGATACTCACGCCAATTAAAATGTTATAACAGAGTAGTAAAAATAAAGTGTTAATTAAAGCCCCGTTTTTACGGGGTTTTCTATTTTTGCCACTGCCGGTCTTCCACTTCCAAATTAAAACATTTTCCGCAACAAAAAAGAAGCCGCCGATGTTTGGTGTTTGTGCTGATGGTTTTGTAGCCCTGGCTATCACCAACATCTGTTTAGAGCCATAGTAATAAATTATTTTATACTTGTCAGGCTATTTAGAGTAATACAAGTTTGGCTTATCCTTAGATTCATACTTTTCCTAAAGCGTTGTTGGTGATTGCTCTGCCGCAAAAACCATCCGCACGAACACGCAACCTTTAGATTTGCTTTCTGATATTTTATAAAATATTATTACTATTACTACTTTCTTTTTTTGCTTCTTTTTTTCTTTGTGAATAAATCAAATTTGTTAATAACTAACAATCAGGAAGAGTCTGTGAACTATAACACGCAAAGTACATAATGGTACATCCGTTGATGCAGACAGGTTCTTCTTTGATATAAGATGCTTCGTATAGAAATTCAGGTTAATCAGGCCTATTATTAAGGTAGCAAAGAAACTTGTATCTATGATTGTTTAAAATCTAAATTATGAAACAGTATAATCATGTTTTCGGAGTAGATGTTTCTAAAAAAACTGTTGACATCACTCATGTAATTAATCAGCAATTTACTCACCGGCAATTTTCAAATGATGAAGCCGGAATGGAACAGCTAATGGACTGGCTCAAAGAGCTTACTCCTAGTTTTGATACAACTTTATTTTGTATGGAAGCCACAGGATTATATTGCTTCCCGTTAACTCATTTCCTTGCCAGCCATTCTATTGATACCTGGATAGAACATGCAGCACAAATTAAGAAAGCAACTGCACTTGCCAGAGGTAAAAATGATAAGGTTGACTCACAACGCATTGCTGTATATGCCACAAAAAATCTTGACAGATTACGGCTGTGGAAGCCCGCAAATGCCACGTTAGAGAAGATCAGGCATTTGGCAAGCTTAAGAGAAAGATTAGTAGATACAAAGAAGAGATTAGCAATACCTATACAAGAATTTGAAGAGGTAGGCAACCTGGCAATGGCCAAGCTTTTAAGTAAAACAATTAAGAGTTCACTAACCGCAATTGATAAAGATTTAAAAAATATTGAAACAAAAATTATTGATGTTATCAATGAAGATGATAATTTAAAGCTCTTATACAAACTCATTACATCAGTAGTTGGAATTGGTTTTGTAACTGCCGTAAATTTAATAGTACACACCAATGGGTTTACGGTGCTTAAAGACACAAGGAAGTTGGCTTGTTACTGTGGTGTTGCACCTTTTGAATATTCTTCAGGAAGCAGTATAAGAGGAAAAACAAAAGTGCACTATATGGCCAATAAAAAACTTAAATGCAATCTTCATATGGCATCGCTGACAGCAGTAAAGTTGGATGCAGATTTAAAAGCTTATTATGAAAGAAAAGTTGGAGAAGGAAAAAGTAAATTGAGTGTACTCAATGCAGTCAAAAATAAATTGTTAGCAAGGATAATCGCAGTTGTGAATAAACAAGAATTATATGTGAAAAAAGTAGCCTAAAATTGATTTGTTTTTGTCATAGAAATCAACGGCAGTGTGTGGCTTTATATAGATAGAATCTTTTTATGGAACACCTGCAAGGGCATAAAAAGTCGTAGCACTAAATTATCTTACCACGGGCGGATGTTGTGTGCCGTTTATTATTTTGGTCTTTTCCTTACTGGTGTCCGGCGGTCCAAAGAGTTTCAATAGGCTTTCTGGGCTGTCATCAGGATTATAAAGTTCTCCACTTCCTATAAGAACAAAATTTAAGGTCAATTGACTTTTAGGTTTCAGATTTCGCATCCATTGATAGTAAGAATTGCGTATCGAATCCATGCTGTCTTTAAATTCCAAACGAAATTTGAATTCAATGTCTCGGGAATGAAATTGAGTTGTCACAAGCCAGCCCTTTTGAATCACTGTGTCAACGGAAACGTTTATACTGTCAAGGTATCGTCCTAATGAATCATCTAAAAAATACCAGAGTTTCTGTGAATATTTGTTTTGAATTGTGTCTCTGAGATCTTGCCGTTGTGTGGCAAAATATTCTGATTTGTAATCGTCTAATAAGTCAAAGAGATATTGTTGGTTTTTGGAGTATATTTTTTTGTTTTTGGTCTTTTGGTTTGATTTGTCCTTACAACTAAAAAAAATTAGAATGAAAGCCGAAATTAGAAATAAAATCAGATTGTTTTTCATAGCAATTTCGATGTCAAAGTTTTGTCGTCAGTAATAGTAGCGAATGGCAGTTAATACAAATATTGTATGAACTCTATTTTTTACCAAATTAAATACCCCTGGCTCAGGAATGAGGCTTACCTTTAGCCTAGCTTCTTGTGCCTGCTAAAAGATTTTTTAAATTTTAATTCCTCAACTTCAAAATTTACACCGGCACAAGAACCTAACTCACCATCCCACACATCATTCTTGCGCCATTCACGGGGCCTATTCACAATGCATCTGCTTAATCCTCATCAATACATCATCGTTGGAATAATCAAATTTTAATTCATCCAGTTTTTTAATGGCTTTGCAAGATTTATTGAATTGTTTGTCATAATAATAAACCAATGCAAAATTGACATATATAGATTGGAGCGTTGAATCTAATTTAATAGCTGTACTATAATCCGCAATTGCATTTTTGTTCATCTTCATCTTATAATATAACAGGCCTCTATTGTTATAAAATGAAGCACAAGAACTATCGATACTTATTGCCGTGTCCAGTAAGGAGATGGCTTTTTCGAGATCATTTATTTCCGCATAAGCTTCAGACATATCAAATAAAATGTATTGGTTATCCGGTTCCACATTTCTTGCTTCTTGATATAATAAAATTGCCATACGATGTTCACCGGATATATTTAAATTAGTGGCTTGCCTGTCTAATTTATGAGCCTGAGCAGACTTAAATTTATATGGAGGAGACTCAGCCCGGACCGAAAGGGTTGACTATTTAATCATCTCTTTTTCTTCCAAAAGTAAACGCATGAGAAATTCTAAATGAAACCACATTAGATGCGGCATTACCGAATACATGTTCGTAACGAAGTCCTAAATTGAATTGAATTTTCCCTGACGGCTCAAAAAGATATCCGAATCCAACACCCGCGGCAGGTCCCTTAACATTTTCATAAACCCAGTTGCCGTTCCCGTCAGACACCGGGGAATCATTCTCATATACCCCTATGGAGGAAGCGCCAAAGCTATAACCGGCATTAGGTTCCACATAAAAACCGGTTCCGGTCTGGTTTAATGTATACCTGTAACCAACTAATACCGGAATTAATGCCATATCTTCTTCGTCTTTATAAAAGTACTGAAGGCCACCTTCAAGGGTTATATAATTAGCCTCAGAAGCGGGGAAGCTAAAATTTAAAAAAGCGCCAAAGCCAGTAGCCTTAAAATCTTTAACGGATACATGTGCTACTTCAATTTGAGCTTTAGAGAATAGAAATGACACTAACAGGAAGCATAATACAATACAACTTTTTTTAAAAGGCATAGCAGTTAATTTTGTTGGTAATAACGAAGTACCGGGATTTGGTATTGCAATACTAAAAAAAAAAAATTAATTATGGGTAAACATTCTTGCCACTGCTTGTCTTCCACTTCCAAATTAAAACATTTTCCGCAACAAAAAAGAGGCAGCCGATGTTTGGTGTTCGTGCTGATGGTTTTGTAGCCCTGGCTATCACCAACATCAGTTTACAGCCGTAGCACTAAATTATTTTATACTTGTTAAGATATTTGCAGTAATACAAGTTTGGCTTATTTTCAGTTCATACTTTTCCTAAAGCGTTGTTGGTGATCGCTCTACCGCAAAAATCATCCGCACAAACACCAGACAACGGCGAATCTTCTTATACGCTTCTTCTTTAGAATACATTAAGCAGTGATATTTATCAAATATAATATTATTGTAAATAAAGTTTTATTAATCATGTTACAAATAGCATTTATACTTCCGGAAACGCTTAACAGCTTGAAAGCCATAAGGATTTGGCTTAAAATTTCCCTCATTACAGGATTTTTTATGCTCCTTAAGTGAAAATTTAATGCTGACAAGCAGAGGTCTAATGCTCTTAAGTCGCTTTACGGATCTCTTAAGTCGTCTTGTTGATCTCTTAAGTCGTCTTGTTGATCTCTTAAGTCGTCTTGTTGATCTCTTAAGTCGTCTTGTTGATCTCTTAAGTCGTCTTGTTGATCTCTTAAGTCGTCTTGTTGATCTCTTAAGTCGTCTTGTTGATCTCTTAAGTCGTCTTATTGATCTCTTAGATTTGATTACTACCTGCTATTTTTTAACCAATATCCCTATCATCTCTTTCGAAAGGATGCTTAGCTGAAACTTTAATATTTACTTCTTTGCTAACTTTCCTGATGTATTGGAGAACTTTGTGAAATATGACACTCAGCGGAAACTTAAAACATGTGTTTGTATACTTTTACATGCCTTAAAATAACAGAACATGGAACAGAACAAGAATAATAAAAACACTGCACTGTTAATAATGGATGTGCAGGGAGCTACCGTAAAAATGTTGAAGGATAGTGCCGCCTACTTCCTTCCTGTTAACAAGGCCATACAAACAGCCCGCAGTAAAAACATGCCGGTTATATATGTAGTGGTTGGCTTTAGAAAGGGATACCCTGAAGCCAGCGCAAACAATAAATCTTTTTCAACAATAAAAAATGGAGACATGCATTTAGATACGGAAGAAGCTACTAAAGTTCATGCATCCAGTTGCGCCACAGCCCAACGATATTATTATAACAAAAAAACGGGTGAGCGCTTTTACCGGCAGTGACCTGGAAGTAGTATTACGGTCGAAGGAAATAAAAAATATTGTGCTTGCCGGAATTGCAACAAGCGGAGTGGTGCTGTCTACTTTGCGTGAAGCAGCGGACAAGGATTATGCCATCACGGTTCTTTCTGATTGTTGTGCAGACAGGGATGAAGAAGTTCACCGGGTGCTTATGACTAAAGTTTTTCCACGACAGGCAGATGTGGTTACCGCGGAGGAATGGAGCATCGCTAACAATGCCGGTTAAGTTTCATTCAATGTTTATTAAAAGATGTTGCCACCGGAACGCCTTTTATTAAAGTCTGATACACCACGCAATATCTTTCAGTGAGTTTGGCAAGGCTTTGCATTTGCTCTTCTGAGGCATCGGAGTCCAGCAGAAATGAAAGGCGAATGGCTTTAAAGCCAACAGGCGCTTCTTTGGAAACTCCCAGGGTTCCGCGAAAGTCTAAATCGCCTTCTGCTTTAACGGTTCCATCTCTAACATCAACTCCAATGGCAGTTGATACGGCCTGCAGCGTAACGCCTGCACAGGCAACCAATGCCTCGAGCAGTAAATCGCCGGAACAGGCAAGCATACCATCTCCTCCTGTTGCCGGGTGAAGCCCCGCCTCTACCAATGCTCTGCCTGTTTCAACCTTACATGAAATGCCTTCGCCTATTTTTCCTTCCGCTTTAAGGGTTATTGTGGCAGAAGCAGGTTGTTCACGATACTTTTCTTTTAAAGGAGCCTGCAGGCTTTTTAGTTCTTCTGATTTCATTTGCTAAAGTTAATTTTTTTGCATGAAGCTTTGGGTATGTAAATCATTCCACATTTAAATTATAAAAAATCATTTACCGGGATACTTCTTTTCCATCTCATCGTAAAATGCTTTCAATACATAAAATGCCTTTTTCTTCTGTCCTGTTTCAGACAGTAATCCTTTCCTGTTCCAGTAATCCTGGTAGGTTGGGTTCAATCTCTTTGGTGACCGAAAATCAGTTAGTATCCAGGGCGTGGTGCCCCTAAGCCCATCAATATTGGCGATAATCTTTACCTGGTTTTGATAAATAGCTTCCTGGAACTCTTCGCTAAAGCGGGTTTCAGCATCTGCATGAAAACCGGCAAGAGCGGCGCCGCCCATTTCAGTAATGATAGCCGGCTTATCATAGTCAATTTTGAAACTGTATTTACTAATGTCCTGTGGCAAACCAACATACCAGCCTATATATTCGTTAAAGCTTACCACATCTAACTTTTTACCAAGAGGATCATCTAAATGAAATACATAATTATTAATATGGCCAAGCAAAGCTGCCGAAACAAGGCGGGTATCATCCAGCATGTGTGCATGATCGGCCAGCGCCTCCATAAATTTTTCTCTTGCATCAGTCGCGGGGGTTTCATTGCCTATTGACCAAATAATCACGCTTGCCCGGTTCTTATCTCTTGTAATAAGTTCAGATAACTGGTGTTGCGCAATGGAATAGGTTGAAGGATTCTCCCAGTCAATGCTCCAGTAAACAGGAACTTCTTCCCAAAGCATTATGCCCATTGAATCTGCAAGCCTGGCTTCCGCTTCATTATGCGGGTAATGTGCCAGGCGTATAAAGTTGCAATTGAGTTCCTTTGCCCATTGAAGCATCATCCTGCATTCACTTACATTGCGCGGGCGGCCGGGAATAAAAGGGTCTTCATCATGCATACAAATGCCTCTTAAAAAAACAGGCTTACCATTAATCAAAATATCTTTTCCTTTTGTTTCGATTGTTCTGAAACCGATTTTTTCTTTTACAGAATCACCGGCGCAAATTATAGCTACATCATACAGCTTTGGATCTTCGGGCGACCAATAATGCAGATTCTTTACTGCAATGTTTATGGCTGCATAACCGCTGTCATTTGTTGCGAGAGTTGTGTGAATATTAATTTCGGGTATGCTAACCGTTATATGTTGAGCAGGCTGGGGACTTTTCAGTTGCACAAATCCGTTTATGTGCTTATTATCTGACTTTGCCAGTTGAATTTTATAATCATTAATAAAAGTTTCGGGCATTGCAGCCAGCAAAACATCGCCGGTGATTCCGCCATAGTTCCACCAGTCAAAATTTTCGGTGGGTACATTTTCCCTGCGTCTTGCATTATTTGCCTTCACTACTACAAAATTATTTCCATCCTGAAGCAACGATGTTACATCGAATTGAAAAGGAGTAAAGCCGCCTTTGTGTTCTCCTGCCACCTGGCCGTTTACATACACAGCAGCTTCATAATTTACAGATTTGAAATAAAGAAAATATTTTTTGCCGGGCTGAAGGGTAACATTGAAATCATGTTCATACCAAATAGTTCCTTCATAAAACAGCAACTGATCATTCTGTGAATTCCAATCTCCGGGTACATTGAGCGTTGGTGATTTTGCAAAATCGTATTCTATTAAGTCCGATTTTGATTGTTGTTCTTTGTTTTGATAAAAGCGTCCATTACCTGTTTCATAGGGATCAACAATGTAATGCCAGCGGCCATCAAGATTTTGAATATTCCGGGCATCAATGTGTTGAATAATATCAACCTGTGCGGATGCTGTAAAAAAAACAGCGTTGCAAAAGAAAAAAAATATCGGGAACTTTTTCATTTTAAATAAATTCTGTCAAATATGAATGTACATAATAAAATAGTGAAAGAGTCTGCCGGATTGAAGTTTTCCAACCCTTTTACCGGCGTTTTTAAACGGAAATGAACCTGTTAAGGGTTGACAACCAACGTGAAAAGCAAACTGCGTTTATTATAGACCGAAAGTTAGTAAATAATAAATATTTGTATTATTTTTAGTTAGTGAACATGTTCTCTTATTCGTGTTGGGAGTGTTTGATACTTTAGATACCATTACTTTTGTAAAGAACACAGTTTTTAATTTAAATAAACCAAAATATCCCCCATGAGAAACCGCTACCTGATATTTTCCAATACTGCTTATTTCTTCAAAATGAATGTTTTAAAACGATCGGGGAATAGGTTACTGTTAGTATTCGCCCTGTTATTTTCATTCAATACCTTTTCCCAATCCAATCATACTGTAAATTTTACCAATTCTTCATCCGATTTCAATGCGTTGGAAAAAATTTCCGCCGTTTCGGGAAGTACAGATTACTACATCACTTTCGATGCAAATAATTTGTATATAGGCGCCTTTAGAACGGCGGGAAGTTTTGTTGCGACAGATAATCTTGCCATATATATTGATACCGATCCCAATGCTGTTGCCACCTCAGGAAATGGGACCACAACGGGAAAATCTTATAATGGAGTTACCGCTACGCTACCTTTCAAGGCGGATTTTAATATATATGCAGAAGAGTCTGTTCAGCAGGCCAACAATTATTCAGCAGGCTGGGTTGCAGCTTCCGGCACTACCTATTCTACAAGCGCTAATACAAGAGAAGTAAAAATTCCTTTTTCGTCTATGGCCAATCCTAAAGCATTGAATATAACTCTATGGATTGGAAATGGTAGCAGCATTTATGCCAATGCGCCGGGAGGAAATATTGCTTCTTCAGCTACCCCGGCTATTATTAATTATTTCGGAACTTTTGGTATTAGGAACGGCACACAGGGAAATGTAAATCCGGTTAATGTTATCTCTTCACCTGCAACAGGATATTTATCTGCTTCAGGCACTGTTCCCGCAGGTACTTATGCTTATATAGATGTAACGGGTACTGCGACTATTAGCAGTTTAACACTTGCTCCGGGCGGAATCATCAATGTAAATTCAGGCAAGAGTTTAACCTCATCGGGCACCATCAGTAATACGTCAATCGTTAATAATATCAAAAGCACACAGATAAATGTTTCAGGCAGCTATACACTAACGGGAAGGGCTAACTGTTCTTATTTTAATGTAAATAACGGTGCCACCTATACGCATAATTCAGCAGGAAGCGTTACAAACGGTATTGCCTCCGATTGGCCGGGAATTGACAGCCGTACTTATGGAGCAACTTCTTATGTAGATATTAAACAATGGGCAACAAACAGCGGCACAGCAGTGGTTGGTATTCCGGCGCCTACTTCAGGTGGCTGGGGAAATGTAACTTTTGATATTGCACAATCATTTCCCAGTGTATGGAATCAAAAAGGAGCATTTAATAATGTGGCAGGCAACCTTATATTGAATAATATTGGCACGAATAGTAAATCCATGTATTATCTCACGTTTAATCCTACAACAGGAGATTCAACCATAAATATTGGAGGAAATTTTGAAATGAATACACCGGATAAAAATGGCATTTTTTTAAGTTTGGCTGCCGCGGCTACCACAACAGAAACTATGAATGTTCATGGCGACTTTGTTTCAACAGGCGGCCATCTGAAATTTGGTTATCAGCAGGCAAAAATTATAGTTAATCTTTGGGGGAATTATCGCCAGACAGGAGGTGAAATAAAAGCTTATGGATGGGGAGGAACTACTATTAATTTATATGGAGTTAACAAATATATTTACGGAGCCTATGTGGCTTTTGGCGGGGCCAATTTTAATTCAATGGACATAACTTTTGTTATTAAAAAAGGTGCCGACATCTATCTAAATGGTACTTTACCTCTCTCGGGATCCAATTTGGGAGACGCATCAAACGCCGTCTTTATAGTAGATGGAACTTTGAACTGTTATACTTACCAACTCCAGGGTTTTGGCAGCGTTACTTTTACCTTATCTCCGGGAGGTACGATAAAAAGCGGAAATTCAAATGGTATTGTTGCCCAGGGAACTAATTCGGGAAATATTGTAACTCCAAATCGCAACTTTAGTACACAGGCCAATTACGTTTATACCGGCACAGGCAACCAGGTTACCGGCTCGGGTTTGCCTGCCACAGTAAATTCATTGACGATAAATAATACGGGCACTTCTAATAAAACAGTTTCACTGACCAACAATGTAAACATTACATCTTTCCATGAAATTGATAACGGGATATTTAGCCTGGGAAGCAAAAATGTTACACTCCATTCAGGGGCGGACACTACCTGCACTTTCAATAAACTGGGAACAGGCGCCAGCATTACGTATGGTACGGGGCGTTACATTGTTGAGCGGTATATTAATACAGGAACCGGAACAGGTCAGCATGGCAAATCATGGCAATTGATTATCTACACCGGCAGATGGAGGAACTGTAAAAAACACATGGCAGGAAAACGGAAGTACTTCCGCAGGTTATGGTACATGGATTACTGATCCTTCCGGTACCGCCAATGGGTTTGATGCATATTCTGCCGCACCATCTATGAAAATTTATAATGCATCAACAGATGCCTATGATGGTATCACTTCCACAAACAATTTTGTAGCTAACTCGAAAGGCTACTTTCTTTTTGTACGTGGTGACAGAACTGCCACAACTACCAACGCAATACCAATGCCAACCACCTTACGTACAACAGGAAAATTATTTACAGGTAATCAGCCTTCTTTAACGGTTCCAGCTAATTCGTTTCAATCAATCGGAAATCCCTATGCATCTGCGGTAGACTTTCCAACTTTATATTCAAAATCTTCGGGCATTGACAATTCATTTTATGTATGGGATCCTTCCATAGCAGGCGCTAATGGATCAGGTGGATTTCAAACCATATCAGCTGCAACAGGATTTATAGCAACTCCGGGAGCCAGTACCATTTATAATTCTACAACTAATTACAATAGCATTCAATCAGGACAGGCAATTTTTGTACATAATTCAGGCGCTTCCCCGGGGTCAGTAAATTTTACAGAAGATTGCAAAAACGCCGGCAGCCGTTTAGTAAATGGCGCAATAAGCGTGCAGGATGAAAAGCAATTATTTTTCTCCTATCTGTATACGTCAAAAGGTAATATGGCGGATGGAAATGCAGTTTCTTTTAGTAATGCTTTTTCAAAAAATGTGGATGCCGATGATGCAACAAAACCTGCAAATGCGGGAGAGAATTTTGGCTTACAAAGAAACAATGAAATTCTTTCGGTAGAAGCACGGCCGTCCGTAACGCAGCAGGACACTATCTTTTATGATATGCACAACCTGAAGCAGCAGGATTATAAGCTGATATTTGTTCCCGGAAATATGAACAGGGAATTGAAAGCTTTTTTAACAGATCTTTTTTTAAAGACCAATACCCCGGTAAGTTTAACCGATAGTACTGTTGTTAATTTTTCAGTTACACCTGATCCTCTGTCATCCATCGCAAACAGGTTCATGATCGTATTAAAGCTTGCTTCCGAAAGCCTGTTGCCGGTTACTTTTGTTTCGCTAAATGCTTACAGCCAAAACGATGATGTAATCATAAAATGGGAAGTTGAAAATGAAAGCAACATAAATAAATATGAAGTGGAACATTCAACTGATGGAATTCATTTCTCACCAATAGGTTCAATCGCTGCAAATAATATTCCCCAAAGCGATTACCAATATATGGACAAGGCTCCTGTTGAAGGAACGAATTATTATCGCATACAAAGTGTGGATAAAGATGGAAACATAAAATACAGCAATATTGAAAAAGTATTTATAGGAACTATGCAATCTTCTATCAGCGTTTATCCTAATCCGTTAGAAGGAAAAAATATACACCTTCAACTGATTGAAAAACCAGCGGGAAAATATTATGTGCGGATATTAAATCTATCAGGCCAGGTAATGTTATCGCAGGAAATTAATTACCCGGGAGGAAGTGGTACACAAACAGTGCGCTTTGGCAACAATATCCCTGGCGGAGTATATCAATTGGAAATAACAGAACCCGCAGGTGACAAGGATATAATAACAATGAAGAAGTAAACATGATAAAACCTGGGTTGTATTATAACCAGCTGTGCGAATTAGTAAAATTATTAGTAGCTTACCATTCTTAAATTTCCATGATATGAAAAAAATACTTTTTACACTTTCAATGTTTTTAACAGTTATTCTTTTATTTACAAATAGCACAAATGCACAAACTAATAATTCATCTTTTTTAAGGCATATTGTTATTATAACTTTTAAACACGATGCACCTGCTGATAGTATAAAAGCATTAGACGATGTATATGCAGGCTTATCAAAGAGTTCTTTGGTTAAAGATTTTGAATTGGGAGTGAATGTTTCTGCACGGGACACCAATGTAGTAAAGCATGTGTATATGACAACTTTTGCTTCCAAAGAAGATATGAAGAGTTATTCAAAAATTCCTGAATACTCAAAACTTTTTAAAATTTCACTTCCTATTGCTGATGATGTCACTGTCGCGGATTATTGGGTTAACAAATAAATTTCTTCTTTGTTACTTTTTAATTCGACCTTATCTTCATAATTCATTTCTATATTATGAAAATCGCATTAGCATCCCCGCCTTTTCCAAAATCTATCAGTGACGGATTATTACACGCAGAAAAATTAATACAGGATGCAGCAAAAAAAAATGCTGAAATAATTTGCTTTCCGGAATCATATATTCCGGGATATCCACTGGAAGAATTTCTAATTGGTAGAGCTTCAAAAGAAGATTTGGAATCGGCATTGGATAAAGCATGCGGAATGGCCGCCAAATATTCTATAGCAGTTATTTTGCCGATGGATTGGTATCATGGGGATAAATTTTCTAATGTAGCCTTCGTAATTTCAAACACCGGTGAAGTGTTGGGATATCAAACAAAAAACCAGTTAGATCCTACAGAAGATAATATATGGACTCCCGGAACGAAACGAAATATTTTTGAAGTGAATGAAGTAAAGTTTGGAATTACAATATGCCATGAAGGTTTTCGCTACCCTGAATCTGTAAGATGGGCGGCAATGCATGATGCCAAAATTGTTTTTCATCCTCAATGTACCGGAAGCAATATACAAGGCCCGCAACTTGCTGAATGGGGGAATAAAAATAATCCTTATTATGAAAAAGCGATGATGATGAGAGCGATGGAAAATACTATATATTTTGCCAGCGTAAATTATGCGATGCGCTTCCAGGAATCAGCTTCTTCTGTAATAGCGCCGGATGGCAAATGCGTTGCACACCAGTCTTATGGAAAAGAAGGAGTTGTTGTTGCAGATATAGATCCGGCAATTGCTACGGGATTGTTGGCGAAAAGATTTAAAGCCGAACGCTATGCTTAATTTATTCGTATAAGCTTTAGCGTTAGGTTAGCGCCGGAAATTAATTAAAGAAGTTTTACCGATATAACCCACCTGTCCGGCATAATGAATACTTCTTCAAGACGCCCCCTCTTATTAACTTCTAACCTGGCAAAGCAATCGCCGATTTGATGATCGTGAGTGTATGTTGCCTTTCCAAGATATTCATCTTTATTATAACAGCGATATTCTTCTCCATAAATAAGTTTGTCCATAGGATAATTTATTGAAATTGATAAATCGTTAAATGACTAACGAAACTTTTATGAAATTATTTTTATGAATACCACCAAACTGAAACGGCTAATACTTTTAAATAATATAATTTTAAATATGCTAAATGAGAAAATGCAAATCCATATATTTTTGATACATGATACAAATATCAAACGACCGGTTATCGGTCATTATTAATGAAAAAGGCGCTGAGCTGCAAAGCTTACAATTAAACAGCCTTGAATATTTATGGCAGGCAGACGCAAGATACTGGAGCAAACATTCACCGGTTTTATTTCCTATAATTGGTGAACTGAAAGAAGGTAAATATGTTTTTGATAATAAAGAATATTTCTTATCCCGCCATGGCTTTGCAAGAGATAAAACGTTTGAAGCAAAACAAACATCTGATTCATCTGCAATTTTCACTTTGCAAAGTGATGATGAAACTCTTGCAGTTTATCCTTTTCAATTTACTTTCCAGGTTCAATATGAAATAAAACAACACACGCTTTTTTGCAGTTATCTTGTGAAAAATGTTAGTAAAAATGACATGTATTTTTCGGTTGGCGGACATCCTGCATTCAAAGTGCCCCTGGAAGAAAATTTACTATACACCGATTATACATTACAGTTTAATAACGATACAATTTTAAAGCGATACCTGTTGCATAACGGTTTAACGGGAGACGAAATTGAAACAATACCGTTAGATGAAAAAGAATTACAGCTTAAACTTTCTTTATTTTACGATGATGCAATTGTTTTAAAACACATCAACAGCAACCAAATAAAATTGTACACAGATAAAAGTGAGCATGGCCTTACATTTATGTTTGACAGCTTTCCTTATTTTGGTATCTGGGCGGCTAAAGATGCGCCATTTGTTTGCCTGGAACCCTGGTGTGGCGTAGCAGACACTATTCATCATGATTATCAGTTGACAAATAAAGAGGGTATCAATCAACTGAAGGCGGGAGAAACCTGGAGGAGAACCTGGAGCGTTGAATTATTTTAAAATCTAATTTCATTTAACCATTTGCATTAGATATAAAATATACTCAACTGTTTTTGTTTAAGATCGTTGCAAATTTTTCTAATGTATTATTCAATTATTACAATAACAAGATCCATTACATTTGTCATGGTTGGCCCGGTAATTATATGACCACCGGCTTTTTCAAAGAAATGAAATGAATCAAATTTCTTTAAATATTTATCAGCATTAAGGTTTTGTAATGATGCCTTCTTAAAAGTGTTAGTATCTGCCACGGCTCCGGCTACAGAAGTAGGCCCGTCGTTGCCGTCGGTTCCCGCAGCGAGAAATGTTATTCCATTCTCAGCTTTTAATAATATTGACATATAAAGTACCATGTGTTGATTTCTTCCTCCGATTCCATTTCCATTCACACGCAATGTGGTTTCCCCTCCGTAAAGCAGGCAACAGGGTTTTGGAATGGAAGCATCGTTTTGATATTTAACGGAGGTCTGGAATATTTGGTCCGCTATCTTAACGGTATTTCCTTCCAATTCCGAAGTAATCACTATAGCATGCAAACCAAATTCCACCGCTGTTATACGAGCAGCTTCCAATGCCATTTTATTGCTGCCGATTATGACGTTGTGCGTATTGGCAAAAACAGGATCTCCCTGCTTTTGGCGTTTCAGGATGAGCGCCCTCAACTCCCTTTTGCAAATAATCAAGAACAGCGCTTTGGAATTTTTTTAAGTAAATCATACTTTTTAAGAACATTTATCGCATCTTCAAAAGTTGTTGTGTCTGGCGCCGTTGGTCCTGAAGCAATGGTATCAGGTGAATCACCAATTACATCGGACAAGATCAAACTTACCAAAGTGGCTGGATAGGCGGCTTTAGCTAGTTGACCACCTTTTATTTTCGACAAATGTTTTCTTACTGCATTCATCTCTCTTATATCAGACCCGCTCTTAAGCAACAAGTTATTAGTAATAATAATATCGTCAATATTTCCTCCTTCGGGAAAATCCGCTAATAACGCGGAACCTCCACCGGATATCAGGCAAATGATTAAATCGTTATCACCAGCCCGTCTGGCAATTTCCAGTATTTTCTGTGTAGCCGCATATCCATTGTTGTCGGGCAACGGATGTCCCGCTTCGGATACATTGATATGTTTCAGTTTGCATAAGTGCCCGTATTTTACCACCACGCGCCCGCCCGTGATCCTGTCACCAAAAATACTTTCAATTTCTTTCGCCATTATGGCGCTGGCCTTGCCGGCTCCAATTACATAAATACCATCAATAACATCTAACGGCATATCCATACCCGAAATATTAAGCGTCGTCTTATTAATGCTTATTTCTTTGCGTATCATCTTATCGGGTAAAACACTTTTTATTGCCGATAAAAATATTTTTTCTGCAATTATTTTATAATCCATCCGGAATTATTTAAAAAATATTTTGTGGCTACTTGTACTAACATTGAAGTGTATGCGCAATTAAAACTCATTAAAAAAAAACCAGGTAAGCCAAACGCATGCAAAAACTGTGATTCCCATGATAGCGGAAGCCGTTGAGTATACCCGCAGTGTTATATCGGCGTGTATATCTGAAAACTTTGTTATCACCCAAAAATAGGAGTCATTGGCATGAGAAACCATCATAGACCCTGCTCCCATTGCCAGCATGGTAAACAATTTTGCCGATTCATTTTCAAGGCCCAGCGCAGGCAGCATGGGCGCCACAATAGAAGCAGCCGTAATAATGGCTACGGTTGAAGATCCCTGGGCTGTTTTCAGTATGAATGCAATCAAAAAGGGAATAGCGAGACCAAGCCCCGTTTTGCCAAGGGCAATGCCGGCCGTTGCACCGATGCCTGTTTCCTTAATGATCATTCCAAACATACCTCCCGCGGCTGTAACAATAAGAATAGGGCCTGCCTTCTCTAATGCAGTTTCAACAACAGTATTGATCGTTGCAATTTTTTTATTCCTGAGCAGCAACAACGCAAATATAACGCCCGTCAACAAGGCTATAACGGGTTGACCGGTAAAAATAAAAGCTTTAACCAAAACATTTGTGGAATCCAAATACAGGATATTTAATATAGAACCTGTAGTTATTAAAAATAAAGGAACTACAATGGGTAAAAAAGATAATAGCACCGGTGGATACGTACGTTCATTACCAGGGAGCTCAATTTCGCTTTCCTGCGCCGGCGTGTAGTCTTTGCCGTTAGTCATTCTTTTAACCCAGAAATACGAAACAAAAAAACCGGGAATGGAAAACAGAATTCCTGCAATTACAAGGTTGCCAATATTCGCATCAAGGATTCCTGCTGCTGCCAGCGCTCCCGGGTGCGTCGGAATTAAGCAGTGTACGGAAAGAAAGGAACATCCCAAAACGCCGGCAATAAACGGCATCGCAGTTTTTGTTTTAGCGCTGAAAGATTTCGCCAGGCCGCTCAGGATGATAAATCCTGAATCAGCAAAAATTGACATACCAGCGATAAAACCGGTGATGCCCAAGGCGGCTACCGCATTTCTTTCACCGGTCTTTGATAAAATAAATCTTGCTAATGTAATAGCGGCTCCTGTCACATCGAGAATGATAGCAATCACCGCACCCAGTATAATCAGAAAGCCGGTTGATGCCATAGTACTTCCAAAAGCATCCTTCATGATGTTGATAACATTTTTACCGGGTATTACCGCAATGGCAAGAAATAACGATACAAGAAAAAGTGAAATAAATGCGTTGAGTTTCCATTTCGAGGTTAGCAAAATAATGGCCAATATACTTATGATAACCACGATTGATACACCTGCTGTATTCATGTTTTAATTTAAAGCATGCAAATGACCGGCAGTTCCAAAAAGTTTTGAATGTATCATAAGTCTTTGACTTTTTGCCTGGTCATACATCCAAATATAAAACAAATTCCAGGCGCTCCTTTTTCATCTATTGCGACATTCCAACGATCGGAGAAAAGATTTAAGGCTTTTGTTTGGCAAATTATTAAACGCATATTTGCAGCCTAACTATTTTCAAATGTTATTAATCCAAATGACGGGACTTAGCGGAGCAGGTAAATCCTCTATTGCCAATATTGCCAAAGAAAATCTTACTCATTTAGGATATAAGGTTGAGTTGATTGATGGTGATGACTATAGGAAACATCTCTGCAATGATTTAGGTTTCTCTAAATTAGACAGATTGCAGAATATTCGTCGTCTCGGATTTATAGGATTAACATTAGCCAGGCATGGAGTAATTTCAATACTTGCCGCAATAAACCCTTATGAGGAAGCCAGGCAAGCGTTGAAAAATAAAAGTCCGTTAACTAAAACAATATTTATAGATTGCCCTTTATCAGTGGCTATTAATCGAGACACGAAAGGGTTATATCGTAAAGCGCTATTACCTCCGGGGCATCCTGAGCATATTATGAATTTTACCGGAATCAATGATCCGTTCGAAGTTCCACATCAACCTGATCTTAGAATTGATACAGAACATGAAACTGTAGAACAATCAGCAAAAAAATTAACTGATTTTATATTGTTTTCTATAAATCAGATAAATCAACAATAAGGCTTAACACATAATTGAAATGATCAGTATTCTTATATTCTATTGATTAATAAAATGTAACTTAACGAAATGAACAACCCGGCTCCTCCTTTTACCTGTACTTATACACCGAACGTGGCAGAACTGCTTACGCAGCTTAATTGTTCGCTTGCCATTACAACATACCAGGCGGGTAAATTGGTACTGCTACATCACCCGTATTCGTTGCGCAAACCGGAGTTAGCAATCCTTTAAACGGTGTAGCTGCTAATTATTATTCAATCCCAACTTTTGTTGATATAGATGGCGATGCCGATTTAGATGCTTTTTTTGGCGAAGGCGGTGGTACTATATTATATTATAAAAATACAGGCACTACAACATCTCCGGTATTTGTACCTCAAACAGGTACCGCCAATCCCTTTAACGGAGTAAATAATGGCTTTTTTTCTGCTCCAACTTTTGGTGATATCGACGGTGATGGTGATGTGGATGCGATTCTTGGCGTTAACGATGGCTCTTTAAGCTATTACAAAAATACAGGTACATCGACCAATCCTGTTTTTGCAAGGCAGACAGGCACTGCCAATCCCTTTAATGGGGTTAATCTTGGTAACTATTCAGCACCTACACTTGCGGATATTGATGGAGATGGCGACTTAGATGCATTTATTGGTGTAGATGCCGGCTCTATAAGTTATTTTAAAAATAATTTGATTGTTCTTCCTCTTCACCTCATAGGCTTCAGTGGTGTTAAACAAGCAGGCTGTACCCAGCTACAATGGCAAACTGCAGATGAATCCAATACCAAATTATTTGAAATTGAACGAAGTAGCGATGGCAAAAATTTTACAAAAGTGGCAACGCTCAACAGCGCCGGCACCGGTAATAGCAGTTATAGTATTCACGACGATGTTGTTTATAGCGATAAAATATTTTATCGTCTTAAAATAATTGACCGGGATGGAAGATTTAGTTATAGCCAGATTATATGGCTTAATAGTAACACAGACGGAAAGATAATTATTTATCCTAATCCTGCTATGGATTTAATAAACATAAATATTGGCAGCACAGGTATACTAAAAACAAAAGCGGGAATCTTTGATGTAAACGGAAGACTAATGCAAAATGTTTTAATAAATGCTGATCAACAGCAAATAGATGTACATACTTTAGCGAAAGGAGCTTACCTGATAAAATTTGCTGATGGCTCTTCGCAAAGCTTCATTAAAAGATAGATGGATATTTTAAGGAAATGATGAGTATGTGATTAATACCTGTTTATTGATTTCTGCGTTTACACCTCAACGTAAGTTTAGTTTAAGTAAATTAACGCTGGCTCATGTTTGCAGATTTTTTAAAGCAGGTATTATATTATTATAGCTTATTGTTATATTATTATAACTTATTATTTTATTATTATAACTCATTGGTATATTAGATAAAATTTGTGCAGGCAGTTGCAGGCAACGAAGAATTGTAGCGGAATATTCTTTTAAAAATATTATTTTACCGGTATCATAAATTGTTTAATTTAAATTTGATTCTAATCAAATAAGTAAATGAAGTTTTTTGCAACCCTTATACCCTGCCTGCTTTCTCTATCCGTTTCTTTTTCTCAAAATATAAATACTGATTCTACAACGGACATACAGGTGAAGAATGCTCTTTCAGTTTACAACCGTTATACCGGTAGCAATGTACCTATATATAATGGAACCGACTACCTGTACTATACTTTTAAAATGGAAGGCGATCCTTTTTTCATAACTACCAGCCTTACAAAAGGCTGGATAGGTTACCAGGGAAGAATGTACAACAATCTTTCGATGGGTTATGACATACAAAGAAACCAGGTTACCATTGCAACACCGGATAACCTGGCAAGAATAGTTTTGCAGAATGAACTGGTAGACAGTTTTAATTTTTCAGGGCACACCTTTATAAAACTCACGGAAGATTATAAGCAAAACCTTTCTAAAACCGGGTTTTACGATCTACTGTTTAATGGGCATGTTCAGCTTTTAGCAAGAAGAATTAAAATAAGGGAAGAAGTTATCAAAGATGATTTTCTTGTACAGGTATTTACCGAAAAGGATCTTTTTTACATTCATAAAGGAAGCTTGTATTACCTGGTAAGTAATAAAAAAGAGGTCTTCAGATTATTTGGTGATAAGGTGCATGGAGTAAAAAAAATGATGCGTCACGAACACATTAAACTGCAACGAAAAAATTTTGAACCCGGTTTATTAAAATCGGTGGAATTTTATGACCAGCTAATTCACTAATATGCAAAAGAAGGTTTATTTATTTTTATCTTTTGGCTTACTTTTTACCTGCCTGAAAGTTTCAGCACAGCAGCATAATGATTTGATTACAGGAGATTTTCATGAAGCTTCTTTCGGAGATTTTATAAAAAAAATAGAGGCGCAAACCAACTACCATTTTTATTATGATCCCTCAGCGTTTGATAGCACCACCATCACCATTTCTTTTAGTAACGCCCATTTCACTTCTGTATTAGATAAAGTGTTTGGCAACGCTAACTGCTTTTATACTGTCGATAAAGACAACAACGTATTTATTACAAAAGGATTTGCCCTTACAACAGAACTTCCCACTGGTTTTTTTAACGGAGAAAAAGATACGCGAAAAACAATTGCCAAAAACGATTCAGGAGCTACGGTTCATATGAACAATCAAAAAAAGATACAACAGGCAATATTAGTTGAAAATAAAGTATATGATATTGGCATAAAAAGGAATGAAGCGCCCAATGGAAAAGTAAATATTGCAGGGTACATACGCCAGTCCGAAACCGGGGAAGCAATATCAGGCGCTCTCATTTATGTTGATCATCCGCACATCCAGGTAAATAGCGATCAGTTTGGATATTATTCCATGATACTGCCTGCCGGAAGGCATACACTAAATATTATTGCTCCCGGTATGTTTGATGCAAAACGACAGGTAATGCTTTATTCTGATGGTAAGTTTGACATTGGCATGAATGAAAAAATAGTTAAGTTAAGAGAAGTAGTTATAGAAGCTACAAAAGAAAAAAATGTCCGGAGCACCAGCATGGGAGTTGACAAACTGAATATGGTAGACATAAAACAAATACCTTCCGTATTGGGAGAAGCAGATGTATTAAGAGCGGTACTTACCTTGCCGGGAGTTAAATCGGTAGGCGAAGCGAGCACCGGTTTAAATGTAAGAGGAGGAGCCACCGATCAAAATCTTATTTTGTTCAATGGAATGAACGTTTATAATCCCGCACATCTTTTTGGTTTCTTTTCTGCTTTTAATCCGGACGTAATAAAAGATGTAACATTATATAAAAGCAGTATCCCCGTAAAATATGGAGGAAGAATTTCTTCGGTGCTTGATATTACTTCTTTGGATGGTAATGATAAAAAATTCTCAGGCTCAGCCGGCATAGGACCGCTAACCAGCAAAGTAACCATCGAGGGCCCTTTGATTGACAGCACTACAACTTTTGTAGCGGGTGTAAGAACAACTTATTCTGATTGGCTATTTAAATTGCTACCGCAGGATTATAAAAATAGTCATGCTTCTTTCGCGGATGGAACTTTACACATCAATCATAAAATAAACAGCAAAAACAATATTTACCTAAATGGATATATCAGCGGTGATAAATTCAATCTGAATAGTGATACCGATTATCAGTATCATAATAAAAATGCAAACATAAACTGGAAACATAATTTTACGAATCGCTTTTATGGAGTTCTTTCTGCAGGCATTGATCATTACGATTACCAGGTTGCCAACTACGGAGATTCGGTAAATGCATACAAACTCAAATTCGCCATTAATCAATATAAGGCGAATCTTGATTTTAGTTATTTCCTGACTAATAAGCATATACTATCATTCGGGTTAAGCAGCCTTTATTATGATATACATTCAGGATCGGTTGATCCTTTAGGAAACACATCGTTAATTACGGCAGATACGGTTGAAGCGGAACATGCCCTGGAAAGCGCTATATATCTGGGTGACCAATACAATGTATCTTCCAAATTTTCAATTAACGGTGGTGTAAGGTTTTCCATTTTTAATTACATGGGGCCCAAGCATGTAAATTCCTATGCACCAAATTTGCCGAAAAACGAAGGCAATATTTTGAGCACCGCTTTCTATCCGTCGGGTAAAATTATTAACACCTACAAGGGGCCTGAGTTCAGATTGTCTGCAAGATATTCTCTTTCAGAAAATACTTCTATAAAAGCGTCGGCCAACAGCCTGCGTCAGTATATTCATTTGCTTACCAACACTACTACTATTTCACCAACAGATGTTTGGAAATTAAGCGATCCAAACCTGCAGCCGCAATTGGGAAAACAGGTTGCTTTGGGATTGTATAGAAACTTTAAAGACAACACTATTGAAACATCGGTGGAGGTATATTACAAATGGTTTACACATTACCTGGATTACAAAAGTGGTGCGGCGCTTGTACTGAATCATCATATTGAAACAGATATAATAAATACTAACGGTAAGGCATATGGGATAGAATTACTGATAAAAAAAACTACGGGCAAAATAAACGGATGGTTTAGTTATGACTACTCACGCTCTTTACTTAAACAGGATGACCCTTATGCGGGTGAAACGATTAATAATGGTAAAGAATATCCAAGCAATTTTGATCAGCCTCATAATGCCACACTCATAGGAAACTTTCGTTTTACGCACCGCTTCAGTGTTTCGCTTAATGTAGTGTATAGCACGGGCCGTCCAATTACATTACCCATTGCTGAATATGATTATGCCGGCTCTGTGAGAGTATTATATTCGGATAGAAATGCCTATCGTATTCCTGATTATTTCCGTACCGATCTTTCCATGAATTTATTGGGCAACCATAAAATACACCAGTTAACCCATGGCTCATGGACGTTAGGTATCTATAATTTAACAGGAAGAAAAAATGCTTATTCAGTTTATTTTATTTCTCAAAATGGAAATATACAGGGCTATAAATTATCCATTTTCGGAACTGCTATTCCTTTTATCACCTATAACATTCACTTCTGATGAAAAAAATAATTTTTCCGTGGAAAATAATAACATACTGCACCGTACTGCTGTTGTTTTCCAAATGTAAAGATCCTTATGACCCTCCTGTATTATCTTCCAATACCAATTATCTCGTAGTGGAAGGTTACATAAATGGTAACGGATTAACTTCTATAAAACTCAGTCGTACCAGGAACATAACATCGGGTGATACTGCCGGCCACATAAATGAATTAAATGCCAACGTGGTAATTGAAGATCAAAATAATGCCACCTATCCTCTCACTGAAGAAGGTAATGGAATATATACCGCTAATATTTTTTTGGATCCGGCCAATAAGTACCGGCTGCATATTCGTACCTCAGCCAACAAAGAATATAAATCTGATTTTGTACCATACAAACAATCACCGCCTATAGACAGCATCGGCTGGAAATTTAAAAATAACGACGTGCAGGTATATGCAAATACTCATGACGCCTCAAAATAAAACAAAGTATTATCGCTGGAGTTATTCAGAAACATGGGAATATCATGCTACCTTTTATTCGTACTTACAATATGATGAATCCTCCAATTCTTTAGTTTCAAGAACTGACCAGATATACGCCTGTTGGCCATCTGAAAATTCAACTAATATTTCGTTGGCCTCCTCCGCTAAATTAAATATGGATGTCATTCACGAAGCCCCGTTAGTTTTAATTCCTTTTCATGATAGAAAGATAAGTGTTTTGTATAGCATATTTGTTACTCAATACGCATTAGATTCCATCGCATATAATTATTGGCAGGCAATAAAAAGTAATACTGAAAATGTAGGCTCTATTTTTGACCCACAACCAAACCAGACGAAGGGAAATATTCATTGTGTTTCTGATTCATCGGAAATTGTAATTGGTTATATAGGAGCCGGAAGTACTGTCGACAAAAGATTTTTTATCGACAGGTCTTCCATGCCTAATAATTGGAATCTGCCTTCTGAATGTACTACCATAAGTACTCATGCAGATAGCCTGGAATATTATTTTCACGTAGTTGGTTATATCCCGATAGAAGAAATCCTTCCCCCAGGGACTTATACTGGCTCAACGTTTACCTGCGTGGACTGCAGAGCCAGCGGGGGTCCAAATGTAAAACCAAGCTTCTGGCCTTAAAGAATTGAAAAAATGAATAGTGCTATTTTAAATAAATACTTTACATCGATTGTTTTGCTTTGTGTGACGATGTTATTCTATACATCTTCCCCTGGCCAAATAAATAAGTTGGATGCAATTACATCTGGCTATATTGACTATACTAAAAATCATTTAAGCGAAAAAATATATGTACACACTGACCGCTCTTATTATTTATGCGGAGATATATTGTGGTTCAAAATTTACCTAACTAACGATGCTGATAATAAACTTCTTTCCGTTAGTAAAGTTGCATATATAGAAGTATTAAATACACAGCACCAGCCAGTATTACAAGGCAAGATAGCTATAGAAAAAGGAACCGGTAGCGGCTCTTTTGAACTTCCTGTTTCTATCTCATCGGGTAACTATGAATTAAGAGCCTATACTAACTGGATGAAGAATGATTCGGCTGATCACTATTTTAAAAAAATAATTACAATAATAAACACGACACAAAATCCTGATTCGTCTTTAGTCCATAACAATACTAAATATTTTTCACAGTTTTTTCCGGAAGGAGGCAATCTTGTGAATGGATTAAAAAGTGTTGTTGGTTTTAAAGTAAATGATAATTATGGCAAAGGTGTTGATTGCGAAGGTGCGGTTATTGACCAGGCAAATGATACGATTACACATTTTAAATCGTCTCAATTTGGTATGGGCCGGCTTTTTTTAACTCCTCAAAATGGAAAACATTATAAAGCAATAATTTATTTGAAAGACAGCTCAGTAATTACTAAAGAATTACCGGAGTCTTACGATAAAGGATATGTAATGCATGCCAGTGATGAGGATGCGCATCAACTAAAAATTACCGTTCAGTCTGCCAATGTATCATCGCAAGATATATATCTTATAGCCGAAACAAGCCAGCATATTGATTTTGCAAAGCGATTACATTTTGAAAATAACCAGTCTGTGTTACTAATAAATAAAGACAGCCTTGCAGATGGTGTAGCACAAATAACACTCCTTGATGAAGATCTTCAAACGGTATGTGAGCGCCTCTGGTTTAAAAGACCAAAAAATAAAATGGTGATACAGGTAAAGGCAGATAAGCAAAATTATAATCACCGGGATAAAATTAATATTGACCTTCTAACTACCAATCAATCCGGGGATTCACTTCCGGGCAATTTATCTGTTTCCGTTTACAGGCTGGATAGTTTACACCAACCCGCACAAGAAGATATTTATTCTTATTTATGGCTTTCATCCGACTGCAGGGGATATATTGAAGAACCTGGCTATTATTTTAAAAATGCTGATGCTCAAACCAACGCCGATCTCGACAATTTATTGCTAACGCAGGGATGGAGAAAGTTCGATTGGAAAAATAGCTTGCAGGTGACGGCCTATTCATTTAATTACGTACCTGAAAATTACGGTCATATCATCACCGGCAGAATTACGAATGACGTTACTGGCAAGCCTGCTGCCGGCATTCTGGTGTATCTATCGGTGCCGGGTAAACGAATACAATTGTATGGCAATATCAGCGATGAGAACGGACTAATTCATTTCGATATGAAAGATTTTTATGGCGCCAGCCAGGTAGTGCTGCAAACAAATACAACAAAAGACAGTACTTATCATTTCGAAATTTTCAGTCCTTTTTCAGAAAAATATCCAGATAATGTTTGGCCATCATTATACATTTCAGAAAACAACAAAGACGAATTAGCCGCGGCTAACCGAAATATGAGAATTGAAAATGGTTATCATCAAAAAGAAATACAGCAATTGCAATATTCTTCAATCGATACACTCCCTTTTTATTATAAACCATATAAAACTTACCTGCTGGATGACTATACCCGCTTTACAACTATGGAAGAAGTGATGAGAGAATATGTGGCAGAAGTAAACGTAAGCAGAAGAGGTAAAGAATATCATCTGTTTACACTAAACCAACCCGCATTTGTGCTGCAGGGAAGTCAGGTTGCGCAAATTATATTCGATACAAATCCCTTAATGCTATTAGACGGTGTGCCGGTATTCGATGCCGCTAATATTATAGCTTACGATCCGCTGAAAGTTCAAAAGCTGGAAGTAGTGGCTTCAAAGTATTACCACGGGCCGATAGTTGCTAATGGAATTGTTAGCTACACAACTTACAAAGGAAATCTCGATGGCTATACACTTAATCCGCACGACCTTGTTGCAGATTATGATGGCTTGCAACAAAAAAGAATATTTTATTCACCAGACTATTCATCTGCAGAAGCTCTTCAGAATCGTTTACCCGATTTCAGGGATGTATTGTATTGGTCACCTGATATTAATACAAGTGAAAAAGGTAATGAGCACTTATCATTTTATACCGGTGATATTTCAGGGAAGTACCTGGTAGTATTGCAGGGTATTTCTTTAACCGGAGATGCAGGCGCTACGGACTTCATTTTAAATGTAGGAAATTGATAAAGCTTTGCTTTCTCATACGTTCGTTGCGGACATAATTTATTCTTCATGTATTATCTATTCAGTGCGTAATGATTTCACCGGGTTCATTATAACGACTTTTAAAACCTGTATACAGATTGTAATGATTGCTATAACAAGAGCCACAGCGCCTGCAAAAGCAAATACCCACCAGCCAATATTAATACGATATGCATAATCCTGCAACCACTGGCTCATGATATACCAGCCCAATGGTATAGAAAAGACAAATGAAATAAGAATAAGCTTTAAAAAATCTTTTGATAATAATACGAGAATGCTTTTTACAGACGCACCTAATATTTTCCGTATGCCAATCTCTTTTGTTCTTTGCAAAACATTATAGGCTGATAAACCTAAAAGACCAAAACAAGCCAGGAGTATGGCCAGGAAAGCGAATATCACAAATACCTTTTCAAATAACATATCAGCCTTGTATTGCTGCCCAAACGATTCATCAAGAAAAAAATAATCGAAAGGATCTTTAGGAAAATAATTACTCCATAGCTGCTTTATAGACGCTATGGTTTGTTGTGCTTTACCAGTTTGAATTTTTAAGGAATAAAATCTTGCGTCGTTGGGACGAAGTAATATGATCATCGGATCAATAATTTTTTGCAATCCGAGATGATGAAAGTTTGCAGTAACGCCAACAATAGTAAGCGTATCATTTCCTCCCCGTAATATTTTTTGATTAATTGCATCAGATGCATCTTTAAATCCTAAAAGCTTTATTGCATTTTCATTTAACAAAACTGCTTCTTTATCGGTGCCAAATTCAGGGGAAAAGTTTCGTCCCGCATCTATTTTAATATTATAAGAAGGAATAAAATCATAGTCAACTCCAAGGTTATATAACGTTACCGCAGACTGATCTGTTCCAAATCTCTTTGATCCGTTAGTCCAATAAATTTCATCTCCCATTATACTGGTTGATGCAGCAATACTTTTTACTGCCGGCTGCTGCAGCATAGCAGATTTAAAAGGCTGATACGTATTTTGGTATAATGAATCAGATAAAGTTTGCGGCCCTTTCAAAACAAGAGTTTGATTAATGTCAGCGCCAATACTTTGATTGCGCATATAGCTTACCTGCTGATAAACTATAATGGTTCCTGCAATTAATACCACAGAAATAATAAACTGTGCAACAATTAAACTCTTGCGAAGCAATAAACCACCAGATGTATTTTTAAATGCGCCCTTTAAAACAACAACAGGTCTGAAAGACGATAATACAAATGCCGGATATATGCCGGATAATAAAGTACCCAATGCAAACAGCAATAAAAATATAAGCCAGTAAGTTGGTGTGAGTGCAAAGCCGGTATAATGATCCCTTCCGGTAAACGCATCGAAAGGATGCAGCAAAATAAAAAATATAAAAAATGAAAGTGCTAAAGAGATTAAATTAATTACTACACTTTCTGCCAAAAACTGTTTTATTAAATTGTTGCGCAAAGCACCTAACACTTTTCTTACGCCCACTTCTTTTGCACGTTCTACTGATCTTGCGGTTGCAAGGTTTATATAATTAATCCAGGCAATGCAAACTATAAATATGGCTATAAGAAATAAAAATGCCACTGCCTGCCCGTTGCCATTTGCTTCCGCTTCCTGGTTATAATTTGATTGGAGATGTATATCGCTTAACGGAATAAAATGTAACTCCGCCCGGGAATTATTGTTTTTATGCCAGGGCTGGCTGTTAATATATTTATCAGTAAACGCAGGGAGTTTTGCTTCCAACTTTTTATAATCAGCGCCAGGCTTTAATTGCAGGTAAACATAAAAATCGTACCAGCCCCATGCCGTTTCATTGGAGTTAGAGCTATCGCCCTGGGACCTTAACTCTTTTCCAAGTGTTGCATAAGAAACAAGATATTTCATTATTAAATGAGAATTGGAAGGAAAATCCTTATAAACACCGGTTACTTCAAAGGGCTGTATGTGATCACCGTTTCTGTTTACTAAAGTTTTGCCGAGTGCATCTATATCACCAAAATATTTTTTTGCAGTTGATTCAGAAAGAATGATTTTATCCGGCCCGGTCAAGGCATCTTTTGCATTACCTTTTATAAAATGAAAGCCAAACATATCAATTGCTGCGTTATCAGCATAGTATCCTTTATCTTCTGAAAATCGCTTATTCAGCGCTTCATTTGATAATAAAAGATTATCATCAATTAACCTGCAAAAATTCTCTACTTCGGGAAAATCCTTTTTCATGGTTGGCCCGATGGCAGGATATGACGTTGCTGACTTGTAAGCGAGAACACCTTTTTGGTAACTATCAAGTCTTATGCGAACTATTTGATTCGCATCAGGCTCAAATTTATCATAGCTTTTCTCATAAGAAACATAATGAAATATCAACAGGCAACAACTCATTCCGATGGTTAAGCCTGCAATATTTAATAAAGAAAATCCTTTTCTTTTAAAGATATTCCGAAATGCAAGTTTGAAATAATTCTTTATCATATTGATGTTAATTTATTTTCGTTTAGCCTATATCTGTTAGTAACATACAATTTTAATTTCTTATTCTGTTCTCAAACTTTTCACCGGGTTTGCCACTGCAGCTTTTATGGCTTTGATGCTTACTGTAATTAAGGCAATACCAAAAGTTATAAAGGCAGCTAAAACAAAAATCCACCAGCTTAATGATGTTTTGTAAGCAAAGTTCTGCAGCCATTTATTCATGGCATAGTAACCTACAGGCAAAGCAATGCAGGTGGCTATCAGCACGGGTTTCAATAAATCTTTTGATAGCAATATCACAATGTCCTGTACCGATGAACCCAGTACTTTTCTTACGCCAATTTCTTTAAACCTTTTTGTGGCCGTAAAAGATGCGAGGCCAAATAAACCCAGGCAGGCAACAAAAATTGCCAAACAGGCAAACACAGTTAAAATAGTTTGCTGGCGCAAATCTTTTTGATATAAATTACCAAACTGCTGATCTAAAAAACTATATTCAAAAGGATAAGATGGCGCTACTTTATTGTATTCACTTTTTATGGTAGCAATCCCGGATTGTATATTACCCGGTTTCAATTTTATTAATGCCACTCTCCTGTCCATGGCCGGTGAAATGACTAACGCATCTATATTTTCTTTTAACGATAAAAAATTAAAATCGCTGACCACACCAATTATTCTTCTTTTTGCATTATCTCTAACGGTGTTCTGTATCCATTTACCAACAGCCTGTTCAGGAGTCCATCCTAAGTTTTGTTGCAGCAGTTTTATTTATTAATACCGCATCTGTTGTATCCGTTGGAAATTGCGAAGAAAAATTTCTTCCGGCAATAATTTTTAATCCTAATGTGTTTACATATTCAAAATCCGCAAACTCAGTTCTTGAAGTCCATTTTTCCGGATGATCCTGCACATCAAACATGTGTACATCGAAAAAACCACCGGGTTCGCCAGACATTAACGACACAGATTGAACATCACTTTTATTTTGTAATTGAGTTTTAAATGTATTCATATTGTTATAAATATCATTATTATCAATTGGAACAATAACTGTTTGTTCTTTATTATAACCAAGTTGTTTATTCTTTACATAATTCATTTGTTTGGTGATGATGATGGTACCAATAATCAGAAACACAGAAATGCTAAATTGAACAATAACCAATACCTGCCTGAATGATGAGCCGCCTTTGCCCAGGTGTAAGTTTTCCTTTTAAAGCCTGTATAGGTGAAAATGCAGAAAGGAAAAATGCAGGATAACTTCCTGCTAAAAATCCAACAATAATTATTACACCAATTAAAAAAAGATAGATGGGCAAAGTATTCCATGAAACCGTTAGTGAATAACCGAGCAATTGATTATACCAGGGCATTACCAGTAAATAACAGACCAACTGCCAGCACGCAGGATATGGTAGTTAGTAAAATTGATTCGCCGATAAATTGCCAGATAAGATTATTGCGCAATGCGCCCAACACTTTGCGTAAGCCAACTTCTTTTGAACGTTCTGCAGCACGAATGGTTGAAAGGTTCATGAAGTTGATGCATGCAATTAAAAGTATTAGAACGGCAATAGAAAGAAAAATATACACGACTGTTTTATCACCATGCTTTACACCATCAAAAGTCACATTGTCAAAATAAACATCTTTTAAAGGTGTTAATGATAAGGAAAAATGAAAACCATATTTCTTCATATCACTTCCCATGTATTTTTCCATAAATGCCGGGAATTGCTTTTCAACCTGCGCCTGTGTTACATGTGGATCAAGTAATACATAAGTATATAATCCATTGTTGATCCATACAGTCATATATCCGCTATTCTTATAATCTTTCAAGCGGCACAACAATATCAAAATCAAGATGAGAATTGGAAGGAACATCTTTTGCAATACCTGTAACTTTTAACGGAAGTTCTTTATCCAGCATAATAACTTTTCCCATTGCATTATCAATGCTTCCAAAATATTTTTTAGCAGTTGTTTCAGTAAGCACCACACTGTCCGGATCTTTTAAAACAGTTGATGCATTGCCTTTAACTAACGGAAATGAAAACAGGCTAAAAAAGTTTGAATCAACATCCATATACTTTCTTTTCATTAAAAGACTTATTGCCAACAGTAAAAAGATTGTTCGTTGGCGTTTACCCGAACGGCTGTTTACATATCTGTCCTTTAAAATCATTTAGTAAAGCCGGTGCATACGGGCCGGATAAATAAGCAACACTTCTTGATTTACCATCATTTTCAAAAGCACGCATTACACGATAAATGTGGTCTCCATTCTTATGAAAATTATCAACACTAAATTCATTCATGATGAACAGAAATATCATCATGCAAACAGTAATGCCAATAGTTAATCCAAGAATATTGATGAAAGAAAAAACTTTATTCTTCATCAGATTTCGCCATGCGGTTTTGAAATAATTTTTAATCATATAATTTCGTTTAATATATATCGTTAGTACGTTTCATCCTGTTCTTAAACCTGCCGGCAGGGCTCTTTAAAGGAAGAAGATTTAAAACTGTTATTAAATTAAATATTATCCAAAATTAAAAACCTCCAAAAGTCCCTCCCCTGGAGGAGTTTGGGGAGGCTATTCCGTCCTCAAACTTTTTACCGGGTTTGCAACCGCCGCTTTTATTGCCTGGAAACTAACCGTTAGTATTGCAATCAATACCGCTATTGTTCCGGCCAAAATAAATACCCACCATTGTATATTTATCCTGTACACAAAATCTTGCAACCATTTATGCATTGCCCACCAGGCTATAGGCGTAGCTATTAATAAAGCAATAAAAACAGGCCTGATAAATTCTTTGGTAATTAATGCGGCAATGCCCGATACAGAAGCGCCCAATACTTTACGTACACCTATCTCCTTTACCCGCTGGCGTACAATTATAAATGCCATACCAAATAATCCCATACAGGAAAGTATGATGGCAACCGTTGAGGCGATGGAAAACATAGTAGAAAGCCGCTTTTCATTGGTATACCAACGCTCTATATTTTCGTCTACGTATGAGCCCTTAAATTCCTCACCCGGTTCCACCTGCGCATACGTCTTTTTTATAAGATCAAGAGTAGCCGTCAGGTTTTGAGTGTTTACCCTTACTAATGCATAGCTGATAAATGGATTGGAATTCATACAAATGGTGAGTGGTTCATTTTTTTCGTGCATCGAGTATAAATGAAAATCAGGAATTACACCAACAACATTCCATTTTGGCCTGCTACTGTCTGCATAAAATGAAAGCCCCGTTGCATTTTTATCTGTCAGTTGTTTCGCCATACTTTCGGTAATGATTACCGAATTAGTTGTGTCTGCAGCATATTCGGTTAGAAAATCCCTTCCATCTTTCAGTCGAATATTTAATGTTTTTAAAATATCGTAATCTGCCGCCATAAAATTGGTACTGATTGATTTTCCGTTATAGTCAAAACCATAGGTTGTCTTGCTGGTGGAACCATCCTGCCCCACGCCAAGGTTTACGTCCGACCCTGAAACACTTGTTACAGAAGGCTGCGAAGCCAGCATAGTGCGCAGTTTGCCTACTATCTCTTTTCCTTTTTCATATTTTTTGAGAGGAATACTTATGAGCGATGATGTCGTGTAGCCAAGCGGCGATTTTCGAAGGTGCTGAAACTGCTGGTAAATAATAACAGTCGTACATATTAATACAATGGCTATTGCAAACTGTGCCACAATTAAAGCGTTGCGGAATATGCCGGGCTTTTTAACTGAGATTTTTCCTTTAAGTATTTCAACTGTTTTTAGTTTACCCATTATATACGACGGATAACCCGACGCAAGTAATGAAACAAACAAAAGCATACAAATTAAGCAAAAGACAATTGCGGGTTGGTATAATAAAGAGGTATCAAACTTTGCCTGCATCAGCTTATTAAAACCATTCATTAAAATTATTGTGGCAACAATGGCAATAATCATTGACACAAAGACTATCACCATGCTTTCGCCCCAAACCTGCAGCCACACCTGGCGTTTACCTGCGCCCAGGCATTTACGGATGCCGATTTCTTTGGTACGGGTAAATGACAAACCAATATTGAGATTGATAAAATTAAAACACGCGATTAAAACAATAACACAAGCTACTAACAATAAAATATACAGAAAGCTTTTACTAACGGCATTACCATCACCGAGTCTGGCACTGAAATGCAAATCGCTAATGGGTAAGAGTTTCAGACCGGCATAGTTTCCATTAGCATCAGGCTTATACCCTTTATTTTTTAAATAATTAGTATCAACAGTATTGTATTTTTTATCAAGATTAAGTAACTGCTTATCTACGCCGGCCTCCTTTGCAGCAGGATTTAATTGTACATAAACGCTGTGGCTTTGGCTAGTCCAGTCATTTTTTTGAGTTGCATAATCAGGGTCAATTTCTGTGCGGGCCAGTATGGAGTAATCAATAGATGAATTTTGCGGTGCATCTTTTAATATTGCCGATACTACCAAACTGTTCCATTTGCCACCAACTTTTATTTCAACGGTTTTTCCTATCGGATCTTCGATGCCAAAAAGATTGCCTGCGGTTTTTTCACTGAGTACCACATCGCCCGCATTTGCCAGTGGATGTTGCTTTGCACCTTTTATTACCGGAAAAGAAAACATACTGAAAAAATCATCGTCTATTAATAATATTGATTGTTCCAGTGTTTTATCCTTGTAACGAATTTCTCTGCCCCTGTTCTTAATCCGTGTTGATTTTATAATGCCGATGCCTTCTGATTTTACAACAGCGGCTGCAGGATAAGCCATTGACGCACCTTCCTCTAACCCCTGTGGGCTATTACTAAAAGTATATAGCTTAAAAAGTCTGCTTTTATTTTCATGAAACTGATCAAAAGAAAATTCATTGTACACCATTACCGTGAGCAGTATACTACAGGTGAATGCCACCGACATGCCAATAATATTTATTGCGGTATGCAGTTTATTTTTCTGCATATTTCTCCAAAGTGTTTTCAAATAATTTTTTATCATAAGGCCAACTGTTATCAAATTAAATATCATTCAAATTTAAAAACCTCCAAAAGCCCCTCCCCTGGAGGGGTTTGGGGAGGCTACTCCGTTCTCAAACTCTTTACAGGATTTGCAACCGCTGCTTTTATTGCCTGGAAGCTTTTTAATGAAAACATAGAAGGAAAATTTGCTTCAACCCACATACCGTTTCCCGTAATTTTTTTATCACCCACCACTAATACATGGCCGAAATTCCAGGAAGCCATTGATACATTTTTAAAATCACTTCCATATTTATTACGCAATTCATCACCGATAGGCATACAAACCGCATGGCCGGTTTCCATCTTATTATCGTTGTCAATAAAAGTGGTCATCACCTGTGCAAGCTGCGCATGATTAGTGTGATACTTATCATAAGTAACTTCATCCCAAATCCATAATGAAATTAGCATTGCCACTGCCATACCAGTTGCGAGGCCGAGAATATTTATCAGGGAATATCCTTTGCTTTTAATAAGATTTCGCCACGCGATTTTGAAATAGTTTTTTATCATTGCGATAATTTTTACGTTTATACTTACACGTTAGTTATTATATTTATTCTGTTCTTAAACTTTTAATAGGATTTGCCAGTGCTGCTTTTATAGATTGAAAGCTTACGGTTATTAATGCAATCAACAAAGTAATAACCCCGGCAATTGCAAACATCCACCACGAAATATCAATGCGATATGCAAAACTTTGCAGCCATTTATTCATTTCCCACCAGGCTATCGGAAATGCAATGATTAAAGAGATTGCTACAAGCTGTATAAAATCTTTTGAAAGCAAAGTCACAATGCCTGCTTCACTTGCGCCTAATACTTTTCTTATCCCGATTTCCTTAATACGTTGCTGTGCCGCAAATGTTGCCAGACCAAATAAACCGAGACAGGAAATAATAATTGATAAGATTGAAAAAACATTAAAAAGCCTTTCCATTCTTTGTTCGGTAACATATAGTTTAGAAAGGTCATCGTTTACAAATCCATAGGAGAAAGGATAATCGCCGTAAACATTATGAAAGCTTTTTTGCAGCGTGCTGATAACTTTCTGAATATTGGTTGGTGTTGTTCTCATTACAACATAACCACCGCCAGAATTCGTTTTCATCACCAGTGGCTCTATTGGTTGCTGAACAGGTTTAAAATTGAAATCTTTCACCACACCAATTATCGGCGCTTCTTTATCCTCTAACGATATTGAAATTACTTTGCCGATAGCATTTTTTGTGTTTAATCCGATTACTTTTAGTGCTGTTTCATTCACAACATAACCGGTGTCATTATCGTCAAAATCTTTTGAAAAGAAACGTCCGGCTGCCAGTTTCATACCAAACGTTTTAATAAAATTTTCATCAACTCTTAACCTGCATGCCATTACATGTGTTCCGGGGTTCATGCCACGCCATGTAAGTTGTGAAGAGTTAGTAAGATTTGCAGGCAATTCATCTGTAAATGTGTAATTAGTGATATCAGGATATTGTGCAAGTGTTGCATGCATAGCATCTTTATTATTCTTCAGGTCGCCCACTTCGGGCATTTTCATGTACAAAAGATTTTCTTTATTAAAACCAATGTCCCTGTTTTGTATAAACTGAAGCTGGTTATAAATAACCAGTGTAGTAACGATTAATATTACAGATATAGAAAACTGAAACACTACTAATCCGTTGCGCAAAAAAGATTTATTGCTGTGTAATATTTTACTGCCTTTTAAAGCTTTCACAGGATTAAATGATGATAAGAAAAATGCAGGATAACTTCCTGATAAAAGCCCGGTAACGACTGCAACTGAAATAAGGCTAATAAGGATGTTTGCATCGAACGGATTGAATGAAATTGTTTTTGATGCAAGCTGGTTAAACAATGGCAGCATTAAATAAACAATCAAGATAGAAAGCAATAACGAAATGAAAGAAAGCAATAACGATTCGCCGATAAACTGCATAATTAATTGCGGACGTAATGCTCCGACCGTTTTTCTTAAACCAACTTCTTTTGCACGCTGGCCTGATACTGCGGTTGCAAGATTCATGAAATTGATGCAGGCAATGATAATAATAAATATGGCTGCTAACGCAAATATTTTTACATACTCATAACTGCCTTGCCCGGGAACATCAGCCAGATAATGTGAGTGCAAATGAATATCAGTTAAAGCTTGTGCAGTGAATGTAGCAGGAAATTCATGATTATTTTGCTTGTAAATTTCATTTATCTGTTTATTTATGTTGATTAGATTAGATGCAGTTGGCTCAACAGCATCTTTCAACTGAAAATAAACATAAACATCAAAATTGGTCCATCCATGTATCGGATTATTTGCTTTATCATATTGAGCCATTGGAATCAACATATCGGGCTGCAGGTGAGAGTTAGAAGAAATATTTTTTAATATGCCTGTAACTAAAAGATTGCTGCCTTTTATATCATTATCTATATAAAGTGTTTTGCCTATTGCAGCATCAGCAGAACCAAAATATTTTTTTGCAGTGGCTTCCGTGAGAACAACGCTGTTAGGTGAAGAAAGAATAGTGGCGACATTGCCACTTAATAAAGGATAATTGAATATTTGAAGGAAATTACTGTCGGCATAATAAATATTTTTCTCATCAAATTTTTTTATTCCAACGGTAATCATTTTTTGTATTGATGTAACTCTCGTTGCATTTTTTATTGCCGGTATTTGTGTTTGGATAGCATACGCCAATGATGGTGGCACCACCGCATATTCTTCATCACCATCCTTTTCAGTAATTCTGAAAATATGGTTTGCATTATGATTGAATTTATCAAAGCTCAATTCATCCTGCACCCATAAAAAGATCAGGATGCTGCAAGCCATTCCGGTTGCAAGACCAAAAATATTCAACCCTGAAAATAATTTATGCCGCAACAAATTGCGCCACGCTGTTTTAAAATAATTTCTTATCACATAATTTAGTTTAACGTATATCGTTAGTATTATTTATTCAGTACGTAATGATTTCACCGGGTTTGCAATTGCTGCTTTTATTGCCTGGAAGCTAACCGTTAGTAATGCAATAAAAATGGCGAGTAAACCTGCAGCAATAAAAATCCACCATGAAATTTTAATCTGTAATTATAATCTTCAAGCCATTTATTCATAGCCCACCATGCAACAGGTGAAGCGATAACAATTGCATATTATTACAAGCTTTATAAAATCTTTTGATAGCAATGTTGCGATACTTTGCAACTGATGCACCCAATACTTTACGAACGCCAATTTCTTTAATTCGATTCTCTGCCATATATGTTGCAAGACCAAACAAACCAAGACATGAAATAAAAATAGTAAGCCCTGCAAAAAATGCCGTTAGTGTTCCTGTTGTTTGCTCATCACTGAATTTCTTTGCATACTGCTTCATCAATAAAATGATATTCGAAAGGATATTCAGGATTATATTTTTTAAAAACTTTTTCCATTGCTGCAAGATTCTGCGCAGTAGTTATTTTATTGTTGAACTTTACATGAATAAGATTGAACCAGTTTGCTTTTGCTCCCTGTATCACCATTGGCTTTATGGGTTCATAAGGAGATTGCAGAATAAAATCTTTTACTACACCAATTACATGCCAGTCAGTATTCCATGCGCCAGTATCTATTATCTGACCGATTGGATTTTTAAAACCCATTACTTTTACGGCAGTTTCATTTAAAATAACAGCATTTGAATCGGTAGGATAATTTTTAAGATCAAGATCTCTGCCCGCTACCAATTTCAACCCTGCAGTTTTTACAATAGCATCATCTGCATTATAAAAATTAAATTCTGTTTTATACATTAGGATCTTTCCCCTGCCAGCCTGCACCGCCAGAACTCCATCCTTCTGTTAATGGTGCACTTGTTTTGGTAACAGATGTTGCAATGCCTTTATTTATTAAATCATTTTTTATGAGGTCATAATTTTTAATCATATCACCTGAAAGAAAAATATATACAAGATTATTTTTATTGTACCCGACTTCTCTTTCCTGCGCATATCTTATTTGCTTGTTCAATAATGATGGTGCAAACAATCATAACAATAGCAAACGTAAATTGCAGTACCACTAAAATTTTCCGCGGAGTTACAAGTGCATTTACTTTTTTAAATGTTCCTTTTAAAACAGCTACAGGCCTGAAAGAAGAAAGAAAAAATGCAGGATAACTTCCGGCAATAATTCCTGTAAATAAAATGAAGCCAATAAAAGCAAGCCAGAAATAAATATTGCCATATTCAATTAACAATTCTTTTTTAGTAAGTGTATTAAAAGCAGGCAAACAAAGCTGCACAATTATTAAAGCAAGAATGCCTGCAAGAAAAGCAATCAAAATACTTTCTCCTAAAAACTGTCCTATCAAAGATTTTTTTCCTGCACCAACTACTTTGCGAATGCCGACTTCTTTTGCACGTTTTTCACTTCGTGCCGTACTCATGTTCATAAAGTTGATGCAGGCAATCAATAAAATAAATACAGCTATTAAAATAAAAACTTTTACCGTTTCAATTTTACCACCGATGGCAATTCCATTTTCAAAATTTGAATGCAAATGAAGCTTGCTTACCGGATATAAAAAATCATTGCGTTGTTCGTTCCGGGACCTGCATGTTTTATATATAATATTTTTAATTTTTGAATTAAGCGAAGCTATGCTAGCATTCGGTTTCAGCAGAACATAATTATGTGTTGAGTTATTGTCCCACGCTACTATCATCCTGGTGAATAGTACTCATATAAGACCAGGGCAATAAATATTCAAAATCAAATTGCGTGTTATTTGGCAAGTCTTTCATTACACCGGTAACCGTAAAATTATATTTGTTATCAAGCCTTGATCGGTTTTGCCCATGGCATCTTCATTGCCAAATAATTTTTTTGCTAATTTTTTTGTGACAACAATATTACCCGGATTGTTTAATGCAGTATTTATATTTCCTTTTATAAAAGGAAATTGAAACATGGTAAGAAAATCAGGATCAACCATGGTGCCTGTAACATTTATTTTCTTTTCGCCAACGGTAAAGAGAATTGCTTCATTCCATCCTACTCTTGTTGACTTTCTCTACTTCCGGATACTCTTTTTTTAAAGCAGGCGCCTAAAATTTTAGGAGTTATACTCCATGAGCCAATAGTGCCATCGATTCCCTTTGTCTTTATTCCATGCCTGGTAAAGCCTGTCTTTATTTTTATAAAAATTATCATAAGCTTAATTCATTTTGTACCCAAAGCAAAATAAGCATGGCACTTGCCATACCAATTGCAAGACCGCTAATATTGATAACTGAAAAACCTTTATTACGAATTAGATTTCTATAGGCAATTTTAAAAAAGTTTTTAAGCATATAAGAATATTATTAATTATATCGATTTATATGTAACCGTTTATCGTAATTTTATCCGACATTTGCATATTTTTATTATTCAATATTTGGCTCATTCCGTTCTCAAACTTTTCACCGGGTTTGCTATTGCTGCTTTTATTGCCTGGAAGCTAATGGTACCAAACGCAATGATAACAGCGGCAATTCCTGCAAATAAAAACATCCACCAGGTAAGGCTGGCACGATAGGCGAAATCCCTCAGCCATTTGCTCATGAAGAACCACGCCACCGGCGCTGCAATAACAAATGCTATTAAAACCAATTTCAAAAAATCTTTCGAAAGCAGGTTTACAATATCAGTCACGCTGGCTCCCAATACTTTCCTTACGCCGATCTCTTTGGTACGTTGGATCGTACTATACGAAGCAAGGCCCAGCAATCCCATACACGAAATAAATATGGCGAGTATGGCAAAATAAAAAAACAGGTTTCCGAAACGATCTTCAGAGCGGTATTGTTTGTCAAAAGTCTCATCCAGGAACGTATAGGCAAACGGGCGATTCGGAATGATCTCGTTCCATTTGCTTTCAATATTCTTAACCGTAGCCGGCAGATTTTTGGCAGCTACTTTTATAGAGATAAGTTGATAGCCGCCCGGCTCAATGCGCATAGTTAGCGGCCTGATCGGCTCCTGTAATGCCTGGTAATGAAAATCTTTCACTACCCCGATTATCTTACCTTGTCGTCCCCATTGGTCAAACTTTTTGCCCAATACCTGTTCAGGTGATGCATAGCCCATCAGCTTTGCGGTAGCTTCGTTGATCACCATGGCCTGGGTAGTATCAGTAGCAAACTGTCTCGAAAAATCACGGCCAGCAATTAATTTTATTTTAAACTGTTTAATATAATCAAAGTCCACAAAATAAATATCGGGGCTGGTTACCTTCATTTCTCCATGAGGATCCTCCAGTTTCGAATAGGCTGCACCGTTACCACTGCCCGGAACACTGGAAGAAAAAGTGGTAGACAGCACGCCGGGCAGTGATGAAAGTGATTGCTTAAATATTTCCTTATTTTTATCGCCGTTTGTATCAATTACAACAGTTTGGTCTTTATTAAATCCCAGGTCCTGGCTGCGCATATAATTTAGTTGTGTATAAACAACCACCGTTCCAATAATTAAAATGATAGATATTGTAAATTGTATAATCACTAATCCCTTTCTTAATATCATTCCCCTGGCACTGTCTGAAAAACGACCTTTGAGAACAACTACCGGCCTAAACGATGATAATACAAGAGCAGGATACAGACCGGCTATAATGCCAATTATAACTGAGAGACAAAGTAATGAAAGAATATACATCGGGTGATAAAAAACCGGTGTGCTTACTACCTTACCTGCAAGTTGGTTGAATAACGGCAATAATGCCAAACACATCAGGAGAGAAATGATGAAGGCAACGAAAGATATGATTACACTTTCTGCAATAAACTGGCGTGCAAGCTGAAATCTGCCGGCGCCTGCTACCTTCCTGATGCCTACTTCTTTTGCACGCTCAGCGCTTCTTGCAGTAGTAAGGTTTACAAAATTAATACAGGCAATCAGCAAAATAAACACCGCCACAATTGAAAAAATATACACGTTGTTGATATTTCCTGTTTTGCTACCATCCCGCGTTGAGTAAAGGTACACGCGCCTTAGCGGCTCCAGTAAAAAGGCAACACTCATTTGCTGATCCTTCAATTCTTTTCCGACATGCGATTCTACAAAAGCAGGAAATTTAGATGCCAGCAATGTGGCATCGGTGTGAGGCTTTAGCAATATAAATGAAACCATGTTGAACCCTGTCCAAACACTATCAAGGCTTTGCCCGTTTATTTGTTTTTGCGATGAAAATGACACGACCATGTCTGCTTTGATCTGTGAATTTTCAGGAATATCTTTCATTACGCCTGTAATGGTTGCATTGATGGCTGCTCCCGTAAGAAGCACCGTTTGGCCAACAGGATTTGTGTTACCGAAATATTTTTTTGCTGTAGTTTGAGAAAGCACAATACTCATTGGCTGCCTGAGCGCCGTATGCTTATCGCCATAGATTAACGGAAAATCGAAAATGTCGAACAAAGTAGAATCGGCCATAATGGTATTATCCTCCTGGAACTTTTCATTGCCCTTCTTTACTAAAAAACTCTGTCCACTTATGCGAACGGCCGATTCAACCTCGGGGAAATCTCTTTCCATATTAATAACAGCCGCTCCGGGGGTCGAGCTCCAGTTAAGCACATCCGATGGCGTTTTAATGTCGGAGATAACGCGGTAGATCCTGTCCGCCTTTGTATTGAAGGCATCATAGCTCCTTTCAAAGTGCACATACAGGTAAATGAGAAAGCAGGCAGTAATGCCTACGGCCAAGCCCATGATGTTAATTATAGTAAAGACTTTGCTCTTCCATAAATTTCTCCAGGCAGTTTTGAAATAGTTTTTAAACACATTTTAAGTTTTAAGTATTAAGTGCTAAGCTATTAGTTAGCGATTTATAAATTCTTAATTGTTAATTCATAATTATTTATTCCGTTCTCAAACTCTTCACCGGGTTTGCTACTGCTGCTTTTATTGCCTGGAAGCTTACCGTTATTAATGCAATAAGAATTGCTGCAAATCCGGCAACAACAAATATCCACCAGCTAATATCAATTCTGTATGCAAAACTTTGCAGCCATTTATTCATTGCCCACCAGGCAACCGGAAATGCAATAACGTGAAGCAATCAATACAAGCTTTGCAAAATCTTTTGAAAGCATGGCAACTATACCGCTTACACTTGCGCCTAATACTTTACGTACACCAATTTCTTTTGTGCGTTGTTCTGCAGCATAAGTAACCAAACCAAACAAACCAAGGCAACCAATAAATATGGCAAATACAGCAAACGTTATAAATAGCTTTCCTGTTTGTTGTTCTGCGGTATATATCTTATCAAAATCATCATCCATAAATGTGTAGTTGAATGGCTGGCCCGGTGCTGTGTTTGTCCATTTATTCTGAACTGTTATTAATTATGGCAGGAATATTTTTTGTATTTATCACGCATGGCTATACTTCCCCAGTTTTCTCCTAATTGTATAATAAGCGGACCAACATTCTCATGCATTGAACTAAAATTAAAATCTTTCACAACGCCTACAATATGATAAGCCAACCGAGCCTTGCATAGTACCGGTACGAAAATCCGGACGATATAATGTTTCTTTAAACGGATCTTTAAAGCCCAGCACTTTTACAGCGGCTTCATTAAGAATAATACCTGTTGAATCTGAAGGAAAATCTTTTGAAAAATTTCTTCCCTTTTCCATTTCCATACCAAGTGTTGGAATATAATTTTCATCAACAAAAAAATTGGTTAATACAATTGCTTTGTTTGCATCCAGTGCTGCATCGCGAAACCAGCCTTCATTATCAAAATTTGTTCCTGTTGGAAGATCACCGGAAATCGTTGCATTGGTAACACCCGGAATATTCAACAATTCATTTCTGAATGTATGTATTTGTTTGATCAAGATACCAGGCATTGTGCAATACTAAAACCTGGTCGCGGTTATAACCAATTTTCCTGCTGCGTATATAATTAAGCTGGTTGTAAATAACAATTGTTCCTATTATCAGCATGATAGAAATGCTGAACTGGAATACAACCAAACTGCTGCGCAGCCAACTGCTTTTAAATCCTTTTGCAATCTTTTCCTTTCAACACTTCTATTGGCTGAAAAGAGGATAAATAAAATGCAGGATAACTACCTGCAACAACTCCTACCAGAAACACCAATGCAATCATTACGGGAAATAAGCCATGTTGAAAACAAAGTTGCCACACTCATTTCTTTACCCGCAAGCTGGTTGAATAATGGAAGTAATAACAATGCCATTAAAATAGCAAGCAGCCAATGAAAAGAAACTTATTAAAACGGATTCGGTTAAGAATTGTGTGATGAGGTGAGAACGCAATGAACCTGCCACTTTTCTTATGCCGACTTCTTTGGCACGGTTGGCAGAACGTGCGGTAGAAAGGTTCATAAAATTTACACAGGCAATCAGTAAAATAAAAATAGCAATCACTGAAAAAATATAAACATAGGTTAGTAGTTGCCGTTAGCTTCTATTTCGTAAGATTTATCTGAATGCAAATGAATATCTGTAAGCGGTGTTAGCATGATAAATAAAATGATTGCCTTTGCTTTGCAGGTCTTTTAATGAAGAATGCAATTGAGCCATGCAGTTCTTTGCCAGATAATTATTGATGGTTGCATCAACATCTCTTTGCAGTTTTTGCTGCGTATACACCAGGCCTTACCAAAACATAATTGTATGTGCATTATTGCTGAGCCAGTGAATCATTATCTTTATGCCTTTCGGACGAATGAAACTGAAAATGAAAATGAGATTGCTTTGGTATATCTTTTATTACGCCGGTTATTTTGCAATTAGTTGGTATTATCAACAAATAAAGTTTTGCCAACCACATCTGTAGTGTTGAAATATTTTTTAGCAGTTGTTTCATCAATTACAATTGAATTAGGTTCTTTTAAAGCGGTGGCCGGATTGCCTGCAATCATCGGAATGGTAAACACTTTAAAAAAAGTAGAATCAGCAAAAGCTGCATGATGATCCTGTACATTCAGGTTGTCTTTTTTTATCAAGAATATCTCCCTGGTAATTTAGTCTTGCCATTTGCTCTATCTCCGGATAATCTCTTTTCAAGTGCCGGCGCCAACGGATCTGGAGCAACAGCAAATATTGCCTGCGTATTATTGAAATAAATATCTGCATCAATACGATAAATACGGTCTGGCATTCACATTGTATTTATCATAACTCAATTCATCAACCACATACAATACAATTAATAAACAAACAGCAAGCCCTGATGCAAGCCCAATAATATTAATTGCAGAGAATGCTTTATTTTTCCAGAGGTTGCGTAATGCGACTTTTAAATAGTTTTTATCATAATAGAAAGATATAATTATGTGCCCTTCGCTACTATTACTCCAGGTATAGTAACCGCTGAATAATTTCAACCATCATACCAATGCTTTATAACATTGATACAGAATAAGTAAGAATAAATTTATTAGTGCAAAGTGTCCGAATATGAACAGTTGGAATTGGAAAAGCGGACAGTTGGACTATTCCAGGGCCAAGTCGGAGCAGGGTCTCCTGCAAAGGGACTCGGCGTTCATGCGATAAAAAAACGAAAATTATATTTAATTTACCTCTTGGTTTTCTTCGAGATACTTAATACGGCTTAAAACAATATTATGAATTAAAACTGCTACTTCTTTTATTATCTTTTTTAATTCAAGACTCAGTATTTTGTCAAGATAAAAAATTGGTACCAGATTCAAGTATAGTATCTGACGTTTTTAAAGGCAAAAAATTATTAGAAGATTGTTCAGGAAGTCAGGAATAATTAGGACATTAACTTAAATTATAAGGTATGAACAACACAAAAATTCACGATGAGCGTATTGTTAAAATGACATTCGCCTCGGTATACCCACATTATGTCACAAAAGTTGAAAAGAAAGATAGAACAAAAGAAGAATTGCATCAGGTAATTGAGTGGTTAACCGGTTATGATGAAAAAAGGTTGCAAGAACTCATTGAAGAAAAAGTAACTTTTGAAAAATTCTTTCAGAATGCTACTTTAAACCCTAATGCTCGCCTGATCACCGGGGTAATCTGTGGCTATCGGGTGGAAGAAATCGAAAATCCGTTGACGCAACAGGTTAGGTATTTAGACAAGTTGGTAGATGAATTGGCTAAGGGACGTAAAATGGAGAAGATTTTGCGAGGTGCGTAAATCGACTGATGAACGATTGGATAAAGTTTTATTTATACTAAAAAGAAGAACTCCACGACAAAAGAAACATAGCCCATAATATTTCGTTTTTATGATCCGAAGAAATTTCTTTTCAATGAGACCCGGAAATTGAAAAAAATAAAATAACCCTGGCCCGGCTTCTGTGTTTCACGAACAAAATCGGGGATATTTTTCGATTAACCGTTTACGTTAGTTTTTAATTTATTAATATCAATAGTAGATTTATCGTTATCAGTTAAATATATTTTTGATGAACAAGTTTTACTTCCGGAGATAAAAGCCATCACCTTTTTTAAAACTTATTTCGATAACCGCAGCACAATTACATCATGTGATGGGAGCAGGGCAGCGAATGGTTTTTGTGTATCACCTGAATTGGTATTTGTCCATACATTTTTTACTTTATAAGTATGCTCTTTGGCATTCATCGTTTTATTAAAAAGTGTATCATTAATAATTTCGTCTTTCCAGTTATAATTTATTTGGATGGATTTATGAGAACGGTTTAAAAAACAAACCGCCCAATCATCGCCGCTCAATGGCTTTACATAAATCTCCAGGCTATCTTTTGATTTATATAAAAAGCCTTCCATACCTGCCGCATCCTGGTTAATGGCAATCACTTCTTTATTGGTAAGAATTGCATTTGTTTGTTTGGTCATTTTTCTTAAATCATTTCCTGCAATAAGAGGGGCTGCCAACATACACCATAAAGAAAAGTGCGTTCTATCTTCGTCTACGCTCATACCGTTACCTACTTCCAGCATATCAGGATCGTTCCAATGGCCGGGGCCTGCATATTTTCGCAATCCATTTTGCTGATCAACTATTGGCATTACGCCTGTTTGTTTCCAGGTACCATGGTCAACATAACCATCAAACACAGCACTGATATCGCCGGTTGTACGCCAAAGCTGGCCTACATTTGCTGCCCACTCCCACGGCTTATTACTTCCCCATTCGCAAAGGCTGAAAACTATAGGGCGGCCCGCAGCCTTTAATGCTTTGCTCATGGTATTGTAAGCTTCTTTTGCATTAATGCCATCTGTATAACACCAGTCAAATTTTAAATAATCAATTTCAAGAGAAGCATAAAATCGTGCATCCTGGTATTCATAACCTCTTGTACCGGGATAACCTGCACACGTTTTTGTGCCTGCACAATTATACAATCCAAACTTTAAACCTTTTGCGTGCACATAATCAACAAGCACTTTCATTCCGTTTGGAAATTTTTTTGGATCAGGAACGAGGTTTCCTGTAATACTATCTCTTTCCATAGCCATCCATCCATCATCCAAAACCAAATAGGTATAGCCTGCATCTTTCATTCCGGATGAAACCATTACATCTGCAATACCTCTTACCAGCGAATCGCTAATGTTTGTTTGAAAGGTGTTCCAGCTATTCCAACCCATCGGTGGCGTTAGAGCAAGCCCTTCAAATTTTTGAGCATACATTCCTGTAAAACAAAAAAGAAATAGCGAAAAGAAAATACCTTGTCTCATACATGTTTTTTTAAGCATTCGATTATTTATCTGTTTTTAAAAATACCAAATATTTTAACGGCAACTTTATTTTAATACCGTTAGTTGTTTCGTCACAGGTTATTTTTTAATAGCCAGGTTTATTTTATTAATGGTTCATCAACATTTCTAATAAACGATTATCTCTTTGATAAATATCAGGACGGAAATTTATTTTCCCGGCAGGTCCCATATAGGCCGTAAAATATCCAATATAAACAGGAATAGTTTTTTTTAAGGTTACATATTTTTCTGTTCCTGCATGCATAGCCGCATCAATTTTTTCCGGAGTCCATTCAGGGTATTGCCTTAATACTCTTACGGCAAGTTCTTTAGGCTGTGAAACACGTACACATCCATGGCTGAAAGCCCTGGCATCTTCACCAAATAATGATTTGGAAGGCGTATCATGCAGGTAGATATTATTTGAATTAGGAAAAAGAAATTTTACGAGACCAAGCGAATTGGATGGACCGGGCTTTTGCCTTACCCTGCCGCCATTCCATTCCATGCGATGCGATGCAAGGTAATTTTTGTTTTTTTTCATGCCAGGCTTTACCTCCTTATTAATAATACTCGTAGGAACATACCAATATGGACTAAAAACAACGTATTGCAAATTACCACTGAATATTACAGTTTTAGTCATGGGCTTACCAACCACTACACCGCATCTCCAGGCATCCTTTCCATTTTCGTAGTAAACCAAAGCATATTCCGGAATATTTACCAAAATAAATTCACTTGAAGTGGTATTGATCGGCAGCCATCTCAACCGTTCCATGTTTACAATTATTTGCTCAACACGTATTTTTGCAGGAACATTTATTTCTTTGATTAGCGCATTGTCAATTACAGAGTTTGTTTTTAATCCATATCTTTCTTTAGCCTGGTTAACTGCATCGGCCAATTTTGAATCATAAATAATGCTTCCGTCATCTTCAGAAATATCGCCTAATTGAAACAGGCGTTTACGAACAGAGCCAATAATACCGGATGAGTCTTTTGGTTTTAAAGCATTTGGCTTTTTGAGTGAAGCAACTACAATTTCACCTCTGTTGTCAATATCTTTATAATGTGTCAGTTCTTTTTTTAAGCATTCATATTGCAGACTCACTACCTGGCCGAATTGTTTCTCGAGGGCTCCTTTTTTTAAATTACTATCCAGTAATGCTGCATACGATAATTTCTTGCGTGGAAGATACCAGTTAATCGATTCTGCTTTGCTATTCAAAGCGCCGGCGTATATTTTTTTAGCATAATAAAAATATTCTCCCGTAAGCAGCAACTCAGTATTAATATCGGGTTCAAATTTATTAGTCGTATCTGAATAACTATGAAATATTTGATCAATGCTGTCTTTGTATGGAAAATTAGCAGTAACACCTTCATGCTCCACATCGGAAAGGGCGGAAATTAGAGCACTTGAACTTTCAATAAGTCCTTTGTTGTCGTACCATACATAATTGAAATTATTAGCCCTGTAAAAAATAAAATACTCATTGCTAAATTCTTTAAATAACGGCTTTGATTTAAGAAATTGATTAATAGCAGCGCTGTCGAATACAATACCGGACGCCTGATTAAAACTTCCCGAAGCAATCGCCGGAATTGTATCGGCAACAGGCGCCTGCACAACGGCAGGTTTTTGATCATTTGTACCACCGTTACATCTTGTAAAAAAAACCAAGATAAAAATTATTAAAAGATGAGATGGAATAAATCCGATATTTCTGCCTTTACTATTTTTTGAAATCATATTTATATTCATTTTATAATATTCATCAGATGCCAAAAAGTCGTGCACTCATTAATTCAAAACGGGTATAAATTCAGAGGGGAATTGGCAGGCTAAATTAGTAATTAGGTAGTTCTAAAAAAATTTATTCATGGTTTTGAAAATTGCATAACAAAATAATAATACACTTATTTTTAGGAACAGGCGTTATCAGGTATGTGCTTCATAATTTAAAAAGCAACGATACTATTGTGTTCACGATGAAATTGTATCTTTAGAAATCGTACCTAATTTTGTTTTATTCAATGAAGAAAGCGATTAAAAGGCGAAAAGTTTTCCATAGAATATGGATTACAATATGCGTTCTTCTAATATTACTATTTGGTGCAGTCTACTACACTTTAAAGTTCAAAATTAAAGATGTTATTGAACAAATTGTGCTGGTTCAAACAGATCATCAATATTCGCTCACTCTTACCCGTGTTGATTTATCCTTACTTAAAAAAAGGATTAAATTAAAAAATGCGGAATTAACATGTATACATCCGGACAAATCAGTAACCTATTATCATGCGCAAATTCCGCAAGTATCTTTTTCGATACGCTCCTGGATAAGTTTATTTTTTTCCAATAGTACCGCTATCGATAATCTGCAGATCATGTCTCCCAACATAACTATTTACGAAGCCGAAAAAAAAGTAACCAATAAAGAAATAAGCTTTGAAACTTCTACAGTTTTTGACATCCTTCAGAAGATGATAGCGCATTTAAAAATTTATTCAATGAATACTGTGAACGCAACTGTTACTTTTTCTTCTTCATCTCCGGGCGAGCTTCCTTTCGTTATTGATAAAATTGATTTATCGGTAAAAAATTTTAGAAAAAAATATAATGATGAAAGCCACTTTTTATCATCCGAAAATATTAAGCTGCATATTGGTAAACAGGACTGGAAATTACCAGGCACTAACAATGAAATGAGCTTTTCGCAACTTAATTTTTCTGCAAAAGATCAATACTTCGAAATGGATTCCTTTCACTTTTCTGAAACAGAAGGTAAAAGAAATAATGCAACGGATTTAAGTGCAGATAAGTTTTTATTTTCTTCAAAACAACTTTCTGCATTTTATGAAAAGGAAGAATTATTACTTGACACGCTCATATTATATCATCCTGTTTTATATTTTACAATTGGAGAAAAACCTTCCGGAAAAGACAGCCTTCATATTGTAAGAAATTTTATAAAGAATTTATTTACGAATATTAATCTAAATTATATAGCCGTTAAAGAGGGGCAAATTTTAATATCCAATGCACACAAAAACAGTATTTATTCTACCCAAAAAACAGACTTAAAGATTTTAAATCTCAATATAAAACCTGCCAGCGATAACTATTTTACCGTTGGCAGTGTTGACTTACAACTAAACCAGGTCAGGCTTTATTCAAAAGACAGTTTATTCCTTTTAAATATTGGAGAATTCGGATTTAATAACAACGACCTTGTTTGTAAAAATGTTCTGTTTATACCAACAGAAAAAAATATTTCGTCTAAAGGACTTAACATATTTCTTCCAAATATTGTTTTAAATGATATAAGTTTCGAGGAATTATTTCAAAAGAAATTCCAGGCAGTATCTGCCGAATTTGACAGGCCAAATATTACAATAAATTCCCGTGACAGAAAAAATAAAAAAGTCCCGCAAACTAATGGCCTTAGTGGTTTCTATAATTTACTACATGGCCTTGGGCAATTAATAGCTGTTGAAAAAGTTAATGTAGTTGATGGAAATGTTTCTTTAAAACTACCATCGGCAACTGCATCCATCACAAATGTAAACGCAAGCATTCAACTAAACGATTTTCTAAACAGCACTTCTCTTTTTAACCTGATGCAGGCTCTCTCAAAATTGCAGGCCGGTGAAGTAAAAATATCGTCGCCGGGATTTAATATTTTACTCAATCAATTAAGCTCAGAAGGCCGCATAAGAAAAAATCGCATAGGCTCATTTGCATTTATATTACCAGGTGGCGGAGAGGTAAAGGGAAGCAATTTATTTTTTGAAAATGCCGACTGGGATTTATTCTATAAAACCAACAAACTCACAGCAGATGAATTTAATATTCAAAAATTATCAATAACAGGCACACAAACACAACAAGCGGTTTCAAAAAAAATTCTTACCGGTGTTTCTATTGATAAGTTTCATGTTGGCGAGCTCAATTTTAATTACGCACTTCTTAATAAAAGTCATATTAAATTTTCCGGACAAAATATAAGCCTGGATGGGCTTTCCAATAACGACCGTTTATTCACCTGGCAACACGCCACCGGGTTATTAAATAATATAATAATTGAAAATAAAACTGCAAAGACAACTATTGCAAAAGCAAATTTTAGTTCCAACAGCGAAACATTTTTGAATCAAATTAAATACGTTAAAAATGGTAATTCCATTGCAGTCCCTTCAGTTCAACTTAAGGCAAATATTAATTCAAGTGATTTCTCAAAATTTAATTTTGACTATGTATATGTGAATAATCCCGTAATAAAAATTCAGGCCGGTATTGAAGAAAAAAAATCCAATGATTCTTCTTCCCCATTGAACGTCGATGTAAGGAAAATTAAAATCAACAATGCAATTTTAAATTATTTTTCTCAAAAAGATTCTGCAAAAATTATTGCTTCGGTCAACATGATTATAGATTCTTTGTCTGCAAGTAAAGCAAATGAAAATTTACTAAAGTATAAAGAAGCACAAATAAATATTTCACCGGCTCAATTTGAAAATAAAAAATTGCACGCTTTAATTCCCGAAGTAGTAATTCATTCTTCTAAAGGGAGACTCAATCAAAATGCTGATAAAAAAATAAGTCTCAATACTGATTTAACTACAGAATGGTCCGCAGTAAAATTATATCCAAAAAACCAGGAGAAATCAACTATTACCCTCGACAATTTTTCCGGAAAGCTTACCCTGACTTCATTTGCATGGACTACCGGAGAAAAAATTCCGTTACAGGATGTAATAAATAATTCAACCATTACAGATGGAAAATTGTATTATAAAGATTCCACAGTTACAATAAAAGCAGGCAAATTACAATGGGAACCTACTAAAGCAAACTTAACAATAGAGTACTTTAGCGGAATGCCCAATATTACAAGAGATGATTTTTTAAAAAATGCAGCATGGCAAAGCGATTATATCACAACTTCCTGCGACACTATAATGATTAATGGTATTGATATTCAAAAATGGATGAGTGATTCTATTGTGAAAGTTAATGATATAATTTTTAAAAATCCGTCAATTACGAGCACCAGGGATAAGAACATTCCGTTTAAACATGGCCTGGAAAAATGGATGCCAACAAAATTTATCAGCACAATTAAACAACCTTTTCATATCGATTCAATTTTCGTAAAGCAATCCACGATAACTGTAAATGAAATTTCGAATATTACTAACCGTGAGGCAACTATTCCATTAACAAGTGTAAATGCTACTCTGGCCAATGTAACCAACATGCCCGCGCCAAATGACAGTTTGTACTTAAAGGCAATGGGCAGGCTTCTTGATTTTTATATAAGGGATATGCGGTATACGGAATCTTATTCAGATTCTCTTTCGGGTTTTCGTATGACAGCAAAAATGTCACCCATAGATTTAACGACCTTATCTAAAATAACCAATCCATCGGCAGGTGTAGATATCACAAGAGGACACGCCGATACTTTATATGAAAGTGTTGCTGGCAACAAGTATGGGGCATTTGGCGAAATGAAATTCTATTATCACGGTCTTAGAATACTGATTCTTGATACTAAGGATACCACAAAAAAAGATTTAATACTTACGCTTAAAAACATTGTTGCTGATAAAATTATAGTCAGGAACAACAATAAAAAACGCTCAACAATATTTTTTATCCGCGATACAGAAAAATTTATATTTAACTATTGGATAAAAATAACTTTCAGCGGCGTACTTACCAGCACCAGGGTTAAGAGCAGCAGAAAGTACCATAGGCAATATTTATCTTTCAAAAAACAACATACATTGCCGGATTATACCAATGGCCTGCATCAATAAACCATTGTTTTATTTACGCTGAATAATTTGGTTTGATTAGCTACCTGTATTTTAAAATCACCGGCTTCCAATATTCTTTTATTATCAGTATTTACAAATGCAAGATCTTTTAATAATAATTTAAACATTACCGTTTTTGATTCACCGGGTTTTAAATCTATTTTTTCAAAACGTCTTAACCTTTTTACATCAGGAGTTAAAGACGCAATACTATCTGAAACAAAAAGTTCTGCCACTTCCTTACCTTCACGGCTACCCGAATTTTTTACCGTTACATTTATAGTTGCTGTTTCTTCCGGTGAAAAAATATCTTTATCAATCGTAAGGCCGCTGTATTCAAATGTTGTATAAGACAGGCCGAAACCAAATTGGTATTGCGGGTAAAAATCTCCGCCCTGCGGATTGCCTTCACCTTCTGATGATTTATGAATATAAGGCGAAAGTGAATTGGTATAACGGGGATACGTAATCGGCAATTTACCACTTGGATTCACATCGCCCGTAAGAATATCCGCCAATGCATCAGCGCCGAAGTTGGACGGAAGGTATATATCAAGAATAGCTGCTGCACCGGGTTCTATCTTATTAAAAATTCGTGGTCTTCCTTCATTCAAAATATAAATTACAGGCTTACCGGTTTTCATCATAGCATTTGCCAATGCAATTTGATTGTCTGATAAACTTAAATCATTCAAATTACCCGGCGTTTCTGTGTAACTATTTTCACCTATGCATAAAAGAATATAATCAACATTGGCCGCCGCTTTTACTGCAGCATCAATATCAACAACAGAGTCTTCATAATATTTTCCCTTCATATTATAAGCAACCCCTTGTTTGTATTCAACATTCTGCGGGCCAAATTTTTTTTGTACTGCTTCTAAAATGGTATTGTATTTCTGTGCATACTCATCTGTTTTTTCTCCCTGCCAGGTGTAGGTCCATCCGCCGTTCAAGCGTTCTCATAGAATTAGCATTAGGGCCTGTTACCAATACTTTAGAAGTTTTTGATATAGGCAAAACGTTGTTTGTATTTTTTAAAAGTGTTATTGATTCTGCAGCGGTATTATAAGATGCTTTTTCAAATTCTGCACTGCCAAATTTTGGGTAGTCTTTTAAATAAGTCATCGGGGTTTCAAAAAGTTTTAATTCCTCTTTTACCCGCAAAATTCTTGTAACAGCATCATCAATCCTGCTCATCGGGATTTTTCCTTCATTAGCGAGGGCAATAACATCTCCACAAAATTCTTTGTAGTCATAGGGAATCATTGACATATCAATGCCTGCATTTATCGCAAGCATCACAGCGCCTTTGATATCATTTGTTATATGATCGCGACGATATACATTTTCAATATCCTGCCAGTCGCTTACGATAAAGCCCGTGAAGTGCAATTCATCTTTAAGAATATCGGTAAGAATATGTTTGTTAATATGTGTAGGCATACCATTTATCAAAGCCGAATTTACCATAACCGTTCTTGCATTTGCGTCTATGCATGCCTGAAAGGCCGGCAAATGATATTCACGTAGATAATATTCCGGTATCCATGAATCAGTTCTGTCGTGACCCGATTTAGGATCAGAATAATCCATATAATGTTTTAAACTAACTACCAGTTTTTCTTTGCTTCCAATGGGATCCTGCACACCCTTTACAAAGGCAACACCCATTTGTGAGCCCAGGTAAGGATCTTCTCCATAATCTTCCCAAATACGCGGCCACTGCGGATTTGTACCTAAATCTAACACAGGTGAAAATGTCCACGGCACGCTTGCAGCACGTGATTCATAAGCCGTAATAACACCTGCATTAAAAATCAATTGCGGATTCCAGGTTGCCGCCTGTCCTATTTCCTGCGGAAACAAAGTAGCTCCTGCTACATAATTCACACCGTGATTATCATCCAGCCCGTATAACACCGGTATCTTCATCTTCGTTTCTGTGGCTGCATTTTGTATTTGTTGAATGATGTTATTCCATTGCTGTGCATTCTGCAGACCGGGAGTATTTAACATGGAACCTATTTTATAATGAACCACTGCATCTTTAAATTTCGCATCGTCAAATACGAAGGCTCCATTCTTAATACTTCCCAAAGATTCGATGGACACCTGCGCCATCTGGCCTGCCTTCTCTTCCAAAGTCATTTGTTTCACCATTGCGCTCACCTTTGCTTCTATTGCAGGATCCGGCGCAATAGTTTGAGCCTTTGTTTTTCCAACTAATGCTATCATTAGCACTACGAAAAAGATGAAGATTTTCTTTTTGCTGATTACATATCTCATATTAAGCTTTGATTTGGTTTTATTTATTAAAATATTTGTTTTACTCAAATTTATTTAATGATATCACTGTTACTAACAAACGCAATTTTTTTACTGTCCGGCGACCATGAGGGTGTATTAATCGAACCCTGGCCTCCATATAAATAAGCAATCACTTTAAGATCGCCGCCTGAGGCAGGCATCATGCGTAAATAAACATGTTTATAAAATGGATGATCATCAGGCTTTATGTCTTTTGAGAAAGATAAACAGATAATCCATTTACCATCAGGAGAAACATGCGCAAACCAGTTGTTGTATTCATCATTGGTTACCTGGGTTTGATCACTTCCATCCGGCTTCATTCGCCACAACTGCATAGTACCACTTCTTACGGAATTGAAGTAAATATATTTGCCATCAGGGCTGTATTCTGATCCATCATCTAATCCGGCTGCAGTTGTGAGTTGAATTTCTTTTCCACCTGCAGACGGAATTTTATAAATATCAAACTCATTATTGCGTTGACCCGTAAACGTTAGCCACTTACCGTCAGGCGACCACCCGTGTAAATAAGAAGGACCGGTTGGTGTAATTTGTTTAGGTTCGCCACCATTTATTGGCACAGTATAAACAACAGAATTATATTTACCATCAGGGCTCGTCGCACTTAAACCAAGCATTTTCCCATCAAAGGAAATTACATGATCATTATTATTGTTTTTTACACTTCCCGTATTAATAACCTCAGTAGTTCTATTTTCCAAATTAAAACGATACATCAATCCTTTCATGTTATACGCTAAATTCTTCCCATCATGCATCCAGTTAGGAGCCTGCAGAGATTCAGGCGCCGTGTAGAGAATTTTTCTTGAACCAGTAAACACATCCATCGTTTCAATATTGCTTCCGATATAATCTTTATAGGGAACAAAATTTTCTTTTGCCGGTACAATAATTCTAACGTTATCGAATGAAACTTTTTCAACAACATCTTTATTATGCGAGCAAATGAACAGGCCAACATATACATCATCATTCAAACTAACGTCGGCAATTTCCTGTGTTACATACAACTCGCCAAAATGAGCAACAGACATGATATATTTATTTCCTTTTCTTTCCAGTTCAATAACATCAGGAGCGCTTGTGGCAAATTTTGTTTCTTCAACATTTGTTTTTAGCACTTTTCTATATTGCAAAGAAGTAAGTCCATCACCATGAATGGTTGCGGAAACCATTGCTGATGTACTATCGAGCGAATTGCGTATCATCCAGCCAAATTTACGATGCTGTTCAACGCCCTTTCCTATTAATTTTCCTCTAGCCTGCAAAATAAAATCGCCTTTCATTTTTTTCCAAACATAATGAAAGTCATCATGGGTAAACCAAATGTTAGTGCCGGAACCCGAAACTTCATAAGCGCCGGTGGCTTCATTATAAGTTGCACTGCCGGGATGTAGTATTTCACCCACATCATTGTGCCCATCAAAGATTCCTGTTTTTTGTGAAAAAGCTTTTGTACTCATTGCAATAAGAGTAATTGCAGGCATCATCATTTTAAAAAAATTTTTTATAAAAAGCATAATCGAATTTTTAATAATCAGAATAAGATGTATCGTGCATTAATATGCTGTCAATATGATTAACCGAAACTTTGTTTTCATTCTTTGGATCTGCCGAAATTTCTTTCCATTTCGCATCACCGCCAAAAGTTTTCCATTGATCATTTCTTTGCTCAACACTGTTAAAAACAGGCATATACATTAAATTGGGCATGCGGCTTCCTGACACTACATGACCATAAAAAACAGGATTGAATCCAAGCCTTTTAAAAATTTTTATTTCATCCGCATTAAACATGGCTATCTTTTTATCCGACAAATTTTCAGTCGGGCTTTCATAACTTCTTAGTTCAAAAATTCTGTCTGCATTTTTTGAATCAGGCAACCATAAATGTGGCTGCGCTACAAATGCTTCTAATAAAACAGACTCCATTCTTTCGAAGGGCGCTTTATCAGCAGGCGATGCTAAAAAACTTTTTGCAGAAGAATTGTAAGCAGCATCTTTTGCAAGTTTTTCATTAATTTTTATCCATTGCTCTTCTGATGCAAAGGGAATTAAAACATAAATGAATTTTAGTGTAGCAGTATCATTTGCGATAGGTTTAAAGACGCCGATATTTTTTATGCCAAGGCGATGTAATGCAGGCAGGTAAGCATGCTCAAGATAATCATCCATCTGCAGTACCTGTTCTGCATTTTTTAAATGATAAATTTTAATTTGATAAAAATCAGTGGGGTCTTTTGCAAATAATGATGAAGATATTATTACAAGCAATACTATTATAAAACCGGTTTTAATTTTTGTGATCATTTTATTTTATGCTGTCATGATTAAGGCCTATACTAAATTCTTTTTTATATAACTGATACTTTTAGTGATACTGTCAAATGGTGAGCCAGGACATTTATCTTCTTCTACAAAAAAATATTTCATTCCTGCCAGGCTTTTATATTTAAAAATTTCTTTGAAGTTTATAATACCGCTGCCAACTTCTGTAAAATTTTGCTCAGGCGTATTGTCCATATCTTTCACGTGCCATAAAGGAAATCTTCCGGGATGTTCATGAAAAATCTTAATGGCATCCTGTCCTGCTTTTTTTATCCAATACAAATCAATTTCCATCTTTACAAGTTCCTTATCACTGCCCAATAAAATGTCATAAGGATAGGTATCGCCCTTTTTTTTCAAATTCAAAATTGTGATTGTGATAACACAATTGTATACCCGATTTTTTACATCTTTCCCCGGCAATATTTAATTGGTCGGCTACATATTTATAATGATCCAAAGTGCCACGCTCCTCTTCTGCAAGCCAGGCACAAACCATGTATTTCAGGCCAAGCTCTGCAGCGTCATCTACTGCTTTATCCCAATCGTGAAGCATAGTGCCCTTTTGTATTTCACCTTTTGGCTTTTCCTGGCCCAGCCTATAATGTTCACTTATCATTACAAGTCCATTTTGTTTTAAAATTTTTTTGAATTCCGATACACTCATTCCATAAAATTTTTCTGAACCCGTGTATGTTGCCCCTTCTACAGATGTATATCCTATCTGCGCTACTTTTTCTAAGGTAGCCACAGGATCTTTATCCATGGCATCTCTTACCGTGTATAATTGTAAGCCAATTAACGGAGACTTCGTTTTAAAACCTGAGGGAGCCATGTATAAACCTGCTGAAAGCAGTGTGGTTGATTTGAGAAATGAACGTCTTGTAGTCATGTTATTAATTTTAGAGTTTATCAATTATCAGCACTTCAAAGTAATTCTTTTTTAAGTATTTCAGCAGTATCTTTTATTTATAACAAAATAAATTATTTCACGTTTTGAAGTGATACCCCTTTGTTATCATTTGTTTTAAAATCTTTTCCATCTTCGGCATAAATTCTGAATGCTTTGGAATTTATTGGTGACCCCATGCCCTTAAAATCTTTTATTTCCACATCTTCAAAATGATTTACCTGGATACCGTTAGTAAAGAAGGGCATTTTTGTGTTAGTCCATTGCAGTTGAAAATCGTTAATCCGCAAGCCTTTTATGTATTGAGCATACAACCCGGGAATATCACTTTCAAAAAGTGATTTTTGCAAGCTGCTTCCACGAAGATCTATATTGCCACCTGCAACATCGTTGAGTTTGCTATCCGTTAGTTCAAATCTTATATGATTAAAAGAAATATCTTCCAGCATGCTTTCATTACTTCCATAAACCAATATTCCATCTTCGCCCCTGCAAATAATATTTTCAAACAATACATGCTTTATCTGGCCGAGTTTTACAGAATCTTTTCCTCTTACAGCCGAAATATGAATGGGTTCACCATTGCCCCACCAGTCGCCGGTTCGCAAATGCGTTTCAATATTAATATTTGAAAAAGTGATGTTCTCCAGCGAGCCCTGCTCTCTTAAAAAAATACCAATGCCTCTCGTAGAATTGGTAATATTTACATTGCTTACATGAATATTTTTTAGGGAATTCTGATCCAAAAAACCTATGCGGATACCGCTTGAATAAGATTGAAGATTGCAATTACTTACAATAATATTTCCTGACGGATGCAATAAATGTTTAAAGCCCGGAATTTCAAAATGATGATTGTAGCCAACGATGGCAATGGCGTCATCACCGGTACGAATGTCGCAACCATCAATGATCACATTATTGCAACTGGTTACGTCTATGCCATCGGCGTTAGGCACAAGTAAATTATTCCATAAGCGAATGCCGCTTACATGCACGGCATCGCAATCAGCAAAATGCATGCACCAAAAAGGAGATTTGGTTATAAGAACATTCTTAATGGTTATTCGTTTGCAATTACTAAATACAAACATTTGATAGGGCCGGTCTTTAGGCACTACAGGGCCATCTCCTATACCTTCGGCCACATGGCGAAAATTATCTTTTTGCCTCGTATATTTCGTATCATTTGAACTCAACTTTTTTGCGGCATTCAAATCAAAAAATAAATCGCCGTTGCCATCTATCTGCCCCTCGCCATCAATAGTAATATTCTCTGCATCTTCTGTAAACAACATTCCTTTATGAACATGATTGTAAGGCGGACCTGCATAAAAATCTTCGTAATCATTGAGATTTGCGCTGCCTCTTAAAATAGCGCCAGCCGTTAAATACAAGTGCACGTTACTTTTGAGATGCACAGTACCTATAACAAAAATTCCGGGAGGAATAATCACATCACCTCCTCCATTTTTATTACAGGCGTCTACTGCCGCTTGCAATGCTTTGGTACAAATGGTTATCCCATTACCAATACCTCCATAATCTTTAATATTAAAAACATCGCTTTGCGCAATACATGCGGAAGTTATAAAAACAAACAAAATGCAGGAATAGAAAAATCTCATAATTTTTATTTAAGCAATCATAAAAATTTAATTTAAAGACATTCGGCCTTATATCAGTTTGAAACAATAGTATCAATTCTTTTTATTATTTCCAAACAAGCCCTGCTGTTATGATAAGGACATTTCCATAAACCGACTTTATCTTCACTTTGCATAACAGAATAATCTTCTTTTACGCCCCAAAACCATTCGCCTTTTTTTTTATCAATATATATTGTTTAATGAATTGCCAGCTATTGACAGATTGTTCAAATATTTTTCATCATTCGTTATTTGCTAGGCATTAAAAAATCCAACCATAGCTTCAGCCTGCGGCCACCAATGTTTTTCTTTTATTAATGTTTTGATCTGATCGGCTCATATTCATACCACAATCCGCCATCATTATCCAAACCTTCAATAGCAGCATCTGCAATTTTTACTGCATGTTTTTTATAATGTTTATCCATGCTTCATCATGAATGATCTCTGCGCATTGCAACAATAACCAGGCAGCTTCAATATCATGGCCATAAGAAATCACATCAGGCTTTTCGTTCCATGCTTCATCAAAAAATAATTTTAAATGAAATGTTTTATGATTGATGAAATAAATATCAAACAATTCAAGCAATTCTGTTATTTTATTTTTTAGCTGCACTGAAGGATGAACTTTATAAAGTTTGCATACGCTTCAATAATATGCAAATGCGTGTTCATTGTTTTTTTTTCATTTGCATCTTTTGCACTTAAACGCAGATCATCTGCTTCTTTCCAATCTCTTGTAAATGCTTCAAAATAACCTTTATTATTTGCATCATAACTATGCTCTTCAATATAATCATATAGCGCTAAAGCAAGTTTAAGGCCTTCTTCATTTTTTGATGCAGCATAATATTCACTTAAACCATAAATGCAAAATGCCAAGCGCATATACCTGTTTTTTTGAATCAAGCATGTTGCCTTTAAAATCAACCGTCCAATAAACGCCTCCATATTCTTTATCAATAAAATGATCTCTTATATATTCAAATGCTCTTGTTGCTGTTGAAAGATATTTTTCATCTTGGCAGTAAAATTATATGCTGCAGAAAAAGTCCATAAAATTCTTGCATTGAGTACAGAACCTTTTGGTGCGGTAGTATAACATCATTCTGGTTATCAATCTTGCCAAAAAAGCCGCCATTAATTTCATCAACCGTATGTTGCATCCAGTAATTGAAGGATTGAATGCAGTTCTGTTTTACTTCTTTTTTATATTGTCTAGCTTGCATTATTCAGTGATAGTATTGTTGCTTATTAGCCAAGTTTTACTAGACAATATTTTCTTCGGGTATAGCCATGTATCTGCGTCTTCTGCAAGTTGTACTGTTATGTTTTTCTCTTGAAGTATTTTTATCAATAACTGGTAATTAGTCTTTACAGATTGCTGCAGAGCGCAATCCATCTTCAGGCGTATTCATAACATAATCCAGCAACTGATCTATGGAAGAAAGCGCCACATGCATTCTTGTATCAGACGAAGCATAATAAATAAACACTGTTCCATCATCATCCGCTATCCATCCATTGCTAAAAACAACATTGGATACATCGCCAACTCTTTCTTCGCCTTCCGGCGCTATAAAATAACCGGCAGGTTTATGAATGATCTTTGTAAGTCATTCAGATCGGTCATGAACATATACAACACGTAACGCAGGCCTGCTGCTGTATTTCGCACACCGTGTGCAAGGTGCAGCCATCCATATTTTGTTTTAATCGGCGCAGGGCCCCAGTCCATTTTTTAATTCATTAATCGTATGATATACTTTTGGATCAATAATAATTTCTTCTTTCACTTCAGCACCATCAATCTTATCAGCAAACCAAAACCAATACCACCACCTTTGCCCGCTTCAATAAAACTATCCTGCGGCCTTGTATAAAAAGCATATTTTCCATTCTACAAATTCAGGATGCAATACAACATTTCTTTGCTGCGGTGATTTTGTTTTAAGATCGGGAAACGTTCCCATGTCTATCATGTCTTTGGTACGTACAATACCGCATTGTGCAATAGCGGCAGCACTTGATCGCCTTTAGGTGCCGAAGGATCTCTTCTTTCAGTGCAAAATAAACCATATATCCATCCATCTTCATGCTGCACCAAACGCATATCATACACATTTGTATCCGGATCATCTGTTTCAGGAATAACAACAGGATAATCCCAAAACTTAAAATTATCAATGCCATTTTCACTTTCTGCAATAGCAAAAAAAGATTTACGGTCAGCTGCCTTCAACTCTCGGCATCAATAAATATTTATCATTCCACTTAATAGCGCCTGCATTTAAAACGGCATTAATGCCGAAACGTTCCATTAAAGAAGGGATTTGTTTCTTCATTAAGATCATAACGCCAGAACAAAGGTGTATGCTCTGCAGTAAGTACCGGATTCTCGATAGCGGTTCATAAATACCATTACTCTTCAGTGAACGGTTCATTCTGTTTACTGCAACCAATAGATGCATAATCGTTTTCCAGTTGTTTTCAAACGACTCATATAAAAAAATTTTTCTCATAGTTGCTTACTTTTAATCTTCCAGTTTATTCCACCAGGTTTTTTTAAGAATGAAGATTATTATTATTAGAATTATAACGGTTATTAGTAAAGGCAATTTCATCCAAAATACAACATACATGGGCAATATGGTAAGGCAACATTGTGCAATAATGCCAATAACTACATTAAACATATCAAGCTTAAATCTTTTGTTAGGTATAAATGAAGGATCATCTGCTAACTACCAATGCATGAACCGGTTTCCAAAAGCCCCAGGGCCTTACTGTTTTGTAAAAATTTTTTAATGTTTCTGTTTCGGTTGCAGGCGCAGTATAAGTACCGATAAAGCAACCGGCTAATGAGATTAAAAACAACACAGGGAAGAAATATAAGAAATTGTATTCCATGAAAGAATATGAGAAAATATCAAGGCGCCTGCAGTGCCTGCCAGCATTCCCCAGAAAAATCCATTGGCATTAAAGCGCCACCAATACCATTTTAAAACATTGGCAGCAATATAACCGCCATATAAACCGGAAACAATCCATTGCAAAATACTGTTTACATCTTTGGTAAAAAAGCCAAGCGTAACACCAATGGCAACTACAACAATACCCGACAGATAACTTACATGTAATTGTTTTTTTGTTGGATGCATTTGGATTGATATATTTTAAATAAATATCATTTACAATGTATGCCTGCGCTGCATTCAATGTTCCGGAAAATGTACCCATGAAAGCACCTAGCAAACCGGTTAATACAATACCTAAAATACCAACGGGTAAAAAACCATTTATAGCGCCGGGCAATACTCTTTCAAAATCAATGCCGCCACTGCCATTATCAAAGTTCAAGTTGTTTAAAATATAACAATCCGAGTACAGTTAAACCAATAACCATTGCATATCGTACCGGCAATAAAATGATAGAAACAAAACCCGTCATCTTAGATGCTTCTTTAGGCGATCGTGATGATAAGAATTTTCTGCATATCATAATTGGGCGCAGGACCGGCCAGGCTGCAAATACACCTTTAAACAACATCATCATAAAAAAGAAACCAAAGAGATCATAACCATCATCCGCAATTTTTTGATTGGCAGCGGCTACATATACTCGACCAGTCTAAATTCAAATGCCATCCAAAAAAAGGATTGCCCCAACCTGCAGGCACATTTAAGTGAATGCGCCATGTAAATGCTGTAATGGCAATTACAGCAACGGCAATGCAGCCAACTGTCATAATAATGTACTTGATCAAGATCACCCAAAACAATACTGTGCATACCGCCAAGTACTCGAATAAAATACAGCAAAGAGTGTAAAGATTATTCCATAAAAATGCGCTACATATTCAGGCGCTATATGAAAAGGAATGTAAGGCTGCACTAAATTCCATGGAACAAAAATTTCGATGAATTTACCCAGGCCAATAAAGCCATAAGCCATAAAACCAAGGCAGCCAATCAATGCAAAAGCAACAATAATGTGTATGCGAAGCCTTTTACGCCTTTTCCTTTTAATCCGAAACGTGTTGCCAGCCATTCAGCGCCGGTATTTGCATTAGAACGCCGCAGCCATTTTGCTAAAAACATCATATTAAAAACCTGGTTGAAAACAGGCCAGAGCCAGGGTATCCAGATGCTCTTCATTCCATATACAAAACATAATGAAACCATCCACATGGTGCCGCTTATATCAAACATATCTGATGCATCACTAAGACCCAATAAATACCAGGGCAATCTTTTGCCGCCCATCAAATAGCTTTCTTTATTCTGTCTTGCTTTTTTGCGTAGAAACCATCCAAGAACAGCATTGTAAGCAGATACAGAGCAACAATGGCAAAGTCTATAAATTGTAATTTCATTTAAACTAATGCTTGTTTGTTACCCTATTCTAAAACTAAAATTTGATCTTTTGATACAATTTTAAAAGTCATTTTTTTACACTATCACCCGAATGCTGCGTGTTCTTTTGATTTGATTTTTCATAAAAAGAATGTACCAGGGTCCAGGTACTTTTGTCAGAATTAAAAACAGTGTTTAGCCCCTGCTCTTCCATAGGAGGATCTCCCATGTATTCATCTCCTTCTTTCCACATCACCTGTCCTTTTATTGGTTTTGCAATTCCACCATACGCCCAGAAATTTATTCCCGCGAGCACACCGTTAGAACGCTTACTTTGAAACCATTCGTTAAAGATTTTATTATAGTAACTATCCCTGAAAGTAGTAGGTGAATCAATGTTATAAGAATGGCCGTCTCTTGGCAAACCAAATTCTTCTATTACTAACGGTTTGTGTAATTCTTCTGCTATTTTTTTATGAATATTTAAATAAGCAATTGTTTTACTTATTACAGAATCCATTCCACCGCTAATATCTTTACCCTTAAACCATGACCAGTTTTTTGGCCAGATGTGTATAGTGAGGTAATCTATATTTTTATCATCATGAATATCCTTGTACAATTGAATACTTTCTGTACTCATATAACCTTCTGTGCCCGTTGTTACTAAATGATTCGCATCCAGGCTTTTTACGTAAGCAGCCGTACTGCTGATGAATTTTTTATAAGAATTAATCGCCGAACTACTCATTGGCCTGGGTTCATTCGCAATTTCCCAGGCCATGATGGAGGGTTCTTCAAAATATTTTTTATGGCTGATAGAATTAGTATGTGTGATAATATATTTTACCTGGCTTAAATAATCGGCTTTGCATTTTTCGCAATCATAAAATTTACTGGTGTACGCTCCTAATTCACCCCACGGAATATCTTTTTCAAATGCAGAATCTGGTATCAATCCATTCCATTTAAGGTATTGAAGAAAGCCACCACTCCAGTTCCAGTTATTGCTCAGGTAAATAACCGCAGTCATTTTTCTTTTACCTAATTCAACTAAAAGTGCATCCATTCCTTTTAAAAATTCAGGATCAAAAATGCCTTCTTCCGGTTGAAGCGGAGGGCCTACTCTATTCACTCCGTTTATTAAACCACTTCCCTCTGATCCACCCAACACCCGTACATTGGTTACCCCCTTTTTTTTCAAAAAATCCAGTTCTTCCTTTAACCTTTCAATTCCTTTTTGCTTATCTTTTTTTAATGCAAGCAGGCCACCATACCAATAATTGGTTCCGATATAATAATAAGGTTGATTGTTAAGAGAGAACTGTTCTCCTTTAGCTTTTATAAATGATGATTGAGCAGAAATAATTTGACAACACAACACAGCAGCCTCGAAAAGAAAAAGTATTTTTTTAATCATAATTTAATTTAAAAGGGCATGATAAATAGATTTATCGTGTAAAAGAAACACATAAATTTTATTGAAAAAAAATATTTTTTTTTCAATTTTTTTCTGGAATGCAATCAATTTTTCGATGATGTTATATCAGCCCTTTTATTGCGGACATATATTTTCTCATCCATCAGGCAATAACTTCTCAAAACTATTTTAGATTGTATCACAACACAGATACTTTTTTATCTTTTATGTATGTTTTATTATTTAAATTCATTTTTTTAGAATTTGGCTATCTTTATTTGCAGCGATCCCGATAAAATATCTCTCTTTTATTTTATAATACTTTATTAATAACTTATTAATAACTTAATGCTTTTTGATAATGAGTCAAACCACTAAAATCTTAAGGGAAATCACGCCTCTTACACAAAGCGATTGTTTTACAATTTTTTCCAGAAGCAAAAGGGAGTTTGATTTTCCATTACATTATCATGATGAGTTTGAATTGAACTTTATTCAAAATGCCGGGGGAGCCAAACGTGTTGTTGGAGACCATATTGAAGAAATAGAAAATCTGGAACTCGTATTGGTAGGGCCAAACCTGCAACACGCCTGGTTTACTCATAATTGTAAAGGAAAACTCATAAAAGAAATAACTATCCAGTTTCACCGCGATCTTTTTGATGATAAATTTTTACAACGCAATCAAATGAGCTTTATAAGAACACTTTTGCAACGGTCCACAAGAGGCGTTCTTTTTTCCAGGGTTACTACAAAAACCATTATGCCAAGGTTAATAGAATTACCACAGAAACACGGATTTGATTCCGTGTTGGAATTAATGTCTATACTGCACGACCTTTCAGCATCCAGAAGTCTAAGAACATTGTCAGATCTATCTTTTAATATTGAAACGCCCTCTTACAACAGTCGCAGAATAGAAAAAATAATGACATTTCTAAATAATAATTTTAGTGAAAATATCACGTTGGCTGATGTAGCCAAAATTGCGGGTATGGCCGAGGTGTCTTTAAGCAGATTTTTCAAATTCAGAACAGGAAAAACTTTTATTGATACCTTAAACGAAGTACGTCTTGGACATGCATCACGCATGCTTATTGATACCACCAACAGCATAAATGAAGTTGCCTATAAATGTGGTTTCAATAACATGTCCAATTTCAACCGCATTTTTAAAAAGAAAAAAGACAGCACTCCTAAAGAATTCAGGCAAACTTATACTGCAAATGGGGTAAGAAAGTTTGTATAAATATCTCACGCTACTTCGTGTATAATTAATCGTTATGTTCTATCTGAAAAAATATGTTTTGGCATTGCTTTTAGCAACAAGTTTTACCCAACTTGCAGCTCAGCAGTCATTTAAAGTCTCAATTGTTGAAGGAGAGGCATTACAACAAAATAAATTGTTTCATAAATCCACCGATCCTTTCATAAATCTTACGGGAAGAATTGAATATAATAATTTACCACGCTTCTGGCAGCCCGGCGTAACGGTTACTATGAAAATTAAAGGAAACCTATGTGAAGTTTTTTTAAAGGACGAAGTGCTTTATGGAAATTCTCATAACTACCTTGAAGTTATTGTTGATGCTATGCAGCCGGTAAGGCTTCAAACAGTTGCAAAGAACAATAAATTAATTATAGATGGACTAAGTAACAGCAATCATACAATCACCATTTGTAAAAATACGGAAGCAGGAATCGGTTATCTCGAATTTGCAGGAATTAATTGTAAAAAATTATTAAAGCTACCGGCAAAGCCTACACGAAAAATAGAATTTATTGGAAATTCAATTACCTGCGGTTCAGGAATGGATCTTTCTTTAATACCATGCAGCAACGGAAAATGGTATGATCAGCATAATGCTTATTTGAGTTATGGACCACTTACTGCACGCTCTTTACAGTCACAATGGAGCCTGAGTTCTGTATCGGGCATTGGAATGATACACAGTTGTTGCAATATGAACATAACCATGCCACAGGTTTTTGATAAAATAAATATGAGAAATGATTCAATAGAATGGAATTTCAATTTATATATTCCGGATGTTGTAACAATTTGCCTTGGTCAAAATGATGGTATACAGGATTCAACAATCTTTTGCAACACCTATATAAGTTTTATAAAAGATGTTCGAAATAAATATGCAAATGCGGATATAATCTGTTTAACAAGTCCAATGGGCGATGAGCAATTAACTGCGACTTTAAAGAATTACCTAACCTCAATCGTTAAGGCACTAAACAATAGCGGAGATAAAAAAATTTATAATTATTTCTTTTCAAAACAATATCATAACGGTTGTGGCGGCCATCCTGATTTGAAAGACCATGAAATGATTGCTGCTGAGTTGACAGGATTTATAAAAAACCTTGAGCACTGGTAATGGTTTCAAAAAAATCAGTCAATCAATTTTTAATTAAGACAGATGATTTATTATATGTCTACCATTTTCATTTTCGGGACAAGTAAATGCATAACAAGCCAGGCAACAAGGTAGGCAAAACCGCAAATAAAAAACATAATATAATAGCCTGTTTCAATATTACCGAGTAATTTATATTTATCGAACAGCATGCCTGCAAACCAGGCAATTAATATGCCCCCCACGGAACCTGACATGCCTCCAAGACCTGTGACAGATGCAACTGTTCTTTTAGGAAACATATCCGATACAGTCGTGAATATATTGGCGCTCCAGGCTTGGTGCGCTGAAGCCGCGAAGCCAATAATAAATACAGCCAGCCACATATTTAGTGAGCCCAGCCACTGAGCAAAAATTACCGGTATCACACAAAATGCATAGATAAGCATTGAAATTTTCCTTGCACGAAATACAGGCCAGCCTTTATTTACAAGAAATAAGGGCAACCATCCACCGCCAATACTGCCAATCGTTGACATAGTATAAACAAGTGCAACGGGCAGAGCAACGGCGGTTCCCTTAATATTATATTGCGCATCAAGAAATGCGGGAAGCCAGAAAAGGTAGAACCACCATACGGGATCTGTTAAAAATTTTCCCAAAACAAAAGCCCATGTTTGTTTAAAACCTAATAATTTAAACCAGGAAGCTTTAGGCGGTTTTTCCTCTGTATCTACCGGCCCATCTATGTCGCTGTTGATGTAGGCGAATTCTTCTTTTGAAAGTCTCTTGTTTTTTGCCGGTATTTCATAAATGAAAACCCAAAGGATAAGCCAGATGAAACCAATAGCACCCGTTAGTATGAAAGCCCAATCCCAACCCATTTTCTCGGCAATCCAGGGTACAGTTAACGGAGCTACTATAGCGCCTATATTTGCCCCGGAATTAAATATTCCTGTAGCATAAGCCCGCTCTTTTTTAGGAAACCATTCGCTTACCGTTTTAATCGCTGCGGGAAAATTACCGGATTCACTGATGCCCAGGGCAGAACGGGCAATTCCAAAACCCAGGGTGCTTTGCGCTAATGCATGTCCCATTGCTGCAAGGCTCCAGGCAAGTGTTGACAATGCATAACCTAATTTGGTACCCACCTTGTCAATAAATCTTCCAACGAAAATCATACCGACTGCATAAGATACCTGGAAAGCCATTACAATATAAGAGTAATCGCCCTCAGTCCATTTAAATTGTATTTCAAGATAAGGTTTCAGTAAGCTGATAACTGAACGATCGAGATAATTAATAGTAGTTGCAAAAAATAACAAGGCACAAATAGTCCATCTGTATTTCCCCATATTCGTCTGCATATCGTATGTTTAATTTTTAAAAAAATTCTATCTCACCGCATTCACCATTTCTATTGCTTGTTTGGTAAGCACTTCAATTTTTGCATAATCTTTTTGCTCCAATAAATTTTTACTCACCAATTTACTTCCCATACCTACAGCACACACGCCTGCTTTAAACCATCCTGCAATATTTTCTTTATCCAAATCAACTCCTCCTGTGGGCATAAATAATAATCCGGGAAACAATTCTTTTATAGCGCTCATAAACGCAGGGCCTAAAATATTTCCCGGAAAAAGCTTTATCATTTTTGCACCCATATTTTCTGCACGAATAATTTCCGATGGAGTCATACAGCCTGGTACCCAAAGCATATTATTTTTATCAGCAACGGTTGCCACTTCGTCTATTAACCCCGGACATATAAGATAGTCTGCTCCTGCATCTATAAATGTTTGCGCCATGTGGCCATTCTTAATAGTGCCTATGCCAAGGTACATTCCCTTTAATTCTGTATTACATACTTCACGCATTTTTTTAAAATTCAGCAAAGCGGCTTCACCACGGTTTGTATATTCAACTGCTCTTATTCCTGCGCTATATAAAGCTTTTAAAACTTCAATGCTTACGTCAGTATCCTTATAAAAATAAAGTGGCAATACTCCCTGCTCCGGAATTAATTTTAATAATTCATTTTTTGTGTCCATAAAGTATTTTTATAAATGAACAATGTTATCGGAATTAAATTACTATACCATATTTTTCTACGCAATCGTTACCAGATTTTGCAGGCCGGAAAGTTACCATTGATAAGTTAATAACTATCAGCAAAGTTTTACGCAATCGTTTCCGTATTTTTTTTGATAATTGTTGGGCTTATTCTTGCTGCTTCAATAAATAAGAAAGAAATTCGGCATTATTATTATAAAAAAATATCCTTTCAAATTAAATCATTAATTGATCATGTCAAAAAAAGTTGTAACCCTTGGAGAAATAATGCTTCGTCTATCCACTCCCGATTTCAAAAGATTTGTACAGGCCGATAGCTTCGATGTAACCTATGGTGGCGGCGAAGCCAATGTAGCCGCAGCTCTTTGCAATTACGGTTTGCAGGGAACATTTGTTTCTAAAGTGCCTGATAATCCCATCGGGCAATCAGCAATAAATCATTTACGCCGCTATGGAGTAGACACGCAATTTGTGGCGATTGGCGGAAAAAGATTAGGAATTTACTTTTTAGAAACCGGTGCTTCCATGCGTGCATCACAGGTTGTATATGATCGTGCAGATGCTGCTATTTCAGAAGCAGAAATTGCTGATTTCGATTTTGATAAAATATTTAATGGCGCTGATTGGTTTCATACAACCGGTATAACTCCTGCGTTAAGTGATAAATCTGCAGCACTTACAGAAGCAGCATTAAAAGCAGCTAAAGCAAAAGGAATTACCACCAGTATTGATTTGAATTACCGTAAAAAATTATGGAGTAAAGAAAAAGCGAAAGAAATAATGACCAGGCTTTGTCAATACGTTGATGTGTGCATCGGTAATGAAGAAGACGCTGAAACTACGTTAGGATTTAAAAGCAAAGGAACTGATGTTACCAAAGGTGAATTAAACCTTGATGGATACAAAGATGTATTTCAGCAGATGAAAGAAAAATTTAATTTCAAATATATCGCTTCCACGTTAAGAGAAAGCCATAGCGCATCAGATAATGGCTGGAGTGCGTTAGTTTATAATGGCAAAGAATTTTATCATTCCAAACAATATGAAGTACGAATTGTAGACCGTGTTGGCAGCGGCGATTCTTTTGCAAGTGGCTTTATCTATGGACTTGTAACAGGAATGGAAATGAAAGATGCTGCTGAATTTGGTGTTGCTGCTTCGGCACTGAAACATACCATTCCCGGGGATTTAAATCATGCTACTTTAAGTGATGTAAAAGGATTGATGAAAGGTGATGCAAGCGGAAGAGTGCAACGGTAGAATAAATTATTTTTATTCAATTTTACTTTACGTTTAACCTTTACCGTTATACATTCTGAAAAAATTTGTTGCCAGGCAATTATAAAAAATTCAATATCTGATTGCTGATACCGGGTTTATTTATCCGAATCTTTTAATGTTAGAATAATATTTGATTATGATAAGATAGTATCTAAAATCATCTTCAAAGAAAATTGATCTGATTTACTTTTGAAAGAAGAATATTCACATATTCTTTCCCGCCTTAAAATTCAAATGATATGAGAGACAATCGCAGAGATTTTCTTAAAAAAAGTACTTCTTTAGTAACAGCGTTAAGTTTTGGTGGCATGGGAGCCGCTGCAGCAATGGGTTCTGCGGAACCTGCTGATAAAAAAGATTTCCTTAAAAAGCAGGGAAAATTAAAAACAAATTATGTAAAAGATGCAGGCATGAAATTTTGCCTCGCCTATTTCGCAGGCAAAGAACCACGCAGAATTGAGCTTGCAAAACAAATGGAAGTGTTGGGCGCTGTTGGAGGAATCGATCCAAAAATGGTGGGAATGGATGGTGCAAACAACTGGGAATTGAATGTTATAAAAGCAGTAAAAGAATCATGGGACCAGGAGGGATTAAAGCTTACAGTTGTTGAAGGGCCACCATCATTAAATACAAAAACAAAACTCGGCCTTCCCGGAAGAGATGAAGAGATTGCCAACTTCATCACCTTCATGAAAAATATTTCTGAAGCAGGTATTGATACAGTATGTTATAACTGGATGCCATTAATAAGCTGGGCACGCTCCGATAAAGAAATGAAAGATCGTGGCGGTGCATTGGTAATGGGTTTTGATATTGATAAAATGACCGGCGATCCTATCACAGAATACGGAACACTCACCCACGATATGATGTGGAAAAACCTGGAATATTTTTTAAAAGCCGTTGTTCCATCAGCAGAAAAATATGGCATAAAATTATCTATGCATCCTGACGATCCGCCGGTTGATGCAATAAGGGGCGTTCCCCGCATCATGACGTCTGTTGCTGCATTTAAGCGGCTGGTTGATATTTATCCAAGCCCGAATAATGGTATTACATGGGATGGGACTTTTGGTGAAATGGGAGACGAAGGCAAGCCGGAAGATTTACCTGCTGCTATGGAATATTTTGGAAAAAAAAATGTAATCACTTTTGTTCATTTCAGAAACGTGCGTGGTTATCGCCAGCATTTTCATGAAACGTTTATTGATAACGGCCAGATGGATATGGCAAAGCTGATGCAGATTTTATACAATAACGGTTATAAAGGACCAATACGTCCCGATCATGTACCAACTATGTCGGGAGATAGCAATAGTTTTCCGGGATACAGTACCATCGGTACTTTGTTCGCTATAGGTTATATGAGAGGGTTGATTGATTCAATAAGAGGAACAACTCTTACGGAAGTTTAATAATAATTTGCTATCTTTTGTAATAATTTTTCAATAAATTATTACACACAAAAATCAATGTTTATTAAAACGATTACTTATTATGAAGAAAAAACTAATAGTCCTTACATCATTCGGTTTTTTATTTTTCTTTTCCAATGCACAACGTGTTGGTTCATCACCGGAATATATTAAAACATTAACTTCTCAATGGAAAGGCGAACGGTTTGCAGATGGCCGTCCTAAAGTTTCTGATGCACTTTTAAGCAGGCTGAAACATGTAGCCATGGAAGAAGCATGGGGTTATTTACGTGGACACGGTTATCAAAATCAATATGAAGGGAACTGGAAAATTATTAATCCCGATAGTGTAATGACCGGCCGTGTTGTTACTGCGCAGTACATGCCTTCAAGGCCCGATCTTATTGATGTTATAAAGAAAGAGGGTATCAGTGAAAATCGTGATTCATCCGGTGGTACTAATTCATGGCCGATAGATATTTTACAACCCGGTGATGTATATGTTGCGGATGGGTATGGAAGAATTATTGATGGAACGCTTATTGGTTCCAATCTTGGAAATGCTATTTATGCAAACTCTAAGAACGGTGTAATTTTCGATGCCTCCGTTAGAGACCTTGGAGGCTTACGTGAAATTAAAGGATTCAATGGCTGGATAAGAGGTGATGATCCATCTTACCTGCAACAGGAAATGCTTACATCAATCAATGCTCCTATTCGTGTAGGCCGTGCCATTGTATTACCCGGCGATGCGGTGCTCGCCAATAAATATGGAACCATTTTCATTCCTGCATTTCTTTTAGATGAACTGGTGTTATCATCAGAAGTTACCGCTCTTCGTGACGAATTTGGTTTTCAACGATTGAAAGAAAAGAAATACCAGGCCGGGCAAATTGACAGCAAATGGAGTGATGAAATAAAAAAAGATTTTGTCGGCTGGCTCAAAGTTTATCCTGATGATAAATTATCAATGACAAGAAAAGAACTAAATGATTATCTGAAAGAACATGATTATAATGAATGATAAAGCCATTGCCATTTTAATAATACACCCACTTTTTTGACTTTTAATTTTTGAAAATTTATATCATGAAAAATATTTTAAACCAAATAGCATTAGAAAATAAAGAACTTGAAAATGCCCGGGCTGCTTCATCAGAAGCTGAAATGAATAATCCCGAAACCAAAGATGACCGCCGCAGGTTTTTAAAGAAAACTGCTATCGGTGGTATTACATTGGCAGGCATGATGAGCCTTTCAATTGGCGACACGATTGCGCAAACAACATCAAAAGTAAAAAGAGATTCCAGCCCGTCTGATTTAAAAATTACAGACATGCGATATGCATTAACTGCAGCCATGGGCGGCACAGCTATTATTCGCATTGATACCAACCAGGGAGTGTATGGTTTGGGTGAAGTGAGAGATGCAGCTGATCCGCGTTATGCATTGATGCTAAAAGCGCATATACTTGGATTAAATCCATGCAATGTTGAAATGATTTTTAAAATAATAAAACAATTTGGCGGCCCAAGCAGGCAGGCAGGTGGCGTATGCGCAGTTGAGATGGCTTTGTGGGATATCTGCGGTAAAGTATGGAACGTTCCTGTATGGCAATTGTTGGGAGGAAGGTATCGTGATAAAATAAGATTATATGCTGATACACCAGAAGCAGATTCACCTGCGGAACAATTGAAGCTAATTAAATATCGTACAGAAGACCAGGGATATACCTGGCTTAAAATGGATGTTTCTATAGATGAGCTTACAAAAATTCCGGGTACATTGGTCAATCAAAAATTTTGGGAAGACCAGGGTTCTCTCAGGCAATGGCAGGGAGACTACATGTCTTATGCAAATACAGAACATCCGTTTACACAAATACAACTTACCGACAAAGGTCTTGATGAACTTTCAAAAATTGTAAATACAGTCAGGGAAATGGTCGGGTATGATATACCGTTATCTACCGATCACTATGGCCATTTTGATTTGAACAATGGAATTCGTATGGGTAAGGCATTAGAAAAATACCGGCTCGCGTGGCTGGAAGATATTGTATCATGGGAATTAACGGATCAATGGAAAACAATGTCTGATGCATTGGAAACACCGTTACTAACGGGAGAAGATATTTACCTGTTGAAAAATTTTAAACCATTAATAGATATACATGCAGTAGATATTATTCATCCTGACTTAGCCACATCAGGCGGTCTTTTAGAAACCAAAAGAATTGGTGATTATGCTGAGGAACATGGTGTGGCAATGGCAATGCACCAGGCCGGAACCCCTGTTTCATTTATGGCTGATGTACATTGCGCTGCAGCAACACAAAACTTTTTAGCATGTGAGCATCATAATATTGATGTGCCCTGGTGGGAAGGTTTGGTGAAAACAACAGATGGCAGGCAACTTGATTACAAAAGGCTTTGCCAATGTTCCACTAACGGCGCCGGGTTTCGGTATTGAATTAAATGAAGATGAAGTGAAAAAACATTTGCATGCAAAAGATAAAAATTTTTTTGCGCCAACACCGGAATGGAATGAGAAGCGTTCTCATGATAGAATTTTCAGTTAAAGTAAAAGAGCTTTTTTTTTGAAAAAAATCAATACGATAATTTTAATAATATCCGGCATTGTAATTAGCTCTGCGTCATTTACAAATCCACCGGAAGCAACTATTACAAATGGATTAATACAAGCACATCTTTATTTGCCCGATAGTGAAAATGGTTATTATCGCGGATCAAGATTCGATTGGTCGGGAGTAATCTCCAGATCTTGAATATAAAGGACATACATTTTATGGACAGTGGTTTCCTAAGTATGATCCGAGAATCCACGATGCCATTATGGGACCGGTGGAAGATTTTTTACCGGCGGGATATGATGATGCAAAACCAGGCGAAGGGTTTTTAAAAATTGGTATTGGTATTCTTGCAAGAATGGATACATCGGTGTATTCAATTGTTCCGCCTTATGAAATTTTAAATGGAGGAAACTGGAATGTAGAGATAAAATCTGATGAAGGTCGAATTTTTTCACACGCTTATTGATTCGTTGTATTCTTATGAATATAAAAAGACAGTAGAATTAGTAAAAGGAAAACCGGAATTAATTCTTTCGCATAGCTTAAAAAATACGGGCAAAAAAATAATTGAGACAATGGTGTATGATCATAACTTTTTTATGCTTGATAAACAACCAACCGGACCGGGATTTATAATTTCATTTCCTTTTAATGTTAGCGGAGAGCCTGTAAAAGCGGGCCTCGGCGACCTTCAGCAAAATCAAATTGTTTTTACAAAACAATTAGCCAACAATGAACATTTGTATTATGGTAATTTAAAAGGATATAGTGATAGCGCAAAAGATTATGATATAACAATTGAAAATAACAATACAGGAACAGGAGTGCGAATTACCTGTGACAAGCCTTTGTCAAAATTGGCATTCTGGTCTGCATCAACAACAGTTTGCCCTGAGCCATTTATTCAAATAAAAATAAATCCTGGTGAAACTTTTAGCTGGAAAATATCCTACAAGTATTATACATTAAATTAATAAGCGATCAAATAAAAATAAGTGAAGAGAAGTTTTATAATATTAATTTGTGCGCTTTCTATAATGAGTTGCAGGCATGCAGAAACTTCTATGCAAACAGGAAAAGATTATCCTGTGTATGGTGGTAACAAGGCAGGAAACCGTTATTCTCCTTTAGATCAAATCAACACAACCAATGTAAAAAATTTACAAGTAGCATGGATGTATAATGCGGCGGAAACTGTTGATCCGAATAATTCAAACCAAAGGCCAAAAGCAATTCAATGCCAGCCGATAGTTGTAAATAGTGTTTTATATGGTACCACTTCTGATCTAAAATTATTTGCACTCAATGCAGGCACCGGTAAACAGTTATGGAAATTTGAACCTTCCAAAGATGGCAAAAGATATAACGTTATTAATGTAAACAGGGGAGTTGTTTATTGGGAAAGCGGTGATGATAAACGAATACTTTACAGCGCAGGATCAAATTTATTCTGTGTGAATGCTGATAATGGAAACCTTATTTCAACGTTTGGGCAAAAAGGAATTGTTGATCTTCATGAAGGCCTTGCTCCTGATTCAGCTCATGATGTAAGCCAGCTTTCTGTAACTGCGAACACGCCGGGGATTGTTTATAAAAATCTTTTAATCATTGGTTCTGCAGTTCCTGAATCCGGAGATGCAGCACCCGGAAATATAAGAGCATTCGATGTTATATCAGGAGAATTAAAATGGGTCTTTCATACTGTTCCGCGTCCCGGCGAATTTGGATACGATACATGGCCAAAAGATGCCTGGAAAAATATTGGCGCTGCCAACAATTGGAGTGGTTTAACGCTGGATGAAAAAAGAGGCGTGGTTTATTTTGGAACAGGTTCACCTTCATCAGATTTTTATGGCGGTAATCGCGAAGGAATGAATCTATTTTCCGATTGTGTTGTTGCACTCGATGCATCTAACGGTAAATTGAAATGGTATTATCAAACCATACATCATGATCTTTGGGATAGAGATGAACCATGCCCGCCTAACCTTGCAACAATAAATTATAGCGGAAAAAAAACAGACGTAGTTGTGCAGGCAACAAAAGATGGATTAGTGTATGTGCTTGATCGCGACAATGGCACTTCTATATTTCCCGTGGAAGAGAAGCCTGTACCAACTGATGGTTTACCCGGCGAGCATGCATGGCCAACACAAAAACATCCGGTTAAGCCTTTACCTCTTTCGCACCAGGTATTTACAGAAGATGATATTACTGATATTTCACCGGAGGCTCATGCTTTTGTAAAAGATCAGTTTATGCAATTTAAAACCGATAATAAATTTACTCCTCCCAACACAAAAGGTATCTTGCTATTTGGGTATAGCGGTGGCGCCGAATGGGGTGGAAATGCAATAACCCCTGATGGAATTTTGTATCAAAATTCAAATGATGATCCATGGATTGTTCAGATGATAGATACCGGAACATTAAATAAGCAATTTGCCTATCTTTCCACAGGGAATATTCTTTATCTTATGAACTGCGCTGCCTGCCATGGAGAAGACAGAAAAGGTAGTGGCTCAGATTTTCCCGGTTTAGTTGATATAGCAAAGAAACGTACAGCAAATGAGATTCAGAATATTTTAAAAACCGGTGGTGGCAGAATGCCTTCGTTTCAACGTCTTTCAGATGAAGATCGTACTGCAATTGTAAATTATTTATTACACATGCCGGAAGCAAAAAGATCCCGCTCTTTCACTGAGCATGTATTGGCATTACCAGCAACCGAGGGGAAAAATAAAGAGTTTGGATTTGTCCCGTCTTATGTAAATAAAGAATGGAAAAAATTAACTGACCAGGACGGCTATCCCGGCATTAAGCCACCGTGGGGAACGTTGAATGCGATTGATCTGAATACGGGGGATTATTTGTGGCGGGTTCCATTGGGTGAATACCCGGAACTAACGGCGAAGGGTATCCCAATAACAGGAACTGAAAGTTATGGAGGACCTGTTGCAACAGCAGGTGGACTTATATTTATTGCAGCAACAAGAGATGAAAAAATAAGAGCTTTCGATCAAAAAACAGGCAAGGTAGTTTGGGAATATCAACTTCCTGCGGGCGGATATGCGACACCAATAACTTATGAAGTTGATGGAAAGCAATATGTGGTGATAGCAGCGGGCGGCGCAAGAGGAGGAAAGCCTGGCGGAAATTATATTGCCTTCGTTTTGAAATAATTTGAATGAAATAAAAATAATTTTTTATTTAAATATTTTATTATGAAAAAAATCACGATACAGAAATTTTTAGTAATTATATTTTTTTTGACAGCAATATCTGCTTTACTTATTAATTGTAACTCATCAAAATCGGGGAAATCTAAAAATAATAATAGCGATTCTGAATGGTACAATAAGAAAGAATGGCTGAATGGTTTACAACTCACTCCTCATGAAAGTATCAACCAGGAGGAATTTTCAAGACAATATCATGCAAATAAAATATGGTGGGATGAAGCATTCAATTTTTTGAAAACGCATGACCTTCCAAACCTCGACACGGGAAAATATATTATTGACACCGGAAATGTTTTTGCTACCGTTAGTGAATTAAACCCAAAGAATAAAGAAGAAGTGAAATGGGAAGCACATCGGAATTTTAATGACTTGCAGTACATCATAAAAGGAAAAGCTGAAATGGGAATTGCTTCATCTTCTTCTACAAATGCAGTAGTTACTACGCCATACGATCCTAAAGCTGACAATGAAAATTTTACTGTAACCGGCGAAAAGTATTATGATGCTGAACCCGGAAACTTTTTTATATTTTCTCCGAAAGAAATGCACCGTCCTGCGTTTAAGGTTGATGGTTATGATAACATAAAAAAGATAGTTATAAAAGTAAGAGTACCAAAATGATGATTAATTTTTACGGCCGGTAAAACTAATTACGATATGATTTAAAATTTACTCATGACAGAAACGATTGCTAAACGACGCTGGTACCGGCTTATACCAATTGCTTTTATAACGTATAGCCTCGCCTATCTTGACAGGGCTAACTTTGGTTTTGCTGCTGCGGGTGGCATGGCAAAAGATCTGAATATTACCGCGGCAACGTCAGCACTTTTAGGTTCTCTTTTTTTCCTGGGTTATTTTTTCTTCCAAATTCCGGGAGCATTATATGCTGCAAATAAAAGCGCAAAAAAACTAATCTTTTGGTCACTGATATTATGGGGGTTTCTTGCCATGGCAACAGGCATGATAAATAATATAAATGCCTTAATCGCCATACGTTTTATGCTCGGTGTGGTTGAGAGCGCCGTTATGCCGGCAATGCTCATTTTATTAAGCAGGTGGTTTACAAAATCCGAACGCTCCAGGGCAAACACTTTTCTTATTCTTGGTAATCCTGCAACAATGCTCTGGATGTCCATCCTGTCGGGATACTTAGTGCAATCTTTAGGCTGGCGATGGATGTTTATACTGGAAGGCTTGCCTGCAATTATATGGGCCTTTTTTTGGTGGTTCCTGGTAGATGATAAACCAAAGAATGCAAAATGGCTGGCGGAAGATCAAAAACAAAAACTTGAACAAAAACTTCATGAAGAACAGCAGATTATTAAACCTGTAAAAAATTATGCAGTAGCGTTTAAATCAAAAGTAGTTATCCTGCTGTGCCTGCAATATGCTTTGTGGAGCATCGGCGTATATGGCTTCGTTATATGGCTTCCTGATATTATAAAGAAGGCGGGAAATTAAGTATGGTAAACACAGGCTGGCTTTCATCGCTTCCTTATTTACTTGCTATTATTCTTATGCTTACCGCTTCGTATTTTTCTGATAAAACATTAAAGAGAAAAATATTTGTATGGCCATTCTTATTGATCGGTGCCATTGCATTTTATGGCTCATACCTGGCAGGCACTACTAATTTCTGGCTCTCATTTATATTGCTCGTTATTGCGGGCGGCGCAATGTATGCACCGTATGGGCCATTCTTTGCGATTATTACGGAAGTACTACCAGGCAATGTCTCCGGAGGTGCCATTGCTTTAATAAATAGTTTTGGCGCCTTAGGATCTTTTATTGGTGCATATATCGTTAAATATTTAAACGACATAACGGGAGGGTTTGATGCTTCTTATATCTTTATGTCCGTAGCACTATTATTATCTGCGATCATTACGATGATTGCGGTAAAGAAGGACGGAAATGTTGCTGTGAAAAATCCTTTGGCTGATGTTGTTGGTACCAATATCGCTTCGAATATTGCACCTGCATAAATAATTTTTAAAAATTAAAAACGCAGTTTATGATTATAGATAATTTATCAAATGCTGAAAAGTATTTTTGTATTCATCCATTATTTAAAAAAGCATTTGACTACATCCGTTCACAAAATTTAGAAACAATTGAAGTGGGCAAATATGAAATTAGCGGAGATCAGCTTAAGGCTATTGTTTCGAACAAACAAGGAATGACACCCGAAGAATCTACTGCAAAATTTGAATGCCACAACAAATATATCGACATCCAGTTTTGCATAAATGGAAAAGAGCAAATAGGCTGGAAGCCCCGTGGTTCCTGCACGCAGCAAAGAGGTGAATACAACCTGGAAAAAGATGTTTTGTTTTATAATGACCCACCTGATATGTTTTTTCATTTAACCAACAATCAGTTTGCAATATTTTTTCCTGAAGATGTACATGCACCTATGATTGGAGAAGGAGAAATAAAAAAAATGGTAATAAAAGTGCAGCTATAATTTGAAAACCAAATTTTTGAAAAATATCACGTTTTTAAGTGATATTAGCTGATAGCAAAGTTTCAAAATAATTTTAAAGCCATTATATATTGAAATCCCATTCCTGTAATAATAGCAATACCAAAGCTTAGCAATGTTCCTATTAAAATATATTCCGTAAGCTTCTTGTCTTTTGCTTCCTGCAAATTGCCAAAACGAAAAACTGATTTGGCAGCAAGTAAAAACCCTACTGCCTGCCATTCATTTGTAATGATAAACGCAAACACAAGCAATCTTTCTAAAATACCAATATATTGGCCGGCGCTTTCCAATGAAACCATATCATCGCCAGCCTCCGTATCGGGTGTCCATTTCGAAATAAATATTTTTACTGCAAACGATATTGGCTTTGTAAGAAATATTACCAGTGTAATCAACAACAAAATTTTTTCGTTTTTCAAAAAAGAGAAAGAAAAATATTTCCCTTCATAACATAACCATATTACATAAATGGAAATAAAATGTAACAATTGATCTACATAAAAAAGCATGCGCCTGGTATTATTTTTTTGAACCAGTATTTTAAATGAATCAATTATTAAATGAACAAACGCAATCAGTAATGCCCACGGCCAAAAGCTCACATCCCACATAAGCAATAAAGACAGCAGGCCATGTAAAAATGAATGAAGATACAATTGCCAGGCACCCAGTTTTTTTACTTCTTTTGCCGCAACCCATTTGCCAGGCTGCAAAAGAAAATCTCCCGTTAAGTGAGCTATCAATAATTTGAGCAGAACAATCATTTCAATGTTTTTAATTTTGTTACATACATTTCATTTACTTCCATTATTTCATCATAATAAGCTCTCTTAAGCCGGTTGCTTATTGCGTTTTGTTTTATGCCAACTATTTTTCCTAATTCCTCCTGCAGTTTATCAGGATTTTCCATTATTGTTTTCACTATTTCCGCAGCATTTACTGTCCAGTTGTCCATAGCTATAAGGCTCAGCTTTAAGAACAAATTCATTTCTTTATCAAAGTCAGGCCAGTCACTTTTTATGGCCAGATTTTGCTTTTCTATTTTGAGCATTTCAAATTTTTCACCTGAATGAACAAATGCGCTTCCATTTGATTCTGTTATTTTAATTGCATTATGAGTTATATCGCCTATACCTATGGCCATTCGTACATTAATATTTTTTATTGATTTTAAAGATGCTTTTATTTTTATGGCAGTTAGTAAAGCATTATCAACATTGCTAATCAACAACTGGAAACTATCCCCTCTATAAATATCCCAGGTTTTCGGGCTTTTCCCTGCTTTCCCTAACTCCTCCTTCAATAGCTTCAACCATGCTTTTGGATTAGTTTTTTTTGAATTAATAATATCTCCTGTTATAACGGAAATCATTTCTTATTTATTTACTATCATAAAAATATCACGTATTTCCGTGATAAACAAGAATATCACGTATTTCCGTGATAAATTAAAATATCACGCTTTAACGTGATAAACAAAAATATCACGCATTAACGTGATAATTTAAAATATCAGGCTCTAACGTAATAATTATTTACAATAACGATTACCAGCCAAAATATTGCTTTGCATTATAGTAACAAATATCCTTAATAACTTTTCCTGTCCATTCTATATTATTTGGAAGATCACCATTTTCTATTTCATCACCAAATAAATTGCATAAAATTCTTCTGAAATATTCATGACGCGGATAAGAAAGGAAACTTCTTGAATCCGTTATCATGCCAATAAACCTGCTCAGCAAACCCATATTGGACAAGGCATTCATTTGTTCAGTCATTCCGTCTTTCTGATCTAAAAACCACCACGCAGAACCAAATTGTATTTTGCCTGGGATGGTTCCATCGTTAAAATTACCAGCCATAGTTGCCATCAATTCATTATCAGAAGGATTCAAATTATAAGTAATTGTTTTGGCTAACTGGTTAGTTGCATCGAGCTTATCAAAAAATTTCGACATAGACGCAGCTTGACGGAAATCTCCAATCGAATCCCAACCCGTATCAGGCCCGGACGCTGCAAGCATTCTGGTATTATTATTTCTCAACGCCCCAACATGATATTGCTGAACCCAGTCCTTTTTCATGATCCCAGATTGCAAACAGGTGAAGCATCGCAGATTTAAATTTCAACTCTTTCATCCAGTGAAAGCTCCTTTCCGTTAGTTATCTTATTAAATGCCGCATTGATTTCGTCATCAGTATAATCTTCTGCATAAATATATTCCAGCCCATGGTCAGAAACTGAACAACCCATTGTTGCAAAAAAATCATGGCGTTGTTTTAATGCATCTAAATATGATTGATAAGAAGTAACACTAATACCACTTGCCCTTTCCAATTTCTTAACGTATAACTTAAATTCACCAACATCATCTACATTCATTGCTTTATCGGGACGAAAGGCCGGAAGCACTTTTATTTCAAATCCATCATCTTTTATTTTTTGATGATATTCCAAATTATCGGTTGGATCATCGGTAGTGCAAACCACTTCTACATTCATTTTGCGAAGTAAATTTTTTACAGAATATTCTTTTGTTTGCAATTTTTCGTGCAATCATCATAAATCTTTTTAGCACTATCTGGCGTTAATAATTCATGCACGTCAAAATATCTTTGTAATTCAAGATGCGTCCAATGATAAAGGGATTACGCAATGTGTAAGGCACAGTTTCCGCCCACTTTTCAAATTTTTCATAATCACTTTTATCCCCTGTGATAATAGCTTTCATGCTACTCCGTTAGTACGCATTGCCCGCCATTTATAGTGATCGCCGTACAACCATATTTGTGTGAGGTTTTCAAAATTAATATCATCTGCAATTTGCTGCACGGGAAGGTGGCAGTGATAATCTATCACCGGCATTTGTTTTGCAAAATCATGATATAATCTTTTGGCTGTTTCAGTCCTCAATAAAAAATTTTCATCCAAAAATTTTTTCATAAAAAATTAGTTATAATAACACAAAGGCAAAAAGAGATGTAAAATTTTTTTAGTACACCTTAGAGATTTTATGGTAAAATATTTAAAGACTCACTCCTCTTTTCCAGGGAATAAAATCGTTTTGCAAATGCCTTACGGCACTTACTTCTGTTTCGCCACTGGCCACTTTTATAACGTAGTCGAGTATTCGCTCGCCCGCTTGTTCTATGGTTTCTTCACCTTCTATAATGGTACCAGTGTTTATATCTATAATATCGTGCATTTTATTAAACAAAACTGTATTGCTTGATAACTTCACAACAGGTGTTATCGGATTTCCTGTTGGCGTGCCAAGGCCTGTTGTAAACAGTACAACATTTGCTCCCGCCGCTACTTCGGCCGTTGTACTTTCAACATCGTTACCGGGCGTACAAAGTAAATTTAATCCAGGCTTTGTTACCATTTCCGGATAATCCAAAACATCCACAACAGGAGACGTCCCGCCTTTTTTAGCAGCTCCTGCAGATTTTATTGCGTCAGTAATTAACCCGTCCTTAATGTTTCCCGGCGAAGGATTCATATCAAATCCTGAGCCTGACGCTTTGGCCCTGTCATTATAAGTACGCATTAAATTTCCAAAGCGGGTAGCCGTGTCCGTTGTAACGCAACGGTCACTCAGGTTTTGTTCAACGCCACAGAGCTCCGGAAATTCAGACAGGATAACGGAACCTCCGAGAGCTACCAATAAATCCGACGTATAGCCTATAGCAGGATTAGCGGAAATACCGCTGAATCCATCTGAACCGCCACATTCCAGGCCAATGATAATTTTACTCAGTGGCGCAGGTTTTCTTTCTAACGTATTAGCATAGACGAGGCCGGCAAAGGTTTGCTTTATCGCCTGAGATATCAAATCAGTTTCCTTTCCTATTTTTTGTTGTTCTAATATGTATAGTGGTTTTGCAAAATCAGGATCTCTTTTTTTAATTTCTTCCTGCAAAATCTCCACCTGTGCGTTCTGGCAACCCAGGCTCAAAACTGTTGCTCCTGCCACGTTTGAGTGAGTGATATACCCCGCAAGTAAGCCACACAATGCCTGCGCATCCTGGCGTGTACCGCCACATCCGCCTTCATGAGTTAAAAATTTTATACCATCTACATTAGTAAAAAGCCTTTGCTTTTTTGCTTCTTCCCCTTCTACAGAAATATCTGCATGCAATATATCTTCAATATTTTTTCCACTTTTATAAATATCAATCAGCTTTGAAACTTCAACTTTTTTATTTTGATTTCTTCCATAGCCGAGTTCATTCACCAGTGCCTCACGCAATACTTCCAGGTTACGGTTTTCACAAAAAACCATAGGAATAACGAGCCAGTAATTAGCTGTTCCAACCTTACCGTCAGGCCTCTGATAACCCAAAAAGGTTTTGTCTTTATATTTTGCAACATCGGGCCTGGGCCAGTTAAGTTTTCTTTCCCCCACTTCAAAATTATTGGCTGCATGTTTAACATTGGCAGTTGTAATAGCCGATCCGCGTGGTATAAAAGTTTGCGCTTTGCCTACCAGTACTCCATACATAAATAATTCATCCCCCGGCCACCTGTCTTCTGTAACAAATTTATGCTTGGCAGCAACTTTACCTATTATCGTATAGTCCTCACCGTTATAACTTACCTGCTCCCCTTCTTCAAGATTGGTTAAGGCAACTAATACGTTATCATGCGGATGTACTTTTGTCACTTTATGATTCATCACACAGTTATTTTTTTTGGATCAACATTTTCCACTGTGGCTCTCATTCCGATATTAATAATACTGTTTAGCTTATCCGTGACTGATTGTTCAAAACCCGGAAAAACACTTAAATCTCTACCCCAGAATGACGCATTTTTTAAAATCTCCCTTACAACTTTATCAGGGGATAAATTTTGCCAAAGATTATAAAAATTTTCAGCCATCTCATCATCAATTAAATAAAATTCTCCTTTAAATTCTCCAAAAAATTCATTTCCATTTTTCTTTACTCCTTTCATAAAGTAAATATAGGAAGCAAAACCCAACGCAAATAACTCAGGAACCGTATCGTTTATTTTATAATAGTTATACAACAAAGGAATACAGCGCATTTTCATTTTACAGCTATAATTGCAGCGTTATAGTTTTTCCAGTAATGATTTATGTGCGGATTACGAAACCTGTCCAGCACCTTTGCATATAAAACTTTCAATGTATCTGCATCAATTTCATAAGGGATTGAAGGTCCTATTTCATATCTCATTAAATCAGTTATATACTTTTCAGTCACTTCATCATCCATCGCATTCCTAACCGTATCAATGCCCGCGAGAAATGCGACAGTCCACAACTTAAGGTGTGAGTTCCATTTAATAAACGCAATTTTAATTCGCGGTATAAGTCAATATCAGGTTCTATGATTACTCCTTCATCAGCATCGGCAAACGACAATATTTTTTTTATGTTACTGTCGCCCTCAATTGCCCACAACCTATATACCTCGCATATTGTTATCAATTGGTCAGTATATCCCAATTCGTTTTCAATTTCATTTTTTACATCGTCAGCGGGCATGCCTGTAACAATTCTATCGACTAAAGAATTACAAAAATAGTTACACCGTTCTATCCATTCAATAAAATCATCGTTCAGCCCATTTAAATGCGCCAGTTCCAAAACAATAGATTCTAATTTTTTTCCATTATCAGGAATTAGTTCTGTTGGCACAATTACGAAACCACTTTTTTCGCTGCCTTCAAAAGCAACAAATCTTTCATACAGTAAAGCAAGTAATTTACCAGGATATGAAACCGGTGGATGACGACGGATATCATCTTTCACTAATTTAATACCTACTTCGGTCGTATTGGAAATAATAACCTGCAGGCTTTGGTTATGTGCACATTCCAAAATTTGTTCCCACTCATTGTTAGCGTTTAACACGCGACTAATAGATGAATTAATTATATTCTCTTCTACCTTTTCTCCTTCCTGTACGCCACGCACACACAAAGTGTATAGTCCGTCCTGCTTTTCAAAGGCATTGGCATCACCCCGGTTCGTTGTTTTTACCACAACGATCCTTCCATTAAAAATACCCATCCTGTTTGCCTTATCAATAAAATAATCGGGCAGGCCACGCAACAACATTCCTGTTCCAAATTGTAAAACTTTTTCGGGCAGCTCAAATATCTCTTCATCCGGAATAATTACTTTGTCTGATGTTATATTTTTTAATGTATAGGCGGATAATTTCATAATTTTTTTTTAGCCTCGTTAATTATTCGAAAACTGAATTATTCACATTAACACTTGTATTATTTATTTGTTTGCTGAAGACACCACCTAACGAGTTCTTCGGAAGCATTGTAGTTTTCAAAGTCCATGGGAATTTTTCTGCCATCTTCATATTCATTGTAAAACCATGGGTCGCCAACCGCGAAAACGGTGCCCTTACCAATTTTGGCCACGGCCACTACCGCATTACCATCCTGCTTAAGAACTGTTACAGTAGGCGGCTGAACCGATAATGATGAATATTCCTTTATATAAACTTTTTTCTCTTTTTTAAATATGGTATTGCCCGAAGAAATATTTACTGCCGCCATTTCGAAATTAGTGCCGGTTTCTTTATTCTTACTATCGTAATTGAATTGAATTCCGAACTTCGCGGCTAGCCTGTTGAAGTGTGTAAACTCTACATTACCTGAATCATTACTGAATAGTAAAAGAACACCACCTTTTTTAACCCAATCATAAATTGCATTAATATCATTATTCTCAACATAGTTTGGATGCTCACTTTCATTTTCTGTATCCGGATCAACAATAATGTATATGTTGGCATTCTTTAAATTATCCTGTGATGGAGCAACGGTAAGGCTTTTAGTCTGCACTCCATATTTATGAAACACATTTCCAAACATAGAGTAGCCGCCGTTATCCTGCTCATCCCATATATAATGCCACTGCACCGTTTTCCCGGTTACATCTTTTTTTGTTTCATGATTGAAATAATAATCTAATAAAACAGTTTTCCCTTTTCCTAAAGACAGCGTAGGTAACATTTCCATTTCATTGGATGCTAATAAAAATGCTCCCACACCTTTTGGATCATTCTCGACGACTTTTTCACTGGTGTAATAATCATAGCTTCCATCACGGTAAGGCTTACCACCAAGACCAGAAACACTTACCGTTCCGTATAAATTCATTTGGCCATTGCTATCTGTTTTAATAAATTTTTTTATGATTCCATCATAACCTTTTTTGGCAACCGGGAGAAAGGATGTAGGTAAAAATCCTAATCTCACACCTTTCGCCAACGCATAGACGAACATGCAGGATGCAGAAGCTTCCACATAATTTTTTTCTTTACCAGGCATATTCAATATATCCCACCATAAGCCGGTTTTTTTATCCTGGACATTTGCAACAGCCTTAGCAAAGCGGTTTAAAATATCTACCAATTCTTTTTTGTGCGGATTATCATTTGGAAAATCTTCAAGCACATCCACTAAACCCATTCCATACCAGCCCATCGCCCTTCCCCAGAAATTTGGAGACAGTCCTGTTTGCTTATCAGCCCAATTTTCCTGCTTTGATGCATCGTAGCCGTGATATAGCAAACCTGTTTTATTATCACGTGCATTTTTTTCCATTAAAATAAATTGCGTGGCGATATCATTGTAATCAGAATCTTCATGAAACGTATTAGCATATTCTGTATAAAAAGGTTCAGCCATATACAAACCATCCAGCCACATCTGGTTGGGATAAATTTTCTTATGCCAGAAACCATTTTCGTTTGTGCGTGGCTGTGAGTTTATCTGTTTTCTTAAAGTTTGAACAGCATCGAGGTATTTCTTTTTGCCGGTTACATTGTACAACAACAATAAATCCCTGCCAGGAGCTATATTATCAAGTGTGAGATTATCAAATTGATAAGTTCGTATATCTCCGTTTTCATCTACAAAAAAATCCATGCTTTTTTGTATATAATTAAAATACTTTCCATCACCGGTTGCTTTCCATAAACCTTGTATACCCTGCAGAATAACATCCTGATCATAAGTCCATTTGGCAGGCAGGCCATTAGAAGAAAGCGAATCTTTCCATAGAGTCATTACAGTGTTAGCCATTTCCTGGGCATAGGAAATCTTTGATTGCGCATTCGCGAAAACAGGGATCGCGATTATAAGGCAAAGCCTCACGATTATTCTCATTTTATCACACAATTTTAAATTTTAGTTTTTCTGAAATTTATTATTTGGATTTTATTGCGGGCTGATTCAATTATTTGCATAATGTTCAACTTAACAAGTGTAACCCCATTATTTTTAACGGCAAACCCATTTTAAATATTTATTTACGCAAACGTTACCGAAAACGATACCGGAGGTTTTTCACACAAAATTTTTGATGATTTTTTTGCTTAAAAACTTAATAATTCTGATATGCAATTCTTACACACCTGCTTTACAGATCAATTACTTTGCCCTCTTTATTACTTTTGTAGGCAGCTTCAATAATTTTAATAACGTTTACACCTTCTTCTGCAGTAACGGGCAACGGTGTATTATTACGAACCGATTCATAAATTCCATCATAATACTCATTGTAATTTCCCTGTTCCGATCTTATATATTCTCTTACTTCTTTACCGTCTTTTTCTGTATGCAACAAACCCATTTCTGAATCGGGTTCAGTGCCCCAATCACTTTTACCCGGAATTTCGCCTGCCTGAAGCGAAGCCTCCTGAACATCAGTTTTAGGTTTTATAAAAGAACCCTTTAAGCCATGAAAAATATAACCGGGCAAAGCTTCACGAACCGTGTAACTTGACTTTAAGCGAACTCTAAGCTTTCCATAATACAATAACAATTCAAAATAATCGTCAACTTGTGATACCGGCCTGACACATTGTATATCCGCAAAAATTTTTTCAGGCATACCAAACAACTGCAATGCCTGGTCAATCAAATGCGCTCCAAGATCGTATAGTGAACCAGTGCCCGGTCCGGGAATTTCTTTATGAACTTTGGGACTGATTACTTCTTTAAACCGGTCAAAATGCATTTCAACTTCTACAAGATCTCCCAACACATTTTGGCTTATCACTTTTTTTATAGTTTTGTAATCGCTATCATAACGGCGGTTTTGATAAACTGATAATTTTTTATTTTCCTTTTTTGCAATTGCAATTAATTCATTTCCTTCCTCAACTGTAATGGTGAAAGGTTTTTCAGCAATAACATGTTTTCCGGCTTCCAGCGCTTTTTTTGTGTAATCATAATGCGTAGCGTTAGGTGTATTTACTATGACAAGTTCCACAGAATCATCTGCCAGCATATCTTCCAGCTTCCTGTACGTTTTTATGCCTGGATATTTTCCCTGTGCAAGATTTTTGGTTCGTTCCCAAACTGCATACAGATTAAATCCGGGATTCATGTTGATAAAGGGAGCATGGAAAACCCAACCGCTCATTCCAAAAGAACATAATGCTGTGTTTATTGGTTTCATAAAAATTTATTTTAGCCTCACCCCAACCTCCCGATTTATCGGGACGGGCTCTCTCCAAAGGGAGAGGGACAAGACTGAATACGTTACTTATTAAATCTTTTCGTCATAATGCACATAATTATTTGAACTATTGCCTTTCAATTCTAAACCAATCAAAATCTGCATAACCTGAATCATTCGTTTGATCTCTTCTTGTACAAAATATTCCAACTTTCGCGCCAATCCACCTTCCCTCCTTTGCCTGTAATATATCTCCTGCAGGCGTGAATATATTTCCATCAAAAAATGCCTGATAGTGCAAATAATCTATGGGATGTTCCAAACGTGTTGTTGCAAAAATTTCCTGCGGAGGAATTTATAAGCTGAAATTTATTTTCTCCGATTAGCTTTATCAAATCCGGTAAATCATAATATTTCAGAACATCATTTATCACATACGAATACCAATCTTTTTCAACCGGGTTTTCCAAAATCGTTTTATAGGTTTGAATACCGCCATATAAATTCAATTGAGTAATTGCGTTGCAAAATAATGCGGCATGCATCGCCGCCACTGTTGCGATTCCAGTGGCATTTACCTCAACAGGCACATTTCTATATTCTGATTCCGAAGTAATAAAATCCATCAGCGTGAGAACATCTGTTGTTCTTTTTCCAACCATTGACGTGCCGGTAGCAAAAAGATTTGTGAAAGAAAAAAGCAATGAGAAGAGAGGAACGATGGTCACATGCCGGCAACACGCTCTCACCATGACTACCGGGAGAGAGGAAACCGGACCGGTCCCAATATTCTCTTCATAATATCTCAATAATTTTTTAACTGATAACAATCTTCTAAGTTGGTTTAACTACTAATCCTAAAGGCAAAACTGTTTTTCCGTACATCTCATTTAATAATGCACCAACCCCAGTATAGATGGCTGAACCGCCGCAAACAATGCCTTCGTATCCTGTAAATGTTTTTAAGGATGCATTACCGGTTGCATCTCCTGCCGCGAGTAAAAAAAATAAAATAGTTAACGTAGCAAATACAAATTGCAGCGCTTTGCTTATACGAAGTGTTCCGAAAAAAAGACAGCCGGTAAATATTCCCCAAATGATGAGATACGCTACCATAGCGTCTTCCGAGGCAGCAGGTATCCAGCCAAGCTTTGGCATAACGATCAGGCCTACCAGTGTTAACCAGAAAAAACCATAGGATGTAAAAGCAGTCAGTCCAAAAGTGTTATTTTTTTTACCTTCCAAAATACCTGCAACTACCTGTGCAAGGCCGCCATAAAAAATACCCATCGCAAGTATCATAGAATTCATTTCAAAAATTCCCGCGTTGTGCAGATTTAATAAAACAGTAGTTGTTCCAAAAGCCAATAATCCTAATGGCGCAGGATTAGCCGTGGAATCCTTAATAGCAATCGTAGTTGGTTCCATAATTGAATGTTTGTTTGGTTAAGATTTTACATTTTAAAATTACAATCTTTTGGCTGCCAACCATTCAATACATTCATGATTGTATATTTTTTTATTGAATCGTTGTTAATTGCATTGACCAATCAACACCATTGGCAATTGACGCACCCGCAGTAAAATTATTGGCCTTAACAACAAAACTTGTAGAAGTCTTTGTGTTAATGATATCACCATTTCGTGTAACCTCACCGGTATGATAATCATAGGTGATAATGGTTTTGAATTTTATCCTCACCAGTAATTGTTACAAAATTTTTGCCCGAATCGAGATGCAGTTTTTCTTTATAAATTCCGTCTTTAATATAGATACTAACAGGTGGTGCATTGTTGATAGAGATTGAATTGAATGCCTCCTGCACAGTTAAATATTTTCCGCTTCCATCCTGCGCAACAATAATTTTTGTTTGTGCAGGTGAATTCAAAAAAACAATTAATACAATAAAAAGAATAAATACCTTTTTCAACTACTGTTATTTTTTACCAAAGGAAATAAAACCCATTTCTTTCAACCATTCTTCACAAAGTGTTTTCCATAGGGATGTTGAGCCTGGATTGTTGTTTACATTAATTGCATGTCCGCCCTGAGGAAACACATGAAAGCTTGTAGAAATGTTATGATCAAGCAAAGCCTTGTAAAATAACAAACTGTTTACCGGCTGAACTGTTTTATCATTAAAAGCATCGGCTATAAAACATGGGGGCGTTTGTGCATCAACGTTATTTTGTGGCGAATATTTATCAATCATTTCCTGTGAAGGATCTGGGCCAATAAAATTCTCCCGGCTTCCTTTGTGAGCGTAATTGCCCATGTCGATAACAGGAGAAACGAGGATCATAAAATCCGGATGAAAGGAAAATGCATCAACACTATCTTTTACAGATGTTAGATCATCTTTTGCTGTACCAGTCAATGCAGCCAGGTGGCCGCCTGCGGAAGTTCCCAATACACCCACTTTATCTTTTTGTATATTCCATTTTAAAGCATTAGCTCTTACGATTTGTACAGCTCTTTCTGCATCCTGCAAAGGCCCTAATTCCCTTTGAACCAAATCCGGTGAGTTTGGCAAGCGATATTCCACAACGAACGCACTCATACCGATTGTGTTAAACCATTTGGCCAACTGAAAGCCACCGAGATTCATAGTAAGATGCGTATAACCGCCGCCGGGGTAAATAACCACTACCGCCCCACAATTATCATCCCTTGAGGGAAAGAATGCATACATACCGGGATTAGTAACACGATATACTCTTTCATTTGTCAGGCTGTCTTTTAGTTTTAAGCTTTTTGAATCAGGCATCTTCCCTTCCTGCCAAAGCGGAATAAATTCCTGTGCTTTTGCAGGAAAAATTCCAACAAATATTACAAATATAACGGTATAGGCTACATGTAGTTTCACTGATTATTCAATGTATGCAAATTCAATTTTATTTTCCTTCAAAAATATCTTTCGGTTTATTTAAAATCAATTTTAAACGCAAGCACTGAAACATCTGTTGCCGGTATTTTAAAATCTTTTTTAATAACCAAAGCGCCGCCTTCCTGTTTCCAGTGCAGCTTTTCATTACTTCCCAGCATGGCAACGGATGCTACTTTCTGCGTTGATATTTTTGAATTTCTACCCAACGATGCAATACTGATATCTGCTGTTGGTGTACCTAGGCAAAAAGCATACAAATCATTGCCTTTAGTTGTGAAACGAATGTCGGTTGACTGAAAATCACGTGTATCACTTAACCCACCAAAACGGCCTTTCTCTTGCGTTGATTTTACAGTTGAAGGACCTTCGCCATATATTTTCCACGGCCGTGTCGAATAGATAGCATCACCATTTACGCTTGTCCAACCAGCGATTCCTTCCACTATTTTAAGAACATCCGGTTCAAGATCACCTTCAGGGGTTTGTACCACATTCAGCAACAGGTTACCATTTTTACTTACGATATCTACCAGCAATTTTATAACATCGTCTGCACTCTTATATTTTTGCCCCGTTCTATAAAACCAATCACCAATAGATGTATCAGTTTGCCACGGAAAAGGGCTAATAGAATCCTGTACGCCACGTTCCAAATCATGCACCCACATTCCATCAGAAGGTTCCTTACATGTATAAACTGCTTGGAGTTTGCCACCATTTTTTGCGATATCCTGGTTATAATAATGAGCCAGCATGCTTTCTCCATATTCCCCAAAAGGTAATTGGCTGTCGGAGTAAAGAAGATCAGGATGATAGTTATCAATAAGTTCGTTAATAGCGAAAAGCCATTCCCTTTGCCATTCCATATTTGTGCTTAGCCATCCATGATCAGTGGCGTCTGCCTTTCCATGATAAAGGTCCTGATACATTGGATTTGCCCCATCATAGGGAACACCTTTCATAGGCCCGGTCGTATCGCTGCGATGACTCGCCTGGAACCATGTAAAACTTGCAGCTAAATGTTCGGATACGCCAAACCGTAAGCCTTCTTTTTTTGCGGCTTCCTGCCATATTCCTACTATATCTTTTTTGGGGCCATAATTCACTGCATTCCATTTATGAATTTTTGAATCCCAAAGAAAAAAATCATCATGGTGTGTTCCCATGCTAACAAAATATTTTGCGCCCGCTTTTTTATAAAGCGCCATCATTTTTTCAGGATCCCATTTTTCAGCTTTCCACAAAGGAATTATATCCTTATATCCAAACTTAGAAGGATGCCCATAATGCTCAAGATGATATTTATAATCAGCGCTTCCTTCTTCATACATTTTTCTTGCATACCAATCGCCCTGTCGCGGAACAGCCTGCGGGCCCCAGTGCGCCCATATTCCAAACTTCGCATCACGGAACCATTCCGGGTATTTGTATTGCTTAAAAGATTCTTTATTTGGCTTAAACATGGTGTCACTTCCGGCACTTATTTCATCTTGCGCAAATGAAAAAAAATGTGTTGCTCCGATAAGAACCAGTATTAAACCAATTTGCTTTAGTAATTTAATTTTCATACCTAATCGTTAAAAAATTTAAGAGAGAACAATTTAAAACTTAAATATTCTTTCAACAGAAAAATTAATTTCAACATACGACGTCACGCTAATTTTCTACTAAAGGATTCCATTTTATTCTTCCGGAAAAAATATTTTCCAAAGTATATTTATCAGCATCTTCGTTGCTTAACTGGTGCGACCATGAAACCCGGTCTTTTATTATTCCTCCATCACCACTACTTTTATATTCAGCATAGAAGGCTGTTTTGTCATTATCAGTTTCCTGCCAGTTACTCCATCCTGCAGGAGAAATAAAATTACCCATACTACAATTTAAAAAAACAACGCTTGCATATTTCCTCCATGGCCTGCCCAGGAAAGCTTTTGTAACTTCAGGAGATGCCGTTAGTACGCAGTTTTTAAAAACAAGTCCGAAGGCTGCATCCTGTAATGTGGAAGCTGCCGTTATGTAAGAATTGGCTTTAATTTTAATAGTACAATTTTCAAACAACGCGGTTGCTTCGCCAAAAATAAAATCGGTTGTCCCTTCTATGTGACAGTCTCTAAAATACTGTCTCGCATATTCACCGGCAACATATAACGTATCCTGGTTACCAATTAATTTACAGTTTACAACTGAACACCGGTCCGCTTCTACAGCCAATGCTACCGCCTGTCCTACGGGACCTGCGCTATTTTCAATAGTGATATTTTCCGCATGAAAATCATTTCCCTGCACTAAAACTGTTGGAGTGTAAAAGGTGCTGTTCGGGCCTTTATCTATTTTCTTAAAATAATCATTGTATGTTATAATCGTGCTGTCTTTGTTTTCGCCGATTAAAGAAATTTTTGTATTCCATGAAGGGATAAAAACTTTTTCATGATACACGCCATTCTTTATCAGAATTCTTAAGCCCTTGTAAGGAAAGGATTTACATGCTTCAATTGCCGATTGGATGGTTTTAAAATTTCCGCTGCCATCTTGTGCAACGATGTAATCGTATGTATCGGGAAGATTTTGTTTTGGAGGGATGAAAGAAAAGAAGGTAAGGCAGCAAAAAATGAGTAAGGCCCCGTCCCGCCCAATAGCTATTGGGATTTCCGAAAGAGAGGAAACAATACACCTAAGAATTCTAATTATAAATGTTTTCATCTATTAATTTATTTGCTTTAAAATAGTTTATTCAATCCTTTCCAAACAGCTTCGGCAATCTCTTTTTGCCCATCAATGTTTGGATGCAAACCATCCACATAATTTGGCCTGGAAACTGTATGTAATAAAGATATAAAACCCACATGTTCATCCTTTGCTAAATCTTTATATTTCTTTTCGAGTTCCTTTAATGAATGTTTCGTGTTTTCATTGTATTTCTTTTTTACATTTATTTCATTCATCGTTTTCAAATTGATATCCGAAGGCGAAAGAATTACAATTTTTGTATTGGAATTCACACTTCTTATCTCGTTTATCATCCACTTCACATTGGCAATACAATTGTTCACCATGGAATCATTTCCATCTTTCAAATCGTTCACGCCAAGAAAAATAAGATAATAATCTGCATCAGGGGTTTGCTTTAATACCGGCAACAATTCTTCTTTATCAGAAGTTTTTCTTCCGCTTCTGCCGGCATTGATAAAATTCACAGTAGGATGTTCGCCTGATAAAAAATAAATCCAGCTATGTCCGTCAACCAAAGCGCCATACGTAATTGAGTCACCGAAACAAACTACTTTTCCGTGTATGTTACTTTTGAAAGCCATCGCAACAAATGCTACAATAAATCCTGTAAGTAAAATAAATCGTTTATTCATTACTGCTAGTTATTAGATTTCAATTTTCCCAGCCATACAGAATATCTGTTCAAAATTTTCTGAGACTAGTATCTATACCATGCATAGCCGGTTCTTCTTTCACGTGATACGTCAGAAAGATGGTAAACTTTTTACCATATTTTGACCAATTCCTCTCCGACGAAAGGGATGAAGCTTTTTTATTGATCTATGCCGACTTCTTTTCCATTAACTAATGTATTCGTTACATGCAGATCTTTTGCGTCTTTGATAAAATTTTCTTTCGCTACATTTCCAAAGGAGCAATCGTGAATATTAATATTAGTTGCCGGCCTATCGCTCAAACCCTCAATATAAATTGCATATTGACTTTGCTGACTTACAACATTACTTACATAAACGCCGCTCAATGTTGGCGGATAGTTGCAATTAACAGCCTTTTCCTTTTCATAATACATATTTATTTTGACGACAGCTTCGCGAACTTGCCCCACTTTAAGGTTTCTGAAATAGAAATTTTTTAATACACCACCGCGACACGCATTCGATTTTATTCTTATCGCACGTTCGAGATTCTTACTGCTCATTACACAATTTTGCCCATATACATTTTCAACTCCACCCGAAGTCTCGCTGCCAATTACGATTCCGCCATGGCCATCTTTCATTTCACAATCCTGTACAATAATATTTTTTGAAGGAACATTCACTCTTCGGCCATCTTCATCTCTTCCACTTTTAATAGCAATGCAATCGTCGCCGTCTGTGAACGAACAATTTTTAATTAATACATTAGTACAAGATTCAGGATCGCAGCCATCATTGTTGGGACCAAGACTGTTGGTAATTACGCCATCTATGGTAATGTTTTCACTAAGCGTTGGATGTAGCAGCCAGAAAGGTGCGTTTACTATTGTTACTCCCTGTATCAAAATATTTTTGCACTGATAAAATTCAATAAACGTTGGGCGCATATAATGATCTTTTCCAAACAAGCGATCTTTTACAGGAATTTCTTTTGAAGCCATTTCCATTAAAGCAGGTTCGTTTTCTTTATCGTGCTGCGCAGGCATTCCATCTTTCCAACCAAATCTTTTGGAGCCAACCCAATTCCACCAATGGTCATTATCCGCCTGTCCGTTTAATATTCCTTTCCCCGTAATTGCTATGTTGGTTTGATTGTATGCATACACAAGTGGGGAATAATTCATAAGCTCCACGCCCTCAAATCGTGTAAGCACTACCGGTAGATAGTCATCAGCATCAGTACTGAAATGAATAACGGCATTTTCTTCCAGGTATAGATTTACATTGCTTAATAAATGAATGGGCCCTTTTACAAAATAATTTCCCGCAGGAATTATAACACGGCCGCCACCGCTGCTATTACACGCGGCAATAGCGGACTTTATGGCTGGAAGGCAGTCTATATTATTATCTGCTTTTGCTCCATATTGTATAATTGAAAAGTCACGATTGGCAAAAGTTGGCGGCACAATTTTTTTTACCAACTCATTAAGATTGTCCCAGCCTTGCTTTTCGCCCTGCATTTTTTTTTGAGCGGAACATCCATAAATGGTAAAACCGGTAATCAAAATAAAACAGCAATATCTTGTGACAAATAAATTTTTATATTTCATGAATATTTTTTGCGTCAATAAGTTATTTTTTATGGTTCACAATACTGTTTGCCAGGCCAAGATGTAATTCTTCAATTCCAGCTAATACCAGTTCTGCCATTTTTCTTGCACCTAATTCATTGAAATGAGTGTCATCTTTATGTCCTTGCGGGTAATTCGGATTTTCTCCAACCGCAATATAATTGAATAACCATTTTGAGTTTTCAGGGCCAAACTGCTGAATGAGTTCCTGGCTTTTTTCATCAAGATCTATCAGCGGAGCTTGATAGGCTGCGCCAACGGCTTTTACCAACTGTGTATATTCGGCATGCGTTTCTTCTATCTTTCCTATTGAATCGAATTTGCGGCGTGCAACCGGTGTTATTAAAACGGGAATGGCTTTTTTACTTCTTGACTCATTCACAAATTTTTCGAGATTCGCTGTAAAGTCTTTAGGAGCAGTATAACTTTTCTTCGTTGGTACTTCATCGTTATGTCCAAATTGAATCAGCACATAATCTCCTTCGTGGAGATTATCAACTACGGCCTGCCATCTTCCTTCTTCAATAAAAGTGCGTGTGCTTCTGCCGTTCTTTGCGCGGTTATCAACAGTAACAGTAGAATCAAAAAAATAATGAAAAGGCATTCCCCAGCCGGTTTCAGGATAAGCAATTACTTCCTTATCAGCCATAGTGGAATCGCCAATAAGATAAACTGTTATCTTATTTTTTTGCGGCAATGCAAAAGACAATAACAACAATAGCGTTACGAATCCCTTATTCCACCAGGAACGGTTGGTATTTGTATCCATTATCGATTATAATTTCAAATCATTAATTATGAAAAATCCTGTTAAATATTTAAAGACAACGGCATCTCAAATCACCTGCCTTGTTTTCACAAACGAATGAATTTTCTTTTAGCCATTGCCGTATAGTAAATCAAACCTGCAACCCGTGATTCAAATTAATTTTTCCTGTCACAAACAGGTTATTTCAAAATCAACAGTAATTAGCTTTATAAAAGATCTTTTATTTCAACAAAATCCATATCAGCAAAAGACTGGTTTTCCCCAGCCATTCCCCAAATAAACGAGTACGCACTTGTACCACAACCAGCATGGATAGACCATGGCGGAGAAATAACTGCCTGATGGGAAGCCATTACCAAATGTCTTGTCTGTTGAGGCTCACCCATAAAATGAAAAACCCGTTGGTTTGTCTCAAGATCATAATAAAAATATACTTCCATCCTACGGTTATGCGTATGCGCAGGCATGGTATTCCATACATTACCTTCCTTTAAAACGGTTAAGCCCATTACCAACTGACAGCTTTTTATTCCCTTTTCATGTATGTATTTATAGATTACTCTTTGATTGCTCGTGGCTGTGTTTCCCAGGCTCTCAGTAACTGCTTCATCTTTTTTCGTAAGTACATTTTCGTAAGTATGATGCGCACCGCAAGAAAGAAAATAGAAATTGGCGGGTTGTTTATCATCCATACTCCTCAATGAGACTTCTTTCGTTCCCATACCAACATACAGGCAGTCAAGTTTATTGAGCGTATATTCTACACCGTTAGCTTTAACTATCCCTTCACCTCCTATATTAATTATACCCATTTCCCTGCGCTGAAGAAAATATGCTGCTTTTAACCCTTCATAATTCTGCAGCACAATTTCTTCTTTTGAGGGTACTGCACCGCCGATTATCATACGATCGTAATGAGAATAGACTACGCGTATTTTTCCGGCCTGCATGAGATCAGTAATTGCAAATGATTTTCTCAACTCCTCTGTATTCATCCGGCTTACTTCCGAGGGACTGTTATGAAATCTTTCTTCCATATTTTTTTATTTCGTGATTTATTAATACAATTAAATGTAGTCTGGCGGCTGTCAACGTGCCGATTGTTATCGTCCCATCCACCCGCCATCTACAGTGAGTATTTCACCATGAACATAATCCGATGCGGCGGAGCTTAAAAAAATGGCAGGACCTTTAAAGTCATTTGGCTCGCCCCAACGGCCGGCAGGTATCCTGTCTAATATCGATTTATTTCGCTGGATATCTTCACGCAATGCCTTCGTATTATTAGTAGCTACGTAACCGGGTGCAATACCATTTACATTAACTCCTTTAGATGCCCATTCATTCGCAAACGCTTTTACAAGGCCTGCCACAGCACTTTTACTGGCGGTATAACCGGGTACATTTATGCCTCCCTGGAACGAAAGCAATGAACAGGTAAAAATGATCTTACCTGATTTTCTTTCCAGCATTTCTTTACCAAATTCACGGGTTAAAACAAATGGGGCATCGAGATTTATGGAGAGAACTTTATCCCATTCTTCATCGGTATGATTAACTGCAGCATTTCTTAAAATAATTCCTGCATTATTAATAAAAATATCAACTTTTGAATGTGCCTGCTTAATTTCTTTTATGGCATCATAAATTTTTTGCCGTTCGCTTAAATCAACTGCATAAGGGTAAAAATTTCTATTGAGTTTTGTTACTTCTTTTTCAACATTGCTTCCTTTTGCAATTGTAGAAGATAAGCCAATAATATCCGCACCTGCTTCAGCAAGTCCAATGGCCATTGCTTCGCCAATTCCGCTGCTGCACCCGGTAACTAACGCAATTTTTCCAGAAAGATTAAAGTAATCTGTTGTCATAATTTTATGTGGGCAATCAATGGAAAATCAAATAAGATTTTAAAATGTTGTATAGCAAGTGTACAAATAAAATGCCGACAATAACTAAAGGCAGTCAAGTATTTTTGCGCAATCGTTCCCGAAAACGTTTGAAATTTTGCATCAAATTAAATAGAAGTTAAAGAAGGTTATTTTTAGGCAATACTCAGAGGACAAACTCACCTAAGTTGACGGAAACGATCATTGGAGAAAGTATAGGGAACAAGACAGCTTTTAGCAGTTAAAACTTCATAAGCCATAACGGTGACAGGTAGCCGAAATTAAAATCACCATGTATGATCTGGATTTTGTGTGAGTTGGAAACACAAAGATTTTTTTAATTGCAATTTCTTTTTGTCTTCAATGTTCTCATAATTCAATAAACAATCAAATGTATTCCGTTAACTATTGGTCGTTAGTCATAGGATTGCGAAAGTTTTTTACGCAATCGTTCCCGTTAAAATATTGACTCAGATTATACACAGTTGCTCAAAAAAAATTTAGCTTTATTCAGCCTGGATAAAATATTATATAGCGATATTATACAGCAGTAACGTTTCTTAAATAAAATTTTTATTATGAAATCAAACGAAGTAAAAGCATTTATTAACGCTGAAAATATTGAATGGGAAACGGTAGACAAAGGCATTGAACGAAAAATTCTTGGGTACGATGACCAAGTGATGATGGTACATATTCGTTTTGACAAAGGGGCCGTTGGTTCACTTCATCATCATGTTCATCGCCAGGTTTCCTTTGTGGCATCCGGAAGCTTTGAAGTAACTATAGATGGCAAAAAAAGTATTTTAAAACAGGATGATTGCTTTTTTGTTGCTCCCGATTTAGTACATGGTGTTGTAGCATTGGAGAGAGGGATATTGGTAGATGTTTTTACGCCCGCCAGAAAAGACTTTATCCAATAAAAAATTATTACAGGGAGATCAGACCTGGCAAAGTCATCTAAATTTTTTGGATTTTTATCTTCATACAAGTTTCGCAATAAACGATTGTTATAAAAACATTACTTCATTTATTTTTTCTAATGTCATGCAAATCATAAAAGCTTTTGCCACAACAGCTATTGTTGCAAGCCTGTCTTGTAACAATTTTTAGCTCAAAAAGAAATTCCTTCTCAACAGGCAGAACAGGCAAGAATATAGATAAAACATTAACAAAAGTTATAAGGGTCAAAGTGTTTTTGCGCAATCGTTCCGATAATGTTTGCAATTTTACGCAAAGAAAAGGTGGCTAAAAATTAACTACTTTTATAGCAATGTTCTCAAAAAATTATTTCAATAAGATTGTTATTGTGAGGAATAAAATTTCAACATGAGATTTGATACAGTAACCATAAAAGATATTGCAAAAGCCTTAAATTTTTCCACTTCCACAGTTTCAAGAGCTTTAAGAGGCAGCTATGAAATAAGCGCTGAAACAAAAAAATTAGTTCTCGAATATGCAGAAAAAATAAACTATCGCCCTAACCCAATTGCATTAAGTTTAAAGGAAAGAAGAAGCCGTGCGATTGGCGTTGTTGTAAGTGAAATCGCCAATAATTTTTTTTCTCAGGCTATTAATGGAATTGAATCAATTGCCTACAACCGTGGATACCACGTTATTATAACACAAAGCCACGAATCGGCAGAAAGAGAGAAAGTAAATATTGAGCATCATGCATCCCGATCAGTAGATGGTCTTTTGATTTCTTTATCCAGTGAAACCACAGATCTCATTTATATAAAAGAATTAACCGAAAAAGGCATGCCAATAGTTTTTTTTGACAGAATAACTGATGAAATAGATACGCATAAAGTTACTGCCAACAATTATCTCGGCGCAATGCATGCCACAGAACATTTAATTTACCAGGGTTATAAAAAGATTGCACACATAACAAGTTCTCCTGTCTTGTCCATTGCAAAAGAAAGGCTAAAAGGTTATAAAGATGCACTCGAAAAACACAATATTCCTTTTAATGAATCATATGTAAAATATTGCATTCATGGAGGAATGATAATTGAAGAAATAGAAGAAGTTATCGAAGAGTTGCTTAAAGAAAAAATAAAGCCTGATGCCGTATTTACAGCAAGTGACCGGATTTCAACACTCTGCTTCGGCGTTTTAAAAAAGATGAAACCAAAAAAAGAATTAGGATTTGCGGGATTCACTAATACTAAAGTTGGAGAATTATTTGATCCGCCAATGACCGTTGTAAAACAACCTGCCTTCGAAATCGGACAAACAGCTACCGAATTATTAATTCAATTGATTGAAAGTAAAAGACCCGTTATTGATTTTGAAACGAGAATCCTGGAGACAGAACTGATTATAAGGCAATCATCACTGAAGAAAGTTGAGGCCTGAAAGTTTCAAAAATAAATTCAAAGCTTTTCACTTATTCGTTTGTCAAAATAAATTCTTCTTTTATTGGTAATTTTTATTTTCCTCATATCTATATGCAGTGGATTCAGAACATAATTAATTTCTTCCTGCATCAACACACTCGGTACTGCAAGCATAAGTCCCTTATTATTCTGAAGAAATTTATTGCCAAGTTTTTTTGTAAACGGCCTGGCATCCGGCGCATCCCAATCGTCGGGCAAACTTGCAAATAAAATTTCTTCTGCCGGAACGATATCCGTAACTGTTAAAGTAATAAGTTGATAATTTTTTGAATCGAGCATCTTAGCAGGCGTGCGAGCCAGCGTTTCCAATAAGGCAAGCGAACGGGAAGATGAAGTATAAATGGCAAAAGTCCCTTCACTATTCCAACGGCCGCCGAAAAGCCGGGAACCATTTCCTGTAAGGTCATCTGCAAATTGTTCCTGGGTTATGCGGAATATTTCCATCAAAAAAAAGCATCCTTTATGAATAAACTCCTTGCTCCAAACGGCCCAATAATTTAGTTACCATCTGAATGCCAAATGATGTATCTAAAAAATCAAGCGGTGTTTTATTCCCGAGAGAAACCAGCGGACTATGCAGCCATTCAGAAAAAGATTCTTTACTGCCTATAACCTCAATACCACGCTGGGCAAAAGCCGCCAGCTCAAGTACTTTTTCCGTTTTTAATGTGTCAAGCAATTCATCCTCATCCTTTCTTTGAATATTGCGATGAGAAGAGTGAAGCAAGCTGCTCATTGTTTCCATAGTTATACCGAGATGCCGGGCGAGTGATTTTAGGGTTGATTTTTTAATGCCCGTTCGGGAGAGGGCGATCAAATCAAAATCTCCGGAAAATGATTTTTTTATAGACTTATCCCCACCTAATATTACGCGTAAGGTTTCGTACTGAACAGCAGCCTCCCCAACTGCTGCCAGTATATCTTCGTGAGACGAATATGATTTTGTTTTTTTATCTGCCATTTTCTCTTTTCATCAAAAATACGACATTTTGTTTATATAAAATACTTTTTGTCATATTTTTTCGCTAAGCTGTAAATTTTATTTACGCTTGTAATGCGAAGATATTTTTAATGCATTTGACTTTTATTCCTATAATTTTTGCGTCTTGTGTAATAATTATCAAAGTTATTTATCAAGACGTTTTATTTTAATACTTCTAAAGCTTACTTCGTTACCATGATCCTGCAATAGAATGTGCCCTTCCGGAGCCTCACCAAAATTTTTCCAGATAACATATTTACTGATGGCAACAAGATCTTTAAATTCTTTTGAGCCTCTTTTGTATTCCAAAACTTTTATTCCATTAAGATAATGTTCCACATGATTGTCAGGGTATACCACTATCCTTCCAGTGTTCCATTCACCTATAGGCCTGATGGCAGATTTGGGTTTATTGGAAGGAATTAAATCATACAAAGATGCCAATGTCCGATCGCCGTTTCTTCCCAATTTTGCATCAGGATGTAATGAATCATCCAGCACCTGGTATTCCAAACCAATAGCAGAGCCGGTGTTATTTTCATTTAGTGTTACAAAATATTTTACACCACTGTTAGCGCCAGGAGTTAGTTTAAACTCAAAAGAAAGATCAAAAGATTTGTATTCATCGGTTGTAACAATGTCACCGCCATTACCACCCTCCTTGCCTTGCGATGCAAGCACAGCAATAGTTCCATCTCTTATTACCCATTCAACTGTTGGAAAGGTTTTTAAATAAGCGCCACGCCAGCCATTAGATGTTTTTCCATCGAACAATAATTTCCAACCATTTTGTTTTTCATATTTGGTTAAATGATTGGGGACAAAATCAACAACAAAAATTCCTGCAGGAAACGGTGATGGCTTTAAATTGGCTGTTTTGATTTTTATATTTTTAAAATAAATTTTTTTTCCCGCTTCATCTTCGCTGCCTATTGCATGAACCTGCAATGCAATGAAACCCTTTGCATCTAATGTATCTACAAGGTAAGCGACTGGAATTCCGTTAACCCATGTTTTCATCTCGTTGCCGATGCATTCAATTTTATAATGATTAAATTCGGTTACTTTAAAAGCATCCTGTGCTTTGGTATTTAAGGTAAGCGGATACAGCCATTGTCTTCTTCCTTCATCATAAATACCACCACTCCATTTTCTATCGGATGGATCTACTTCAACCTGTCTTCCATAAACTAATCCTTTACCCTCATGGCCTAAAGGATCATAATGGCTTCTTGTCTGAACACCGGAGTTCCCTTTCGGGCTTTCAATTTTTATATCAAGTTCTAAAATAAAATCTCCATATTCTTTTTGCGTTGCAAGAAAAGTATTGCCGGAATTTAAAACGGCTGTTCCCACTATCATTCCATCCTCAACAGAATAATCAGCTTTTCCCGCAAGACGCATCCAGCCATTTAATGTTTTGCCGTCGAACAAATTTTGCCATGCGCCTGACTGTGCAGTACAATGTGTCATAAGCAAAAAGCCTACTATAACGAGACAGAATTGATATGATTTTTTTTTCATGGTAAGATTTTAAAAATTGTTTTGAACATTTATTTTTGAAAAAAATTTACTGAATTTCTATAACTAATTTACGTTTTCGATTTCCTCTATGCCTGTAAAAAAAAGATAAGGCTGGTCCTATTAATATATAAACCATTCCACCTATACCTGCCTTTTCAGGAGCAATTAAAAGAGATACCGCTACAGCAAATATGCCAATCGTAATAAGAATAAAGTTTTTATACAACTTTGTTTTAGTATCGAATATTTCGCCGGTAGTTAATTCCAATTCCTTTGATTTATTAAGGGCATGCATATACATAAAAGAAAAAAGAAGGTAGATAGACATATAACCGATACCATAAATTGCCATCAGTTTGGGAACCTGCGTACTCGTTATTGTTAAGACGGCATGTTCATTTCCGCTTACCTGGCCGCTGAAAAGAAGTGAAAAAAGAAATTTCAACGGATAAACATAAAACAGTACCAAAAAAATAAGCGTACAATTCAAAATAACCGTTTTTAAATCATCCAAACCATAGCGCCGAAAAAATATATTTTGTTCGTACCATATCATCATCAGAAGAACAAAGCTTACGCCAAAAGCAAAAAAGCCCCGCATGGTAAACATCAGTTCTTCAAAGTTTTTTGGCACCTCAAGGCTTACAATTAATAAGGTAACAGCAAAGGCAAAAACCGCGTCACTAAAGGCTTCTATGCGTTTTACTTCGTGGCTGCGATGGCGAAAACTATTTTCCTTACTTTTAAATTTATTGGCAACTTCTTTTCTAAACATTGACAAATTATTATTGTTCGTTAGTTAATACTTATTGAACATTATTTATTTGGTCACTATATTTATTAAGCAACATTTTACTTATGCTCATGCAATCTCCCGATGGTTTTGCAGCATACTTTTCTTTTCCTTTAGTCCATTGGTCTTCGAAAGACGTAAGTTTTTTCGCAAAGCTGCTATCATCAAATGACATATTATTTTGTAATGATCTTTCTGCTTCATCAATAAATAATTTCCATCTGCCCCGATAATAAGTTTTAGTAAGTCCTGCCAAACTTCGGTTAGCGTAGTCCGTTAGATGCCTTCCCGGTTCACCCCAAACCGTAATTATTTTCCTGGCATCTTCCTCATAATAATTTTTTTCTTTTTCTGTAATACCAAATTTCCTGGCACTTTCAATCCAATCTCCCAATAAACAATTTTGATTTGTTGCCAGCAACCTGTCCATATCATTCAATAAAGCAAGCATCGTAGCACCATTTTTTTGCAAACCTGCTTTATCCTTTTTATTAAAACAATCAGTAAACTTATCTCTTAATACCGAAAAATAATTACCTAAAACCTGCCTGCCTACATCAACGACGTCATAATAATAAACCGAGGGAACCTCACCTTTTATTTCAGCGAGGAGTCTCCATGCTTTCAGTAAATCTTTATTATCATAATTAATTGCAGGATTAGTGGTCCAGCTATTGTGCCCCGTAAGACCTGGTCGGGCATTGGTTAACGTAGCACGGCCTAATCCTGCGGCACCTGAATAAACTGTGTTTAACAAAATATTCCATGCTTTACTTACCGTATCATTTTCCTTCCCATATCTTCTATCCGCCCAACTCTTTACCCAACCATCCACATCAACAGAACCATTGCTCCATGCTTTATCAAAAACATATTCATACATAATGGGATTTACACCGAAACCCTCTGTTGTAGAACCAAGGCCTTTCATGTTATTACCACCGTTTGTAAAAGTATTTTCCATTCTTTTCTCAATCTCTCTTAAATCACCTGACATCATGGTGTTACCGCCAAAATTGCCAAGATAACACCAGATATAGGGTTGCCCGAAAAATGAGTCTGTAAGTTTCCAAACTTCTGTTTTGTCACAGAAGTAATCGAGCATTGTCATTTTGCCTTGCGGCACTGCGTCGAGATAAGCCTTTATTCTTTGGTTAGTCCAATTATCTCTTTGGTTATAAAATATCCATCCCATTTGCAGCCATTCTGCTTCCGGATCAACTTCTGCCATGGAACTATAAATAACTTTTGAAACACTGGCAAGATAATCAGGCTCCCAACTTGGCGGCGTCACTTCATTAAAAGGATCGGTTCCGTAAATATGATTTGTCCCAAATGCTTTTGCTTGTTCTTCCAAAAAAGCTTTTTGAATTGGTTTAAATAAAGAATCAAACGGGTCTAAAAAATAACTATCATATTTACTGCTAAAGCCGCTCCAGTCTCCCAATGAAATTATCTTTGCGCTAGGATATTTTGTTTTTAGAATTTCAGGTATATGGCCTGAAAATGCCGGCAGTATTGGTTTCATACCCAGTTCTCTTTCACGCTGAACAATATTTTTTTGCAAGTTAAGCTGATTATCAAGCCACAATTGCGGCAACGGTCCATCCCAATGATCAATGTTCGACATACGATGCCACGGAAGGTAAGCAGGCCCGGTAAAAAAATTTCGTATATCACTATCAGTTAGTCCAAATTTTTTCCACACATTATACCAGATAGCTTCCTGCCCGGTAATAGCTAAAGGCATATTAATACCATTCAATGCCATCCAGTCAATAAACCATTGCCAGTCGCTCCATTGCCACCATGGCATCGTGTACCCGAAGGTGCAGTAGTTCAAAAAAAATCTTTCACTACATCTTGCTTCTTTTTTTATGATATCACTAAAGACCGGCATGGTCAATGGCAATTGTACCGGTTCATTTTTATACCACGAAACATCTGTATGGCAATAATTATGCAGGTAATAATTAAGGCCAACAGCCATTGCATTGGCGTTGTTTCCCTTAATAATTAATTTTTTATTTACTATTTCAATTTCAAATACATCCTTATCGGCAATGGTATCTTCAAACCCGATATTATTTGCATAAGATGGTATTATTCTTTTTGCCAATGCCTTTGCAGCTTCAACATTAGCTGATTGTGCGGAAACAAAAACATAGAAGCAAAAAGAAATAAAAAGAAAAATAAATTTCATGAAAGTTATTTGAGAAACGATACAAAATACAAAATTGAAAAGAAAGAAAACTGAAAATATGAACAAAAATTATCACATAAGTAAAATCGTCATCTTTATTATTATTTATTGATATAGAATAATATTTTAAAAATATCGCGGACTTATTTTTGCAGCAGAATATTAATTAAAAAATACCATGTACAATTTAAAAATTATAACAGCTACAGTAAGACCCGGAAGAAAAGGTCCAATTATAACTAAATGGATCGAAGAGAGAGCCAGGAAAAATGAAAACTTTACTATTGAGGTACTCGACCTTAAAGAAATCAATCTGCCTATGATGGATGAGCCCAATCATCCTTCGCTTCAAAAGTATGAACATGAGCATACCAAAAGATGGAGTGAAAAAATCAATGAAGCTGATGCATTCATTTTCGTAACGGCTGAATACGACTATAATTATCCCGCACCACTAAGAAATGCGCTGGAATATTTATTTCACGAATGGAGTTATAAAGCTGCAGGCATCGTTAGTTATGGAGGCGTATCAGCCGGCACCAGGGCAGCTAACAGCTTAAAGGCAGATTTGTCAACTTTCAGAATGGTTCCATTGGCTCATGGCATTTACATTCCATTCTTTAATCATTTAATTACAGATGATAAGTTGGTTTCTAATGACGTTATGGACAAAGCTGCAGATGCTTTGTTTGCTGAAATAGTAAGATGGACAAAGGGTTTAAAAATTATAAAAGAAAATAAATAAGTCTTTATATTTCATAATCAACAGCGGCTCTTGTTTCTCTTATTTTTCCAATCCAATCTGATATTTCTATGTGCATTGGATGCTTTTGATATGCTTCCATATCGGTGTAATTTTCAAACCAGGTATCAAGAACAAAATCGAAATTGGAATATTGTGACGAACTCATGTTAATGCCAACCTCAAGCTTTTTGATTTCTTTAATACCCGGAACAAGCTTTTCAAATTCCCTTTTCATTAAAAAAGCATTTTCTTTTTTACTCTTGCCTTCTGCAAAATCTTTTAGTTTCCACATAACAATATGATGAAGCATAAATATTTTTTTAAACAGATAATTATTTTTTAAATACACTATTGCAAAAATTGATTCAATATCTAAAAGAACACCCGCAAATTAATATGAATAAAATTTTAAATGATAATTTTAGAAATCAATTCAAATTAATATCTAAATGGAACAGTATATCATCGGTATTGATATTGGAACAGGAAGCTTAAAAGCTGTAGCCCTAAATAATACCGGGAATACTGTTAGTGCTTCACAAATTTATTATAAAACCAACTCTCCCCAACCGGGCTATTCAGAACAAGACCCTGAAGCAATATGGAACGCCTTTATTAAGTGCATCAATGAAATAATTACAAATATAAAGCAGATACCCTTTGCCGTTAGCATCAGCAGCGCTATGCACAGCATATTGGTAATAGATAATAAAAATATTGCTCTTACACCTTTAATTACCTGGGAAGATACCAGAAGCGATAAGATTGCAGCGGACTTAAGAAGTTCTCCCGACGCAGAAAAAATTTATAAAGCAACCGGCACACCGATTCACTCAATGTCGCCATTATGCAAAATAAAGTGGCTGAAGGAAAACGATAAAAAGACTTTTAAAAAGGCTTTTAAATTTATTTCCATAAAAGAATTTATTTGGTTTCGGTTGTTCAATAAATATGAAATAGATTATTCTATAGCTTCATCAACAGGCTTGTTTAACATTGAAAATTTTGAGTGGAATGAACCTTCATTACAATTCTGCGGTATTAATGAATCTAAGCTTTCAGAACCTGTTCCGACAGATTTCATAAGAAAAAATATAAATGATGAAATAGCAAAAAGATTAAATATACCCGGAGATACAAATTTTTGCATTGGCGCAAGTGATGGTTGCTTAGCGAATCTCGGAAGCCAGGCCATTCAATCGGGAATTGCTGCACTTACCATTGGCACGAGCGGCGCCGTAAGAATCGCACGTAACAAGCCTGTGGTTAATTATGAAGCGATGATCTTTAATTATGTTTTGGATAAAAAAACTTTTATCAGCGGGGGTCCGGTAAATAACGGAGGCAATGTTTTAAAATGGTTATTTAAAACTTTTTTAGATAATCCTTCTCCCTCGGAAAATGATTATCATAATTTTTTTAAAATTATTGAAGCAATTCCTGCAGGATGCGACGGGCTTCTTTTTCTTCCTTATTTATATGGAGAAAGAGCGCCAATTTGGGATGAAAGAGCCAGTGGCGTTTTTATAGGCATACAATCGTTACATACAAATGCTCATTTTTTAAGAGCAGGTTTAGAAGGAGTTTGCTTTTCTTTAAAAAATATACTGGAAACTATTGAAGCATCAACAACGTCAATAAATCAGGTTAATGTCAGCGGCGGCTTTGTTCATTCAAAAATATGGATGCAAATTCTGGCAGATATAACTAATAAAAAACTTTGTCTTGTACAAACAGAAGATGCCTCATCTATTGGAGCGGCAATCCTTGGCATGAAAGCTTTAAAGATTATTAATAATTATGATTCATTAACTAAAACTGCTGATATTATTATAAAGCCTGGCACTACCAAAGCTACCCTTTACGAAAAATATTATAACATTTTCAAAAATTTATACCGGCCTTTAAGAGAATCTATGCATCAGCTCCATCGAATAAGTAATTGACTACTTGCCTCTCAAAATCCTGCCACCGCAATTACATTTAATAATTTAATTGCAGAAATTATAAAATTTCATTTTGAAATTTTTTCTCATAAATACTTACCTTGCGGCCCGAATGAGCGTTCAATCGAACATAACGGATAAAAAAGAGGCCATCTTAAAGAGTACATTAGAATTAATAAAAGATAATGGTTTTCATGGAACACCCATCAGTATGATAGCAAGGCATGCCGGTGTTGCTTCCGGAACTATCTATCATTACTTTTCCAGTAAAGATGCTATTATCATTGCGCTGCATCAGCAGATAAAAAGCCAAATGGTTGCTGCAATGTTCACTGAAGCAAACAATGGCAAAGAGTACAAGCAGCAATTTTTTGACGGCTGGATTAACCTGTGTAAATATTTTATTAATAATCCAGGTGCATTATTTTTTCATGAACAGTTTAACAGCTCACCTTATGCAAAAATTGTTTCAAAGAAAAATGGAAAAGGCTCAATAAGTAAGTTCAATGAATTTTTTCAGTCAGGAATGGATAAAGGTTATTTAAAAAAGATGGAATATTTGTTGATAGCATCAGCTGTGTTTGGGTGTATCACAGCTACTGCAAAATATCATGTGACGGGCAGATTTGGTTTTAAAGACAATGACCTTTGCAAGGTTGCCAACATCATCTGGGATGGTATAAAATTCAATAAGTAAACGATTGGTTGAGATGGACGTAACAAGTTGCAGGTAGAAGATTATGAATAAAATAAAACTGAATTCTAAAAAAGTTATATGCACAATTGGAATTTAACAGGAAAATTGAAATGGGGAAAATCGTGGAAATTAATCCCGATGATTTTGTTTTTTCCAACTCTGGTTATTGCACAACAAAATGAAAAAGACAGTTTGATTGATCCGGCAACACTTGCGAATTGTATTCATTATGCAATTGCTCATAACCCAGATCTTAAAAATGCAAAGCTTAACGAAGATATTATTAATGCTACTATTAAATCAAAACTTGCAGATTGGTACCCACAGTTAAATTTTAATTACAGCTTCCAACACAACTTTCAGTTACCCGTTTCCAATATCAATGGAATGAACATTGATCTCGGAAATGAAAATACGTCCGGCCTCCAAGTGGGCGGAACACAAAATATTTTCAAGAGAGATTTACTGCTGGCATCCCGTAGTTCAAAAGATGTGAGGCTTCAGTCGGAACAAAACACTCACGAACAAAATATAAATATTGTCGTAATGGTAAGCAAAGCTTTTTATGATGTATTGCTTACCGAAGAACAGATAGATGTTACTCAACAGGATATTGTAAGAATTGATTCCAGTTTAAAAGATGCGTATTATCAATACCAGAGCGGCATTACAGATAAAACAGATTATAAAAGAGCTACTATTTCATTAAACAATGCAAAAGCGCAGAAGAAGTTTAGCGATGAATCTCTAAAAGCAAAATATGAATATCTGAAGGAATTAATGGGCTATCCTCTTTCGCAAAATTTTGATTTGGTGTATGATTCTGCTCAAATGGGTAATGAAATTTTATTGGATACTTTACAGGATGTAAACTATTCTAACAGAATAGAAGTTCAGTTGCTGGAAACCCAAAAGGAACTACAGCAATATAATTTGAAATATTACAAATGGAGTTTTCTTCCCGAAATTTCTGCATTTGGAAATTACAATCTCAATTTCCAGGATAACAGGTTCTCAAAATTGTATGGCCAAAGTTTTCCTAATTCTTATGCAGGTATTTTATTGTCAGTTCCTATTTTTCAGGGAGGCAAAAGATTACACGATATTAAGATTGCGGAGTTTCAGGTAAGCCAGGTTGATAATTCTATAACAAGTATTAAAAATAACATCAATGCCCGGTATGCAGAAGCTTTGGCAAATTACAAAAGCAACTTATATAATTATTACAGTCTTAAAGAAAATGTGGCTTTGGCAAATGAAGTGTATGATGTAATAACCTTACAGTATAAATCTGGCATAAAAACTTATCTCGAAGTTATTAATGCTGAAGCAGATTTGCGTACTGCACAAATAAATTATTTCAATGCATTGTTCCAGGTGCTTTCCAGTAAAATAGATGTAGAACAATCATTAGGGAATATTCAATATTAAACTTAATTGGTATGAATTATAAACAACTTTATTTATTTCCCCTTCTTGCATGTGGGATAATTATAGCTTCCTGCGGAGATAAAAAAAGTAATACTTCAAAACAGCAGGCGCCCCCGCCAACCCCGGTAACCATTGCCGAAGTTACTTCAACAGATGCTGTATATTATGATGAATATCCTGCAACAATCAATGCCCTGGACCAGATAAATATTACATCACAGGTAACAGGCTATATCACTGCTATTCATTTTAAAGATGGACAAAAAGTAAAAAAGGGGCAGTTACTGTATTCAATCGATCAGCAGGTATACCAGGCCAATTTACAACAGGCCCAGGCCAATCTTCAGTTGCAGGAAGCTAATTTAGCTAAGGCAGAAAAAGATGCAGCCCGCTACCATGAACTTGATAAGCATGATGCCATTGCAAAACAGCAGGTTGATTATGCAGATGCCGCTTTAGAAGTTTCAAAAAAACAGGTAGCTGCTTCAAAAGCAAATGTCAGCGGTGTTCAATCTAATGTGCAATTTTCGTCTATCCGATCGCCGTTATCCGGAACAATTGGTATATCGCAGGTGAAACAGGGAACATTGGCAGACGCAGGCAGCACTGTTTTAAATACTGTCTCAACAGATAATCCCATGGCAGTTGATTTTACGATAGATCAAAAAAATATTTACCAGTTTGTAAAAATGAAGGATGAGGGCACGCAACCAAAAGATTCCATATTTACTATTGTATTCGGCGATGATGTGTATCCTTATCCCGGTAAAATAAGCTTAATAGACCGTGCAGTTGATCCGCAAACAGGAACTCTTAAAATAAGATTAATTTTTCCGGATGATGAGGACATACTGAAAGCCGGCATGAATGCAACTTTACGGGTTAAAAATACCGCAAGTAAAAAATCAACGCTTATTCCTTATAAAGCAGTAACCGAGCAACTGGGAGAATTTTATGTATATGTAGTTGGTGATAGTTCTAAAGTTTCACAACAAAAAGTATTGTTAGGCAGACAAATTGGAAGTAATGTGATTATTAAAGAAGGATTAAAAGAAGGAGACAAGATTGTTGTACAGGGAGTACAAAATCTTCATCAGGGATCTGTAATTACTGCAGGTGAACAAGCTTCTGCTCAACAGCAGCAAAAAAAATAATCGTTGTTGAGAAAGGGAATATTCAGGTAAAAGATTTAAGGTAAAGAAATAAAAAATGATCGCTGAAACATTTATACGAAGGCCGGTAACCGCAATCGTCATTTCTATTGTTATAGTATTGGTAGGTATTATCGCTATGTCAACTTTGCCTATTGCCCAATACCCTGATATAACTCCTCCAACTGTAAATGTTACAGCACAATTTACCGGTGCTGATGCGAAGACAGTGGAAGAGACAACCACCACACCTATGGAGATCCAGGTAAACGGGTCTCCGGGCATGACTTATCTTTCAAGCAACAGTACCTCCAGCGGGCAAAGCAGCATTAGCGTGGTTTACGATGTGGGAACCAATATCGATATTGCAACGGTTGATGTACAGAACAGGGTAAGCATTGCACAGCCAAGTCTTCCTGATGCAGTAAAACGTTTAGGCATTACCGTTAGAAAACGAAATCCAAGTATCATGGTAGCGCTGGCATTTTATTCGCCAAACGGAACGCATGATTCTAAATTTATAGGCAACTATGTAAATATCTACATGAAAGATGCTTTACAGCGTGTAAAGGGTGTTGGAGATATTGTCTCAAGGGGAGAAGATTTTGGTATGCGCATTTGGCTTAATCCTGAAAAACTCGCTGCGCTTGGAATAACACCTAATGATGTAAGCGCTGTTATCAATGAACAAAACCTACAGGTAGCAGCAGGAACTATTGGTGGCAATCCACAGCCCATTAACCAAAGTTTTGAATACAGTGTGATAACCAACAGCAGGCTGAATACTGTGGATCAGTTCAACAATATTATTGTAAAATCAAACCCGGCCACAGGAAATATTATTTATTTAAAGAATATTGCAAGAGTTGAACTGGGTAAATTTGACTATGGAAATAATGCTTTGGTAAATGGCAAGCCCGGGGCATTCTTATTGCTCTACCAGGCTCCCGGAGCCAATGCACTGGAAACTTATGAGAGAATAACCCAAACCCTTGCCGAATTAAAAAAATCTTTTCCTAGCGATATCGACTATACGATTCCGTTAGAGACAGTTTCTGTTGTAAAAACTTCAATAAATGAAGTAATCAAAACTTTACTCGAAGCCTTAACACTGGTAGTTTTAGTAGTATTTTTATTTCTTCAAAACTGGCGGGCAACATTGATTCCCATATTGGCAATTCCGGTTTCACTAATAGGAACTTTCATCTTATTTATTCCATTTGGTTTTACAATTAATACGCTTACTTTATTTGCTTTCGTATTGGCCATAGGTATTGTAGTGGATGACGCAATAGTGGTGGTAGAAGCGGTTCAGCACAATATAGACACAGGGCTTTCACCGGTAGATGCAACGAGAAAAGCAATGAAGGACATATCGGGGCCTGTTATTGCTATTGCGTTAATATTAGCGGCAGTATTTGTTCCCGTTGGATTTATCCCCGGTATTGTGGGAAGATTGTATCAGCAATTTGCTATAACCATTGCTGTGTCGGTTATAATATCTGCATTTGTGGCTTTATCTCTTACACCCGCTTTATGCTCTATTATGCTCAGGCATTCAAAAGATAAAGATGCTAAGAAAAATATATTTGAGAAATTCTTTGCAGGTTTCAATAATTTTTTTGGAAAGATAACGGCCTCGTATACACGGGGAGTTGCTTTATGGATGAAGGGAACAAAATATGTATTAATATTATTGGCGGTAATATTTGTGGCGTTGTTTTTTCTTTTTAAAAACAAACCAACAGGCTTTATACCACCGGAAGATGAAGGAAGAGTATATGTAACTTATGAATTACCCGAAGCAACTTCTACCACACGCAGTGTTGCCATGCTAAGGCAGATAATGGATAGTGTGCGATCAATACCCGAGGTAAGAACATTGGGAGGTTTAGCTGGTTTAAACATTATCAGCTTTTCCAACAAATCAAACGTAGGTACTATGTTTGTTTTATTAAAACCGTGGGACGACAGGAAAGGAAGTGCACATAATGCAAAAAGCGTTATCCAGCAGATTCAGCAAAAAACCGCCGGAATAAAAGAAGCGAGGATTTTGGCTATTTCCCCACCGGCTATACCCGGACTTGGACAAACCTCTGGTTTCACTTTTGAATTACAACAGAACACCAGCACAGATAGTATTCAGCAATTTGAAAAAGTAGCCAGGAATTTTTTAGCTGAATTAAATAAAAGGCCGGAGATAGGAATGGCTTATACTTTTTTTAATTCTCATACACCCGGTTACCGGTTAGATGTTAACAGGGACAAAGCCAAACAATTGGGTGTTTCCATTTCCGACACCTATGCAACTCTTTCAACTCTGCTGGGCAGTTCGTACATAAATGATTTTACTTTATATGGAAGAAACTTTCATGTGCTTACACAGGCAGACAGCCTTTATCGCGGATCGCTCAATGAACTCGAAAAATATTATGTAAGAAACAGCCAGGGAAATATGATTCCTTTGGCCGCTTTAATTACCAGCCAGATAATTGAAACGCCCACTTTAATTTCTCACTATAATGTATACAGGTCAATTGAAATAAATGGTAGTGCGAAGGATGGATATAGCAGCGGACAGGCTATAGACGCATTAAGAGAAACTGCAGCAAAAGTTTTACCCCGCGGTTATGGATATGAATTTTCCGGCATGAGCGGCGAAGAAATTAAAGCAGGTAATAGCAGCACTTATATATTTGGAATTTCAATTGTATTTGTATTTCTCTTCCTGTCTGCCTTGTACGAAAGTTGGTCTGTTCCGTTTTCTGTATTGTTTGCAGTTCCCATTGGAGCGCTGGGGTCAATTATTACATTATCATTATTACCAAATCTTACCAATAACATTTATGCACAGATAGGTTTGATAACACTCATTGGTCTTGCTGCAAAAAATGCTATTTTAATTGTAGAGTTTGCTAAAGAAAGAGTTGACGTAGGTATGGATATAAAAAAAGCAACCATTGCTGCGGTAAAACTACGTTTACGACCAATCGTTATGACGTCACTTGCATTTATATTAGGTGTATTGCCATTAGCTTTTGCAACCGGTGCTGCTTCCGAATCGCGAAAAACCATTGGGTGGACTGTATTTGGCGGGATGCTGGCTGCAACCACTCTCGCAATATTTGTAGTGCCGGTATTATTTGCCGGCATCACACGTATTTCTTACGGAAAGAAAAAACTGGCAGAGTTACAGGCAAATTATAATCCGGAAGAACATAAAGATATTGAGGGAGATTAAAAGGATTTCATTGATCAATAAAATCAATAACTCAATATAAATTTACTGACCAAATAATTTATTATAACGGTCTCACCCAGATATTCCTAAAACTGATAGGCTTACTTTTATCGCCATGTGCCTGTATTTTTATGGCGTATGGACCATGCACTCCATTTTCATAAGTTGGATGACCAATATAAAGTGTTGGCCCTTTTAATTCAAAATTGTTCTGAACTAACAGGCCATTGAAAAATGCTGTTACTCTTGCCGGGCTTTTTAATGAGCCATCATCATTAAAACGTGGCGCTATCCATACTACATCATAAGTTTGCCATTCGCCTGGCGGGCGATTTGGATTCACTAACGGTGCATTTTGTTTGTAGATGCTGCCAGCCTGTCCATTGGTGTATGTCTTATTATTATAGTTGTCCAGAATTTGCATTTCATAACCATCATCACCCTTACCGGTTGAGGCAAGAAACAGCCCACTGTTGCCACGTCCCTGGTCGGTACCTTCAATATCTTTAGGTTCTTTCCACTCAACATGAATCTGGTAATCCATAAACAATTGTTTCGTCTGAATACTACCTGCCTTTTTATTTACTGTAAGAAGGCCTTTTTTTATGACCCAGTCAGCAGGCTTTGTAGTATCATTTGCGGAAACCCATTGATCTAAATTTTTCCCATCAAATAAAATAATTGCATCGGAAGGTGCATCACCACAGGATTTGCCCGGAGTAACTACCGGCGGAACAGGGGTATATAATTCGGTGTCTTCATGCTTCATTTGTTGTTGTGCATTAACAGATGTAAAAACCAATAAAAAAAGCGCCGGAACTAAATAAAATATTTTTTTCATGATGAGAGGTTATTAATAAATATATATTGTTTAAGTAATTAAAATTATGAAGAAAGCAATCGTCTTTTTTTTTAAAATATAAAATCAGGTAACCGTAATCCGTGTTTTTAAGAAAAACTAATGCACTCTTTCAACTCTTTATCAGTATAAGCCATATTGTATTGTTTCAATACATCAGCAGGCACACCATTCCATTGGTTTGGTTGGTTTCCTATGTAGCCAACATCTTTCCCGCCCATCTCGGTAGTATAAAAACCTGTTGCTGTCAGGTTACGCATCAGGTTAAAAAAGGAAACGCCTTGCTGCATTTCAGGCTTTGCTTTTTTGGGATATGCAATCTCATCAACCATTTCTATTTGTTGTTGCTTATTGCAATCTGCAAAAGCATTCTGATAACGATTATAACATTGCAAATTCAACCAACGTAGTCCACCACGCATCGGCACCTGGTGTTCCGGCATATCTTTTACAATGAATTCAATAAAATCCGGCACTTTCGCATCAGTTGCACTTCCGCTTACATCATCTTTGGGAATAATAATATCAGCAAGAACTGCAATAGTTGCCATTTCTTCCGGTGTAAAAAAAGTATAGGAGGTGACTTCTTTATAATGCGCAGCTTCTTCCTGCATCCGGTTAATGCCGGAACTATTGTCGCTACCGTTATCTTTCGCTACAACTTTATTATCTTCTTCTTTTTTATCAGCCAATTTACATGCATCAAGCAACAAGCCAGTTGAAACTGTTCCTAGTGCAAGTGCCTTTAATGATTTTCGTCTATCCATAATAGTTATTTTAATAGAATTTCATTTCCCCCCTCGGGATTAGGGGCTTTAAATCTGATTTTTCTTCAACTGGTCAACAATATATTCTGATGTGCGCATTGATAATGCAAGAATCGTCCATGTAATATTTTTATCACCCTGCGATACAAACATGACCGCCATCCACATTAAATAAATTTTTACATTCATGTGCCTGCGCCCATTTATTTAAGCGGAGATTTTTTAGGATCATTTCCCATTCGTACAGTTCCTGCTTCATGAATAATATTTCCCGGAGCATGCAAGCCATAATTATTTTCCGGGCCATCATCGCCACCCCATGTAATTACTGCACCCATTGAATGAAGAATTTCTGAAAAGGTTTCCTTCATGTGCTTAGCCTGCTTTATTTCATAATCAGTATAATTAGTATGAAAACGCAAAACAGGAATTCCATATTTATCAACAACATTTGGATCAATTTCGCAATAGCTATCTTCTCGTGCAACAGCTTCACCACGGCCAGCCATACCCACATGTGCACCAAAAAAATAACGATAATCTTCTTTTAATGAAGCGCCATAACCACCGGCTTCTTTTTGTTTACCTTTAATTTTATAAGTTCCATTCAAATTTTCAATACCCCAATTAAATCCATACAATGGCATTCCAAATCCGCCACCATATTCAATATGATAACCACGCGGAAAATCGAGTTTTTTATTATCAAGCCACCATGGTGTATAAACATGCATTCCTCCAACGCCATCTTCATTATATCGTTTACGGTCAAACAATTCAGGAATAATTCCACCCATGTCTGCACCGGTAGAATCATGTAAATATTTACCAACAACATTACTCGAGTTAGCCAGACCATTCGGATGTCGTGGCGATTTTGAATTCAATAATAATCTTGCAGATTCACATGCACTCGCAGCAAGAATAACTGTTCTGCCTTTAACCTGGTATTCCTGCATATCGTCTTTATGCACATACGATACGCCGGTTGCCAAGCCTTCTTTATTTGTAAGTACTTCCCGAGCCATTGAATTGGTAATCAAATCAACATTCCCTGTTTTTAATGCAGGAATTATTAAAGCAGATGAAGAAGAAAAGTCTGCATATATTTTACAACTGCGGCCGCATTGTGCACAATAAAAACATTCGCCACGATCTTTATTAATTGTTTTTGTAAGAATAGACAACCGTGAAGGAATTACCGGAATGCCAATATTTGTTGCTGACTTTTTTAATAAATAGTTCATGCAAACGTGGCTTTGGCGGTGGAAGAAAAATTCCATCCGGATCATCAACTAATCCTTCATTGGTTCCAAATACACCAAGCAGTTTATCAATTTTATCGTAATAAGGCTTTACATCATCATAACCAATTGGCCAGTCATCGCCAAGTCCATCAATACTTTTACGTTTAAAATCTTTTGGTCCAAAACGCAAGCGAAATTCTTCCCCAGTGATTGGTACGTCCTCCTAACATGCGTGCACGCCACCATTCCCATTTTGTGCCTTCTGCCTGCGTGTATGGTTCACCGTCAATTTCCCATCCCCAATAGCATCCATCAAAATCGCCAAACGGGCGAAACTTGGTACTGGCGCCTCTTCGCGGAGATTCCCATGGATTTTTTAATTGATTAGAATCTTTTGCAGGATCATACATCGGGCCTGCTTCAATAAGGCAAACTTTTAAACCTGCGTTGGCAAGAACATAAGTAGCCATTCCACCACCGGCGCCAGAACCAACAATAATTGCATCATATTTTTTTGGTTGGATCTTAACCTGAAAATTTCCCATAATAATGTATAGCGTTCAGAAGGATAAATTAAGAGAGCGTGAATGTAAAACTTATGTGATAATTTTTGAAATTTATTTTATTAATGGTAATAAATATTCAGGTATAATTATTAAAAAAGTCATTGATTTTTTTACAAGTTTTTATTAAATAAGTTTATTTTATTATTAATCCTGTAAAACTCTTTCTATCATTATTTATATTTGCAAAACTGACTCCGTAGCTCAGTTGGTAGAGCAACAGACTCTTAATCTGTGGGTCCAGAGTTCGAGCCTCTGCGGGGTCACCTGACGGAATTCACTGCCGATAAACTGGCAATCGTTGATGCAGCAATAGCTTGCTCTAACTTTTTTGATTTGCTTATTGGAATGCATAGAAATGCTTTCTCTGTCCTGCATAATTCGTCAGAACTTTTCTGATAAAAATTTGGTTGTCTTACCAATTCTTTCTTTCATTTTTTCGTTTTTATAATTGAGTCGAAAACAACGTTTCAAAACCTGTTTTACTTTTCAAATGGATATTTCAATCCAATTTGCCTGCGTACCTCCATCATTGTTTCCTGTATGGCATTGCTACGCGAATGCGACATAACGGGGCTTTCAATTTCGCCGGCCAATATTAAATCATTGGCGTGTTGCATTTCATAAATGAACCCACGAGAGTCGCGGTTATCTTCAAAAGATTCAATAAGGTTATATTCCTTATCATATAATTTACAACCATAAGCCCGCCAAAAATCCGGAATCTCTATATAACCGGTTTCACCAAAGATTCTTCCCTTATTGGTCATGCGGGTAATAATGGAAGAAAATAATGTTGCCGACATATCTCCATATTGCAAAAACATATTTACGCTTTCGTCAACGCCGGTTTTGGTCATATCTGCCGTCGCGGTGATTTTTGCAGGAATTCTGTCTGTGAAATAATAAGCTAACGCTATGGGGTATACGCCCAAATCGAGTAATGAACCGCCTGCAAGATTCGGATTATACATTCTACCGTCCCATATTTTTTTCCATGGGATAAGCAAAGTCTGCCTGTATGATTTTTAATTTCCCAATCCTTCCTTTATCCATCCATTGCTTTGCTTTGTGTATGGCAGGTAAAAAATAGGTCCACATCGCTTCCATCAAAAAAACCCTGTTGGTTTTTGAAAAACTCATCAATTCTTTAAACTCTTTATCATCTACAGTAACAGGTTTTTCACATAAAACGGCTTTACCTTTTTTAAGGCATTGCATGGTCTGTTCAAAATGAAAATTATGTGTAGTAGCAACGTAAACCGCATCAACATCTTCGCTGTTGTACAGTTCATCATAACTTAACGATTGTGGTATATTGTACCCGGCAGCAAATACCTTAGCCCTTTCCACATCACGGGCGGCAACAGCAACTAGTTCCGCATTTTGCATAAAAGAAAAATCTTTCGCGAAAGAATGCGCTATAACTCCTGCGCCAAGTATGCCCCAGCGGACTTTATTTTTATTCATTTTTCATTAGCGGTTTTCAACAATTTCTGCGGTGGAGAATTTGTACCGCATGTTGCGGTAAACACAAATATCTGTAATATCTTCCGGTACGCCCAAAGGAACTGTTCTGAAATTTGTTGAAATGCGATAAGCACTCTTCACCGACATTACCCTATGCCAGCAATGACCGTGTAAAAAAATTAAAGTGTCTTTTTTTGGAGCATACACCATTTGCCCTTCTATATCTGCATCGGGTACACCTGCCGGCAATATGCCTGCTTTATGCGTTTCAGGAAAAATTACCAACTCGCCGCCGGTTTCGGTATTGATGTCGTGTGTATAAACCAGGCGGTTCAAATTATATTTTAATTTGTCTTCCGGCGCACAGTCCTGGTGCCATGCCTGTCCTTTGCTACCTTGTTTTGAAAACATAGCTATACAATATCATACAATTATTTTTTATTCAAATAAGAAAACAGAGTATCAGACGCTTTTAAATATTTATCCTGCGAAGTTTTTATAAAATAATATATAAAGAAAATACTTGTGTTCAATTAAAAAAATTGCTAAGTAGTTTTTGTTCAATTTTATTTTCAAATTGTTGTTAAAACATTTTGCAAAATTTATCGTTTAAAAATATATGAGATCAAATACGTAAATTCAATTATTAAATTATTAAAGCAAATAACATGAAATCCTTATCCGAAACATGGTTTGCAGAAGGCTATATTGATTTCGAATTAAAAAAGTATACACTACTTGCTTACCTGCAACACGTAAATTCTTATTTCAATCAAAACAAATTGTATCCGCAATTGGCCGATATAATTTTTCATTATAACAATATTGTGGCATTTAGGGAAAACAGGCGTTTTTTGCAGGAACACTTTCCAAAGCAGCTTACCGAAGTAAATATAAAAAAGCTGCAACTGGAATATGAAAGAATTATAGAAGATACTGAGTTAATGAAAGAATTGGAAGATATTGTTCACTATTCTGCAGAAAAAATAAAAACTACTATTCAAAACGGAACAGAGATATATGAGTTTGTTGAAGCAAAATTAAATATTGAACCGGTAGGCCTTATTCCGCTTGATATTAACGAAGGCTACCTCCTGATATGTGACGGTCGATTTAATACCACGGTGGCTTACCAATATCACCTGACGATTTATGAAAAGCATGATGAGCAATATCGCGGTATTCGAACAGATTTTATAAATCAATGGATACGTTCTGTAAGTAATTCTTCTGAAAATATAAAAGCAGAATTAATCAGAAACCGGCCGGAGCTGCCCAATCCCGCTGTATATAATATAAAAACTTCTTTAGCTTATCCTATGGAAGAAACATTGCTGCCAATTGCAAAAAGAAGCTTTGTGAAATATATCAGCAGCTGAATTTAAGTTAGTTTGACTTTTAAAAAATTAAAAAACTATAACTGCGGCTGATAAAAAATCAATTACTAACAGTATGAGTTAAACGCAGAATTAAATTTATTTATGCTGCCTGAAAAGCCATGCCATCATTAACGGGTCGCTGTAAGCACCCAACCACGAAAAATGACCAACTTCAGGATATAATGTAAAACCGGGATGAGCACCAGCCTTAGTTAACGCTTCAACCATATCAAGAGAATATAGTGGATTTACTGCAGCATCTTCAGCACCCGCAAAAATCCAGATCGGTATATGAGCTATCAAGGGAGCTTTTGTTACATCACCATAGCCACAAACAGGAATTGCTGCAGCAAATAAATCAGGATATCTTTCAATTGCATCATAAGTTCCATGACCTCCCATAGAAAGGCCGGTAATATAAATACGATTCGTATCAACAGGCAATTTTGTTATGACCTGTTGAATAAGCGCAATCAGAAGTTCCATTGGTTTGGAAGGCGAAGGTTGCAGGAGCTTTTCTCTGCTATTTCTATTGTTTGAGAAATTAGCCCATTCCATTTTTTCAGGACACTGCGGTGCAATAACAATAGCTGGATATTTTATCATATTCTGATCGTTTGCAAAATTCATTACTCCCCATTTTAACTGGGCCTCATTATCATTGCCCCGCTCCCCCGATCCATGTAAAAAAATTATAAGCGGGTATTTACGTAAGCTATCAGAATCGGGATTCAGCAGGCGGTAGTTTAGCGTGTCTCCTTTACCATTAGTATATTTTTGAAAACTGAAAACTGATGGCTGACAAAATGCTGTGGTTGCAATTCCAAAGCAAAAGAAAGATAACAATACAGTTATTGCTTTTAATCTTTTCATTTTATATTAATTTGAATCACTAACAAAAATTTGATTAATAACTTCGCCACGCAGTTTTGAAATAATGGCCTCCTCTGACTTTCCCAAAGAGAGAGAATTTTATCGTACTCATATTCTATAATTATTGTTCATTTTATTGAAGCCTTTAAAAGTCCCCCTTCGGAGGATTTAGGGGGCTATTCACTTCTCAAACTTTCTACAGGATTTGCCAATGCCGCTTTTATTGCCTGGAAACTAATTGTGAGTAATGCAATTAGCAATGATATTGTTGCTGCAATAGCAAATACCCACCACGAAATATTTACATGGTATGCAAAACCATTCAGCCATTTATTCATTGCCCACCAGCTTACCGGTACTGCAATAATTATAGCTATAACTATTAATTTTAAAAATTCTTTACTGATAAGTTTTACTATACCTGAAATACTTGCTCCCAATACTTTTCGGATACCAATCTCTTTGATTTTTACCTGTGCTGTATATGTGGCCAATCCAAATAAACCAAGGCAGGAAATAAATATGGCAATGCCTGCAAACACATTAAATAATTTTCCCGCCCGCTCATCAGTTTTATATTGAGCATCAAAACTTTTATCTAAAAAATTATAACTGAAAGGTGAATTACCTGCATATTTTTTATATTGACTACCCACGGCAGCTATTGCCTGTTGTGCATTTGCTGCAGTAGTGCGCACATATAATATATTCCTGTTGTTCCAAAAAGTGAAAAAGATTAAAGGCGTTATTTTTTCTTTAAGTGATTTAAAATTAAAATCCTTAACCACTCCAATTATAGTCCCTTCTTTATCATGCAAAGAAATTTGCTGTCCTGCGTAAGGTTTCTGCAAGCCCATCATTTTTACAGCAGCTTCATTTAAAATATAATTAGAACTATCGGCGGGCGTACCCGAAAAATTTCCACCTTCAATAAATTTTATTTTCATTGTTGGTATAAAATCTTTGTCCGATGATATCTGTGTTATTGTTGCATTTTGATTAGCAGGTTTCCCTGGCCAATTAATATCTCCTGTTTCACCACCAACACTTGAAAAATTATATGCATCAATTAGAGATACATTTAAAATGCCCGGTTGCTTTTTCAATTCTGTTCTTACTGCGTCTATATGGCTTGCTAATTCGCCGGTAAGCGGAACAGAAAATACATAACTTTTATCATAGCCTATATCTTTATTCTTTATAAATTTCATTTGATTGCTCATTATAATTGTGCAGACAAGCAATATTACAGATATGGAAAACTGAAAAACAACAAGTCCTTTCCTAAGTGAAGCGATACCGACACCTGAAGTGATTTTTCCTTTTAAAGCTTCCAATGGCTTAAATGATGATAACAATATTGCGGGATAAATACTGGATGCAATTAAAGTGCCTGTAATAGCTATCGCTGCTGCCTTCCACACGGCTATATCTGATATACTAACACTTAAAGATTTGCCTGTAATATTGTTATACAGCGGCGTTAGCAGCAGTATTAAAACAATTGCCAATAATGCTGAAAAACAAAACAGCAAAAATGTCTCAATAATAAACTGAAAAAATAATTGAAGCTTTTGAGCGCCAACCATTTTACGTATGCTCACTTCTTTTGCACGGATTAAGGAACGTGCCGTTGAAAGGTTAATATAATTAATACTCGCAATTGCCAGTAATAAAAATACAACGAGCATAAAAATCTGCACCATTCTAAGCGATGAATTATTTCCATCAGCAGTTACTAAATGTATATTTCCTAAATTTTGTAATTGAAAAGAAGCATCACTATCACCATTTCTTGCTTTTTTGTAAGCGGTGGAAAATGCCTGTCCTGTTTTTAGGGGATCCGCTTCATTACTTAATTGTACGAAAGTTGTAAAACTAAAATCACCAAGGTCTTCATCAATAGTTTTCCAATTTCCATTACCACCGCTTTCGGTGAATTGCTTTGCATTATATGCCATGGGAAAAATGGCATCATAACGAATAGACGAATTTTCAGGAAAATCCTGCAGCACCCCGGTTACTGTAAAAAGTTCTTTATTGTAACCAACAATCTTACCCAACGCCTCTTCATTGCCAAATAACTTTTTCGCTGTTGATTGAGTAATCACAACAGAATTAATATTTGGAAACAACGTCTGCTCGTTTCCTTCCAGTAAATTAAAATTGAACATTGAAAAGAAACCCGAATCAACAGCAGCTACTACATTTCCATCAAATATTTTTGTCTTGTCTTTATTAGAAAGATTTTGATCAAAGTCGCTTGCAATTCTTACGAAAGATTTTACGCCGGCAATTGACTTTGCATAAACAGCTAAAGGCCCCGGCACACCGTCCCATGTTCTTTCATCACCATTCGCATTAAAGTGCGTACTAAGATTATAAATATTTTTATAGTCTTTATTAAATTTATCAAAGCTCAGTTCGTTCTGCACCCAAAGTAATAACATAATACCGGTGGCCAGCCCAACGGCTAAACCACTAATATTTATGGCTGAATAAAATTTATTCTTCCATAAACTTCGCCACGCCGTTTTGAAATAATGGCCTCCTCTAACTCCCCCAAAGGGAAAGAATTTTATAGTACTCATATTTTATAATTACTGTTCATTTTATTGAAGCCTCTAAAAGTGCCCCTTTGGGAGATTTAGGGGCTACTCACTTCTCAAACTTTCTACAGGGTTTGCAAGTGCCGCTTTTATCGCCTGGAAACTTACTGTTATTAATGCAATTAATAAAGCGAGTATTCCTGCCAGGGCAAAAACTGTCCAGCTAATATTTATCCGGTAAGTATATCCATCAAGCCAGTCTTTCATCATCCACCATGCTGCAGGAAAAGCAATAAGGCAGGATATAGCGACCAATTGCAAAAATTCTTTTGAAAGCAAGCCTGCAAGACCTTTTACACTTGCGCCCAATACTTTTCGTATGCCAATTTCTTTCGTTCTTTTTTCAGCAGTGTATGCCGCAAGTCCAAATAATCCGAGACAGGAAATAAATATTGCCAATATTGAAAACACGCCCGCCAATTTTCCAATGAGCGCTTCCGTCTTAAATAATTTATCAAATTGCTGATCAACAAAACTATAATCGAAAGGATAACCAGGATTATCCTTTTTAATCACTGGTTCAATTTTAGCCAAAGAGGCCTGTAAATCTGCACCAGCTTTTAAACGGATCGATAATACATTGCAATTTGATGTGTCAGAAAATAATATTAAAGGCGACGCAGAAGCATACATGTCATTATAAACAAAATCTTTTATCACTCCTACAACAGTATATTTAGCATCTCCATCTGAAATAATACTTCCTACTATATTTTTCTTTTTAATGATTTTAGCCAATGATTCATTTATGAGTATATTATTACTATCTGTTTTGCTGTTAGCATAAAAATCTCTTCCTTCTTTAATATGCATGCCCATTGTAGAAGCATATTCAGGACTTACGCCTTCAACTGTTATCAATACCTGTTTTGAAGGATCCTTTCCTTCCCAGGCAAAATCTCCGGTGTTACTTCCTAACTGTAACAACCTGGTTATTGCTTAATGAAGCATTTTGCACAACTCCTGTTGCTTGCAAATCATTTTTTATAGCATCAAATTGCTGTTTCATATTGCCCTGCATATACATATAAATAAGGCCTTGCTTATTGTAACCGAGATCACGGCCTTTTACATGAGATATTTGCTGGTAAATAATTATGGTAGCAATTATAAGAGTAACCGAGATTGAAAATTGAAGAACTACCAGTCCTTTCCTTATAAACCCTGCGCTGCCATTTTTTATTTTTATTCCCTTTAAAACATATACTGGCTTAAAAGAAGAAAGATAAAAAGCGGGATAGCTTCCCGCAATTAATCCACAGATTAAAGCAATTGCCAGTAAAGCATATTATATGAAAAGGATTACTAACGTTAACGGTTAATTGTTTTTCAACAAGGCTATTAAAGGCCGGTAGTGAAAGATAAATAATGCCGATAGCAAGTCAATGCTGATAGCAGGGAAGTAAAAACAGATTCCCCGATAAATTGCCTGATGAGTTTTGCTTTACCGGCGCCCATCACTTTTCTTACGCCAACTTCTCTTGCACGCTGCTCGGAACGTGCAGTAGAAAGATTCATAAAATTGATGCAGGCAATAATTAAAATGATCCAGGCTATTAAACTAAAAAGATTTACATATTTTATTCTGCCGGGAATTTCTTTACCATTATCAAAGCTATCATACATTCTCCACCGGTTCATGGGGTAGATAGACATTTTCGCACTTGTTTCTTTTTGCTTGGTCTGTATGTAACCGTATAATTTTTTATTAATAGATGTTACATCAACATTTGGCTGTGTTTCTACATAAGTTACTACAGAATTACTACCCCATTGCTGTAACCATTTATTCGGATCTTCATAAATTTTAAAAGAAGATAGCCAGTCGAATTTAAAAGAAACATTTGCAGGAAGGTCTTTAATAACACCGGAAATAACATAATCTTGTTTGTTATCAACCTTTAGCGTTTTGCCGAGTACGTTAGTATTGCCAAAAAAGTTCTTCGCCATCTTTTCTGAAACAACTATTGAATGCAACTGGTCAAAAGCCTTGTCTGCATTTCCTTCTACAAATTGAAGTTGAAACATTTTCAGAAAAGGTGAATCAACATATAAGCCCTGCTCATAAATGGTTTTATCGTCAAGGGAAAAAAGAACACTATTGCCCCATGTAGTGCGGGCAGTATTTTTTATACCGGGAATTTCTGATTTAATACCTTGTGCAAAAGGCCCCGGTGTGGCATCGAAGGTAAAAGTAGTGCCATCATAAGTCTGCCGGTCTTTTACTTTATAAAGATTTTCCCTGTTACTAAAGTAATGATTAAAGGTAAGCTCATCTTCTACCCACAAAAATATTAAACCTGCACAGGCAATACCTATAGCAAGGCCTCCAATATTTAAAAAACTATAGCCTTTGTTTTTCCAAAGATTTCCTGAACGATGTTTTAAAATAATTTTTGAACATATAGAGACTATTTTAAATTTAGAATGTTGAATCTTAAATGAATTTCTTCATCACAATTCAACATTCAATATTTAAAGCTCAGAATTTCCTGCTGCGGTTGTATATCTTATATCAGAATATTCTCTGTAACAGTTTGTCCATCCAGCATGCGGATAATACGATGACTGTAACGTGCATCATGCTCGCTGTGTGTAACCATTACAATGGTTGTGCCCTGTTCATTTAGTTCAGTAAGCAATTGCATTACTTCATTACCATTATGTTGAATCAAGGTTACCGGTAGGCTCATCTGCCAGTATTAATTTTGGATTATTTACTACGGCTCTTGCAACAGCCACACGTTGTTGCTGGCCACCTGATAGTTGTTGCGGATAGTGATTGCGGCGATGCATGATCTGCACTTTATCCAATACTTCTTCAACACGTTTTTTTCTTTCAGCACGTTTTATACGCCGGTATAGATCAATGGCAATTCAACATTTTCAAAAACGGTAAGCTCATCAATAAGATTAAAACTTTGAAATACAAAGCCAATATTGTGCTTGCGCAGGTCTGCACGTTTTCGTTCATTGAAATGAGCTACTTCAATTCCGTTAAAAACAAAGCTGCCATCATCGGGATCATCAATAATCCAAGAATGTTAAGCAGTGTTGATTTGCCGCAACCTGAAGGGCCCATCACTGCAACAAATTCTCCTTCTTTCACTTCAAAAGATAATTTATTTAAGCGCAACGGTTTCTACTTCTTCAGTGCGGTAAATTTTTTCGAGTTCAGAAATTTTTATCATGTTTTATTTTTTTTATTTGAGCTTTTAATTCCTTTGATTTGTCAGATTTTTATAAAAAGTCCATCGTCGTTGTAAAAATAAATCCCATGCGTGTTGCTGCTTATTTTTTCCTGTTGAATTGGACACTTGAAAAAGCAGTGCATTTTATTTTACAAGCTACATTTTCACTTTTAATTAATAATGATGAAAGGCACATCAATAAGATGGCAGTGAGGCGAAATAAAAATACTTTTTTCATAATAGTAAGTTTTAAGTATTACCAGGTTTTATAATTATTAAATTTATCTACCCATAAGTGTACTCTCTACTTCGACAATACCAGTTCCTGCATATCTTCCATAATTTTCATAGCTGGATGTAACTACTTTATCTCCTGGCTGCAATCCCTGCAACACTTCATAATAATCTGTGATTTTGACTGCCTAGTTGAATATCTACTTTATAAGCATTTGCTGCCATTAGCGCTTACTTTAAAAATCCAGTTGCCACCGGTTTGCTGAAAGAAACCACCTTTGGGTAATAGCAATGCCTGTGCTTTCATCACTTAATGCCAATCATATCTGCAATGTTTGCCGCGGCGAATACCCTGTTGGCACTTTACCAACAAATTCCATATCAACCTGGAAACTGCCGTTGGTTACCTGTGTATAAACTTTTTTAATTTCAAGAATATAGTCGCTATCAGCAAAATTGAATGTGCCACGCAAGCCTGTATAAGATTCGTGAAATATAATGTTCATCAATATCAACACGCACTTTATAACCACCTAATACATCTATCTGCCCTAAGACGTTCTCCTTTGTTTTTGCTTTGACCAACTTCTGCATCTAAAGAAGTTAATTGACCATCAACCGGCGAACGCACAATTAGGTCGCCAACTTTTTGTCTGCATAATAGTCAATGCATTTTGCGAGCCTTCGATATGATTGCCTTGTCCTGTTTCATTGCTGTTCGGTTGAAACGGAATCCTGCTGCAAAATCTGTTGTGTTAGCTTTTGCTTTTTCTGTAGATAATTATAATCATTTTGCGACTTTTTGAAATTCCTGCGAGCCGATTGCTTTCTGTTGCATACAAGTTCTTTATCAAGATTTATAAATGCGTTCAGCTTCTTTAAACTGACTTTCCACATCAGCCATTTGATTTAGCTTGCTTACCGTGTTTTGTAGAGCGGCGTTTTTCGTTAATCTGCATTTGTGTAAGCGTGTTATATACGTTGTTTTGCTGGCTCACCAGATCAAGCTCAAGATCAGTATTTGATAATCGCAGAATCGGCTCGTCCTTTTTTCATCATCGTTCCATCATCAACATATTTTTCTTCTACACGGCCGCCTTCAACAGCGTCGAGATAAATTGTTGTTTGAGGAAGCACAACTCCATTCACCGGAATAGTTTTCCTGGAACTTTCCTTTTGTTACTTCGCTAATGGTGATGCGGTCTGTTTCAACATCCAATTTGTTGCCTCCTCTTGTAAAATAATAGCTTGCTGCAATCAATAGAACAATTCCGGCAAAATCCGAAATTGTTATTATTCTTTTTCTTGTCCATTTTTTCTTTTGTATAACTCTATCCACTTTACGGATTTATATTTATTACATTAATTTAACTGTGATTGAATATTAAGCACATCGGCATTAAATGGTTTTACCTGTCGCAGCAAGGCTCTTTTTGAACACTTTAAAATAGATAAATGTCATCAGCTACTTTCGCTGCCATAGAACTATTTCAACACAGTGCAATTGTTTAACAGTTTTTGATACTCAACATGGTTACATTTCTCAATATTCATTTAAATAAAATGTTCTTTGTGATACAAAAAGTGTACGGTTTTGATACACTCATTTTATAATTATTATCTGAAAAACTAATTTCCATTCTTTTGTTTTATGGCATAGTTAAGCACCATGCAAAATTGATAACAAAAAGTTGAGAATTGAACCCTGCACGTATTTAATCAGAGAATAACAGTATTTTTGCGTTGTGGTATTTTACATTGTGTTGTATTGCAATCGAGTTTGATTATTAATTTACTCATTATTAATTCATAATTTCGATGAGTTTAAAGAATACATCTGTATTTAATTATTGATGACGATCCCGGATGTTTTAATTGCGGTAAGGTTATTATTAAAAACTGAAGTAAAAAAAGTTGTTACAGAAAAAAATCCTGAAAACCTGCCTGGCTTTTGCGGGAAAACAGTTTTGATCTTGTATTGCTGGATATGAATTTTAAATCTTCTATCAATACAGGCAATGAAGGCATTTATTGGCTGAAAAGAATTAAGGAATTAAACAATGCAGTTTCTGTTATAATGATAACCGCTTATGGCGATATTGATCTTGCAGTCCGGTCATTAAAAGAAGGCGCTGCAGATTTTATATTAAAGCCCTGGCATAATGAAAAGCTCATCTCGAACATAGAAGAAATCATTAAAAAAACAAAACGCAATGCAAATGGTGCAGCCAATAAAAATGGCATCGAAAATCTTATCGGCACAGAATTGCTTGCCGAAAGCGAAGCAATGAAAAATATTTTTTTTAAGATTGAAAAGATCGCACCTACAGATGCCAATATTTTAATATTGGGCGAAAACGGAACCGGCAAAGATCTTACCGCAAAAGCCATTCATCAAAAATCATTACGTGCAAAACAACCTTATATAAAAGTTGATGTTGGCGCACTTACTGAAACACTTTTTGAAAGTGAATTATTCGGTCATAAAAAAGGTGCGTTTACAGATGCGAGAGAAGATCGTATCGGAAGAATTGAAGCAGCAAACGGCGGCACTTTATTTTTAGATGAAATTGGTAATATCAGTTTGCAGCAACAGGCAAAATTGCTGAGTGTTTTACAAAACAGGCAGGTAATACGTTTGGGAACTAATCAGCCTATACCTGTTGACATACGACTGATTTGCGCAACCAATATGCCTTTGCAGGAACTGGCCAATGAAAACCGTTTTAGAAAAGATCTTATTTACCGCATTAATACAGTTGAAATAACATTACCGCCTTTACGCAACCGTAAAGAAGACATTATTTTATTGGCTAAACATTTTGCAAAACAATATGCAGCCAAATACAGAAAGCCTGCAATTGAGCTGGATCAAATCAGCACTCGATAAATTAATGAAATATCCTTTTCCCGGCAATGTGCGTGAACTGCAATACACTATGGAACGGGCAATTATTATGAGCGATGATGAAGTGCTTTGTGAAAGAGATTTACTCTTTTCACCTATTGAAAGTTCTGTTACACAAACCATGCGAACAGGATGATTATAAATTAAGTACCATTGAAAAAAATACTATTCTGCACGTTATAGAAAAACATAACGGCAACATAACCAAAGCTGCAAAAGAATTAGGGTTTAACCAGGACAGCATTATACAGGAGGCTAAGCAAATATGATATATAACCGCCCGGAATAAGATTAGTTAATACGCAGTATATGTTCTTCGCAGACAGATATTTTTGCAGCAAGTTATTTATTCATAAAAGGCCTGAGCATTCTTGTTTGGCAGCAATATGTCTGCTTATATGCCGTTATATCAATCGCTTATGAATCTGTATGAGTTTTTAAAGAAAGCGCAGTTTGAAGTAAGCCAGTTTGTTGAAGGCGTTCAATACAGGGATTTTTCCAGGCATTTTGATGTAAAACATGCGCCTGCTGAAGTTCAGTCTTTACGCAAAGGCTTTAATGATATCAATTCTGCATTTAAAGTAATAAGCCTTGAAAGAGAAACACAATATCAATACCTGCAAAAAATACTGGAGCTGGTTGATACAGGCATTCTTTCTTATGAAATAGAAACAGGCAATGTGGTGTGGATGAATGAATCGCTGAAAAAATTGTTGAAAATTCCTTATTTAAAAACCATTCAGTCATTAGATAAACGCGATGCTGCTTTATGTGAGACATGTTGTTGATCTGAAGCCCGGCGATAGTTCCATAACCGATATTCATATTGACAGGAATGCCTTAAAATCTTATGTCAGCAACTGCATTTCAAACCAAAGGAAAAGATATAAGCTTATTGCGTTTCAGAATGTAAATGAAGCATTGGATGAAACAGAAAGCAAAGCCTGGCAAAAATTATTGCGTGTGATGACGCATGAGATCATGAATTCTATTGCGCCTATATCTTCTTTGGCTGATACTTTAAAAAACAGGCTTCAACATTCTTCTGAATTAATTGATGATGAAACGCGGAACGCTGGAAGATCTTTCTCTAGGCATGGAAACTATTAAGCGCAGAAGTGAAGGTTTATTAAAATTTGCACAAACCTATCGTAACCTTAATATGATCACCTCACCTAATCTGCAAAAATTTTATGTAAAAGATCTTTTCAAAACACAGCATCGTTTAATGCTGCCTACACTGCAGCAAAAAAATATAGAGCTTGAAATAATTTTAAAAGATCACGGAGCTGCAAATTGAAGCTGATATAAATCTTATTGAACAGGTTTTGATAAATCTTTTACTAAATGCAATGGAAGCTGTTAAAGAAACACCGGATCCGAAAATTATTCTTACTGCAAGTAAATCGATAATGGCCACGTTGCTGTAAAAATTGTTGATAATGGCAGCGGCATAGAAGATGAAGTGCTGGATAAAATTTTTATTCCTTTCTTCAGTACTAAGAAAAGCGGAAGCGGTATTGGCTTAAGCCTTCTGCAAACAAATTATGATGCTGCATAAAGGAAATATTCATGTGCAAAGTGTAATGAATGAAGGCACAGCATTTATATTGCAGTTTTGAAAATTATTATTACTCCAATTAAATAATCTTTAAAGTTTACTTTTAAAAATTTTTATGAGATTAGATGGAATAGTTGTAAAACTATAATAGCGAGTGGATGTTCATTTGTATTTTTTAGTTCCGGAGAAACTGTTGGTGGGGTAGAATATTCCAAAATAAGTATGAAACGTTCCGAAGGAACGTATGGTATCCGTATCAGAAATTGGTTACCCACAAATTGTGCCTACAGCACAAAAATTAAGACATCGAATGTCTGGTTATCTGATAATAAATTATAACTTTTTCAATTTCATCATCACGATATCATATTTAAGAGTATTATAGATCAACCTCTGCGCTTTTTTAGCCGGGAAGATAAAATCTCACAGGGCAGTGGAAATTATTTTTTGTGCTTCAATTCTTAATTTTCCAAAAAGTTCATCATCTATTTTATCAAAATTATTTTTTGAAAATGATTTTATAAATCGCCCGTCTTCTAATAAATGAATCTCATCACAGGTAGAAAGTAATGGCTCAAGAATGTGGGATGAAACAAAGACCGTTTTATCTTTTTGCCTTAACCTGGTAATAATAAGTTCAAGTACTTCATTTGTCTCAAGATCAAGTCCGTTAAAAGGTTCATCAAGAATAAAGACCGGCTTGTCTTGTTTCATAACAGAAAGCAACGCCAATTTTTTCTTCATCCCGGTAGAATAATTCTCAACCAATTCATCCAACGGCAACTTAAAATATTCCTGCAGGATAGCCAGCCTAAATTCAGGATTTGTTTGCTTGAAAATTTTTAAATATTCGTTACCTGTAATCATGGAATAAAAAAAATTCACCGTTTCAAGATAAGCCGTATCTCTTATGGTAAGACCGAGATTATTATTTTTTATTACACCGGAATCCGGCTTTATTGTTTTGGCTAAAATATTAAAGAACGTTGTTTTTCCTGCACCGTTAAGCCCCACAACTCCATGAATTTTGTTTGATTCAAAATCAATATTTATATTTTTTAATACCTGGTTTCCGTCAAATTTTATTGATAAGTTCCGTATGCTAATCATTTAAATATTGATTTAAGTTCCTTTTTGCTTTATAAAAATATACTAAAGAAAGAATGGCAGGAACGGGTAATAAATAAGGCAAAGCAGATGAAACCAAAATGAGAGACAACATAATATTATTGCCGGTAAGCATGGTATCAGGCTTGTAAATACAGTATTTAAAAAAAATTGCAAAACATAAAACAGATATTTGCATAGGGACGAATAATAAATCCAGCAAAAGAAAATCCGGGTTTAATATTATATTGATCGCTATTACCGGCAGGTATAAAATAAAAACGTACATAACCGCTATTTTTATTTTGTAAATTATTAACTCCGATGGCGATTTATTATTTTCCCGCAGGACGCCAATGCATTCGCATTCTGCAAAAAATGAAGCAATAAGACCTGTTAAAAGCCATAAGAAAACCAGGGGCAATATTTTAAACCAGCTAAAGGATAACGCTAACAAATAGACGAAAATAACAGAAATATACTGTTTTCTAAATCCGCTGATCCATTCAAAGTTTTCAGCCGGAATAAACGAAGAAAGATTTTTGAAGGAAGTCTTATTCCTAAACTCAGGCATAAGAAAAGGAATCCACAACAAAAGAAATAACAATGCCGGTAAACAATACCAGCTTTTTGTGATGATGCATGAAATTGAAAATGGAAGTGTAAGAGCGACATATTCCGAAAATATCTGTAAATGTGGATCATCCAAATGTTTATAAATAAAAGAGGTATCCTTCCGGTAGAAATGTATCCAAAGGCAAACCAATGCAAATCCAATAATTAAATACATTGAATATTCACCTTTGCTGAATTGTTTATACGCAACAATAATAAGGTAACAAACTATTGCAAAAATTATGAAGGCATATAAGCCAAGTTGATTGATTTGCCTTTTGAGTTGTTTTAACCTTATATATAAAATCGGAAATCGCATATTAATATTATATCGTATAAAACTTTAATAATTTTTCTAATCTCAATATTAAATCCACGCCTTCCTCAAACATCTCAACCAATTACCATGAATAATATTTTCAAGATCTTCTTTTGCAAATACAAATTTTTAATTTTCCAAAATTGCTTTTACTTTTCTTTGCAACTGCTTTTTGTCGGGCAGATAAAGTTGATATTTTGAAACAAAAATTTTATTTGATATTCCACCTGTAGCAAATTCAACCAATATTTCATCTTTATCTGCGGAAAGAATAATTCCTATTGGCTCTTTATCGTCTTCCACGCTTTCTTCAATTTTAAAATAATTAAGATAGAGATTCATTTGCCCGATGTCAGCATGAGAAACTTTTTTAGTTTTCAAGTCAATAAGCACAAAACATTTAAGAATACGATGATAAAAAACCAGGTCAATGTGATAATGTTTATTGCGAAGTGAAATTTTGTATTGCCTTGCAACAAACGTGAAACCTTTGCCAAGCTCAAGTAAAAACATTTGAAGGTTATCTATAATTTTTTGTTCAAAGTCTTTCTCTGTCATTCTTATCGACTGTGGTATTTTGAGAAAGTCAAGAACATAAGGATCTTTAACTGCTTCAGTATAGTGCGAAACAATATATCCTTTTTCAGAAAGTTTTAATACTCCTTTCTTGTCCTTACTTAAAGCAAGTCTTTCAAAAAGTGATGAATCAATTTGTCTTTCTAATTCCCGCTTCGACCAATTTTCATGAATAGTTTGCTTTTCATAAAACCTACGCATAATTTCATCTGAAATACCAATTAATTCAATATAATGACTCCAGCTTAATTTGGCAGACACTGTCTGCCATTTCGGATAAGCAACATAAAATCTCCGCATATCTAAAACATTGCGTCTGCCAAATCCTTTTCCATAGCGTTGTCTTAAATCCCTTGAAAGTGTTGTTAATAAAGCGCTGCCATACTCTGCCCTTTCTTCGCCATGTTGTTCATATTCTACTATATGTCTGCCAATTTTCCAATTTGCTTTTACTAATTCTGTATTGATAGCTCTTATAGCATTTTCCCTGGCTCGTTCTATTGTCGAACCGATATCAGCTAACAGCTTTTCGTATTTAAGTTTTACCGGTTTCATTTATATAAAAAATTTAGCCTTTTTTTCTAATTTCAATGCCACGCCTTCTTCAAAAATCTCAACCAGTTACCATGCATAATATTTTCAACATCTTCTTTTGAATAACCTCTTTTATAAAATAAAGATGGAAACTTTTGCAGATCAGCAATTGTTTCTAAATCATAAGGACATTGCTCTCTGCCAAAAGCGCCATCAAGATCAGTGCCAATACCGATATGCAAAGCATTACCGGCTAACTGGCATACATGATCGATATGATCTATAATTTTTTCAAGATTGCAATTCATTTCCTTTGGAGTTGATATTCCTCTTTGCCAGCCAGGAACCATCATCCATGCATCAAACGCTCCGCCAATAACAGCATCTCTTTCAATCAAGGCTTTTATTTGTTCATCACTAAATTGCCTGTTATGATTTACAATTGATCGTGCATTATTGTGGCTTGCCCATACATGCCCGTTAAAATTATCCAGCGCCTGCCAGAAAGCATCATCGCATAAATGTGTAGCATCAAGAATAATATTTAAGCGTTCCATTTCTTTTAGCAATGCTATTCCATTTGCCCTCATCAATCCACTTCCATCTGTCCCGTTTGCATAACGCCCTTCACCATAATGTGCAGGACCAATAGCACGCACACCGTAATTCCATGCACGCTCAACATAATCAATTGTAATTAATGAATCTGCACCTTCCAGGCTTAAAATATAACCAATCGGCTTTTGCGAAGTATTATTTTCATCGCCCCATAAAGCAATATGTTTTTCTAAAGAATATAAATTATTAATCTGAATCATTTCACCTTCGTCTTCCATTGTTTTATACCATGCAAGCTGCGCCTGTGTTTGCGCCCATGCCTGTTCAGGCGAATGCCATCCGGGTAAAGGATTTGAAGGACTGACGTAACGTGCAATTTGTGTAGCAACTACCAGGCCTATATTTGCTTTTCTTAATTCGACAAAAGAAACCGTTGCATTTCCGCGGTCAGGCTTATCCGTTAGTTCCTTCTCTCTTTGATTGATTTCGCTGAGAGGCTTACGTAAATCACGATTCCATTCCATCGCATTCATCGCAAGATCAAGATGTGCATCAATTATAAACATATTTCTATTCGGGAATTGATAGTTAAAAATTGATTTTTCTGTCTCTCGCAATTATTTTCCATTCGTCAACTTTCTTATTGTTTTCAATAATAACAGCACGCTCATATAATGCTACTGTCGGACAAATATGATAGGGTAATCCATATAGCACGTCACCGATTTTATAAGAATCATCTTTAGGTATTTCTGCTACCAAATGCTCTTCACTCTGGCTAACAAATTTTAATTCAGGAGCATTTAGAAAATAAACACGTTTATCCAATGTATTTTCTGAAGCAATAGATTTATGTCCGAGGTCAAGACACAATTTTGTATCATCCGGCAAAGAAATAACTCTGCTGATCACCAATGCTGCCGGAATAAAAGACTGCTCGTTACAGGAAACGCTGGTAGCCTTTATCCCAATAAATAAAAGTACCCGGGCTGCATTCTATATTTTTTCTTTTTATATGAATTGGAAATGTAGGGGTACCTCCTGCAATAATTATTGGTTCAGAAAATCCTTCATTCAATAAAATTTGCTGCATTTGCAAAACCGGCTCAAAGGCAATGTCACACTCAATTGTACGTTGCGTAATATCAGGATTCCGAATATGTCCATCATAAGCATGCACGCCAATTGGTTGTATTCCCGGAATATTGTTACATGCTTTATAAAGTTCAATTGCTTTATCACCCGGAGGAATTCCGGTTCGGTTCATGCCAACATTAAGGTCAATAAACACCGGTATTGTAATATTATTCACGATAGCTTCATTGCCAATATTTTTTGCAGAAACAATATTATCGACAAGGCATGAAAATTTTGTTGAGGATATTTTTCAATAAGTTCTAAAAAGCGTTTTAGTTTAGGAATTGATGGCTGATAAGCTAATAAAACATCATCTGCAAAGCTTAGTGCAAGCATTTCAGCTTCAGCAATTGTGGCGCATTTAAATTTGTTAATTCCTGCATTCATCATCATATCTGTAATCTCTTTTGTCTTATTTGTTTTTACATGAGGGCGCAATCTTTTTACATCATCTGTCATTGATAATAATGTGCCGATATTTTCGTGTACTCTTTGACGGTAGATAACCAATGACGGAGAATCTATTGTATCAATATTATCAATATAATACCATTCGTCTTTCATCTTATTGTTGCTGTTCTAGCTTGATTAATACAATTCGAATAATGCTTCAATTTCCACAGGAATGTTTTCAGGCAAAGATCCTACCCCTACTGCACTCCTCACCCCTACTCCATTTTCCTCCCCCCATATTTTTTTAAATAATTCACTACAGCCATTAATGACATAAGGATGTTTTTCAAAATCTGCAGTACAATTTACCATACCCAAAACTTTTATAACACGCTTCACTTTATCAAGACTGCCGACACTGGAAATAATTGTTGCAAGGATGGTTAAGCCAACCTGCAGGGCAGCGAGTTTACCTTCTTCCATTCCCATAGCATAACCTACACGTCCCGTAATAAAGGTCTTGTCCTGCTTCATAGGCCCATGCCCTGAAACATACAAATGATTGCCATCAATCAGAAATGGCTTGTAAACTCCCATAGGCGTGGGTGCCGGAGGAAGCGTTAATCCCGTTTGTTCAAAATTTTGTGAAGCGTTGTTATTTGCCATAAATAAAGTTTTATTAATTATACAAAAATATTTAAAATCAATACTCCTGCTAATCCAACAACAGATACAATAGTTTCCATCATCGTCCATGAACGGATGGTATCTTTTATACTCAGGTTAAAATATTCTTTAAACAACCAGAAACCTGAATCATTCACGTGTGAACAGGCAAGGCTTCCTGCACCGATTGATAACACCATTAAATTTGGATTAACATTGCTGTGAAGAATTAAAGGCGCCAATATACCCGCAGTAGTTAAACCTGCTACTGTAGCTGATCCTACACAAATTCTGATAATAGCTGCTATCAGCCACGCAAGAATTAAAGGTTGAATATTGATGTGATGTAAGCCTGCTGCTATTTGTTCACTTACCCCACTATCTGTAAGCACTTGTTTTAATGCACCTGAGCTGCCAATGATTAGCAATATAACGGCAATATCTTTTATTGATTCAGCATAGATTGACATAACTTTTTTTACACTGCTACCTTGTTTAATGCCCAGTACATAAGTTGCCACAGCCAATGATATCAGCATAACTACTGCGGGTTCCGACAAAAAAGAAATGACTTTTCCGGATAACGTATCCTGTAAAATAAAATTAGAAAGCAAGGTAGCTATCATTAAAAGAATAACCGGTAAAAGCGCTGACAAAAAACTACTAACGGCGCCGGGCAAACGATCTTCCGGCAGAATAGCTCCATGAAAAGTTTCCAGCGGAACAGAATGAATATTTTTTAAAGTTCTTGAAAACACAGGGCCGGCAAGAATAATAGCAGGTATGGCAATGATGAGTCCATATATTAATGTTACTCCTATATTGGCATTAAACTGTACGACCAATGCAGTAGGTGAAGGATGCGGTGGCAAAAAACCAAACGTAACAGACAAGGCCGCCAGCATAGGAAGGCCGATGTAAACAGCCGGTAATTTATATTGATAGACAACAGAAAAAATAAGCGGAACCATTAAAACAAATCCAACCCCATAAAATAAGGGTATGCCCACAATAAAGCCTGTTACCACAAGCGCCCACTGAATATATTTCGTTCCAAATGCATTCATCATTACCGAAGCAATCTTTTGCGCAGCGCCACTATCAGCCACCAGCTTGCCAAGCATGGCTCCTAATGCAATTATGATTACCAGGGAACCCAATGTATCGCCTATTCCTTTTTGTACTGAACCAATGATCTTATTAAATGGTATTCCTAATAGAAGGCCTGCTGCAATTGACACAATTAAAAAAGCAAGAAATGGATTTATCTTACCCCAGGTAATCATCAAAATAAGCCCGGCGATACACAAAAAAATAATCAGGAAAGTCATCAGCAATTTTTAATAAATGTATTTATAATTCCTTTTTTTTACATTTATTTTATTTTCCATAATCTGCTTTTGCATGAAAAATTTTATTTTATTTAAAAAAAAATGAATGAGTATACAAAAAGATTATAACAACTGGGCTGAACAATACGATACCAACAATAATAAAACAAGAGACCTTGAAGCAATTGCCCTGCGAAGATCTTTATCAAATATTTCGTTTGATTCTGTTTTGGAAGTTGGTTGCGGAACCGGGAAAAATACATTGTGGTTTAGGGAAAACTCAAAGCAGGTAACTGCTATTGATCTCTCAGATGAAATGCTTTCAAAAGCAAAAGAAAAAATCAATGTCGGAAAATATTGAAGTCTTGCAATTTGATATTAAAAATGCCTGGACATTTAACGATAAATTATATGATCTCGTAAGCTTCAGTCTTGTGCTGGAGCACATTCAAGACCTGGAACATATTTTCAATGAAGTATATAAAAAATTAAAACCGGGCGGCTATGTTTATATTGGCGAATTGCATCCTTTTAAACAATATACAGGAACAAAAGCAAGATTCGATACCGGAGGTGGTCAACAGACAGTGGAATGTTTTAATCACCATATTTCTGAATTTGTACAAACTGCAAAAAGATATCAGTTAACACTAACAGACATTGACGAGTATTTTGATGATAATGATACCAGTGAAATTCCAAGAATACTTTCCCTATTGTTGAAAAAACACAATATGCCTATCTTAGAAAAATAAATTCAGGTATCTATATTTTAAGTTTTTAACCGCATTTATACTTTGAGGTTAGAAGCTTAATTTTTAATTCTTTTAATTTTACAATTAACATTTGGCCAATTCTGACTATTAATAAAAATTTTAAATATTTTATATGGAAAAGAATTTAAAAATCCCGGAAAATTATCAAACAGTGATGCCGTATCTTATAGTTAAAGATGCCGCAAAATTTATTTCGTTTATGCAAACTGTTTTTGATGCCACAGAAACCTACAAGGCAATGAGAGATGAGCATACCATCATGCACGCAGAAATAATGATTGGCGGAAGTACTATTATGTTTGCAGACAGCACCGGTACTTACGGGGTGAGAAATGCAGGAATGTTTATTTATGTGGATGATGCTGATGCAACTTTTAAAAAAGCTGTAGAAAATGGTGCAACGGTTGTAAATGAAATGGCAGATCAAAGCTACGGCAGAAGCGGCGGTGTGGAGGATCCCTTTGGAAATACGTGGTGGATTACCGGCATAAGTAAATAAATATAAAAGATACCTTGCATTAAACTCCTATCTCCTAAATCAGTTTATCCGGAGTAATGGGTAACTCACGGATACGCTTACCCGTAGCATGATATACTGCATTGGCAACCGCTGCAGGAAATCCAATCATGGAAACTTCACCGATCCCTTTGGAACCGATAGGATTGAGGTAAGGATCAGGTTTGTTTACAAATAAGGCTTCTATGTGGGGAACATCTTTATTGGTTGGCACATGATAATCTGCAAAATTATTATTCACCCACCTGCCATACCGGTTGTCAATTACACCTTCTTCCATCAATGCCATACCAATACCACCAATAACTCCGCCTATGATCTGGCTGCGGGCTGTGGGCTCATTTACAATCGTTCCGGCATCGATAGCGGATACTACTTTATTTATCGTAACAACACCGGTAGCGGGATGTACCAACACTTTTACAAAATGAGCAGAATAAGAATAGCTGGAATATTTATTATCAAAGTTCCCTTCTGACTTTTCTACAAATTCAAGCTTTTGCATATTACCCAGCTTTAAAACTTCGGTATAGCTTATTTTTCTGCCTGGCTCCGACTCAAGCGACATAAAGCCGTTTTCAAATTTGATATCTTTCAAATCAACTGTATGAATTTGTTCAGTATGAAAAATAGAGGTCTGTTTTACAAGGTCTGTAAGCTTTTGCCTGAAGGTCACCGAAGCATTATTTACAGTAGTACCTAATGAAGACGTAGTACCTGAACCGCCCTGCACAATTCCGGGTGGCAAATTGGAATCTCCCATTTCGAATTTTATATCTTCTGCGGGAATGCCAAATTTATCCGAAGCAAGCTTCGTCATGGATGTTGCGGTTCCGGCCCCCATATCGGTAACGCCGCTTTGCAAAATCAGCTTTCCATCATTAGTAAAGCTAGCTCTAACGGTAGCGCCACCACGCCATGCGATAAATACACCTGTTCCTACTCCATATCCAACGAGCTGCCCGTCTTCCATCATAGAACGGGGCTTAGGATTTCTTTTGTTCCACCCTATACCATCTGCACCCATCTGGTAGGCTTCTTTTAAATACTTACTGGAATGCGGCCGATTATTTTCCGGATCGTTTTCAGAATAATTAAGCAGTCTGAATGCGAGCGGATCCATATCCAGCGCATAAGCCATTTCATCAATCGCAGATTCCAGCGCATAGGTGCCGGTAGTTTCGCCCGGGCCACGCATCCAGGTTGGAATGCTTAAATGCAGCGGATACACTTTGTAACCTGTGTTTACATTGGGGCATGCATATAGCGTTCGGGAAATATTTACAATCCCTTCCGTAAATGTTTCATAAGAAGAAGTGTTAGCTTTCGCTTCATGAGTGATACCCACCAGTATTCCATCTTTGCCGGCGCCAATACCCATCTTTTGAATCGCCTCCGGCCTGTAGCCCACCAATGTAAATAACTGGCTCCTGGTTAAAACAACTTTTAATGGCCTTCCTATTTTTTTAGCAGCAATTATAGCAGCTGCAGTATGCGGCCAGAAATTAAATGCTGAACCAAAAGCGCCTCCAATATAATGCGAAATGACATGCACATTTTTTGCAGGAAGATTATAAAGCGTCACAATATTTTTTTGCGCATCCTGCAAAGATTGGGTTTTATCATACACCGTTACCTTATCATCTCCATCCCATACAACCGTAACAGCATGAGGTTCCATAGGATTATGTACTTCAATAGGAATAGTATATTCCGCCTCTATCTTCACAGGGGCATCCTTATATGCATCGGCTTTACCGCGTACATAATCTTTAAAATCATCGCCCTTACCCTCCGGTGATTTACCATTTTTTATTGCCTTCACAAAATCAGTATCAGGATCCAGCTTTGTATATTGAGCTTTTACTAACGACGAAGCGTACACGGCTCTTTCAAAAGTATCCGCTATTACAATTGCAATAGGTTGTCCATTGAACCAGATAGTATTATCAGCGAACACTTTATAGCCTCGCTGTGAAGGAGGCAATTTTTTTTGCTCATCGGTAAGGGCATATCCCGGAGGCGTTGGCAAATTCAGGTGAGTAATAACGGCAAGAACTCCCGGCGCATTTTCGGCGCTTTTAGTATCCATAGAAATGATACTTCCATTGGCAATGGTGCTGCCAACCATAACTCCATAGGCAAGGTTCGGAAAGTCGTACTCGGCAGCATACTTAGCTGTACCTGTTACTTTTGCTTTGCCGTCAACCCTGTCTAAATCTTTCATGGTACCTGTTTTGAATTTAAAATAAAATATACTAATTATTTCTTACGAATGATGAAGTTTACGAAATAACCTTATCCGGCGTAACCGGCAATTTGCGTATACGCTTGCCCGTTGCATGATATACTGCATTGGCAACCGCAGCGGCAAATCCAATCAAAGCAATCTCTCCCATCCCTTTTGCACCAATTGGATTTAAAATGAAATCCGGCTTATTCACAAACATTGCATCAATATGCGGTACGTCTGCCTGTATGGGCACATGATAATCAGCAAAGCTATCATTTATCCAGCGTCCATAGCGGTTATCAATAACACCTTCTTCCATCAATGCCATGCCAATACCTCCAACAACGCCGCCAATCATCTGGCTTTCGGCTGTTTTATAACTTATAATTTTTCCCGCATCCCCTGCGGTCGCAACCTGTTTTATTCGTACCATTCCGTTTGCCGGATGAACCAAGACTTTTACAAAATGGGCCGAGTAAGAATAAGCAACATAATCCTTCATTACATCGTTTGGTTTGGATTCTACCGTTATCTCAAGCTGATTTAATTTATTGTACTTAAGTAAATCAGTGTATAAAATTTTTCTTGTCCTGTCTGCTGCCAATATCATATATCCATTTTCAAAAACAATATCTTCCGGCTTTACAATGTGAATTTCAGTAGTATGAAAAACAGAATTTTCTTTTGCCAAATCAAGCAGTTTTAATTTTAGCGATGCACAGGCATCATGCACTGCTGAACCTAACGTTGCTGTTGTAGAAGAACCTCCCTGTGTTGGTCCGGAAGGCATTGAAGAATCACCTAATTCAAAACTTACTTTTTCGGGAGCAATACCCATTTCACCCGAAGCAATATTAACCATAGCTGTTGCCGTGCCGGGGCCGCTGTCACTCACCGCACTTTGCAGCACTAATGTTCCATCTGCGAAAAGGGTAGCAATTGCTTTCGCACTTCCACGATGCGCTCCAAACACACCTGTGGACATGCCATAACCCAGTAACCAATTACCCTCCTTCATTGTACCGGGTTTTGGATCACGCTCTTTCCAACCTATTTTATCGGCAGCTAACTGGTAGGCTTCTTTTAAAAATTTTGTAGAATAAGGTTTGCCGGTATCGGGATCTTTTTCAGCATAATTTTTCAACCTGAGATCCAGCGGATCCATATTCAGCTGATATGCCAATTCATCCAAAGCGCATTCCAAAGCAAATGCCCCTGTAGCTTCTCCCGGCCCACGCATGGCTGTGGGCGTACTAACGTTAAAAGGATAAACGCTATAATGTGTTACAACATTGGGACAGTCATACATGATACGTGAAACATTTACAGACCGTTCGTTAAATTCTTCATACATGGATGTAATGGAATCTGAAGTATGAGAAATGCCAATAAGTTTTCCATCCGTTCCGGCGCTTAATTGCATTTTTTGTAATGTATAAGGCCTATAGCCAACCAGGTAAAACATCTGGTCACGGGTAAGCATCAGTTTTATTGGCCTGCCTGTTTTTCTCGCTCCAAGTAATGCGGCAATTTCGTGTGGCCATGTACGTAAGGCACTCCCAAAGCCACCGCCAACAAAGGGTGCATACACCTGCACATCTTCTTCCTTTAGTTTAAATGCATTCATAATGCTGTGCTGCGTTGATTCAACGCCTTGAGTTTTATCATACACCGTTACTTTGTTATCTCCATTCCACATAGCGGTGATGGCATGCAATTCCATGGGACTATGCACTTCAATAGGAACTACATATTCTGCTTCAATTTTTACAGCGCCTGCTTTAGCCGCATCTGCATCGCCTCTTACATAATCTTTGTATCTCGGGCCTTCTAACGCCGTCACAGATTTTCCCGCATCATCAAAATCGGTTTCTGGTTTTTCTTTTTTGTAGTTTGCTTTTACAAGAGATGCTGCATAGACCGCTCTTTCAATAGTATCGGCAATTACTAACGCTATCGGCTGCCCGTTAAAATAAATATAAGGACCATTAAAAATTTGTAAACCTTTGCCACCTGTCGGGCTTTTTATGGGACTAGCTCCTGCATCATAATCATAACCGGGAACTTTTGGTGTATTAAGATATGTTATCACGGAAATAACACCTGGCGCTCTTTCTGCAGATTTTGTATCTATTGAAGAAATACTTCCGTTTGCAATAGTACTCCCCACCAATATTCCATAAGCAATATTATTAAGCTCATGCTCTGCAGCATACTTAGCATTGCCTGTTACTACTGCTTTGCCAGTTACCCTGTCAATATCGTCGAATAAAAGTTTTTTCATATTAACAACAACCCAGCCCTCTCTTGCGGGAGGAATAAGAATTGATAATTTTTTATGACAACCCGGAAACCGTTTTCAGCGTTTCCACAATTGTATTGGAAGCCATTTTTAATTTAAAATTATTTTGGCCATAACCCTTTGCCTCTTTCATTGCAATGCCGGCAGCCTGTTTGAAATTATCTTCTGAAGCGCTTTTTCCTTTAAGAAAATTTTCTGATGATGTTAATCTCCAGGGCTTGTGAGCTACTCCGCCCATAGCCAGTCTCGCATTCCTGATTATATTTCCATCCATATCAAGCGCTGCTGCAACAGATACCAATGCAAATGCATAAGACGCCCTGTCGCGTACTTTTATATACAACGAATTTTTTGCCAACGCATCATTCACAGGAATCTCTATGCGGGTAATTAATTCACCCCTTTGAAGATTATTATCTTTTTCGGGTGTGTCACCCGGCAAGCGATGAAAATTTGCAAAATGAATTTTTCTTTCTCCCTTATTACTATTTATTACAACGGTTGCATCTAAAGCAGCCAGCGCCACACACATATCGCTCGGATGAACAGCAATGCAATGGTCTGTTGCACCGAAAATAGCATGCATGCGGTTATATCCTTTTAATGCGCCACATCCGGTGCCAGGCTGACGTTTATTGCAGGGCATTGTTGTATCATAAAAATACGGGCAACGGGTGCGTTGTAGTATATTGCCACCTGTAGTAGCCATATTACGAAGCTGGGGAGACGCTCCTGCTTTTATCGCCATTGAAAGCAAGGGAAGTTTTTTCAGGATGAGTTCATTTTCTGCCACCTCACTGTTAAGCGTTAATGCACCTATGTAAATGATACCATTTTTCTCTTCAATGTTTTTTAAGGGAAGATTAGTTATATCAATTAATTTTTGAGGAGCCTCTACGCCTCTTTTCATTAAGTCAACGAGGTTGGTTCCACCGGCAATAAATTTTGATGTGGCATCTTTGTTCAAAGCATCAATTGCTGATTTTGATGAAGAAATTTTTACATAATCAAAGTTGATCATATTGTGCCTCCTTTTTCTTTTACGTCTTTAATAGCATCTACTATATTGGGATACGCCCCACAGCGGCAGATGTTTCCACTCATATACTCCCGGATATTATCATCCGTATCAGCATGACCCTCACGCACACACGCAATTGCAGACATGATCTGACCGGGAGTACAATAACCGCATTGGAACCCATCATGCTTTATAAAAGCTTCCTGCATAGGATGTAGCTTATCACCATCTGCAACTCCTTCAATAGTGGTAACCTTTTTCCCATTCTGCATTATGGCAAGGCTTAAACAGGAAAGCACCCTTTTGCCATCAACATGAACGGTGCAGGCGCCGCACTGGCCGTAATCGCAACCTTTTTTTGTTCCGGTAAGATGTAGCTGTTCTCTCAACAAATCAAGTAATGTAACTCTTGGCTCTACGGAAAGCTCATGAGAAACTCCGTTTACTTCAAGCTGTAAAGATTGTTGCTCAAAATACTGAGCCATTTTTTCATCAAGATTTTTATCAGATGCCTTGATGATAGCAGCAGGTGTTAAAGCAAGGGCTGTAAGTAATGATGACTTTTTTAGAAAATTCCTTCTGCTTTCTTTGGGAAGTTGTTCTAAAAAGTTTTGGACTTCACAAACTTCTTTTTCTGTCATAGAAATTGTTTTTAAATAAATTGTATTGCAGACGGAGTTTAAAGTTAACACTTAATCAAAAAATAAAGTTTGGAAAAGTTTTATTTCTTTGCACAAATACTTTAATTATGGATCAAACGCTTTTAGGAATTGGAACAAGGCTGCAACATACTATTCATGGGCCCGGTGTTATTGTCGGCATCCGGTACGCTACCTATCTTATTTCTTTTATACATCATGGTATAATTGAAATAGACAAAACAGATAATAAGCTGGATGATATTCAACCTGAAAATGTAAGTGAGGAAATAGAAACCAATTCTAATGTGGAAAAATCATTATTAAAAATATTGCGTTTATGGGGCGACGTTAGTGAAATAGTAAAGCTGGGAGAAAAGTGGACCGGCGGAATGATGCTTTTACAGCCTAAAGACACTTCATTAAAACCAAAAGAAATTCCTATCGAGGCATTTTTTCATAAAATAGTGATGGCACGTGACAGGCTGCGTGTGTTGGAACAAAACATCAACAGTAATAAAAACCTTAGCGATGAAGAAAAAATAAATCTTCAGCAATACATTACACGCATTTATGGTTCTTTCACAACATTTAATGTGTTGTTTAAAAATAAGGAACATTGGTTTATTGGTGAAAAGCCGGGACAGGATTAGGGGACTCATCTCTTCTCTCTAAAAAGAGAGTGAATTATATTGCAGACTTTAACTGATATGCTTTTCTCTTTTAAAAAGGTCAATCGTTTTATTAGTTATAAGAGGCCGTGCCCAAAATCCAATACTTAAAATATATCCCATCGTGATATAAATAAAAAGCATTCCTGTCCGAAGCCCGAAGTGATCACCCAGCCAGCCGATAATTAATGGTGCTACCGCACCACCAATAATTCCGGTAACAAGAATGCCTGCAAAGGAACCGTGATTTTCTTTTAAAGAATTTAATGCCAGGGAAAAAATTCCCGGATACATAACCGATGCAAAAAAACCAATTAATGGAAAAGAAATCATTGAAACTTTTGCAGAACCAAAAAGTGAAAGACTTAAGCATATTAAAGCCAGCAATGTAAAACCGATTAAGACTTTACGCTGATCTATTATTTTTAACAACAATAATCCAACCACACCACCTGCCGTCATTAATCCCCAGAAATAGGCTACTGCATTGGCTCCTGTAGTTTGCGGATCGTAACCATGATAGGTATATAAAAATTGTGACATCCAGTTTGCAATTCCCTGTTCCGTACCTACATAACAAAAGATGCCAATAAAAAAAAGTATCACAACAGGTTGCTTAAATAACATTATATGGGTTTGCAATGCTCCCGCCTTCTCCTCTTTATTTAATTCAACTTTGGGAAATTTTGAAAATAAAATAACAAGAATCATCACGAGGCAAATAACCGTAAACAGCCAGTAAAGCGAGATCCACGGAAGATCACGGGGAACAAATGAACTGAATACGTTTAGAAAACTACCCTGCGCATTGTTAACATTATTAAGATGCAAAACAAAATAAGAATATACTAACGGACTGATAAACGATGCAAGCCCAAAAATTAATTGAGCCAGCACAGAATTAAAGGAATAGTGTTCTTCGCCACCGGAAATTCGTAACAATGGGTTGATAACAACCTGCAGCATCGCCATTCCGGAGCCAATAAGAAAAAGAGAAATAATCGCAGTGAGGTAATTGGGGAATAGTGCTAACAGCAGTGCTCCCAGGAAAGCTACAAAAAACCCCGTTATCATAATTTTCTTCGCCCTGTATTTTTCCACCAGCATTCCCGTTGGAATTGATACCACTCCGTAAGCAATAAAAAAAGCAAATGGAAGTAATGCCACCAGCGTAAGGCTTAAATGAAATCCTTTAATAATATCAGGCATTAAAGGCCCGATAATATTAGTAAGAAAAGAGATTACAAAAAATGTAAGCATGATGAGGCTTACAATATAATAGTTACGTTTCATGATTAAAGCCTCACCCCAACCCCTCTCCATCCCGATAGCTATCGGGAGAGCGGGAACTGAATTATGAGATTTTTAGATTGATTTGTTTACAATTTCAATTCTCCCCAGCCCTGCCTGTATTCTCTTTTTACAAATTGATTGGCTGCTTCAAAATTGGTGATCCTCATATTTTCGCCATCCCATTTATAAGTAATATATCGGCCAGGCGTATTCAATTCTTCCATATCTCCATAAACCGGATCTGTTCTTTTTACTTTTGTACGAAGATTAAAACTGCGCAATAATAAATTTCCCATTAATACGGTTTCTGTAAGCGGACCTGCATATCCTACAAAAGGAGAATCTACTTCCGCATTTCCATAACCTGCAATACATGCATCAATCCATTGCCACCAATGGCCATCCATATCCACCTTCAACTCGCGGATATTTTTTTGGAATATTTACATCTTTGTTTAATGAAAGCGGAAGCAATCTCGGATGACTTCCTCCCCATCCGCAGGAAACTTTTCCTTTTGTTCCGATAAATAAAGTGCCTCCTTCAAAATCATTTTCTTCCGGAACATCAGCCAGCGCTTCATTCATATTTACATCAGGATCCAGTTCATCCGGACGATCGGGAACAATTCCGCCATCCATCCAATACAATTTCAAATCACGTCCATCTTTTAATTTGAATTTATAGCGAAGTTTGCTTGATACAGGAATGCTTTCAGGATAATCGCTTCCTTAAATATTCCGGAATAAATAGTACTTGCGCTGCAGGTAACTTCTGTAGGATAACCCAGATTCAATAATTTAAATGAAGGGCCAATAATATGACAAGCCATATCGCCCAATGCACCTGTTCCAAACCGCCACCAGCCACGCCAGTTGAATGGAACAAGGTTATCAATATAATCTGTTTGTTGCGCTGTGCCCAACCATAGATCCCATTTCAATTCTTTTGGAACCGGCGGATGTTGCTGTTGGCCATGGAATACCCTGCGGCCATACAGGCCTGTTTGTCCAGTTATATACTTGTGTTATATCGCCGATCAATCCTGCTTCAAACCATTCCCGCATCGTTCGCATACCATCGCAGGATGCGCCCTGGTCGCCCATTTGTGTAACTACTTTATATTTTTCAGCAGCTTGTGTAAGAATGCGTGCTTCATAAATATCATGCGTTAAAGGTTTTTGTAGATACAAATGTTTATTCAGTTGCATGGCGCTTAATCCAACTATTGCATGATTATGATCGGGAATAGCAACAGAAACTGCATCAAAATTTTTACTTTCTTTTTCAAACATTTCTCGCCAGTCGTAATAAAATTTTGCATTTGGAAATTCTTTACGGCGTGGTGCTGCCATGCGGTCATCTACATCGCAAAGAAAAGCGATCACTGCATTTTTTTTGGGCGCTGTTGCATAATGATGAATATCATTTTCTGCTTCACCGCCGCAACCAACGGCAGCTATATATAATTTATCGCTTGGCGCTGCAAATCCTTTTCCGCCTAATACATGACGTGGCACAATATAAAATCCGGCTGCAGTTAACGCAGTGTTTTTTATAAATTCTTTGCGGCTGATTATTTTTTTGGCTGATGCTTTATTTTCTTCCATACTTTTTGATTTTTATTACATGAACTTTTTTTTGCCACGAATTACACAAATTACACGGATTATTAAAAGCAAAATTTAGTATATCGTTACCGTTATAACTGTTTATTTCATCTTAAAAATGAGAAACGGAATTCGTGTAATTCGTTTTAATCAGTGTAATACCCTACAGTTTCCTGAACTTAATATTACGATACCAGAGCTTTCCGTTTTCAGTACCCTGGAAAGAAATATGACCCTTTTTATAAGTGCCAAAGCCCGGCCATTCAACAAACTTGCTATTTTTAACCATGTTGTTCCAGTTATCGTCCCACAAAGTTGTTTCAATTGTTTTATGCCCATTCATAAGAAATGTAAGATGCCCTTTATCGCATATTATTTCATATTGATTCCAATTGCCTCCTTTTTTTACCCATTCCGTATCTGCCGATATGAGATCATATAAATCGCCAGCCCTGCATTTCAATATACGTCCGTCATCATCGCAGGCTAAATCTGCTATCTGCATTTCAGGGCCGGACTCATAAGTATTTTTATATTGCGGTAATTCCTGCACATAAAACATTACACCGCTATTGGCACATGGTTCCATTTTCCATTCCATCTTAAAATCGAAGTTGTCAAACTCATCATCAGTTACGAGATCAGCATAATCTTTATCAACACTTTTATTATTTTTATTTAGAAAGATAGCTCCATTCTGCACCTGCCATGCTTTTCCCGGCAACTTTTTCAAGATAAGAATGCCATCCAACTAAATCTTTTCCGTCAAAGAGAAGTTTCCATCCTTCCGAAGTTTCTTTAGCACTGAGAGTATTTGGTATTTGGCAAGAGGCATTGTTGAAAAGCAGGCAATTAATAATAATTGCCAAAGCAGATATTTTTACAAGCATCGTTTATTATTTTATGTCTAAGGTAATTACTTACATTAAAGGTTTAAAAAAAATAATGAACTAAATCATTCATCGATTCTTTTTCGTCTTTGCTTTCAATTCTGTTACAGGCACGGTAATCATTCTTCCTATTGGCTTTCCATCCCGATAGGTAATTAATTTAAGTTGCACTGCATCTTCAGGCACAATAACGCGGTTCTGTATATTTCGGATAAAAATTATCCGGAAAAGAATTATCAAACGTGTAATAAATATCCAGCCCATTTATTTCAGTACTCAATTCAACTATTAATTTTTTATCCGGTGATTCGCTTGCATTAATGATAGGATCATACATGCTTGGTGCATATTTTATTTGCGCCACATCAAATCGGTCAAAATGTTTTTCAACCCTTGTTACAAAATTATCCCAGTTTTTATTTTCTTTTGGCGACCAGACATCTTCGGAAATTGCAAATGCTCGCGGCCATGTCATATATTCCACATGACGCATATTGTATACCTGTTCCGTCCATAAATTAGCTTGTCCCCCTTTAATATATTTTGGATCTACACTATCAGGAAGCGGATCAAACTCATAGGCTTTTTTTAATCGCAAAGTGGCGTATATCCTGGGTTCTATAGCCGGATCTCCTTGCATATAATCCAGGTAAGCAAACGTGGTTGGGCTCATCACAACATCATGTTTCATGGCAGCAGCTTTTATGCCGCCCTTCATTCCCCGCCAGCTCATTACAGCAGCATTTGGCGCTAATCCGCCTTCCAGTATTTCATCCCAACCCATAAATTTTTTTCCTTTTGATTCAACAATTTTTTCAACTCTCTTTTCAAAATAACTTTGCACTTCTTCCATATGTTTTCAACTTTTCTTTTTTCATTAATGCTTTTACAGCATCGCTGCTTTCCCAAAAAGTTTTGAAAGTTTCATCACCGCCCATGTGTATATATTCAAAAGGAAAAAGCTGCGCAACTTCTGTAATAACCTTATCTAAAAACGTCATATACATTTTCATTAGCCGGGCAAAGATTATCATCATACAAAGCAGTATGTGTATCCCAGTCTTTTATTTCTTCACCGGAAGAAACACCTATATTTTTTACCCCGCCGGAACAGGATAAGTTCAGGATAAGCAGCAATTGCAGCAAGGCTATGGCCGGGCACATCTATCTCAGGCAAAATATTTACAAATCTTTCTTTGGCATATTGAACAATTTCTTTAATATCATCCTGTGTATAAAAGCCGCCATAGTTGCGGGGTTCATCAGGCGTAGGCAGCGGAAAAGTTCCGAAGTACCCAACCTTTTTCACATTCCATGCACCAACTTCAGTTAGTTTAGGCAAGCTTTTAATTTCAATGCGCCAGCCTTCATCATCAGTTAAATGAAGGTGTAAAAGATTAAACTTGTATCTCACCATTTGGTCAATATATTTCTCCACTTCTTCTTTTGTAAAGAAATGTCGTGCCACATCAAACATTAAACCTCTCCAGCCAAATCTTGGATAGTCAGTTATAGTAACACAGGGCGCTTTCCATTTTACATCAGCCACAGGAGTTGCACTCTCTATTTCTTTTGGAAATAACTGAATAAGTGTTTGCACGCCATAAAATATACCGGCAGGCTCATTTGCTTTTATAATAATATTTGTTGGAGTAACCGATAAATTATAACCTTCTTTTCCAATAACATTATCTTCTTTTTTATTTAATATTAATTGTATAGTTGCAGACGGATCAGAATTTTTTACAACTACCGGGATACCGGTTGGTATAGATAACCGGTTACTTAAAAAAGTAATCACTTCTTTCATTTCAGGCAATGAAGGCGATTGGATAATTATATTTTGAGGCAATGAAAAATGACCGGCATTTTTAACTACTGTTACCGGCTGAGGTATAATAGCAATTTCATTTGCAGTATCCTGGGCAAATGATATTACAGACAGCAGGCACAGACACAGGCAGGAGCAAAAAAATTTCATACAAAAGTTTGTTTAAAATTGAATTTAAAAACAGCAAGAACCGCGATTAATAAAATCAAATAATTAATTTGGTTTAAAAGCAGGTAAACTTACAATACTTAAAATAAATAATAACAGAATTACAATAAAGAAATGATAAAAAAATTATTGTCCAAAGGACTCCTTTTCGGGGAAGTAAATTTTATATAGCAGTTGAAAATTATTTTTTCAGGCCTTTAATTTCTACACGCTCATTAGTTGTGCAGGGTTTTCCAAATTCATCATCTATTTTTTTATGATTATTGATAGTACTGTAAAAATCGTCGAAGAAATTTTTTATAAATTTTATATACTTAGGATTCAACAATGAACAATTGGTGTACAAATTATAAATATCCGGTTTTAATTTATTATACAATTCAAATGCAGGTGCAAAAGCCGAAAGGTCTTTTTCACAATATCCGCGATATAGTCTTTCACGAATAGAAGTAAGTTCCAGCTCAGGGGCTGGCGCAGCATAGGGAGCATCTACGATGCCAGCATGATCAAAATCGTAAGGAATTGCCAATGGAAGCATTAAAGAATCTCTTGCAATTAAAACAACATTTTGCAAATAAGGAATTCCCCAATCCGTATTGCCAATCAGGTATTGAAACACAGCCATTGTTGTAAACTGTTCGTGATTTATATTTCTCATATCAAGCATTTTGCGTTTCCAGACAAATGCTTCGTTTCTTTCAGCCATCTTTTTTTCATCTTCCACCAGGATGCAATAATGCGTTTCTGGTTTGCGCTGATTCAAAGAATCTTCAAAATCAACCAGCGCCAGCTTTGCCCGGAAACTTTCTTTTTCTGAAATAAGATTATATAATTTATATACGAGCCATTCTTTTATTACATAGTCATCGCCCTGGCAGGGAACTACTAACTTAAGCTTATCCTGGCCTTTAAAAATAGAATTTTTGCTTTGCTCTTTAGGGAAAGCCAATAATAAAGGAGGCATTTTGCAATTACTCTTCATGCGGCGAAAATGTCCCCTGGTTTTAGACTTTATGTTAATTGAAACAAGGCTGCTGTCTTTTTGCCAATATTGAAGCAGTAACGGATGATAAGAACTGTTATCGCTTCTATCATTAAATAAACTATTTAATTTTCCAACAAGTTTGAAATGAAGAACATCATCACCTTCAAAAAGATTTTTATTAGATAAAATCTCCTCCTGCTTTGATATTTTAACTGCTTCCTGTGCGTGAATTATTATGGGAGAAAATATGGTTCCGAATACGAACAATAGAAGAGCATAACGGTGGGACATAACTCCTAAGTTTAGGTCACAAATCTATTTTTTATTTTTAAGGAATGCAATGTGTTCTAATAAAATAAAATGTATTGTGCGTATAACAGTTACATTTCCCTGTCCAATAAATAATGGGAAAGCGCTTCCAGCGGCGCTTTACGTGCCGAAAGAACAGCAATCTCTTCCAGATGTTCCAGGGCTTTTGACATATATTTCTGCTTAAGCTCTTTTGCCCATTCATCTATACTGCATGACTTATAAATAGAAATTACTTTTTGTATTTTATCATCATGATCGCTTTTTATTAACCCGTGCAGTTCATCAAGTTGTGCAGGAGAACATGCCTGTAAAGCTTGTATCAGTAAAAATGTTTTTTTATTGGCGACAATATCGCCGCCGTTTTTTTTACCAAATTTTTCGGGATCCCCAAAAGCATCCAAATAGTCATCCTGCACCTGGAAAGCGATTCCAAGATTTTTTCCAAACTGGTATAAATGCTGCTGATTGCCAACACCGGCACCGCCAAGCACTGCGCCTAACTGAAGGCTTGAGGCAAGTAAGACAGATGTTTTAAGTTCAATCATTTTTTCATAATCATCAAAACTTACGGCTTCATCTTTTTCAAAATCCATGTCTAGTTGCTGCCCTTCACAAACCTGCATTGCTGCCTGGTTAAAGATTTCAAGCACTTTATGTATATGTACATTACTTATTTTATTAATAGAATCATAAGCTGCAACCAGCATTACATCTCCTGAAAGCAATGCCGTTGGTTCACCATATTTGTTATGAACAGTTTGCATACCACGACGCAAAGGCGCTTTATCCATAATGTCGTCGTGTATCAAAGTAAAGTTGTGAAAAAGTTCTATTGCATTGGCAACATACCATGCATCAGTATTTATCGGGTTAAACAATTCATTACCCATCAGGCAAATTACCGGCCTTATGCGTTTACCCCCCAACGTTAAAATGTACTGTGATGCATTGTAAAGGCTTTTTGGATAATCAGGAAAATGACGGATATTAAATTTTTTTTCGAAAAGTTGTGAGAGTTCTTTAAAAGAATGCATTGACAAATGATTACCTTGTTTTTTTTGCTAAAATGTTTTTTTATTTTATTTTTCACTTCCGCTTTTGTTTTTAAACTTTCTACGCCGGGAATCCATTCAAAATCAAGCTGCCGTTTTTCAAGATTAGCTGCTACCAGTTTTACTTTTATTTTATCTCCCATCCGGAATTTTTTTCCGGTGTGAAGCCCTACCAAAGCATAGTCTGCATCATCATGGCGAAAATCATCATAATCAGAAAGATCTCTTACAGAAACCAAGCCTTCACATTTTTCATTAACCGTTTCCACCCAAAAGCCAAATGCAGGCAACACCGCTTATTACACCTTCCATATCTTCTCCCACTTTATCCTGCATAAACTCAACCTGCTTATATTTATTTCCGGCACGTTCAGCATCCATAGCCGCTCGTTCCTTTGCACTGCAATGCTTACACTTTTCTTCCATCTTTTTATCCGGGTGAACATTTTTTTCAATTACATCCTGCAAAATTCTGATGAACCATCACATCAGGATAGCGGCGGATAGGCGACGTAAAATGACAATAATATTCAAAACCCAAACCATAGTGGCCAATATTTTCTGACGTATAAATTGCCTTTCGCCATGGTACGAATACCCAGCTGCTCCAATACATGCTGCTCAGGTTTTCCATGTACATCTTTTAGCAATTGATTGAAAGACGCAGCAACTTCTGCTTCGTTATTCATATTAAATTTATATCCAAACTTTTTTGCAAAAGCAACAAATGGTTTTAGTTTTTCTTCATCCGGTGTATCGTGAATCCGGTAGGGAAATGGTATTGGCTTTTTATCAATTTTTATTTTGGCAATATGTGCCGCAACCGTGCGATTAGCGAGCAACATAAATTCTTCTATCAACTGGTGCGCTTCTTTACTTTCTTTTACAAGAATACCAATTGGTTTACCGCTTTCATCTAATTGAAATTTTACTTCTGTAGAAGAAAAATTGATAGCGCCGTTTTTAAATCTTTCTTTACGATAAGTTTTTGCAAGTGTGTTCAGGTATTGAATTTCTTTAACATACTTTCCTTCATTTGTTTCTCCGAAAGGAGACCTTTGGTCAATAATTTCCTGCACTTCATCATAATTAAACCGGTGATCACTATGTATGAAAGTTTTACCCAGCCAGTAATCTTTTACTTTTCCCTTATTATTTATTTTGAAAATAACAGAAAACGTATACTTGTCCTCGTTAGGGCGAAGCGAGCAAAGTTCATTGGAAATTTTTTCAGGAAGCATCGGGTTTACCCTATCGGGAAGATATACACTCGTTGCCCGGCTGTATCCTTCTTTATCCAGTTCCGAACCCTGGTTTAACAAAATGGCTCACATCTGCAATGTGTACTCCAATTTCATATTCATCTTTTCCAATCTTTTGAATAGAAAGCGCATCGTCAAAATCTTTGGCATCGGCAGGATCAATTGTAAAGGTGAGAACATTACGGTAATCTTTTCGTTTAGCCAGTTCCGTTATATCTATTGTTTCTTTTAACGCATTGGCTTCTTCCAAAACAATTTTAGGAAACTCCAATGGAAATCCGTTTTGAATAAGGATTTCCTTCATGGCCATATCATTCATATCTTTTGCCTGGAGTACCGTTACCACTTCTCCTTCCGGCTTCTTCTCTCCTTTTTCCCAATTTAAAAGTTTCACAACAACGCGGTCATTATTTTTTGCGCCATTAAGATTTCGGGTGCTTATATAAAAATCAGGAATCGGTTTCTGGCTATCCGGCCTGAAGAAGGCAAAGTTTTCCTTTACCTCAATATCACCGATAAATTCTGTTTGCTTTCGTTCAACAATTTCTTCTATTACCCCTTCGGTACGCCTGCCGCCTGATTGTTTCAATTTAACTCTTACCAGGTCACCATGCATTGCTTTATTAAAATCATTTGGCCTCACAAGAACATCGTTATCTCTTCCTTCCGCAATTACATATCCAATGCCAGAGCGTGTAATGTCCAAAACTCCTTTAACCAAAGGAACCTGTTTTTTCTTTCCGGTTTTTTTACTCATATAATTCTTTCATCCACATTTAGTGTCTATAAACGCAATTTACATAAAGTATCATTATCAATATTTTTATGCAGGAAGCATTCCCCAAACATCTATCAGAATGGAATGTTTTATTTTTGGTAAAAAATATATGATGTTAAATTACGACACCGTCTCCAGTGCTCTTAATAGTTTAAAAGCAAGAGGATATACAAAAGATTTTAATATTGCTTTCGATAAATTAATTTGTAACGAAACAAATGAATGTCTGAATCCGAATGAATTTGAAATTACAGAAGTATACCGGTTTGAGGGCGAGTCTAATCCGTCTGATGAAGCAGTTGTATATGCAATTGAATCAAACGATGGGAACACGAAAGGCGCAATAGTAAATGCGTATGGGCCGTATGCAGATCCGATATCAGATGGTATGATTCAGAAACTTTCTATTCATCGCAAATAGGAGAGTTGCCGAAACCCGTTTTATTTTAAATTACAAATAAGAACACATGCTTAACAGGAGAAAATTTCTACAGCTTTCCAGCTTTGCAACACCTTTACTTTCTATTAAAAATGTATTTACTAACAGTGTAGCGCAAACGAAACCTATCGTTATATCTACCTGGGATACCGGTAAAGATGTGAATACTGCTGCATGGAAAATTTTATCGGCGAATGGCCGGGCGCTTGATGCAGTAGAAGCAGGTGCCATGCAAATAGAAGATACCATTAATTGTTGTGTTGGCCTTGGTGGCTATCCTGACAGGGATGGTATTGTAACACTGGATTCCTGCATTATGGATGAACATGCCAATTGCGGCTCAGTTGGCGGAATTGAACAAATAAAACATGCGGTTTCTGTAGCAAGAAAAATTATGGAAACCACACCACACATCATGCTGGTGGGTGAAGGAGCACAGCAATTTGCTATTGAAAACGGGTTTAAAAAAGAGTCCGGAAAATTGTCGCCATCTGCCGAAGAAGCTTATAAGCAATGGCTTAAAAAAAGTGAATACAAGCCAGTAATAAATATTGAAAGTAAAAAAGAAAACGGCCCGTTTGCTCCATCTTTTTTTGATGATGGTTCTCCCAATCACGACACAATGGGGCTGGTTGCTTTAGATGCGTCGGGAAACTTGAGTGGCGCTGTAACAACAAGTGGTTTGGCATTTAAAATTCACGGGCGTGTAGGCGATTCACCAATTATTGGCGCAGGATTATTTGTAGATAATGAAGTGGGCGCCGCCACTTCAACCGGAGTTGGTGAAGAAGTAATGCGCATCTGCGGAACACACGTTGTTGTAGAATATATGCGGCAGGGAAATTCTCCTGAAATGGCCTGCCGTAAAGCCGTTGACAGAATTGTTAGACGTGATCCCGAAAAAGCAAAAACGTTACAGGTGGGTTTTTTAGCACTCAACAAAAATGGTGAATATGGCGCTTATGCAATACAGGAAGGCTTTGTGTTTTGTGTAAAAAGTAATGGAGAAGAAAAATTATATCCATCAAAATATATTTACAAAAAAATGTAAATGAAGCCATATCGTGACCTTTTAAAAGAATAGGGAATTAATTCACCATGCATTATGAAACTTGAAATAATTGGCTTCAATATAGAAAGTTGTATTGCTGCGCAGGAAGCCGGTGCCAACCGCATAGAGTTATGCGATAATTTTTCAGACGGCGGAACAACCCCTTCATACGCATTTATAAAAACTGCAAGAGAAAAACTTTCCATTGAATTATATGCAATGATACGTCCGCGTGGCGGAGATTTTTTATACAGTGAGGATGAATTTACCATCATGAAGCAGGACATTGAAGTGTGTAGAAATATAGGATGCGATGGCGTTGTTTTTGGAATGCTAAATAGTGAAGGAAATGTTGATAAAAAAAGATGCGCCAAATTAGTCGATTATGCTTATCCGTTAGGCGTAACGTTTCATCGTGCATTCGACAGAACCAAAGACCCTTTTCAATCATTGGAAGACATTATAGAAATCGGTTGCGAAAGAATTTTAACTTCAGGCCAACAGATAAAAGCTATTGATGGAGTAGAAATAATTAAGCAATTAATTCTGCAGGCTGATGACAGAATCATTATAATGCCTGGCTCCGGGGTAAATGCTGAAAATATTATTTCGTTAGCTGAACGTACCGGTGCTGTTGAGTTTCACAGTTCGGCCAGTATGTTCATTAGACAGTAGAATGGAATACATCAAAGAATCGATGAATGAAAAATTGCAGCACATAATTGTAAATAAAGATGAAGTTAAAAAGATGGCTAAGCTGATAAAAGCTCTTTAACTCAGTAAGAGCAATACGTCAATATCAACCTATAAGATCGTGAATTTAAAAGCAACCATCTTAGAAGAACATTCCAAAAAACAATGTGACGCTATTGTTGAATGGGTTGGCAATGATCAAAAAAGATTTAATGAATTATTTTATTTGTTTTTAAATAGCGAATACAGAATTACTCAAAGAGCAGCGTGGCCATTAAGTTATTGTGTTATTAAGCATCCCGGTTTAATAAAAAATAATTATGCTGAATTAATTGCAAATTTAAAAAAGCCGCGATTGCATGATTCGATAAAACGCAATGCAGTAAGGCTTTTGCAGGCTGTAACTATTCCGGAGAAATACGAAGGTGATATTATGGATATTTGCTTTCAGTATTTACAATCTCCAAAAGAAGCTGTGGCCGTTAAGGCATTCTCAATAACGGTGCTGGGTAACCTGGCAAATAAATATCCCGAAATCATTCCTGAAATAAAATTATTGATAGAAGAACAATTGCCGGCTCAGACTGCTGCTTTCAAAAGCAGGGCTAAAGCGTTTTTCAAAATGTTTGGCTTGAAATAAATAAAGAACTTTTTAAGTCGCTATGAATCTTTATCACCACGAATGTTAGCCTCGCGAGTAGTGCCAGCCGAAAATATTCATACCCTCTCTCTTTATGGAAATTATCTTTTGAGCCATCTTATTAAAAAACTTCTATGAAACTTTTATTACCGGTGGTTATTTGTGCTTTATTTTTTAATTACGAAAGTAATACCCGGCGTCAAATTTTGCAGGTACCGGTAATAAAGCCGCAGTTAGTAAGCGATACGTTTCCATCAGGCTCGTGGCAATACTTTCTTCAACATCTTCCCGTGAAAGACGGACCTATACTGGACTATACAGGCAAACCCATAAGTAACCAGGCCAAACACACATCCATTATTAACTATGATGTTGGCAGCGCTGACCTGCAGCAATGCGCCGATGCCGTAATTCGCTTACGTTCTGAATATCTATTTGCTCAGAAACGATACAGTGAAATTGGGTTTCATTTTTGCAGCGGCCAGTTCTATTCATGGAATATGTATTGCGAAGGACTGAGGCCAAAGCTGCATGGCAATTCAATAAAGTGGATAACGGTATCTTCCTGCGAAAAAAACCATGCGACATTAAGAAGCTACCTTAACATTGTGTTTGACTATGCCAATACTATCTCGCTTTGCAAAGAATTAAAACCCGCTACAATCTTTACTGTAGGAACCGTAATTATTACTCCCGGCAGCCCGGGACATACCTGCATTATTATTGACGAAGCAACAGCCATCGATAAAAGTAAAATTTTTAAAATAGCAGAAGGCTATATGCCGGCGCAATCCATTTATATTTTGAGCAATCCTTACGAAGAAACAATAAGCCCGTGGTATCATTTACAAAGCGGGGTTATTACCACAGCCAGCTGCAGGTTCATGAGTTATTATCTTAAAAAGTTTGAATAGGTGATACTAACGGCAATGAATAATCGCTAACTATTTCCCCGTGAATAATAACATATTACCTCAGCAGATTTGAAATTATCCTGCAACCCGATATATTTGAACATCCAATGTAATTTAATAATCAGTCTATGTTCAAATGTTCACTACAAAATATGATCCTTACTGCTATCTTATCAATAGTAACATTATCAGCAACAGCACAAAAAGTACGACAGCCTAAAATAACCAATGCAGAATGGACAATGCCCTATCCACCATTCTGCATTGCAGGCAACCTGTATTATGTAGGAACGTACGACCTGGCTTGTTATCTCATCACAACCACACAAGGAAATATACTGATCAATACAGGACTGGCCGCCTCGGCGGCCCAAATAAAAAGCAACATCGAAACGTTGGGGTTCAGATTTGCCAACACCAAAATACTCCTGACGACACAGGCGCATTTCGACCACATGGGCGCTATGGCTGCTATAAAAAAGATGACAGGCGCCCAATTAATGGTGGATGAAAAAGAAGCGGACGTTTTAGCAACCGGTGGCAATTCAGATTATGCTTTGGGCGGGCATGGAAGCACCTACCAACCGGTGAAACCCGATCGCTTATTGCATGATTGTGATACTATTCAACTGGGCGATATGCAACTGGTGATGTTGAATCATCCTGGCCATACAAAAGGGTCGTGTAGTTTCCTGTTTACTGTAAAAGATAGTCTAAGAACTTATAGGGTACTTATTGCCAACCTGCCTACGATAGTTACGAACAAGCCATTTGCATCCGTTACAACTTATCCGGAAATAGCCGGCGACTATGCGTATACGTTAGAAGCTATGAAAAATATCTCCTTTGATATATGGCTGGCCTCCCATGCCAGCCAGTTTAAACTACATGACAAGCACAAGCCCGGCGATGCATACAATCCTGCCGCTTTTATAGACCAGGCAGGTTATGATGCCGCACTAAACGATTTGCAAAAGCAATATGATGAGAAAATAAAGAAAGATGCCGGGGAGTAAGTGTAAGGCAATGGATAATGCATGAAACATTGCTAAATACTCTTATAATTTAATATTTTCTAAGGAGATCCGGAGATGGCTGAATAGATAGGAGCGCATGCGGGAACAAATAACAATTTATTTAAACACTTGGGAGCGATCAATTCACTACCCAACTCCTGATCTTTATCACATCGTGCAACTTAACGGTATTGAACAATTGCTGGAACACCAGCCCAACTCCCTTTGCATAATATAACGTATGCACCTCACCGGTTGGCATTGGTGTAAACCCTGCGTTGGCCAATTCAGGTGTCATTTGTATAATATAAACATGGGCAAATGTTATTCCATTCACCGTTATTGTTGCATTGGCATTAAGACATTGAAAATAATAACGGAGCACAAATATCTGCACACTAAGGCTGCTACGACCTGTATAGGTATTGGAATACCAGTTAGCGCCTGTGGCAATATTTTCTTTCAAAAAATTAAATTCATCATAAATGGAAGGCGAAAAATTTAATTCACTGGTAAGGCCACTCACCGAAGTGTACCAGAAGTAATCATCGCCGGATCTTTTATAGTATTGCTCATTAGTAGCCGGATAAAAGCTTTTGTATTCATCCATTAGCACATGCACTGACCCGTTTTGTACACTGGTTCCATTTAATGTCCTGGCAACTAAATAACCAGGAAAAGTAAGATCATTATAACTCCAATGGCTGCCATCAGTAAGTGGGAAATGATCAGGATTAGTGGTAATCACCGGAATGGCTACCGTATCCTGCACCATTACGTTTACCTCACAAACAGTCGAATCATATCTAACCATGAACAAATTAGTTCCTGTGGCAAGTGGCTTGCCGCCTCCGGTCAGGTTTACAAATAAAATACCCGTATCACTAAAATTACCGGTACCTGCAAATGCATACCCATTTATCCCGGCAGCACTGATAGAATAACTACCAGCCCTGGTTACATGTACCTGCACCCGTAAAAAATTACTATCTGTAAGATTATTACCGATACGGTAATTTCCTGCAACTGTTACCAGGCTGCAGTTATTATTATTGTCTTTAACAAGGTATCCCGCACTTAACAGCCCTCCTTCATAACTGTATTCTTTGGTACAGGAATATAGCAGCAACAAACAAAAGAAAACCACCCAATGTGCGCACCACATTTTCATATACTAAATCTAAGTTTTTTTAGCATCATTTATGTTCTTAATCGCTGGATTTAAATGTTAAGTTTGCCGGGATCATCCCAATTAGATAATTAAGATTTATGCGATTATTAAAGATTTAATTTCAATGAAACAGAGGTCGAAGCCTCGCCAATATACCAGGATTATAAATCCTTTACCTTTGAAATTTATGGAGAAAAGCGGCGAAGACAACAAAACCGGGAACAAAGCAGTACCCGAAAATCAACAGAACAGCAAAACGAGACCTGTAAATTCTACAGAAAATACTGCAGAACAATCTCGGGCAAATAGTCCGGAATCTGAAAACAAAAATCAAGACAATCCCCAAACCGACCCCGGTGCAAGTATAAACGACGATTCATCAATTCAAAATTTTTCAACATCATCCAAAACTGAAATGGAAGTACACCACCACCCACATCTAGGCCACAAATCAAAACCTTTTAAAGAATACCTGCTCGAAGGCTTTATGATATTTATTGCCGTAATGATGGGCTTTATTGCTGAAAATATCAGGGAAAGAATCACTGACAAAGAGCATGTGCATCAACTTTCTTCTCAGCTTGCCCAGGACCTTAAAGCTGATACCGCAACGCTAAACAAAATATACAAGGAAGAAACATATATACTCAAAAACGATGACAGTTTAATTGTTCTGTTGCAGCAGCCCCTACTAAATACAATTACAAGACGGATACAAAAACTTATTGCCAATTCGCACAGCATGTGGCCGTTCCATCCATCGTCAGGCGCCATTGATGCAATTAAAAATGAATTACATCTGAAACAGTTTTCCAATTCGGCAATAATCAGCTATATCGCAAAATATGAAGGGCATATTGATCTTTTACATACTGTACAAGACATTACACTGCAATATCAGAGAAGCTATCTCGATCCATTTATGACATCACACTTTACACCATCCAATCTCATGGCTTCCTTCACAAAGGATTCCGTTCCTGAAACGCAAATGCGCAACGTCACACAGCAAGACCTAACGCAATTAAATGCTGATATGGTATTGATAAGAATAAACACCCGGGAACTGGTAGACGATAACAGGCTGGTGAACAATGACGCGGTGAGCCTGTTGCAATATGTAACAAAACAATATCAACTGGAAGACGAGTAAATGAAGGCACATTGCAAAGAGTGCAGGAAGTCGTATTAAGACCCTGTCAGAGGTTTAGATCTGTTCAACGAACTATGATAGTTAAAAAAATAACTTTGTTAAGTTGAGTGAATAAGAGAGTATCGGCCTTACTCCACCTTTCCGATAATGGCCCAGTCCTCTTTCCCATGTCCTTTTTTTATCCATTCGTCCATAAGGGCAGCCACCGCAGGAATTACTGTTAGCGTTGCGTTGTTGTTAGCTGCCTCCTGTATGAACAGCCCGGTATCTTTTCTTGCCATATCCAGCCGCCATGATGGATCGCTGAAATCGCCCGAAGTCATTCGTTTCAGCCTTGCCGGCAATGCGCTACCCGGATTCCATTCACCAAATAACCCTGACAGTTCACTTACAGAAATATGTAATGCATGCGCGAAAGAAAGTGTATCGGCGATACTTGCTGTAAAAGCCACCAGGAAAAGGTTCCCCGTCAGCTTCATTGCGGCGGCTTTGCCGGGTTCTGCGCCGAAATTGATCAGTTTGCCTGTAAGGGCGGATAATTGAGGTTCAAGTTTTTTGATTAGTTCCTGGTTGCCGGAGACCAACATATAACCCGTACTTTCCAGCGCATTCTGCGGTCCCATAAACACAGGGGCATGCTGGTATAAAAATCCTTTGCTTTCCCATTCTGCTGTTCTTTTTTTGGCGCCTTCTATGGAGGTGGTTGTATGATCCACAATAATGGCTCCCGGTGTCAGACCGGGCTCAGCGGCTTTCAATGCATCATCTACGGAAGCATCGTCTTTTAATGCCACATGAATAACATCCACATGACTCACTGCCTTAGCGATATCTTCAAAAGCGATTGCACCATATTGTTCCAGTTCCTTTGCCTTGGCGGCAGTGCGGTTCCAAACCTGCACCTGATCACCTTTGCTTATCATGGCTCTTACAAAACCATGCCCTAAAAGACCAATTCCTAAAAATGCTTTCATGTGTTTGTGTTTTTATGTAAAGTTAAGGAGACGTAAACTTTCACGTTTTAGTAATCATTTCAGGGCGATATGTTAAAATGCACCTACTCTTTTAACCCCGGCTTAAAATCCTTATTTTTGAATTGCCAGTTTAAAAAAGCCGGCAACATCAGTTTGAAATTCTATCCTATCCTCTTATTGTTTTCAGCAAGTATCTTTTCCTATTCATTTGCAAATGCACAACCTGTTACCGGTTTCTGGAAAGGCAGGATAGATCATAAAAATGTGGAACTTAAAATAGTAAAAAACGGGGACAGCCTCACCGGAACCAGTTACTATTACGAATCAACCAACAGCTACCGGCGATATAGTTTAAAAGGCTATTTTGATGACAGGGACAATAGCGTGGTGTGGTGGGATGATCAATTGATTGAAGAGAAAAGCAGTAACAGGCTTATCGCAGCAAGGGCCGCCACACGTTATCTTTCAACAACAGATTTTAATTGCCCCGGTGGTACTAAAATGTACCTAACCGGAAAGGCTGCTTTAAAAGATAAAGACGAGCAGGAAAGAGGGCCGGTTGATCTGCAAAAATTTAATACACATACATTCAATGATGAATGGGATTTTGTAATTGATAATTATACCCTTGGCACCAACGACCCTGACCTGATTGACAGTGTCGGCCAAATCGCTTTTGCCACACCTATTCCTATTGAACAAACCATTGCTGAGGAAAAGCCGCAAAAGACATCTCCCAAAACAGTCGCTGTTCAACCAAAAAAACAGGTGTTCATTCCCGCTGTTACAACAGAACGTAACCTAAACCCAACGCCTGATCCCATTAAAAAACCGGTTGTTACGACGGCACCTTTAAACAATGAAGAAAAATTTGCTACCCGCCGAAAACAAGTGATGCAGGAAATACCCGTTAGTGGCGATTCGATTGAATTGCGGTTTTATGATAATGCTGAAGTTGACGGAGATTCCATCGCTATTTTTCTAAACAACCAATTGATGTATGAACATATCCGCCTTACAGAAAAACCTTACACGATCAGGCTGGCCGTTGCTGCATTGCAGGACTCAAACGACCTGGTGATGGTGGCGGAAAATCTTGGGTCCATTCCTCCCAATACCTCATTGATGGTTGCCATTGTAGATGGAAAGCGCTATGAGGCAAGACTGGAAAGCACAGAGCAAAGCAGTGCCGTTATCCGGTTCGTCCGCAAGAAACCATAGCCGGGAAAATGCATTTGTATTTGAGCAATCGTTACGAAGAAACAATAAGCCCGTGGTATCATTTTCAAAGCGGCGTTATTATCATAGCGGGCTGTAGCTTCATGACTTATTATCTTTAAAAAATTTGAACAGGTGATACTAACGGTAACGAATAATCGCTAACTATTCTCTTTTGAATAATAAAATATTGCGTCAACAAATTTGAAATTATTCTGCAAGCCTATATATTTAACCTTTCAATGCAATTCAATAATCAGTCTATGTTCAAATGTTCATTACAAAATATAATCTCAGCTGCTATCTTATCAATAACAACATTATCAGTAACAGCGCAAAAAGTACAGCAGCCTAAAATAACCAATGCAGAATGGACTATGCCCTATCAGCCATTCCGCATTGCAGGCAACCTGTATTATGTGGGAACGTACGACCTGGCTTGTTATCTTATCACGACAACACAAGGAAATATATTGATCAATACAGGGCTGGCCGCCTCGGCAGCCCAAATCAAAAACAATATTGAAACGTTAGGTTTTAGATTTGTCGATACTAAAATACTCCTGACAACACAAGCGCATTACGATCATATGGGTGCTATGGCTATCATGAAAAAGATGACAGGTGCCCAATTAATTGTGGATGAAAAAGAAGCTGATGTCTTAGCAACCGGTGGCAGTTCCGATTATGCTTTGGGCGGCCATGGCAGCACCTACCAGCCGGTGAAGCCCGATCGGTTATTGCATGACGGTGATACCATTCAACTGGGCGATATGCAGCTGGTGATGTTGCATCATGCCGGCCATACAAAAGGATCGTGTAGTTTTTTATTTACCGTAAAGGATAGTATCAGAACTTACAAGGTGCTTATTGCCAACCTGCCAACAATAGTTACGGACAAGCCATTTGCATCCATCACAACTTATCCGGAAATAGCCAGCGATTATGCGTACACGTTAGAAGCCATGAAAAATATCTCATTCGATATATGGCTTGCCTCGCATGCCAGCCAGTTTAAACTACATGACAAGCACAAGCCCGGCGATGCATACAATCCTGCTGCTTTTATAGACCAGGCCGGTTATGATGCCGCACTGAGTGATTTGCAAAAGCAATACGATGAGAAAATAAAGAAAGATGCCGGGGAGTAAGTTTAAGGCAATGGATAGTGCATGAAACGTCGAATACTATTATAATTTATTCAACGCCTTTGGCGGAAATGCTACGATGCACAAACCAACGGGGAAGGGAAATAAATACATTCGCTATATTTTTTATAATTTACTATGATTATTAAATATTTTTTTAGAATGGAGATTTATACAATGCAACGGATTACAGGATTATTAATGCTTATTGCAACATACTGGCAAAGCCCGGTTATGGCCCAGGATGCGACTTTGATGAAACAGCTTCAGCAAAGCAGTTATCTCGGCGTTACGATGAAGGCTGATTCCGCCGATATGGGCATAACGAGATGGCTAAAAAAGAAAGTAGAGAAATCACGCAGTTTACCATTGGTTACTGATTTCAATTCTTTAAAACATACCGGCCCCGGCACCATACAGATTGACCACAACAATACTATCAGCGGCAAGGGCAGCATCTTGCTGGAAACGCCAACATCCCTCCCGAAAAAAAATCCTACTAACAGGGCCTACGCGTTTGCAGAAGTAATCAGGCCGCTGAAGGGAGAAGACCTACGTGGTTATAACCGCTTTTCCGTATGGGTATATGCAGATGGGCCGGGCTTTTATTCTTTTTTTGTGGGGTGTACTATATATAACGGAGGCAAACATGTGATGCCAACACCGGGCAGGTTCGAAGGGCAGCATTTTGTTACCGTATATCCCAACAAATGGCAGCAAATTATCTGGGAAATACCCGACCTGTATCGCGATTCCGTAACCGGGTTTTCTGTAAATATCATGCTCACCGGTTCTCCACAGGGAGCTACTGACACTATGAAGCTGAATATTGATGATATGCGTATAGAAAAAGTGGAAGCTGAAAACACGAGGGGATTTCAATTGAGGAAGGATGCAATTGCGTATAGCCATAGTGGTTATAGAGTGGGATCGACGAAACAGGCATTAGTGCAAAATGTTTCCGGTACAGCATTTCAATTGATTAATGCAAATAACAAAATTGCGTTTACCGGCAATGGTAAACGATTGGATAGTGGTTTTGTTCAGATGGATTTCAGCAGTTTTAATGAGCCCGGATATTACACACTCAAAATTGGTGGCAGGCTAACCAAACCTTTCCCAATAGGAAATGATGCCTACGTGGCCACAGCATGGCATACACTAAATTTTTTCTTTGCAGAAAGATGTGGTTACGATCAGCCTGGCATTCACCAGGTATGCCACGAGGATGTGACAACTGTAGATCCTGATGGCAGGCGGTTACCTGTGAACAGAGGCTGGCATGATGCCGCTGATCTTACACAGGGAGTAGGTAACACAGCCAGGGGAGGGATGGCGATGCTGGAGCTGGCAAAATCAGTGAAAAATAAAAATGAACCATTGTATAAGCGTTTACTGGAAGAAGCCCGCTGGGGACTTGACTGGACTATGCGAACCAGGTTTGGCGATGGTTACAGGGAGGGAGGCCTCATCATCGGTATCTGGACAGATAATATTACGGGCACCAAAGATGATATGGAAGGGAAAGCTACGAACAACCCTGCCGACAATTTTATTGCTGCATCTTATTGTGCCATGGCCGTTCCCTTTTATAAAAATGATGATGCCGTTTTTGCCAACTGGTGCAGCAAAAGTGCGATAGAAGATTTTACATTCGCAGCACAGCGGCTTCGCTCTTCTACAGACGAACATAATGAGGTGGATATGTATGCACTCGCCACTGTATCCGCCATGAACCTGTACCGGCTTACCAAAGAATCATCTTACCTGGATTCTGCTGTTCAGTACGCCCATGTGGTAATGAATTGCCAGCAAATGGAAAGACGCACCGACTGGTCAATGCCACTCCATGGTTTTTTTTATGAATCACAAACGAAAAAGAGAATACTCGCTTACTTTCATCGCAGCGATGAACAACTGATGGTAGAAGGAGTGAGTATGTTACTTACTGATGCTCCTTCACACAAAGATGTGTCGCTATGGAAAGCTTCCTGCCAGGCGTATGCAGATTACCTTCATGATATTTCAACCGTAATGAAACCATACGGAATTTTAGCTTCAGCCGTATATGAATTGAACAATGCTGATTTTGCCGGCATTTATCATGAAGGAGATAAAGTGGGTATGCCTTCTATGGAAGAATACAATGCACAGGTAAAAAACGGGATACATCTTGGTGGCAACTTTTACCTGCGCCGTTTTCCTGTGGCTTACCAGTTCAGGGGCTTTTTCGGCGTACTGATGGGGAAAGCAAAAGCCGCATTCATTCTGGCTGACCTGTTGAAAGATAGCTCACTGAAAAATATAGCAACGAGACAGCTTGAATATATTGTTGGCTACAATCCTTTTGCCATGAGCGTTATTTACGGAGACGGATATGATTACCCACCCTTGTATGGAGCTTACGCAGGCGATGTTGTTGGTGCAGTGCCAGTGGGAATAGAAACTTTTGAAAATGACGACGAACCCTATATGCCCATGCAGGTGAATGCCACGTATAAAGAAATATGGACAAATACAACTGGCAGTGTAATCTGGTTATTGTCAAAGCTGTTTGAGAATTGAAGTGAACGCTGAGATAACAAGACCCGCAGGGATGAGAAGAACTTTTTAAAATTAGTTTGATATGAATAAAATAATGAATGGTTGTTTTATTGTGCTGTTATTGTTTTTCGCTGCATGTAACAATAATAGTTCTGATAAAAAAAGTGAAAGCAGTGAGCAGTTAATTAAAGGTTCATATGGCTATGATGTGGCATTTCTAAAAAAATATTCGCCGGGACTGGTAGAATTGCAGAATGCAAATATGAAAGTTTTATTAAGTGCAGACTACCAGGGAAGAGTAATAACAAGCACTGCAAGCGGCGATACCGGTAACAGTTATGGATGGATAAATTATGAGTTGATTTCCTCTGATAAAAAGAAAAAACAATTTAATCCTGTTGGCGGTGAAGAAAGATTCTGGCTTGGGCCGGAAGGAGGCCAGTATTCTATATATTTTAATAAAGGCGATTCATTTAATATTGTCCATTGGCAGGTTCCACCTGTTGTTGATACTGAAGCTTACCAGGTTCTTCACTCAGATAAGTCATCAGTAACTTTTTCCAAAAACGCAACGCTTACCAATTATTCGGGCACCACATTTAATCTCAATATTAAAAGAACAGTTGAATTACTTGATAAAAACTCAGTTGAAAAAAGATTACAAATAACCATTCCTCCGGGTGTTCAATACGTAGCATACGAATCGGCCAATGAAATAAAAAATACAGGAAATAATGGATGGAAAAAAGATAGCGGCTTACTTTCAATTTGGTTACTGGGAATGATGAATCCAACACCACAAACAAAAGTTATGATTCCGTTTATTCCCACGCAAAATGCGAAATCATTTATTACAGATAATTATTTTGGTAAAATTCCCGGTGACAGATTATTGATAAAAGACAGCGTTTTATTTTTCAGATGCGATGGTAAATCGAGAGGTAAGCTGGGCTTATCTCCTGCAATTGCCAAACCAATAGTTGGCAGTTATGATTTTGAAAAAAATGTGCTCACCATTTTAATACCCGAAGTTCATAAAGATGAAATGTATGTGAATTCAAAATGGGAAATTCAAAAAGAACCCTATAGCGGAGACGTTATTAATTCGTATAACGATGGACCGTTAGATGATGGCTCGCAGCTTGGACCTTTTTACGAAATAGAATCTTCATCACCCGCAAAAGAATTGCACCCTGGCGAAACAGAATCCTATCGCCAGTTAACCTGCCATTTCCAGGGTGATTATTCATCATTAAAGGAGTTGGCAAAGCAACTGTTTTTTGTAAATCTTGATGAAGTAAAGAGTTGGTAAATCAAATGAAACTGGTGTCATTCGAGGTTATAATGCATAGCTCTCTTAACAAGGTATCTATTAAATAAGTAAAATAGTTCACCACATAGCAACACAGTTTGTATCTTTAAGATTCTCTTTTTGCATTAATACTACAAGTTGTTTATATGAGATACTTAGCCTGCATAATCGTTTGCATAAGCAACACATCATTTGCCCAAACCTCATGGCCTGTCTTAAAACATTACGAAGGAAATTTCATTGAAAAAGTTGCCATGCCCATTGGCGGTATCGGCACCGGTGATATTTCCATTGGCGGCAATGGCCAGTGGAGAGATGTGGAGATCATGAATAAACCTGCAATGGGGTTTTATGGCGCTCATTCATCCAAGCAGGCGCCGTTTTTTATGGTATTTACTAAAAACATTGATGGTGAGAAAAAGACAAAGACATTAATGGGTCCTATCCCTTTGGAAGATTATGCAGGCTCAGAAGGTAGCCGCACGCCAAATCATGGATTGCCAAGATTTACTTCGGCAAGTTTTGATGCGGCTTATCCTTTTGCAACCGTAAACCTGCGGGATGATGATATGCCGGTTTCCGCAAAAGCGAAAGTGTTTAATCCGTTTATTCCCGGCGATGCAGATGCAAGCGGTATTCCTATCGCTGTTATCCGTTACGAGATAACCAATAAAACCGATAAGCCATTAACGGTAGCCGTAGCAGGTTCATTAGATAATTTTATTGGCATGGATGGCTCGGTGGCAGTGGTGAGCAAATGGAACAGTATTCTTGATTACCAGGGAACAAAGAATAACCGTAACACTTTCAGACAAACAAATTCGCTTGCGGGAATTTATATGACATCAGATAGTGTTGATCATAATTCAAGGGCATGGGGAACGATTGCCTTAACAACACCAATGAAAGAAGGAAATACCATCAGTTACAGAACTGAATTCAGCACCAAAGGATGGAATGATAACATCACCGACCTGTGGGATGATTTTTCTGATGATGGCATGTTTAAAAATATTTCATTTGAACATGAGCTCGATGATCCACGAGCAGCTTTGTCGGTAGAGTTTCAACTCGCTGCTCATGAAACAAAGACAGCTGAATTTTTTCTTACCTGGAATTTTCCAAACCGCATGGACTGGGAAGATAAAACCATTATCGGCAATTATTATTCCACGCACTACAACGATGCCTGGGATGTTGCAGAAAAAACAATACCGCAAATACCTGCACTCGAAGCAAAAACGCTCGACTTTGTAAACCTCATTGCCAACAGTAATTATCCTGCTGTTATAAAAGAAGCCGCTTTATTCAACAGCAGCACACTTGCGTTCGCAAACAACATTCCGCGATAAGCAGGGTAATTTCTTTGGATGGGAAGGCGTGTTTGCTGCAACGGGTTCCTGTTATGGTAATTGCCAGCATGTATGGAACTACGAATATGCCACACCGTTTCTGTTTGGAGATATGGCGATGAAAATGCGCGAAGTGGATTATAAATATGCAATGGATGATAGTTCCGGTTTGATGAGTTTTCGTGTATCGCTGCCATTCAATAAAAAAAACAATTGGAAGGTAGCAGCAGCCGACGGGCAAATGGGCACCATTATGAAAACATACCGCGAATGGCAGTTATCGGGCGATGATAATTTTATAAAAGAAGTATATCCCGGCGTTAAGAAAGCTTTATCTTTTGCATGGATACCAGATGGATGGGATGCCAATAAAGACGGCGTGATGGAAGGTTGCCAGCACAATACGATGGACATAGAATATTTCGGGCCAAATCCTGAAATAGAATTCTGGTATCTCGGCGCATTAAAAGCTGCGGCAGCAATGGCGCATTATATGAAGGATAATGATTTTGAAAACACCTGTACAAAGCTTTTCACAAACGGAAGTAAATGGACGGATGCGAACATCTTTAATGGTGAATTTTATTATCAGAAAGATACAGCCTGTAAAAAGCAAAGATGATATTGCAAAAGGCTTAAGCGCAGGCATGGGCGCAAGAGATGTTTCCAACCCCGATTTCCAGATTGGTGAAGGTTGTTTGGTTGACCAGTTGGTTGGCCAGAATATGGCATTCATCTGCGGGCTTGGTTATCTCGCTGATTCCAATCATATAAAAACAGCGCTTGCAAAGCATCTGGAAATATAATCACTGTAAATACATTCGGCGATCAGTTCAACAATATGCGTTCGTATGCGTTGGGCGATGAAGCAGGCTTGATACTCACTGCTTATCCCGATCCTTCAAAACGCCCTGCCGTACCGCTTTCATATGGATTTGAAGCATGGACCGGCCTTGAATATACCGCCGCTACAGGCATGATCTATGAAGGTATGAACAACGAGGCCGAAGAAGTGATTACGGATGTGCGCAACCGTTATGATGGTTTTAAACGCAATCCATTTAATGAAGAAGAATGCGGCAATCATTATGCACGCGCCATGGCAAGCTGGTCGGCTATTGTTGCCTGGAGCGGTTTTAATTATTCCGGTGTTACCAAAACATTTTCCATCACGGCAAAGCCTGGCAATTATTTCTGGTCAGACGGGCGTGCATGGGGTAATGCTGCTGTAAGTGATAACAAACTTATCATCGCTGTTCATCATGGCAAACTTGATGTACAGACGCTGAAGTTGAATGATGGGCGAATATTGAAACTGAAGAAACCGGTTAGCATTGAAGAGAATGGTTCGCAGGAATTTTTAATGAAATTATGACCGTGTAGTTTTACAACTGCTCATTACAAAACAGTTTAACACCAGGAAACGAAAAGAAAATACTTCATAGTTTAAAGTTTGAGATAGAAAACAATTTGAATGATTATTTATTTTTCTTCATCATTTCATCTGCAATTTCTATTGCCTTATATGCATTTACAATACCCCCTGTTCCGCTTAACCTGCTGAACGGAGCACTTTATCATTTGTGCCGGGTTTTATAACCAACGTATTGATCGGCGTTGCTGATTGTTCAATGCATTCCTTCACCTGTTTATATGTAAGCATTGGATAATATTCCCACACCAGTGCTGCAATACCGGCTACGACGGGCGCGGCTGCACTGGTGCCGCTCGCCTGTATATATTTATTGCCGGGTATAGCGGAGTAGATGTTTACGCCTGGTGCAAATATGTCCAGGTTCTTTAATCCATAGTTAGAAAAATAAGCACAAAGCACACTATCTGGAGCAGCAGTACTGGCGCCAACAGTTATAAAGTTTCCTGCTTTCTTTCCGCTATTTATAAAACCAGGTGTAGGATAAGAAGGAAATGTATCAATATCTGTTGCCTCATTGCCTGCCGCGTGTATTAATAGCACACCCTTATTTTCAGCATATCTTACCGCATCATCTACCCATTCTTTATGCGGTGAAAATGATTTGGCAAAACTCATGTTTATGATTTTTGCGCCGTTGTCTGCAGCATAGCGTATTGCCAGTGCAACATCCTTATCCCTTTCATCTCCGGCGCAGGCTGCCCTGACCGGCATTATAATTACATTATCTGTTATTCCATCCATACCTATACTGTTGCCTCTTATGGCAGCAATGATTCCTGATAAGTGTGTGCCATGCGGCTGGTACCCGGCAGATACATCATTGTTGCCATAGTTTTTGTCATTGATATTTTCGGGATCATCACCGATAATATCACGGCGCCGGGCATTAGGGTCAGTAATGATATTTTGAAGCTTTGCCTGGTCGTTTTCTACATATTCATTTGCCAGTGTAATAAAACTTTCAAATGCAATGCTGTGGGCAATATTGTTTCGTTGAAAAAGAACAAGGACTCCATTGCGTGCGTGGATAGTTAAAGAATCCTGTGCCTCTATAACTTCAATATCCGGATAGAATAACGTGTCTTTTTTTGCAACGGCGCGCAGGATGCTGTCGCTTTCAGATACCCATTGCAGAAGCTCTAAGTGTTGTGCAAGTGAAACTGTTTTTTGGGTTGAATCAGTCACATAATCTGTTTTCACTTTCATCCAATAGTTGTATTCTTTCAGATGCAGGTTTGAAGCTGCTGATGAATCGCTGATGGTTGCATATTGCGGGCGAAGCCTGTAATACTCCCGAGTTAATTCGCTGCTTTCTGTGAGTATGTTTCTACCGTCTTTGCCGCCTAAAAAAATTCCATCCATGTACATCATCTATATAATTATTATGGTCGTCATCAATACCATTCCCGGGAATTTCTTTGTGTTGGTCCAGATATGGCCTTTTAGATCTTCCTGCACAGTATCCACACCTACATCGATTACCGCTACAATTATAGAGTTGGCTTTTTTTCCCTTTCAATAGTTTTGCATACGCCTTGTTTACTGAAGTACCATAAACAGTGTCCTGCTTCCAATCCATCAATTGCCAGTTGATGGGTGGCTGTTTTGAATTGTCGTTTTGCGCGTAGACACTTGTTGTTATGAATAAGATTGTTGCGAGTATTATTTTTTTCATAAATGTTTATTTATTTTTTCTTCACTTCCGTCAGTATTGATTATTTTTAAGAAGTAAGAACCGGCAGGTAAGGCATGTGTTGCAAGCTGAACATTATTTGTGCCCTGCAATAATTGAACTGATTTGGTTATCCAGATCTTTTTTGAAACATCCGTAACTATTACATCCATCTTATTTGTATTGGATGATTCTATTTTTACATTCAACACATCTTTGGCAGGATTAGGATAAATACTAAGGTTGTTTGTTTTAGCTCTCAAGCTTTACAATGTTTGAATAACTTAGTGTACCATTTTTATCTTTCTGCTGCAGCCTGTAATAGTTTATGCCTTTTGTATTATGATCAATATAATCATAACTGATTTTTGCATCTGCATTATTACTGCTTCCGGAAGTTGAAGCACTTATTTTTTTAAAATTAATACCATCATCACTTCGCTGTAATTCAACGCCGGTTATGTTTTCGTCAAATGCTTTTGAATGCTTATCCTTAATATTTGCAGTAGCTGCTATTTCTGTATTACGGTGTACTCTAAAACTTGTATGATTCTTTGATATGTTTTTATTTAATGTCTGGGGAAGGCACTTTATTAATCGTTGTAAAGTTTATTCCGTCTGCACTTCTTTGTATTTCAAAACCCGCATTGTTTTGCTTATTGTTAATTGCCCAGTTCAGTACATTATCTGTATTGTTTGTTTTACCGTTTAAAGCAAAAGGTATTTCTGCGGAAGATGTTTTTTCCGTTACTGAAATATTACTTACAACAATCCATCCCTGGAAAAAGAGAGACATATCGTGAAAGCCGAAATAATATGCACCTGAATGGTCGGGAGTGAATTCAATAACCGTATCTTTAGTTACATCGAAATTGGTTATATCCGTATTTTTAAATAAGTGTGCCGGATGTCATTGCTGCAACGCCGTTGGCTCTCCCATATTTTACTTCAAGGCTGAAGGATCACCGGGGTTATATTCAAAGAGGGATGTGTATCCGAATTTGAGCTGGTAAGTTTTACCGGCAGTAAGTTTAATACCGGGAGTGAACAACCAGGCATTTGCATCATAAAAATCCACCTGGTAATATCCAAATCCTATATCACCGGCATTAGGGAAATCTAAAAAACCAAACCATCCTAAACTTGGATCATATTGATAGAAAGTATCTTCAAAATCCTGTTGTCTCATATCGGAAGGTATCCATGGCGGATATGTTGCTCCATCTACATCGGCAACATAGGGTAGTTCAACAGGCTTTACCGCAGTGGTAAATGAATCGCATACCCATTGGCTGGATAACCCTGACAACTTAGAGCGTCCATATATATAATACGTTGTTGCAGGCGATAATGATGATATTGTAATCTTAGGTGAGGAAGTTGAAATGCCTGAAGTTGGTGGTATCGGCGAGTGTGTAATTGCATATTCATAACCATTATTAAGTCCACCTGTTTTTAAATTAAATGAAACACTGTTGTCTGTATACTTCAAAGAGTCTTCCAAGAGGTTCAAGTATTTTAGGTAATGCCGGTATAAACCTGTACACCTGGTTATCTGCAGGTTTAACAGTTAAAGAATCATTGGCTCTTAACAAACTAATATCAGGATGTGCGGAAGTGCTTTGCAATGAAATAAAATCCCTGTTGGCATAAGAAGAACTGATACCAATAGAAGCAAAAGCATATCTCGGATCAGGTAATCCGCCTTCATCTTTATAATCAAATTCTATGATGTTGGTAGTTTCATATAATTTCAATTCAATAGAAAGAACAGGCGCTACTGATTCATATACCCATTTTGCTTTTTTCCACTCAACAGTAAACACCCTGAATGGTGCATGCCCGGTTGTTTTATATACAAGATCTAAAGTATCGGCTAACAATAAATCATCCCAGAATGCAGCAATAACCGGTCTCTTATTATAAGCAGGAGCATACGCTAAATTGTTATTGAAATAAGGATAATTATACCATACATTTAAAGAATCTTTTAAAGTAATGAAACCGTTCACATCCACATTTGCCATTGTATAATTTTCGCCATCGTATTTAAATGTAAAGCCAATGGGCACTCTGCCAAAGCCTTCATCCCTGGTTTCCCAGCCGGCATAGTCTGTTACAAGATGGTGGTGTAATGCCTCCCGTAACAGGAACATAGGGTTTTGAAGTTGCTGAAAATAGATAATTTAATTGGGCGGTTGAATGAATTGATGTGAGCAATATCGCTGATAGCAATAGTTTGTAAACCTGTTTCATAGTTTTAAGTTTTTATTTTTTGATTGAATGAATAAATATTGAAATGTATTTTTTGAGGCTATATATAGAAAGATTACATGCTTTATGGTCAGGTTGCATTAATGTTGCAGCGTTTGGTGTTGCTTCAACAGTGCGGCATTATGCTATAAATTATCAACAACAAATGTTGTCTTAATGTTTAAAAGAAACAATACGCTTTTTGAGTGATGTGAGAGGTGGGACGTGAGATGTGAATCTTATCGTTATTATCTCCATAACTGTGAAAAGATATCGCACAGAGATAGCAGAGCAAACAGAGAAGAATTTTTTGTTAGTATGCCCTCTGTGAACTCCTTAATCTCTGTGCGCAGAATTTATCGCATAAACAGAGAAATTAATTATGTAAAAAGTGAGAGGAGCCCATAAGAAGTTTATAGGGTTCAGAGATTGAAATAACTAAATCATACACATAAAACTTTTTACTTTTCATCATTGCAGATATTGCTTGCATGCCGCGAAAACAGCTTCCATTCATTATTTTCCCTTACCCAAATATTTGTATAGCGCCTTATTGTTTTTTGCCCTGCCATCGGTGCGTTATCTATTGGAACGGTAACTTCATTACCCAGTGTTACAACCACATTATCATGTACCAGTATTTCTTCAATGTTACGTTCAAGTAACGAATATTTTATCAGGCCTGCTTTCATGGCGCCCTGGATGTCAGCGGTTTTCAGAATACGGTTGAGTGGTGTGTTTTCCTATTGTGGTAAAAAGATCTGAACCACATAGAACATAGAACACATTAGCTATACACATAGCTCAGTCAATATAATAAAGAAGATGCGACAATTTGAAATGCGCCCAATTTTATTCCGTCAGACATTCTATGCACTTGTTGAGCAATATGCATTTGGGTTATTATATTAAAAGTCAAATGGAAAAAACTTGTTCCTGCTTTTTAAAAGTACCCAATCTTCTTTTTTAAATTCCTTTATTATTAATGTCATTTTATGCAGGCTGTCAGTTAATGTTTGGTCACCTTTCTTGTTATCAATTGAATAGGAAAATGTGTAGTGTGCAGTGTCTTCCGACTTCTCTTCAGGCTTTAATCGAATAACTTTGTTTATAGTGTCATTATCAAATAAAAGATTATAGGAAACAGTGTCATTCATTGTTAGCACCGAAAGATAATTTTTGTCGTTTTGTTTATATTCTATCCAATACTTCCATCTTGCTTTGTCTCCCAATACCATTTTTAAAGTATCTGAATTCTGTGATTGGCTTTTTACGTTAAATGTCTTGGTGGCTTCAATGCTTTTTACAGCTTTCGCTGTACCTGTTCAGGTTATCTCTTGTTATGAGAACCGCAGATACTATAAAAAGAACAGCAGAGAAAATAAATATTGCATTATGTAGTTTGCTGATATTGGGTTTTGGCTGCTTATAAAGTTCAACCTGTTGCTTGTTGAGCAAAAAATCAAAGATAGATTTCAGGTAAGGGAACAGCAGGAAACCGCAGGTCGTTAAAAGTACGATAACATAATAAGTAACACTGATGTCAAACCCGATGTTCAGCATTAATACGTTGATTAAAGTTCCTGTAAGAACAATCAATCCCACAACATAAGTTCTGGGAAAAACCAACAGTAATGCAGCCGTTACTTCAACCAAACCGGTAAACGATTCATAAAAGGGATGCGAACCCATTACTGTCCAAAAAAGCCAATATGGAGAAAAGTCACCTACACGTGCATCCAATGTATATGTGTCAGGCATGGACATCTGGTTAGGTATCAACTTATCCATTCCGTAAGAAAAAATAACAATGGCTAAAACATATTTTAAAGTATGCCTTAACCAAAAATCTGCTTTTGTGTATGACTTTCTTTTTTTGTCAAAAACACTCCACAAAATTGTTGCAATAATAGCTGTTGTGATAGCTATTATATGGAAGATAAACTCATTAAGCTTAAGGTCTGTGTGTCCCTGTTTAAGATGAAGAAAGTGGTCGTTGATATAATGATATAATGGCGTATACAGTTTTTCAAACCATACAAAAACAGGAATGTTTAACCCAAAGATGACAAAGTATAGAGCAGGGCTTAGAAAAATTGGAATATAAAAAAGCAAAAGAAAAAGCGGAAGCAAACCTTTTTAGTAAATGTCCAACTTTGTGTTTCTGAATTTGTTGCTTCCATTTGTTTTGGGTTTTGTTATTTGGAGTATGCCAGGTAACATAATATACAATACTCTAATTTATGTTATGTTTTTACTGTTGTTTTTTGTAAGCCGACTGCTAATTAAACTTTAACGTGTTGTGCTACTAAGTAAAAGATGTTTTTTTATTATTTTGATAGCCTAGTGTCAGCGTTCCTAAAAAGTTGCCCTGATTGCTTTAAAAAATATTTCCACAACAAATGTTGTATGAATACTCAAAAAAAACAATACACTTTTTGAGTGATACTGCTGATTGATAAGGAGCAGGAAATATTGTATGGAAGTTTGTATAAACTAACTTGAGTCGGGATAATGCTAACGGTCAGACGCTTAAAGATGCGGCTACACAATTAATGAAATTTCAAAAGCGTCAGACCGATATTTTAATTGAACGTCATTATAACGCTAGGAGAGGTCTCATGAAATCTTTACAATCTAAAAGCTATACACTGGTTTTTGTTTTAAAAGATAGTCAGATAATTCTTTCGCGGAGTACTTTGGCAATGGCTTCTTTGCCGCAGTTTACATGCAGTTTCTGATAAATATTCTTAAGATGGGTGCGTGCCGTATCGAAGGCCATTTTTAATTCGGCTGCAATTATTTTTACACCATAGCCTTTAATAAGCAACTGCAGTATGTCTTTTTCACGTGG
>CAWBII010000015.1:0-583756 GCA_963788795.1 uncultured Chitinophagaceae bacterium
AATTGCTGATGGAGAATTAGTACTTGAATACCATTTTATCAACATCTATATAACATTGCACATGATCGGTATTTCGTGTACCCTGATAGCCTGCACCGTTAGGTGTACCACGATAATCAAGAGAGTCAGTTTTCTCCGTAATTTGCGGAAGCCTTTGGATCAAATACTCCATAAGTAATACCATTAGCTGCATTTACAAAGTAAGAAGATAGCCACGCATCCAGCAAAAGATTCTGATTATTGAGAGCAGCCTGAGCCCATGGATTACGATCTAAAAACTGTGTAACCTGTGCATCATCATCATTGGATGTGTAAGCGTTATCAATGGCAGATAATACAGAAGCCGCATTGTATTGGCTGGTTTTTGGAAACTTGGTTTAGCATTCTTGCTCTCAATGCATATGCTGTTTTTACCCATGCATCATTACTTCCTCCGTGAATAAAATCACTGCTTGCATCCAACTGATCGGCAGAGGCCGGATCCTTCATAATAGAAATTCCTCTGTCAAGCAATGCCAGGCAGGTATCATATAAACTTTGCTGGTCATCAAACTTCGGTGTAAGATTACTTACCCCTATAAACGCTTCTGAATAAGGCATATTACCCCATACATTGCTTGCCATATTCAGGTTAATTGCAGTGAGTATATCTGATACACCCGCGTATGCACTTAACCCTTTTTGTAAAGCAAGATTACGCATATCATATAAATCCGTAAGCACATTATAAATATCACCCCACTCTGCTGAAGGATCTGCCTGTCGTAAGTATCATTTGTACTGCTTACGCTGGGAGATGCTAAATATTGTACATAGTAAGAAGTGTAATTACTTAAATCATAAACATTATAGGCAGTAAGATTTGTAGTATTGGCTAGTAAACCGGCTATTGGTGGTTCAGCTGCTGCATTTGGATTTTTATTGATATCAAGATATTTTTTACAACTTGTTCCGCCAATTAAAAGCAGTAAGAAGAAACCCGATATAATTGATATTTTTTTCATGATAGTTTGGTTTTAAAAGGTTACGTTTAAAGTAAACAAATAGCTGCGCAGCTGAGGATAAGTAAATCCTGCCTGGGAGCTTGCTGTAAGATCTCCTGAAATAGCATCACTTGCTTCCGGATCAAACCCATTATATGGAGTAGATAACCATAAATTATTACCCGTAAAACTTAAACTTGCATTAGATACAAAAGATTTTTTCAACCATTTTGAAGGCAGACTATATGAAATACTTACGGTACGCAATCTGATCCATGATGCATCCTGTACAAAATTTTCCGTAACACCTCTATAAACATTACGATAATATCCAGATCCATAATCAACACCATCAGGCCCTACACCTTGTCCTAAAAAAACAGGGATTGTATTGGGGCTTCCATCAGTATGAACACCATTGAAAACAATTGTCTGATCCCTGTTCTCGGTATATTTAGCTATACCGAAGGCCGACATAAAATTGTCTAACTGGTTGAATTTTTTTAAGCCTTGCCTTGTATCAATAAGAAAAGAAAGTCCCCAGTTTTTATAACTTAAATTGTTACTGATGCTACCGATCCATTTAGGTAATGAGTTACCAACAATTTTTTGATCTGACCCTGGAGCTCTCATTGGGAAACCATCTGCGCCGATTATAATCGGGAGGCTTTTATCTATATTTAAAGGATCAGGTGTTTTACTACCATAATATCTTTCCCAATGTGTTCCATAAATATCACCCACTGACTGGCCGGGTGCGTATATAAAGCTTGGGCTCGATCCTCCATAGCCAAACGAAGAGCCGGCAACTATCTGAGTTAAGCCATTATAAAGTGATACTACTTTATTACGGTTTGCCGAATAATTTACAAGAACATTCCATGTAAAATTCTTAGATTTCACGGGTGTACCTCTTAGTGTTAATTCAACTCCTTTATTGCGAATTTCGCCGGAGTTAAGTGTGATATCAGTAAAACCAGTTGAGGCAGCAGTAGATACTGCTAAGATTAAATCTTTACTGGTTGATGTATACCATGTAAAATTTAATCCAAGCCGGTCATGGAAAAAACTCAAATCAGTTCCTACTTCAAAGGCTGTTGTAATTTCCGGCTTTAAAGTGCTGATACCAGAAGAGTTGTCACGTGTCCATAAACTTACTGCGTTTATAGGAGCACCGTTAGGAATGTATACAACACTGGTGCTGTAAGGGAGAGCGTCTTTACCTATTTGTGCTAACGAGGCTCTGAATTTGCCATTGGTTATCCAGCCAGGCATCTTAAACATGTCTGAAAATGCATAACTCAAACTAGCTGACGGATAGAAGAAAGACCGGTAATTTTGTTCCAGTGAGGAAGTCCAGTCATTACGGCCGGTTATTGTAAGAAATAAATAATTATTATATGCTGCCGTAAATTCTCCATAAACTCCTATAATGCGATATTGAAGGTTATTTTCACTTGTTGTCTGAATTTTTGCATTACTTAAATTATAGAGATTATAAATATTTAATTCACTTCCTTCAGCGGAAACATCATTTATAGAACGGTCTAAAAGATCATGACCTACTCTGAGTGTAGTTTTAAATTTACTGCTCCAATCATGATTAAAAGACAACAGAAGATTGGAGTTAACCTGCCTGTAATTTCTGCGATATTCCCCGACAAAGCCTAATCCGTTGTCATCTGAACCTACAATTTCTCCTGGTACACCTTTAGGGCCGGGAGCAGTAGCTGTGCGGTTGTCTGCATAATAATCCATTCCCAATCTGTATGTTGCTGTCATCCATGAGAAAGGGGAATAAGTAAAATCAACGCTTCCTATCAACCTGTTTACATTAGACCGGAATTTATCAGTCGCAGCAGAATACCATGCATTATTATTTCCATAAGTTTTCTGTGTTCCATCAGGTTTTAAATAATCCCTCACATTCCAGCGTGGCGACCAATAAGACATATTTTCATTGAAACGATTTGCATCATAAAAATTACCATCGGTATTAATATAATAAAGCAATGTTCCCATACTAAATTTGTCACTGAATTTTAACTTGCCATTTACCCTTGCTGAAATATCCTGGTACCATGTAAAAGGAATTGTTCCATTTTGTTTAAAATAAGAAAGTGAAGAAGACAGCGAAGCCCTGTCAGTGCCCCCGGAAAAATTCAGTGTATTGCGAAACTGGTTTCCATTTTCATAAGCATTCTTATATTGATTATACAATTTATCCGGGTGAGTAGGATCAATCGCTTTTGCATCCGCTATAGTAGGTCCCCATTCTGGGTAGAAAGAAGTAGAATCATATTCTCCGTTAAAACCTTGAGTATACTTGCTTTGTACATCAGGAAATTTATCTACCTGGTCAATGCCGTAAGTGGCACTATAATTTACTTTAAACGATCCTGACTTGCCAGTTTTTGTTGTGATTACCACAACCCCATTAGCCCCTCTTAATCCATATAATGCGGTAGCAGCACCGCCACGGAGAATGTTTACACTTTCAATGTCATCAGGGTTTAAATCTCCAGCACGGTTACTCATAGATGCAGAAAGACCACCGGTGATGGCTGTAGTACCAAGCGATGAGGTTGTGTTATCAATTGGAATTCCATCTATTACAAAAAGCGGTTCAGTTCCAAGATTAAGTGAGTTAACTCCTCTTATCAAAATATTAGCTCCTTGACCGGGGCCGCCACCAGCACTTGTAATAGTAACACCTGCTACTTTCCCCTGGAGTGCATTGAGCAAATTGCTCTGGTGATTTTCTGTGAGTTCTTTTGAATCAACACTTTGGGCAGAATACCCTAGTGACTTTTTTTGCCTTGTAATACCCAGAGCAGTTACAACCACTTCAGAAAGCTGATCGGCACTTTGTTTGAGTGCAATATTGAAATTACTTTCATTGCTTACAGTAATTTGTTGTTGTTGGTAATTAACGGAAGTAATCACTAAAACCGGATTTTTACCTGTAACAGTGATACTAAAACTTCCCTGGTCGTTTGATGTTACAGCATTTTTAGTACCTTCTTGCTGAACTGTGGCCAAAGGAACAGGATCTCCATTTCCATTAGTTACCTTTCCTGTAATTGTTTTTGTTTGTGCAAACAGTACTGATGGAACAGAGAATAATAGTACCATCCATACTAATAAAGCAGATTTTTTCATGAACAGTTGTTTAGTGGTTAAAGAATATAATTCATCCTGTAAAAGGCAAATTACTATTTTATAGTGACAAGATTATTTAATAAAATGCTGCAAATAATATTCCAGAGATACCGTAAGCTACAAATGAAAATTTTTTTTCAGAATATTTTAAAGCATGAATAAAAATAGTAAAATATCATTAATAAACTTTTGTTGAAAAGCTTTTTTTGTCCGCAGAAATCCGAAAAGTATATTTCGTTTAAAGAAAAAAATTTATAAGGATGTATTTCCTGTAAATATACTTTGGAAAAGTAGGATATTTCTTCTATACCATACTGTTAGGAGAGTTGAAATTAATTACACAAATTAGTTTTTAGCTTACCTTAATATGCTCTTGCAAATAAAACCCTTTCTTTACTGGGACTGCCGGTTAAAATACATTTGCCTTCTTCCTGTAAATTATTTAAAGGAATACAGCGTATAGTCGCCTTCGTTAGTTCTTTAATTTTATCTTCTGTTTCTGCGGTACCATCCCAATGGGCTGAAACAAAGCCGCCTTTGCCATCAAGTATTTTTTCAAATTCCTGCCACGTATCTGCCTTCGTTATATTATTATCGCGAAAGTGTTTTGCTTTTGCATAAATATTTTCCTGTATATCATGTAATAAAACTGAAACAGTATTGGCAAGTCCATCCATTGAAACGGATGCCTTTTCCTTTGTATCCCTGCGTGCTACTTCCACAACATTATTTTGCATGTCTCTGGCTCCGATGGCAATACGAACCGGAACACCTTTTAATTCATACTCTGCAAATTTCCATCCGGGACGGTTGTTATCATCATCATCGTATTTTACTTTTATTCCCAGTGCCTTAAAATCTTCCATGAAAAATTTTACTTTTTCATCAATCATTTGTTTTTGTTCATCTCCTTTATAAATTGGGATAATTACAACCTGTATCGGTGCAATCTTTGGCGGTAATACAAGGCCTTCATCGTCACTATGCGCCATCACCAAAGCGCCTATCAATCTCGTACTTACTCCCCAACTGCTGGCCCATACATAATCCAGTTTATTTTCTTTATCGGTAAATTGTACATCAAATGCTTTTGCAAAATTCTGCCCAAGGTAATGCGATGTACCGGCCTGTAAAGCCTTACCATCCTGCATCAGCGCTTCTATTGCAATAAGTATCAACGGCTCCGGCAAAACGCTCACTAATACTTTTAACGCCTTTAACAACCGGCATTGCCATCCATTCTTCTGCAAACGTTGCATATACATTAAGCATCAGTTTCGTTTCGTCTATGGCTTCCTGTGAGGTTGCATGTGCCGTATGCCCTTCCTGCCATAAAAATTCCGTGGTGCGCAAAAAAAGGCGTGTACGCATTTCCCATCTCACTACATTGGCCCATTGATTTACCAGTATCGGCAAATCGCGGTAAGATTGAATCCAGGTTTTATAAGTATTCCATATAATAGTTTCTGAAGTTGGCCGTACAATTAATTCTTCTTCAAGCTTTGCATCAGGATCAACAACAATACCGCCTCCATCAGGATCGTTCATTAAACGATAATGAGTAACCACCGCACATTCTTTTGCGAAGCCTTCCACATGAGCCGCTTCTTTACTCAAAAAACTTTTGGGAATAAACAATGGAAAATAAGCATTCTGATGCCCGGTTTCTTTAAACATTTTATCTAACTGGTCACGCATATTTTCCCAAAGAGCAAATCCATACGGCTTTATAACCATACAGCCTCTTACAGCGCTGTAATCTGCCAAACCTGCTTTTAAAATAATATCATTATACCACTGAGAATAATCTGTTTCCCTTTTTGTAATTTCTTTACTCATAATATTTACCAGTTTTAAAACCTTCGTTTTTTATCTCCAAAAAATCTTTTATTAAATGGAGTTCATCACAAAAAAATATGCCTTCATCATTAAAAATCCATTTTTTATCTTAGCTATTTTTTAACAACTTTTCGTAAAATTAAACGCAATATAATAGTTGGCAAATGCTTAAATTTACATTGGATATGGGCGCAAAAGTAACAAACTTCATTTTTAATTTTTCTTTAAACTTAAAGCCATGAAAACAAAATATTTACTCTTAATTGGTGTAATAGCTGTCTTTGGCAGTTGCAGCTCTGCATATCGCATTGGTCAAACCCCTGATGATGTTTATTACTCACCGGCGCCAGAACAAGATGCATATGTAACTTCTGAGAATCAGCAAGACAAGGAGAGTTACGCATATAATAATAATATCGAAGATCTTTCAATAAGAAGAGGCATTAATGATCCTCTATACCGTAACAGCCTTTCATTAAGTTTTGGATATGGTTACAACCCTTATGATTTCTATGGATCTTCATTCTATAACCCTTATAATCCATACTCACATACAGGCGCAACTTTTTATCCTTATAATAATTACTATAATAGTTTTTATTCTCCATACACCAACTTTTATTCACCTTATTATAATAGCTATTATCCACCACTATATTATGTTACAAAGCCAGGTATTCCTCTAAGCAATTATAGCGGGCCAAGGCAATATAATCTTGGTGTGTATAATGTAAATACTAATCATACTATTCCGTCAGCAACTACCACAGGTACTTCTTCTGCTCCTGTTAGAACTTTTAAACCAACACCAACGCCAACCACAACCGGTGTTGGAGGCTTTGTGAGAAGAATTTTTACCCCGTCTGATAATACCACAACAAGGTCAAATAACAATTATAATAACGACTCTAATAATTCTCCCGGAAGAACATTTCAACCAGCCACTTCTTCCGGAAATAATTCATCATCCGGAGGCGGCGGTGGCAGTGCTCCTACGAGAACGTTCAGGCACTAAACTTTTTATTACCACTCACGGTTATACTCATTGTATAGCTGATAATTTATAATTGGAAATTGCTTTCTTAATCTAATATCTTTCTTAAATATTTTACAATTATTGTACTATGAAATCAACATATATAATAGCAATCTTATTGCTTGCTATTACTAAAATTTATGCCCAGGAGCCGGCAGATGCACTTAGATATTCATGGCTTACTCAAAATGGAACAGCCCGCAACCAGGCTATTGGCGGAGCAGGAGCTTCGCTGGGCGGCGAGTTTTCCTCACTGTTTATTAACCCTGCCGGATTGGGATTTTATAAAACAAGTGAATTTGTTTTAACTCCAGGGTATTCTTTAAAAAATTCTAACGCTAATTATAAAAATAATTCTGAAAGTGGTAGCAGTAATAATTTTGTTTTGGGCGCCAGTGGGCTTTTAATTTCCTCACCTTCGCCCGACCGGCCAATAAAAAGTTTCACCTTTGCAATAGGAGCTAACAGGATTGCGGATTTTAATAAACACATTTATTATAAGGGATCCAATTCATCAAGCTCATACTCAGAAAAATATTTGGAAGAATTGGTGAACAATAATGTTACTGATCCTAATTCTGCATCTACAGATTATCCGTATGGAGCCAGCCAGGCTTTCAATACTTTTTTAATTGATACCGTTGCAGCATCTGATGGTTCTGTTACAGGATACAGAAGCCAGGCTAATCCTAATTTTGGTTTAACACAGGAAAATATTATTAATACTTCCGGGGGTATTACAGATATTTCAGTAGGAGTCGGACTTAACTTAAAAGAAAAATTATTCTTTGGAGGTACTTTTAGTTTTCCTATTTTAAATTATGACCGTGATGCACATTATAAGGAAAGTGATGCATCAGGAAATGCAAATAATAATTTCAATTATTTTGAATCGAACGAAACTTTAAATACCAAAGGGGTAGGAGTTAATGCAATCCTGGGAATTATTTATAAACCCGTAGAAGATGTAAGGCTTGGGCTTTCTTTCTTCACTCCTACTTCTTATGCACTTACTGATGAATATTCTGCCGAAGTTGTAACTGACCTTGAAGGATATGGCGGCGCAGGAATAAAAAGACAAAGTTCACTTGATTTAAATAATGGTCAATCGCTGGAGACGAAATACACTTTAGTTACGCCGCTTAAACTTATTGTGAGTGGTTCTTATGTTTTTCGTGAAGCAGCGGATGTAAAACAACAACGTGGATTTGTTACGGCAGATATTGAGTATGTTAATTACAAAGGCGCTTCTTTTAAACCTGAAGATAAAACGGATGTTGCATCGAAAGATTATTATTCATTGCTAAGTGATGCTATTGATAATACTTATAAAAATACATTCAATGCAAGAATAGGTGGCGAACTAAAATTCAATACTTATATGTTCAGGTTAGGCGGAGCTTATTATGGCAATCCTTATCAAAATGAAACGGCAGGTATTTACAAAGTGAGTGGTGGCCTGGGTTACAGGAATAAAGGAATTTTTATTGATCTTACTTATGTATATACAATGTCAAAAGATATTAACTATCCATACTTATTGCAGGATAAACCGAATGCACCTGCAACAATAAAAACTACCGGAGGAAATATTATCGCAACAATTGGATTTAAGATATAACAGTTTTAAAAAAAATTACAGAACTCTCTGTATTCGGTAAAAGTTTTACTTAAAATATTGTAATGAAATTATTAACCATTAAATTTCTTGAACCAGGTAATCTGCCTCTTCGCAAAATGCCTGGTATTTTTCTTAATGTCATCAATCGCCTGGTCTAAAGAAATTCGCCCTTCCATAAAATCAAACAATTCTTTGTAACCTACTGTTTGCAATGCATTCAAATGCCGGTAATGAAAAAGATTTTCTGCTTCTTTCAACAAACCTCCATTCATCATATTATCCACACGATTATTTATTCTTTCATATAACTCATTCCTGGGAATTTCCAAATTGACTTTTTTTATTTCAAAATCTCTTTTGATTTTGTTGCCCGAATGAAAATCAAGAATAGAATTACCTGTAGATAATTTTACTTCTAATGCCCGTATCATTCTTTGCGGATTTTGCATTTCCCCGGAAGCAAAATAAACCGTGTCCTTTTCTTCGATTTCTTTTTGCAGCCATTCAATTCCATTTTTTTTATAAGCATGGTTAATTTCACTACGTATGTTTTCATTTACCAGAGGAACATCATCAATGCCTTCACAAAAAGCTTTTATATAAAGCCCTGTTCCGCCTACCATAATGGCAACATCATTTGTGTGCAAATATTTTTTGAACAGCATCAAGGGCATACTTTTCAAATATTTTTACATTAACCTCATCATGTATCGAATGAGAATTAATAAAATAATGATGTATTCTTTTAAGTTGAGTCCGGAGAAGGTTTAGCCACACCAATATTTAATTCCTTATAACATTGACGGCTATCCGCAGAAATAATTTTTGTATGATACTTTTGGGCGAGTTCAATTCCATAATCTGTTTTTCCAACAGCGGTAGGTCCTGATACTATGATGCAGGTCTTATTATTCATGGAATGCTCAGGTTTGTATAGAACCCGCAAATAAATTTAAACTTCTTCTGAAGTATTTTCTTCTACATCTTCATCCGCTTCTGTTTCAGTATCAGCTTCACCTTCTTCGCCAAATCCATCCGGCATAACAGTGCTGTTCAAATCATATTTTTCTTCTATCTCTGCAAGCTTTTCGTTAATAATACCTTTAGTTCCATATTGGCTTGGCCCTATTCCTTCGCTACGTATGCAGGATGGATACGCAATCTTATTATCTTCTTCTTTATTTACATTAATGAGTTCAACCATAAATGTCCAGTTTTTATGGAAATCATATGCATAAATAAATTTCTGGTTAGGATCTCTTATTTCTGAACCTATTGTGCAATCTTTCATTAGTAAGGGCTCTGCTAAGTATTTCTTATCATATTTCTCAAGCGTGATCTCTTTTCCCCGCTGCCATTTATCATTACTCCTATAGAAAGTTGCGCTATGTTTATTATCAAATTCAAAGCATTTTAAAATAACGCTATGCAATTCTAAAAAAGATTGATCATGCCTGATAACAACATCCCGGTAAACACTATCATCATCTTCCCAATATATCCTGAATTTTAATATTGCCATATCACGAAATTAAGAATTAGTCATCAATAAAAATATACTAAAAGTCTTTCGGTAATTCTTTTAATTATTAATCTTTTTTCGTATACCCAATTCATTTGCCTTCTTTTCCATGAATGCGAATGCTGCATTAAATTCATTAGGAATTAAACCATCTAACATTGCTTCACGAACTGCATTTTTTATTTCTCCTACAATCCTTGATGGAGGAAGATCGAATTCCTTCATAATAATTTCGCCCGTTATGGGTGGCTGCCAGTTACGAAGGTGATCAGATTCTTCAACTTCCTTCAATCGCTTTTCCACCATTTCGAAATTGGACAAAAAACGCTGAACCTTTTGCCTGTTCTTTGAGGTAATGTCGGCTTTGCATAAGGTCATTAATGCGTCAATATCATCGCCGGCATCAAATAATAATCTTCGTATAGCCGAGTCAGTTATATTTTCTTTGGTAAGGCTGATAGGCCGTAAATGCAACTCTACCATCTTTCTGACAAATTTCATTTTTTCATTCTGTGGCAATTTTAATTGTGCAAATATTTTTGGCACCATTCTGCCACCAACCACTTCATGTCCATGAAATGTCCAGCCATGTCCTTCTTCAAATTTTTTTGTAACAGGCTTGGCAATGTCATGCAAAATTGCTGCCCATCTAAGCCAGAGATCATTTGCATTAGGAGCAATATTATCAAGCACCTGCAAGGTGTGGTAAAAATTATCTTTATGACCTTTGCCGTCAATATACTCAGCCCCGACGAGCGAAACCATTTGAGGGAAAATAATTTTCAACAAACCGCTTTTATAAAGTAAATCAAATCCTATTGAAGGCTTTTCAGTTAAAATAATTTTATTCAACTCGTCTGTAATTCGTTCTGCACTTACAATGGAAATACGGTAAGCATTTTTTTTTATTGATTCAAAAGTCTCAGAAGCAATATCAAAATTTAATTGTGCAGCAAACCGGATTGCCCGCATCATTCTTAACGGGTCGTCGCTAAACGTCTGGTCAGGATGAAGCGGAGTTTTTATAATTTTTTTTTCGATGTCATCTATTCCTTCCAATGGATCTACCAGGTTTCCGAAATCATTTTTATCCAGGCTTATTGCGATTGTGTTGATTGTGAAATCTCTTCGCATTCTATCTTCGTCCAGTGTTCCCGGTTCTACCTCAGGTTTGCGACTATCAGAATTATAACTTTCTTTTCTTGCACCTACGAATTCAATATCAAAAGCAGTCTCACCCAAATCTCTTTTCTTCAAAGAGGGAAAAGATTTAGTGTAGATTTTTATTTGAGCTGTTCCAAATGTTTTAAAAATATTTACTTCAGGAATTGGAGTAAATTGTTGTGCGGTTTTTTTTGCCAGTTCTATTCCATCACCAACGCATACAATATCTGCATCTTTAGTTGGTCTTTTTAATATTTTATCTCTCACAAAACCACCAATTACAAATGCAGAAATATTCAGCTCTTTTGCCGCCTTGCTGATTTTTTCGAAAATAAAAAGTTCTTCATCACTGCATTTAATATTCATGTTACAAAAATAAATATTTTGCTTTATCGTAAATGACAGTATTTAAGCGCCGGAAATATTGCGGATAGGTGACTTATAGATAACAGCTCCGACTTTTTATAATTATAATTCTAATTTCGTGGCATTAATGTTGAAACATATACAATCCTGCCCAAAACTGCTTTTTTTTGGAAGAATGTTTGACATATTGACAAGTGAAAAAAATTATGAATAGAAATTATTTTATGGTGGCTCCTGAAGATGAAATGGAATTTATGCCTATTATTCCTTTGAACGAGGATGGTAATGAAGGCAATGATGATCAGCCTATTCCCCTTGAATTACCCTTATTACCTTTGCGAAATACCGTTTTATTTCCAGGCGTTGTAATACCCATTACGGTCGGTAGAGATAAAAGTATAAAGGCCGTAGCCGACGCTTATAAGGCTGACAAATTGATAGGCGTTGTATCTCAAAAAGACAGTCTGGTAGAAGAACCTACTGTAGCTGATTTAGTTAATATTGGCACTGTTGCAAAAATTATTAAACTGATAAAAATGCCAGATGGAGGCACAACGGTAATCATACAGGGCAAGAAAAGATTTAAAATTGATGAGATCACAACAGATGATCCCTATTTCAAAGCGAAAATTACAGTTCTTGTTGAAGAAGAATTGAAAAACGATAATGATTTTGATGCTATGGTTTCTTCTATTAAAGAACTTGCCGGCCAGATAATTCAACTTTCTCCTAATCTTCCTTCCGAAGCTTCTATTATTTTAAAAAATATAGAAAACCCTTCTTTTTTAATCCATTTTGTGAGCAGCAATTTAAACAGTTCTATAGCAGAGAAGCAAAAGTTGTTGGAGATTCATAACATTAAGGCACGTGCAGAAATATTAATGAATCTTTTGCATACTGAATTACAATATGCTGAACTAAAAAATAAGGTAACCAATAAAACCCGTGCTGAACTTGATAAGCAGCAAAAAGATTATTTTTTGCAACAGCAATTAAAAGCCATTAAAGAAGAATTGGGTGGCGATAATTTTGCTGAGATAAAAGAAATGCAGAAAAAAGCAGAAGCAAAAAAATGGCCTGCTACTGCAAAAGAAATGTTTAATAAAGGTCTGGAGAAATTAGAAAGGATGCATCCTTCCACACCTGATTATTCTGTGGTATACAATCATCTTGACCTTATGCTTGATTTGCCCTGGGAAGATTATACAAAGGATCAATATGATTTCAAAAAAGCAAAAAAAATATTAGACCATGACCATTATGGAATGCAGAAAATAAAACAAAGAATACTGGAATACCTTGCCGTGCTTGAAATTGAAAGGTGATATGAAAAGCCCGATTCTTTGTTTTGTTGGCCCTCCGGGAATTGGTAAAACTTCTTTGGGCAAAAGTATTGCTAACGCAATTAACCGAAAATATGTAAGAGTGAGTTTGGGTGGTCTGCATGATGAAAGCGAAATACGTGGCCATCGTAAAACCTATATTGGCGCTATGCCCGGAAGAATTTTACAATCTATCAGAAAAATAAAATCATCTAACCCGGTAATGATATTGGATGAAATAGATAAAGTGGGAACTGATTTTCGTGGCGATCCATCATCTGCATTGCTGGAAGTTTTGGATCCTGAACAAAACAATAATTTTTATGATAATTATTTGGAAACTGGAATATGATTTAAGTAAAGTATTGTTTATTGCCACCGCAAATAATCTTCAAAATATTCAACCTGCTTTACGGGACAGGTTAGAAATTATTGATTTGAATGGTTACGCTATTGAAGAAAAAATTGAAATTGCAAAAAGGCATCTTATTCCAAAGCAAAAAGATGCGCATGGATTAAAAGATGTTTCATTTAAAATAAGCGATACTGTTATTGAAAAAATAATATCGGAATTTACCAGGGAAAGTGGCGTGCGTGAACTTGGACAGGCAGTTAGCAAGCTGTTATGCGCAACCTTGCCAGAACTTATGCGGAAAAAGGAAAATTGAAACCAACTATAAGTATTGGAGATGTTGAAAAAATCTTAGGCAAATCAAAGTATAGTAATGAAATGTATAAAACTGCAAATATGCCTGGGGTTGCTGTAGGCCTTGCCTGGACTTATGTTGGAGGTGATATTCTATTTATTGAAACTACTACGAGTGATAATGGCAAAGGTGATTTAAAACTTACCGGCAATCTTGGAAATGTAATGAAAGAAAGTGCGAGCACTGCAATGACTTATCTTGCAGGCCAATGCAAAAAAATATGGAATTGATCCCCAGAGTATTCAATAAAAAAAATGTACATGTACATGTTCCGGAAGGCGCTGTACCTAAAGACGGACCAAGTGCCGGCATTACTATGATGACGGCGCTGGCATCTTCATTTACGGGACGAAAAGTAAAACCTTATCTCGCAATGACTGGCGAAATTACTTTAAGAGGACAGGTACTGCCGGTTGGTGGTATTAAAGAAAAAGTGCTTGCTGCAAAAAGAGCCGGCTTAAAAGAAATTATTATGAGTGTGCAAAATGAAAAAGATGTAGCTGAAATAAATCCGCATTTTATAAAGGGCCTTAAAGTGAATTACGTAAAAACTATGCAACAAGTGCTGGATCTTGCTTTAATATAATTTTTCAGCAAACCATCCACAATAAACCTCCGTATATATAATTGTAAACAAAATCAGCAGATTTTTCATGTTGGTTGTTTTAAGGGTTAAAGAGATCCCTCCCGATTCCTCGGGAGGGAATTTTTTTTACCTTCTATTATGTTGAAAGGAAAGATGTATTGAGGATAAAAAAGCCAATTGGGTTTACTTAAATGGTAACCTCTTCTTATTTTATTTCAAGTTTAAGAACAGAATCGTTCTCAAAAAAGCCTTCTAATGAATCGCCAACCATACATTCACCTACGCCGGCTGGCGTTCCGGTAAAAATAAGGTCTCCTATATTGAGAGAAAAATAGTTGGAAATATTTGCTACAATGGCATCAATTGAAAATATCATTTGTCCCGAATTGCCCTTTTGAACTACTTCTTTGTTTTTAGCAAAAGAAAAATTAATATTTTTTTTATTTATTGCCGGAGTTAAATCAATAAATGTTCCTACTGCGGCAGAATTATCAAAAGACTTTGCTTTTTCCCAGGGAAGTCCTTTTTCTTTCAATTGATTTTGGATATCCCGTGCCGTAAAATCAATACCGATACTTATAGCATTATAATAATTGGAAGCATGTTTTTCCTGGATATATTTTCCATTTTTACTAATGCGCACTACAAGTTCACACTCATAATGCAGCTCATTGGTAAATTCAGGATAATAAAATGGAGTGTGATTTTGAACAAGAGCACTCTTAGGCTTCATAAAAATAACAGGTTCATCGGGTAAATCATTACCCATTTCTTTTGCGTGGTCTGTATAATTACGTCCTATACAAAAAATTTTCATGTTAAAGCAGCTTTATTATTCGGGTGCCAGACATTTAGTTGGCGAAAATATACAAAACAAATTAAAAAAAGAATTTACTTAACCAGCGGATTAAGGATTAAATGTAAAACTATTTATCGTGTTCATGGTCCTGTCAATTCCCATCGAGGCAAAATTCTCGATTATCTCAATGCATTTTTCAATTTTTAAATTTACAAGAGGAATTTCCTCCTTAAACCATCGGCTAAGAACAAATTCAACCTGCATGCCTTTCGGGAAGTTATTCCCTATTCCAAAGCGCAACTTGGGATATGCATCTGTCCCCAGAACATGCTGAATATCACGCAGTCCATTGTGTCCTGCATCGCTCCCGCTTTTGCGTAACCGCAGTTTATTTAATGGGAGCGCCAGCTCATCGACAATGGTTAACGAATTTTCCACTTCAATATTTTCCTTATTCATCCAGTATTTTACCGCTCTCCCACTTAAATTCATAAATGTTGTGGGTTTAATACAAACAAATATCTTCCCTTTCCATTTTATCTCAGATACTTCTGCAAGCCTTTCAGCTTTAAAAAATCCACCATGTTTCAATACAAAAGCCGTCACAACATCAAAACCAATGTTGTGTCTTGTGTGCGCATATTCATTTCCCGTGTTGCCTAGTCCAACAATTAAATACTTCGACATTAATAACGAAGATAGGATTTTGTAAAATTGTTAAAGAGTGGATTGAAATTATTCAAATCGTTTTTGCACAATTACTCATACGATTTTTTAATTCTTATAGATTTGAATTACAAATAATTATCTGTCTGCAAAAGTGCAATTCTTAAAATTTATCCTTAAAAGCCTAATTTATTTGATCCCTTTCCAGATATTGCTGTAATTCAGCATCAGTTTTTATGAGTACATCTCTTACTTTGCTTCCCTGGTTAGGTCCTACAACACCGGCAGCTTCCAATTGGTCCATTAATCTTCCTGCACGATTATAGCCCAATTTCATACGCCGTTGCAATAAAGAAGTGCTCCCACTCTGGCTTTGAACAATTAATCTTGGCGGCATCTTCAAACAAAGCATCCCGGTCATTTATATCAAAATCTTTATTTTCAAATTCTTTTTCATCAACATATTCCGGCAACATAAACGCCTGCGGATATCCTTGCTGATCGCCAATAAAATCGTAACCTGGTCTACTTCAGGCGTATCAACAAAGGCACATTGCAAGACGTGTGAGTTCGCCATTATAACTTATAAGCATATCTCCTTTACCAATCAATTGCTCTGCACCACCGACATCCAGAATGGTACGGCTATCAATCTTACTGACTTACCTTAAAGGCAATACGTGCAGGAAAATTTGCTTTAATGGTTCCTGTAATAATATTAACTGAAGGCCTTTGTGTGGCAATTATCAAATGAATACCCACTGCCCTTGCAAGCTGCGCCAGTCTTGCTATTGGCATTTCCACTTCTTTGCCGGCAGTCATGATTAAATCGGCAAATTCATCAATTACTAAAACTATAAACGGTAAATATTGATGGCCTTTTTCAGGATTTAATTTTCTGGCAACAAATTTTTCATTGTATTCTTTTATGTTTCTGTCCCTGCTTCTTTTAATAAATCATACCGGTTATCCATTTCAATACATAAAGCATTTAATGTATGAATCACTTTTTTTGTATCGGTAATAATCGCATCTTCTTCACCGGGCAAGCTTTGCAAGAAAATGCTTTTCAATACTTTTATAAATACTCAGTTCTACTTTCTTCGGATCAATCAAAACAAGCTTTAATTGCGAAGGATGTTTTTTATACAAGAGCGAAACAAGAATTGCATTTAAACCAACAGATTTACCCTGTCCCGTTGCACCTGCCATTAATAAATGTGGCATTGTTGCAAGATCAACAATGAAATTTTCATTATCAATTTTTTTACCAATTGCAATGGGCAAAGAAAAATGATTATTTTGAAATTTTTCTGAAGTTAGTAAAGTGCTTCATACTTACGACCGTCTTTTTCACATTAGGCACTTCAATACCAATGGTGCCTTTTCCGGGAATAGGAGCAATAATACGAATGCCAAGCGCAGCAAGGCTTAGCGCAATATCATCTTCCAGATTTTTTATGCGTGAAATACGAACACCCGGTGCCGGAACAATTTCATAAAGGTAACGGTTGGGCCAACGGTTGCATAAATTTTTTGTATTTCAATATCATAATTTTTTAGTGTATTAATGATCTGGTTCTTATTAGTTTCCAGTTCAGTTAGCATCCTGAACAATTTTTTCACTGCCATGAGCTTCGAGCAAATCAATTGTTGGAAATTTATAATTTCTTAAATCCAGTATGGGATCGTATGGTTGTTGCGTTTTTGGTTTTGAAATAACTTCTTCTTTTTCCATTTGCGGAACTGCTTTCACTTCGAGTTGCAAATCACTTTCAGGAAGTTTATTTAAAACAGGATTTTTTATTTTTTCTTCTTTTATTTCAGGAATACTAAATTGCTTTCTTATTTCTTCTTTAGCAGGCTCATCATTCCTTTCAATAATCTGCAAGTCATGGCTAATGCCTTCATCATTATTAACCGAAATATTCTTTAAGGGAGAAAAGTTATCTTTTGAAGTTTTTAACGAAGCATCTTTGTAAGCATCTGTAAAAGATGTTATTTCGCTATTATCTTCCGCAATAATTTCTTTGGCTTGGCTTAATTTTTTATTATAAAGAAAATTAAATGAAGGATTGAAACGCCAAATGATGTAACTGAGCAATGCAACCATCAAAAGCGCTGCTGTACCTACTTTTCCAATCATATCATGCAGCCATTCATTTTCCATATCCCCTACCGCACCGCCCCATGGAAAAGGATATCCTTTCATAAGAAAAGATGCAGAAACGCTTATCACCAAAAGCCCAACAATTACATAGCGAATATTGCGGCCAACAGAAAATATTTTTTTTGGTGCAAATAAATTTACTCCAACAATAAAAAAGAATGTACAAAATAAATAAGAAGCAATACCAAATCCCGATCTGAAAAACAGGTCAGAAAAATAAGCTCCTGCGGTACCTAACAAATTAGCCATCGGCTCCGCGTGACTGGGCATTAAAATTTTTGCTCCTTTAAACACCTTAGATTGATCTTCCTGCCACGTAAATAAATAAGAAGTGAAAGAAATGAAAAGAAGGCAGGATATGAGTATAAGAACTGCACCAACAATCTTGTGAGACCGTTCATCTTTAAGCAATTTCTTAACCTCCACTTTTGCCTCAATATCAGCTTTCATTTTTTTAGGATCTGCCGTTTTACTTTTTTTTGTTTTTTTACTATTCGCCATTTGCTTACAAAGATAGATAAATGGTTAAATGGTTTATTGATTTGGCAGGTTATTAATAGTGGTTGCTCATTGTCAATTGCTTATTTCTTTTTGTCTTTTAGTATTCCGGTAAACAGGCAAAGCCATCCGGCGATAAAGGCTAAACCACCGAGCGGCGTAATGGCGCCTATCCAATCATATCCGGGTAATACTGCAGCTTGAATAAAAGTGAGTACATATAAAGAAACGCAGAATAGAATAATGCCAATAATAAAAAATTTACCTGACCATTTTATAAATTTATTGGGGAACTCCCTGTATAAGATTCCGGAACCCAATAATGCAAATGCATGGTAAAATTGATAACGAACAGCTGTTTCAAAAATACTCACGGCATAATCTGAAACATGTTGTTTTAAAGAATGAGCAGCGAAAGCCCCCAGCAATACCGAAAGCGCTCCAACAATTGCGGCGACTTTTAAAAATCCTTTATGCATTGCTGTTAGTAATTAGAAGTTTAAATAAATTTTCTTGTTGTAATTATATTTTCTTAAGAAAATGTGATAGTGAATTTTCATTCAGTTCTTCAATATTGAATATAAAATCCGCCTGCGAATAGTAGGTTTCTCTGTCTTTCAATTTCTGTTGAATAAAAAATAATAATTCTGATGGATTTACTTTTTTTATAACAGGTCTTTTTTCGGTCTCATGCATTACCTGCTTTAGCAATGTTTTCGATTTTGCCTTTAAATAAATAACTTTCCCCTGGGATTTCATCCATTCCATATTATCAGAAAAACATGGAGTTCCGCCACCGCAAGCGAGCAAGAAATTTTTTTTATTTTCAAATTTATGCAGATGATATCTTTCCAATTCCCGAAATTTTTCCTCACCCTTTTTTTCGAAAATATTGGCAATTGTCATTCTGAAAGCTTTTTCAATCTTTTCATCAAGATCATAAAAAGCGAGCTTATTCTTTTTTGACCAAATCTTCCCCCAGTGTGTTTTTCCACTTCCCATAAAACCAATAATGAAAATTTTTACCGGTAACTCTACAACTTTATTTCCTTTCCCTACATTCATGTGCGTAATATCTTTAACGGAATTCATCTCCCGTGTTTGATCTTGTTTGTTCCCGGCTTTCGGCTTTACAATTAATTTCTCCATGCAAATCAAAATGTTATTTAAAAGCATTCAATCCTGTAACATCCATGCCTGTAATAAGCAAGTGCACATCATGAGTTCCTTCATAAGTAAGTACACTTTCAATATTCATCATGTGGCGCATAATAGAATATTCTCCCGTAATGCCCATTCCACCAAGTATTTGCCTCGCCTCACGTGCAATGTTAGACGCAATTTCGCATGCATTTCTTTTTGCCATACTCACCTGTTGCGGGGTTGCTTTTCCCTCATTCATCAACACGCCCAATCGCCAGTTAAGCAATTGAGCCTTTGTAATTTCAGTTATCATTTCTGCTAACTTTTTTTGTTGTAATTGAAACCCCGCAATAGGTTTATCAAATTGAATTCTCTCTTTTGAATAACGCAATGCAGTATCATAACAATCCATCGCTGCACCAACTGTGCCCCATGCAATTCCATAGCGTGCTTTTGTTAAACAACTCAACGGGCCTTTTAGTCCTTTTATATTTGGTAAAATATTTTCTTTGGGAACTTTTACATTATCAAAAACCAATTCGCCGGTTGCGCTTGCCCGTAAGCTCCATTTGCCATGCGTTGTCGGAGTAGTAAAACCTTCCATCCCGCGTTCGACAATTAATCCATGAATTTCTCCTGCTTCATCTTTTGCCCATACTACTGCCACTTGCGAAAATGGTGCATTGCTGATCCACATTTTACTTCCATTTAAAATAACATGATCGCCGATATCTTTAAAATTACTTAACATGCCACTTGGGTCACTTCCATGATCAGGCTCTGTAAGTCCAAAACAACCCAGCCATTCGCCACTTGCGAGCTTTGGTAAATATTTTTTTCTTTGTTCTTCATTACCATATGCATAAATTGGAAACATTACTAACGACCCTTGCACACTCGCAGTTGACCGTACACCACTGTCACCTCTTTCAAGTTCCTGCATCATCAATCCATAAGAAATATAATCAAGTCCGCCACCACCATATTCTGTTGGAATGGTAGGACCAAAGCAACCAAGTTCACCAAGCTGTTTTACAATCTGCAGAGGAAATTCAGCTCTTTGAGCGTAATCTTCTATTATAGGAGAAATTTCTTTTTTTACATAACTCCTTACAGATTCTCTTATTAACTTATGCTCATCACTAAGTAATTCATCCACATTAAAATAATCCGGTGACTGAAATAAATCCTGTGCCATCTATAAGTTAATTAGTTAATAAATTGATTGGTTAATTCGTAAAAATTTCTTCGGCAATTCTTCTGATAACATCAAAGATAACTCTTCATTTCTGTTTGATATTGTTGTGCAATAATCCTTGCTTCTCCTGCAAAATTTTCATTACTACCTGCATAAATTATAGCTCTTGAAGCATTAACCAAAAGCCCGCAATCTTTATTCATTCCATATTTTGAAACGTCTTCCATGCTGCCTCCCTGGGCGCCAACTCCCGGAATTAATAAAAAATTATCAGGTATAATTTTTCTTATAGATTCAAGCTCTGTTGCTTTTGTTGCGCCTACAACAAACATGAGATTTTCTTTCGTTCCCCATTGACTTATTTTTCTTAAAACTGTTTCGTATAAATAATTCCCATCAATCTTTTGTTGTTGAAAATCTTCGCTTCCTTTGTTACTGGTAAGTCCTAAAACGATTGTCCATTTATTTTTATACGCAAGAAAAGGTTGAATACTATCATATCCCATATAAGGCGCAACTGTTATTGCATCGAAATTTAAAACTTCAAAAAAAGCTTTCGCATATTGAGAAGATGTGTTGCCGATGTCACCACGTTTTGCATCTGCAATTTTAAAATGAGTTGATGGAATATAGTTTACTGTTTTCTCCATTGCTTGCCATCCTTTTATTCCGCTGGATTCGTAAAACGCTGTATTAATTTTATAGGCAACACATAAGTCTTTGGTTGCATCTATAATTTGTTTATTAAATTCGAAAATTGCATCATTGCAGGATTGCAAGTTTTCAGGAATTTTTTCAATACTTGTATCAAGACCAACACATAAGTAGGATTTTTTTTCTTTTATTTGTTCAATTAAAAATTGTAAAGTCATTATGATAATTTATTCTGATAATCTTTTTTTCATCTCCAATGCGATTTCATTTGCACCCGCATCACTACTTTGCATTAATTTTTCAATTATATTTTTTCTTGTTTGTATACCGTGATTTTGACTGAGTTTAAAAACATTTTCAATACCGTTTATTTCAATTGTAAAGCCAATAATAGCTTTCACCAATCTGTTAACATACTCTGCAGGCAATTTATTAAATGCAGCTTCACTTTCAGAAGATTCATATCGATCAGTAAGCCGATGAATTATTTGCTTTGTTTGATCGGTATCATAAAATTTTATTTTACCCTTTGCCTGTACGTCTATATAATTCCATGTAGATGCTATATCTTTTTTATTGTACCAGCTTGCGCTTACATAACAATGTGGTCCATTAAAAATAACCAGTACATTTTCGTTTTGTTCAAATGCTTTATGATGCGTTGTTTGTTTCATTATGTGACCTGTCAAAATAATTTTTTTCTCCTTCTTTTTTATATCAACAGGCACGTGAGTCGCAACAGGATAATCACCTGCATAACCAACAATATTTACAAAAGAATTTTTTTGCATAAACTCAAAAACCAATTTTTCATTTTCTTCAGTAAAGTGAGGAAGATTATACATTACAACTTTAATTTCAGATTTTATGCAATGTACAGGATGTACGTAAAATAATATTATACAAGAATGTTTTTTATTATCTGTCCAAATTTATAAACGTCTTCAAAAGTATTATAAAGCGGGGTTGGCGCTAAACGAATTACATTTGGTTCACGCCAATCAACAACTACGCTATTATTTTTAAGCGATTCAAAAACTTCTTTGCCTTTTTCCAGCATTAAAATGGAAACCTGGCAGCCGTGTTCTTTTTCATTTCGCGGAGTAATTATTTCTATAATTTTTTTAGAAGATGAAGCATTAATATCATCCAATATAAAAAATAAAAAAGCACTGAGTTTTTTCATTTTTGCAACAATATTTTCAAAGCCTGCTTCTTCAAAAATATTAAGCGAAGCATTATGAGCAGACATATTCAGCAATGGTGGCGTACTTAACTGCCAACCTTCAGCAGTAGGAATAGGTTCAAATTCTTTTTCCATTTTAAAGCGCTTTTCCTTATTGGTTCCGCACCAGCCGGCAAGTCTTACAAGAGAAGTATCAGCAATATGACGGCCATGGATAAACGCACCTGCAACAGAGCCTGGGCCTGAGTTTAAATATTTATAAGAACACCAGCATGCAAAATCAACGTTCCATTTGTGAAGTTCTAATGGAATGTTACCAACAGCATGCGCCAGGTCAAAACCGCAGAAAGCGCCAACGTCATGAGCAGCAGCAGTAATAGTTTCCATGTCAAACACCTGACCTGTATAATAATTTAAGCCGCCAATAATAACAACTGCTACTTCTCTGCCATGTTCCTTTATTGTAGCAATAATATCTTCATTTCTTATAGTGTATTCACCATCGCGTGACTTCACCTCAACAATAACTTTTTCAGGATCTAATCCATAAATAAGCGCCTGGGATTGCAGTGCATACTGATCCGAAGGAAATGCTTTTGCTTCACAAATAATTTTGTATCGTTGTTTGGTTGGCCGGTAAAATGAAATTAATAATAAATGCAAATTGATGGTCAATTGATTCATTACAGTAATTTCATCGTCCTGCGCACCCAGTATTGGCGCCAGTTTGGAAGGAAACATTTCATGATATTTTATCCATGGTTTTCTTCCATGAAAATGACCTTCTACACCAAAGTTGGCCCAGTCTTCCAAATCATTTAAAATATATTCCTGGGCTATCTTAGGCTGCAAGCCCAAAGAATTACCTGTAAAGTAAATACTTTCTTTTCCATTAAATATTGGTATGTAAAATTTTTCCCGGAAGCCTTTAAGCGGATCCTCATAATCCAACTGCTGAGCAAAATCTAATGAATTTTTAAGAGGAGGATGATTATCTTTTTGCATTTAGTTAGTATCACAAATTTATTGAAACCTTTCGCTTACCATCAGATTTTTATTTCCATTTGTGTATTTATAAAAACCTTCTCCCGTTTTAACTCCCAGGCAATTTGCCTGAACCATATTAGTAAGTAAAGGACATGGAGCATATTTTGAATTGCCAAATCCTTCAAACAATACCTGGAGAATAGAATAACATACATCAAGCCCGATAAAATCTGCAAGCTGTAAAGGCCCCATTGGATGCGACATTCCCAACTTCATAATTGTATCAATTTCTTCAACACCGGCAACACCTTCGTATAAACTATGAATTGCCTCATTGATCATTGGCATTAAAATACGATTAGCAATAAATCCCGGATAGTCATTAACAACACATGGAATTTTTCCTAATTGCTTACTTAACTCAATTATCTCATCAGTAACTTTTTTATCAGTACTATAGCCGTTAATAATTTCCACCAGTTTCATAACAGGAACCGGATTCATAAAATGCATTCCAATTACATGTTGCGGCCGTTTTGTGACAGATGCAATTTTTGTGATTGAAATAGAAGAAGTGTTTGTTGCCAGAATACAACTTGCTTTAGTTGCTTCATCAAGCTGCTTAAAAATTTTTAATTTTAAATCAATATTTTCAGTTGCAGCTTCTACCACCAAATCGGCATTTTGTGTTCCTTCTATAACTGAAGTAAATGTTTTAATATTTTGTAAAGTGCGGCCTTTAATATCTTCTGATAAGAGGCCTTTGGAAATTTGCCTGTTGCAGTTTTTTTCAATCAGTTCAATTGCTTTGTCAAGTTGATGTTGCGATACGTCAACCAGGTTTACTTTAAAACCATTTTGTGCAAATACATGTGCAATACCATTTCCCATTGTACCTGCACCTATTACTGAAACCGATTCAATCATATAAAATTAAAATTTGCATTGTAAATGTAAATCAAAAAATAGCTTGACATTTTATTCAGCAGTTTATATTAACTTAAACCTGACGGGCTTTTTTGTATATTCAATAAACATTGCTATAATTTCCCGAAAGAGAGTGCGATATTCATAACATGGAAGGGCATTGAGAAAATCATAGTATTTTAGAGAACAACAAATAATTCACTAATCACAAACGCATTTTATGCAGCAGATTGCTATCGAAAATTTATTACTTATAGACATTGAAACCGTTTCGGGCGTAGAGCATTTTCATTTATTAGATGACGAATGGAAGGAACTGTGGACAGAAAAAATTTTTAAAAGTTTACCTGCAGATGTTACGGCTGAGGGATATTATCCGAAACGTGCAGCGATACTGGCGGAATTTGCAAAGGTTGTCTGCATCAGCTCAGGATACTTTAAAAAAGAAAATAACGAATGGCAATTAAGAATAAAATCTATTTATTCAGAAGACGAGAAGGAGGTGCTGAATAATTTTTTAAAAATGATGCAGCAGTTGTATTCCAAAAATTCGAAATGGACTTTTACCGGGCATAATATTAAAGAATTTGACATTCCTTTTTTATGCAGAAGAATGTTGATAAATAGTATTTCCATACCGCCTTACATGGATTTTCAAAATATGAAACCCTGGGATACACCTGTGCTTGATACATTGCATCTGTGGCGCTTTGGGGATTATAAACATTATACTTCTTTAAAATTATTGGCTGCTACGCTTGGTGTTCCTTCACCAAAAGATGATATTGATGGAAGTAAAGTTGGACAGGTTTTTTGGGAGGAGAAAAACCTTGAGCGCATTGCCGTTTATTGCGGTAAAGATGTGGCAACAGTTGGCAATGTAATTCTAAGATTTAAAAATTTGCCATTACTTAAGGAAGAGCAAATAATTTTTGTTGATTAAATGAAAATATTTCAACTATACTATGCTTCAATTTCAGCATAAGAGCTAACTGGCTCACAAGTACAGACCAAATTCCTGTCACCATACGTATTATTAACCCGGCTTACTGAAGCCCAAAATTTATTTTGCTGTAAATATTCCAAGGGAAATGCCGCCTTGCTGCGACTGTAGGTATGTTTCCATTCATCAGCAGTAATAACTGACAATGTATGCGGTGCATTTTTTAAAACATTATCTTTTTTATCGGCAATGCCGTTTTCAATTTCCTTTATCTCGTCATAAATATTTATAAGTGCATCGCAAAATCTATCGAGCTCACCTTTATTTTCACTTTCAGTTGGCTCAATCATAATAGTGCCTGCAACGGGAAAACTAAGTGTAGGTGCGTGAAAGCCATAGTCCATTAGTCTTTTGGCAACATCTTCTGCTTCTATGCCAACAGAATTTTTGAAAGGGCGCAGGTCAACAATAAATTCGTGCGCACAGGTTCCTCCTTTGCCGGTATATAAAATTTTATAGTATTTTTTTAATCTTGCCTTCATATAATTTGCATTCAGTATCGCATATTCAGTTGCTTTGCGAATACCTGATTGACCCAGTAATTTTATATAGGCATAGCTGATTAATAAAATACTTGCCGAACCAAAAGGCGCTGCACTTACCGCACCTTTTCCATTATTTTTACCGGGTAAAAAAGGAGCCAGCTTTTCATTCACGCAAATTGGCCCCATGCCCGGGCCGCCGCCGCCATGAGGTATTGCAAACGTTTTATGAAGATTCAAATGACAAACATCTGCACCAATATTTCCTGGTGAAGTAAGTCCAACCTGGGCATTCATATTAGCTCCATCCATGTAAACAAGGCCGCCATTATCATGAACTAATTTGCAAATTCCTTTTATTGTTTCTTCAAACACTCCATGTGTTGAAGGGTAAGTAACCATTAATCCTGCAAGTGAATCTTTATATTTTTCAGCTTGCATTTTTAAATCATCCATATCAATATTTCCTTCCTCATCACATTTGGTAACAACAACTTTACAACCAGCCATTACTGCTGATGCAGGATTAGTTCCATGGGCTGAAATAGGAATTAAAATGACATTACGATGCAAATCATTCCTGCTTTCATGATAATTTTTAATTGCCAGCAAACCGGCAAACTCTCCCTGGGCACCACTATTGGGTTGCAGGCTGCAGGCCGCAAATCCGGTTATAGTACTTAATAATTTTTCCAGCTCACTTATAATGTATGCGTAACCGTTAGTTTGATCTGCGGGAGCAAACGGATGTATTTTACTAAATTCAGGCCAGCTTACAGGAATCAATTCTGTCGCCGCATTTAACTTCATCGTGCAGGAACCTAAAGCAATCATAGAATGCGTAAGAGACAAATCTTTATTCTCCAGCAATTTCAAATAACGCATCATTTCTGTTTCACTATGGTAACTATTAAAAACAGGATGCAATAAAAATTCTGATGTCCTTGTAAGTGAACCGGGAATATTATCTAAAGCGCTTTCATTATCAAATGTTGCAATAGAGGTGTCATCCCCTTTGGACAAGGTAAAAACATTTATAATATCAAGTACATCATTCCTCGTCGTTGTTTCATCCAATGAAATAGTAATAAGATTTTTTGAAGGATAATGAAAATTCATCCGGTACTTTTGAGAAATCTCCTTTATTTTTTCGACATCATTACTTTTAAATGTAACTGTATCAAAATAATTTTCATTTTGTAATTCAAAACCTTCGTCCTGCAATTCTGTATGCAAGCGTTTTTGTTAATAAAGAAATTCGTTTAGCGATGTCCGTTAGTCCGGCGCCTCCATGATATACGGCATACATTGCAGCCATATTGGCCAGCAATGCCTGGGCAGTACAAATATTTGAAGTTGCTTTTTCCCGGCGTATGTGTTGTTCTCTTGTCTGCAAAGCCATGCGAAGACAACGGTTGCCCTGAGCATCTACACTTACACCAATAATTCTCCCGGGAATATTTCTTTTAAATTCATCTTTAGTTGCAAAAAAAGCTGCATGAGGGCCGCCAAAGCCCATTGGCACACCAAATCTTTGTGAAGAGCCTATTGCTACATCTGCGCCTAATTCTCCCGGGGGTGTCAATAAAGTAAGCGCCATTAAATCGGTTGCCATTATTACCTGTGCATTTATTGCATGAGTTTTCTCAATAAAATTTCTATACTCTTCAACACTGCCTTCGCTGTTTGGATATTGAACAATGGCTCCAAAAAAAGATTCATCAAGATTAACAAGAGTCATAATTTCCAAAAACTATTTCAATACCAACAGGCTCTGCTCTTGTTTTTAAAACATCTTTTGTTTGCTTAAATATTTTTTCATCAATAAAAAATTTAGGAGCTGTTATATGATCATGATCTTTATTCTTATGATTAAAAAGCATGGCCATTGCTTCAGCAGCGGCAGTTCCTTCATCCAGTAAACTTGCATTGGCAATCGGCAATGCAGTAAGATCGCTAACCATTGTTTGAAAATTCAAAAGGCTTTCTAACCTGCCTTGTGCAATCTCTGCCTGGTAAGGCGTGTATTGAGTATACCATCCCGGGTTTTCAAAAAGACTTCTCAAAATTACACCGGGCACAATCGTATCATAATATCCCTGGCCGATATACGATTTATAAACTTTATTTTGTTGAGCGATTTGCTTTAATTCATTAAGATATTCAAATTCACTTACCGGCTCCGGCACTTTTAATTCTTCTTTCAATCTTATTCCCGGAGGTATGGTTTTATCAATAAGTTCATCAATTGAATTAACACCAATTTCAGCTAACATTTCTCTTGTTTCCTTTTCATCAGGTCCAATATGTCTTGCTATAAATTCTGAAGATTGTTTTTCAAAAAGATTCATATTTTTTTATTTTCCCGAAATGTTTTCTCAATACATTTCCTTTTTTGTTTATAAAATGAAGGCGCAAAGTTACGGTGCAAAAAGGAGAAAAATTGTATTGAAATTATAAGAAGTACAGAATTGTATATTTACAAAATGAAACAGGATTTATTGCATAATTGGGAAAAGAAATCGGATCAGAATCAAAAAAAATATAAAGACTTTTTAAGACGAGCAGATAAAAATAAAGTGCTGAAAGCTTTACCTGCTTTACATGATGAAGCTTTTGAAAAAATTAATTGCCTGGAATGTGCCAATTGCTGCAGAAATTATTCGCCACGGTTTAAAACGCCTGACATTAAAAGGATTTCGAAGCATTTGAAAATGAAAGAAGGCGATTTTATAGAAACTTATTTACACCTCGATAATGATGGTGACTATGTCGCAAAAAAGACTCCATGCCCATTTCTTGGTGAAGATAATTATTGCACAATTTATGAAAACCGGCCTTCAGATTGCCATCGCTTTCCATATACTGATGAGGATGTATTGTTGAAGCGCCCAGCACTGACTTTAAAGAATTCTACTTTTTGCCCGATTGTGTATTATGTATTAGAAAAACTTACCTAAACGATGCTTTTGCGGATTATTGGAATAGGCTTACCGGGTTATAATTTGTTTTCTTTGTTCCTTTGTAAAAATTATGAATTAACTACTTCTAATTATGCCAGATATAAAAATTGATAAATAAGCTATTGGGGAAAGATTCATGCGTTATGTACAAATTGATACACAAAGCGATCCGCAGAGCAAAAGTCATCCTTCAACAGAAAAGCAAAAAAACTTAAGCAGATTATTGGCAGATGAATTAAATGCTATTGGAATTAAAGATGCCATGATGGATGAATATGGATATGTATATGCAACCATTCCATCTAATTCTGAAAAGAAAAATATTCCGGTTATTTGTTTTTGCAGTCATGTGGATACAGCACCTGATTGCAGCGGAACAAATGTAAAACCCATTCTTCATAAAAATTATGATGGCGAAGAAATTATTTTACCGGATGATCACATCACAGGTATTATCCGCCGTAGCGCATCCTTATTTACAAAATCATATTGGCGAAGATATTATTACAGCAAGCGGAAAAACATTGTTGGGCGCAGATGATAAAAGTGGCGTTGCCGCTATTATGCAGGCTGCAGAATTATTATGAAAAATCCGGTAATAAAACATGGTGACATAAAAATTTTATTTACACCTGATGAAGAAATTGGAAAGGGAACTGCAAAGCTTGACATGAAAAAACTCGGCGCTGATTTTGGCTTATACCTTGGATGGCGGAGAAGCCGGTAGCCTTGGAAGATGAAACTTTCAGTGCAGATGGTGCAACAATAATTATTAATGGTGTGATTGCACATCCGGGTTATGCAAAAAATAAATTGGTAAATGCAATAAAAATAGCCGGGAAATTTTGCATGCATTACCAACAACATGAATGGGCTCCCGAAGCAACTGAAAAAAGAGAAGGCTTTGTTCATCCTGTTGCGTATAGAAGGTATTGCAGAAAAAGCAACAGATTGAATTTATTGTTCGGGATTTTGATACATGATCTATTAAAGAAATCATGAAGAAAGGTTACAAAGCATTGCTGAAGAAGTTGTGAAGCCATTATCGCGGAGCATCAATGGAATTCATAGATTAATGAGCAATACAGAAATATGAAAGAAGTGCTTGATAAAAATCCACAGGTGGCAGCTTATGCAGCTGAGGCTATAAACCGTGCCGGACTTGATGTTACAACAGAAAGCTATTCGTGGCGGAACTGATGGAAGCCGGTTGAGTTTTATGGGATTGCCTTGCCCTAATATTTTTACCGGCATGCAATGCATCCATTCCAAACTGGAATGGATAGGCGTAAAAGATATGGCAAAGGCCGCGGAAACGATTGTGCATTTATGTATGATTTGGGAAGAGAAAAGCTGATGAATGAAATATTTTTAAAAATAGAGTAGCCATTAACGTTATTTAATACATTAATGAATTTTCACAATGGCTTTTAACATTTAAGTTAAAGTTTATCATACAATTTATTGCTATAGCACATTTATAGAATTACTTTTTACATTTGTCACCAAACCTACTTAAATGGATTTATTTTTCCTGCAAATTGATTCAAGCGCAATCACTCATACAGTACCAAAAACTCAAAACTTATGGGAAGTACTCGTAAGCGGCGGCGTTATTATGATTCCGCTGGCAATTTTATTTGTTGCTGCTGTCTATTTCTTTTTTGAAAGATTAATCGCTATAAAAAAAGCTTCCAGGATTGATGACAACTTTATGCGCATCATCCGCGATCATATTGTAACGGGCAACGTTGCCGCAGCGAGAAGTTTTTCAAAAAATAATGACAATCCTGTTGCGCAAGTTGTTGATAAAGGCATTCAGCGCATCGGTAAGCCAATGGACGCTATCGAAAAAAGTATGGAAAATGTTGGGGCACTCGAATTGTATAAACTCGAAAAAAATCTCTCAATCATTTCTATTGTAGCACGCATTGCGCCTTTGTTTGGCTTTCTTGGAACTATTATCGGAATGCTTGCGCTATTCAAAGGGATTGCAGCAAGCACAGAATATACGCCCAATACGATTGCCGATGGCATTTATATAAAAATGATTACTTCTGCAACAGGTTTAATCATAGGCATATTAGCGTATATAGGTCACAGTTATCTTGCTGCGCAAATTAACCGCGTAGAAAATAAAATGGAAATTGCAGTCGCAGAATTCACAGATATTTTACAGGAACCTACCCGGTAACTTCATTACTGATTCAGCACAATTGAACATGAGCATAAGAAAGAAATTTAAGAATACTGAAACCGAACTGGATACAGGTCCTTTGAATGATATTTTATTTATACTCATGTTCTTCTTTCTTAATCATATCCACATTGGCTAATCCCAATGTAATAAAAATGAATAACCCACGGGCAACAAGCGAAACAAAGGCGAAACAAAGTGTGATCGTAAGCATTAATAAAGAACCGGGACATTTATCTCGGACAACAAAAGATAGTTTTCGACTCGCTAGAATCTTCCTTAAGAAAACAACTTCGTGTAGGAGATAGTACAAAACCCGCTGTGGTTATCAATGCTGACTCACTGGTGAACTGGGGCGACGTTGTAAGAATAATGGAAGTCGCCAAAAAATTGGGCGCAACTACTTCCGCTTCAGTACACGCCAGGTAATTGATTTGCCTTTATCATTCGATCTCTGCCATAAATATCTTTTCTTATTTCTGTTTCAAAATTATACGAAGAAAATATTTGCTGCACTTCGCCTGAATAGTTTTCGTGTATTTCCACATATACATTACCGTTAGCCTTCAAATGTGATTGGGCAAATTTTGCAATCTTTTCGTAAAAAATGAATGGATCATTATCTGCTACAAACAAAGCAATTCCAGGCTCAAATTCAGTTACATTTTTTGCCAATTTTTCTTTTTCTAATACAGGAATATAGGGAGGATTGCTCATTATCATATTGTACCTGTCCAATGCGCTCCACGATTCTTCATTTAAAAAATCAATTTCAATAAAATTAATTTTAGTGTTTAGTAATTCTGCATTTTTACCGGCAACTTGTAATGCATCTTTACTTATATCAATAGCTGTTACATTAAGATTTGCTAATTCTTTTTTAACTGATACGCCCATACATCCGCTTCCGGCTCCTATGTCCAATACTTTAAATTCATCTTTTGTTTTATAATTTTTTATGTCGCTAATAGCCCATCCGACCAATTCTTCAGTTTCAGGACGTGGGATAAGTACATGTTCATTTACATAAAATTTCATCTTATAAAACCATGCCTCATTCAAAACATATTGAACAGGTTTATGTTGCAGAAGCTTCTTTAAATAATCCTCCAATTTCGTGAGGTATTCTTTTTTTAATTCTGCATTTTTTTGTAGCTCTATTTGTAATCTTTTAAGCCCTGTTACATTTTCAAAGACCCACTCCGTTATATTAGCAGCTTCCCTGGGTTCATATATAGAAATAAGTCTATTCAGAAAATCATTATAGTACAGTTCCGTTGTCATTAAAGCAAACTTAATTATTTTGCGAAGCAATATTATTTATTTTGACGAGAGATGAGCAATATATGAGCAGGTGTCTGCAGCTTGCAGATTTGGGAGCAGGCAATGTTGCGCCCAACCCGATGGTTGGCGCCGTGTTAGTGTATGAAGATAAAATTATCGGCGAAGGCTATCATCAAAAATATGGCGAAGCACATGCCGAAGTAAATTGCATTAATGCTGTAAATGAGACTGACAGTGACCTGATTGAAAAAAGTACTTTATATGTTTCACTAGAACCTTGTTCTCATTTTGGAAAAACTCCGCCATGCTCTGATTTGATAATTCAAAATAAAATCAAAAAAGTGGTTATAGGCTGCCAGGACATTTATAAAGAGGTTTATGGAAAGGGAATTTTAAAATTACAAAAAGCGGGTGTGGAAGTTATTACAGGTATATTGGAAAAAGAATGTATTGAACTTAATAAACGCTTTTTTACTTTTCATCAAAAGTTCAGGCCTTATATTGTTTTGAAATGGGCACAGTCGCTTGACGGAATAATCGGAACATAAAGATCGAAGAATTTTAATCAGTAATGATTATTCAAACCGGCTAGTGCATAAATGGCGAAGCGAAGAAGCATCTATTTTAATTGGAACCAATACAGGCTTTGCAGGATAATCCTTTTTTAACCGTGCGATTATGGAAGGGGAAAAATCCTGTAAGAATTGTTATTGATAAAAAATTAACGTTACCTACTTCGTTACATATTTTCAATAAAGAAGCAAAGACAATAGTTTATAACTCTTCAAAAAATTCCATAGAAGAAAATTTGGTTTTATCAAACTTGAAAATGAAAATTTTATTGACGAAATACTCCAGTCTCTTTTTGAAATGAATATTCAAAGTGTGATGATAGAAGGAGGAGCGAAGACGCTTGCAATCTTTTATTGATTCAGGTTTGTGGGATGAAGCGAGAGTAGTAACCAATGAAACCGTGATAGCGAATCACGGAATTTCTGCGCCTGAAATGCAAAATTTTAGTTTAATAAAACAAGAAAGATATTTCACCGATCTTATCAGCTATTATCAACCAAGAGCCTAAAATTATTTCAACTCATTTCTAAAATTTCACTCACTTCCGTCTCCGGCAATTGGGCATTTCTCATCGCAATTCCCCTTATTGCATTGTCGCTAAATTCAATAAAAGCATTCTTAGAAATTGTATCATCGCTCATCATCACAGGGATACCTATATCGCCGCCTTCGCGAATAGATTGCACTAACGGAATTTCGCCCAGGAAAGGAATGTCAAATTCACTCGCAAGTTTTTGCCCGCCGTGTTTCCCAAAAATATAATATTTATTATCGGGCAATTCGGCAGGAGTAAAATAGCTCATGTTTTCTACAAGCCCAATCACAGGCACTTTCAAGCCAGCCTGGCTGAACATGGCTATTCCCTTTTTCGCATCGGCAAGCGCTACCAACTGCGGCGTGGTTACTACTATTACGCCAGTAACCGGAACGGTTTGTACAATTGTCAAATGAATATCGCCTGTTCCGGGTGGCATGTCTATAATTAAATAATCAAGGCTTCCCCAATCCACATCAGAAACAAATTGGCGGATAGCACTGCTTACCATTGGACCCCGCCAAACTACTGCCTGTTTTTCATCCACTAATAACCCGATGCTCATTAATTTGATACCATACCTTTCCAGGGGAACTATCATTCCTTTTCCATCCACATCACGCATTACAGGCCTCTCACCCCGAACACCAAACATAATATGAACACTTGGGCCATAAATATCAGCATCCATCAACCCTACTTTTGCTCCACCATCGGCAATAGCAAGGGCAAGGTTAGAGGCAACCGTACTTTTGCCAACTCCCCCTTTGCCGCTTACGACTGCAATAATATTTTTTACTCCTTTTAAAATATCTTTTTTATCAGTACGCAATGAAGTAGTGTTACTTGTAAAATTTATATTTACTTCAGCCTTATCATCTATCATTTTAATTGCTTCGATACAATCATTTTTTATTTTATCTTTCAGCGGGCAGGCAGGCGTAGTGAGTGTTATGGTGAATGAAATATTATTGTTAATAATTTTAATATCGCTAACCATATTCAAAGTAACCAGGTCATTTTTCAGGTCGGGTTCCTGAACACCATTTAAGGCTTTTAATACATCTTCTTCTCTCATGGTTCAATTTTTTGTTAAAAAGAAATTCTATCTGCAAATTTAAACATTGATGACTTTACTTTGTTTTTTATTACAAGCAAACTGTACTTAAATTCGTTGTATTAAGTATGAGATAGATAGATGAAAAAAATTTTACAATACCTTTTATTTCTTTTGTTCCTTGTTCCTGTGGCGGCAAAAGCACAGTTTGAAACTTATAAAGATTCAGTTGTGCAATTATACGGTGTTGTAATGTCAGCAGATAGTTTGAGAGCGCTGCCTTCAGTAAGTATCATGGTAAAAGGAAGAAATCAGGGAACTATTTCCAGCGAGCAGGGTGTTTTTTCAATTCCTATTTTAAGAGGCGACGTTATAGAATTTACAAGTGTAGGTTATAAACCTAAAGTAGTAACTATTCCAAAAGATCTTGAAGGTAATCAGCAAAGCATGATACAATTAATGGTGGAAGACACTGTTTATCTGCCAGCTACTATTATTAAAAAGCGGCCAACACGCGAAGAGTTTGAAAGAGATTTTGTAAATACAAAAGTCCCTAATGACGACCAGGAAATTGCACGCCAAAACCTATCGGAGGCCAATCTCAGGGCATTGCGTGCGACTTATCCAACTGATGGACGAGAAGCTTCAAATTACTTCCTCAAGCAAAATGCGCAAAATCATTATTATTCCGGCCAAATTCCCCCCCAAAATATTTTTAATCCACTTGCCTGGGCAGAATTTATAAAAGCCTGGAAAAGGGGAGATTTTAAAAGTAAATCAGGCAATTAAAAATCTTGTCGTATCATTCTTAAAAGTCAAAATGCCCTAAAGGGCATCTTGAACTCTAATTGAAAAACCACTCCTGATATTAACAAATACACACCATTTTTGATTTTATAAAAATTATCCTTTTGATTTTGAAAACACAATCCTCACTTTTCTTTTACAAAAATTGTTTAAATGCACGGCAAAAAATACGGGAGAAACATCGTTTTTTTTAGGGGATTTTCCCCGGTACTACTTTGAGAAAAAAGTTGTATTTAAATATTTTTTGCAACCCCGTGCCGCTGGCTTTGAGATGATTTATAATAAAAAATAAGCCCTGTTCAAACGAACAAGGCTTATTTTATATGATAGTTTATTAGTTATTCCTGTTTAGGGAGATAAATTGATTTGGTAATTACTCTTCTATTTTCACTTTACCTTTCTGCTTAGCCATTACTTCTTCAGCAATATTAGCAGGTGCAGGAGCAGTAATGACTGAACTCCATGGTAGAAGTAGCACGACCACTTGACAATGAACGTAATTGCGTTACGTATCCAAACATTTCACTTAAAGGAACTTTTGCTTTGATAACCTGAACGCCATGTTTGCTATCCATTCCTTCGAGCATACCACGACGACGGTTAAGATCACCTGTTACATCACCCATGTATTGATCAGGAGTTAAAACTTCAACTTTCATGATCGGTTCAATAAGACTGGTTTTGCTTTACGGCCTGCTTCGCGATAGCCTTGTTTTGCACAGAGTTCAAATGACATTGCATCCGAATCCACCTGGTGAAATGAACCATCAAATACTCTCACTTTCATACTTTCCATCGGATAACCTGCCAATACACCGGTTGTCATTGCAGTTTCAAAACCTTTCTGGATAGCCGGAACAAATTCACTAGGAATAGAACCACCAAATAATCCATTTACAAACTGAAAATTACCTTTTCCTTCTTTCAAAAATTCTTCATCAGCAGGGCCAATTTCAAAAACGATATCAGCAAATTTACCACGACCACCGGTTTGCTTTTTAAACATTTCACGATGTTCAATGGTTTGTCTGAATGCTTCTTTATACGCAACCTGTGGAGCACCCTGATTAATTTCTACTTTAAATTCGCGCTTCATACGGTCCACAATAATTTCAAGATGCAACTCACCCATTCCACTTAAAATGGTTTGTCCTGTTTCTTCATCTGTCTTTACTCTTAAGGTAGGATCTTCTTCTACCAGTTTTGCAATAGCCATACCCATTTTATCAACGTCAGCCTGTGTTTTAGGCTCAACTGCTATAGAGATAACCGGTTCAGGGAAAGTCATTGCTTCCAATACGATCGGATGATCTTCATCACAAAGTGTATCTCCTGTTTTGATATCTTTAAAACCAACTGCTGCACCAATATCACCTGCTTCAATAAAATCAACCGGATTTTGTTTATTGGCATGCATTTGCATGATACTTGAAATACGTTCTTTTTTTCCTGTTCGGGTATTCAATACATAAGAACCTGCATCAAGGTGACCGGAATATGCACGGAAAAATGCAAGACGACCAACAAATGGATCGGTCATTATTTTAAATGCCAATGCAGCAAAATGGTTCTTTAGGATCTGGCTTACGTTCAATTTCTTCTCCAGTATCAGGATTAATTCCTTTTACTGCCTCAATATCCATTGGACCAGGAAGATAACGTACAATAGCATCCAATGCAGTTTGCACACCTTTATTTTTAAAAGAAGAACCACACATCATCGGAATGATGGAAATATCTATCGTTGCTTTACGAATAGCTTCATGAATTTCATCTTCAGTAATCGTATTCGGATCATCAAAGAATTTCTCTAACAGTTTATCATCATATTCAGCAACTGCTTCAATCAAGATGTTGTCTCCATTCATTCACTTCTTCTATCATATCTTCAGGAATAGGCACTTCTTTATAAGTCATTCCCTGTGTAGCTTCATCCCAAACCATTCCTTTCATAGTGATCAAGATCAACCACACCTTTAAAATTATCTTCAGCACCAATAGGTAATTGCAAAGGAACCGCTTTAGCACCCAACATTTCTTTCACCTGTTTTACCACATTCAAAAAATCAGCACCTGCACGATCCATTTTATTTACAAATCCAATACGTGGAACTTTGTACCGATTGGCCTGGCGCCAAACAGTTTCGCTCTGTGGTTCAACACCACTAACCGCACAAAACAATGCGAGTAAGCCATCCAAAACACGTAATGAACGTTCTACCTCCACAGTAAAATCCACGTGACCGGGAGTATCAATAATGTTGAATTTGTACTATTTAGTATCAGGCGTTTTTACTCCCTGTACAGTCGGGAAATTCCAGAAGCAGGTAGTTGCAGCAGAAGTAATGGTAATACCTCTTTCCTGTTCCTGTGCCATCCAGTCCATAGTAGCAGCACCATCATGCACTTCACCTATTTTATGGTTAACACCCGTATAATACAGAATACGCTCTGTAGTTGTGGTTTTGCCTGCATCAATGTGAGCTGCAATACCAAAGTTTCTTTGAAATCTTAAGTCGGCCATGGCCTTTTATTTATTTTTTGTTATTATTTATTTTACCTGAACTTTTTGGAGGCGCAAAGTTACAAATATTATGCTTACGAATAGCATGACATTTGACATATTCTAAAGCATTTAATTAAAAAACCCTTTCCATTCAGAAAGGGCTTGCAATTAACTTGATGTTAAATAAATTTAAATTCTGAAATGTGCAAATGCTTTGTTTGCATCAGCCATTCGATGAGTGTCTTCTTTCTTTTTAAATGCTGCGCCTTCGCCTTTACTTGCTGCAACTATTTCATTGGCAAGTTTTTCAGACATGCTGCGACCGTTTCTGTCACGGCTGTATTTTATAAGCCATTTAATACTAAGAGATATTTTTCGGTCAGCGCGAACTTCCGCAGGAATCTGGAAAGTAGCTCCACCAATACGACGGCTTTTTACTTCCACTCCAGGTGTCACGTTAGCTAAAGCTCTTTTCCAAACTTCGTATCCATCTTCGCCCGAAATTTTGGTAACTTTTTCCAAAGCATCATAAAAAATACTATAAGCGCCGCTTTTTTTACCTTGCCACATTAAATTATTTACAAAACGGGTAACCAATTTATCCTGAAATTTAGGATCAGGAGCTAGAGGTAATTTTTTTGCTTGTGCTTTACGCATTTGTGTTATTTATAAATATTTTTAAAGAATTTATTTTTTTGCTTTTTCCTTTTTAGTACCGTATTTGGACCGGCTTTGCTTACGATCCTTTACACCGGCGGTATCAAGACTACCTCTAACAATGTGGTAACGAACGCCAGGAAGATCTTTAACTCTTCCTCCACGAATAAGAACAATAGAGTGCTCCTGCAGATTATGGCCCTCTCCGGGTATGTAAGCAATAACTTCAATTTTATTGGTAAGTCTTACTTTAGCAACTTTACGTAATGCTGAATTTGGCTTTTTAGGAGTAGTCGTGTATACTCTTGTACATACTCCCCGACGTTGAGGACAACTATCAAGCGCTCTTGATTTACTTTTAGCCCTTATAATTGTTCTTCCTTTTCTTACTAATTGCTGTATTGTAGGCATTACTTTTTACCTTAATTTTTTTGGACGGCAAAGGTAAGGTTAGGTTTGTGAAATTCCAAAATTATTTGAAACTTAAGAAGAACTTAAGCCAGGTAAAATTTAAGAAGCTATTTATAATTTAACTAACCAGTTATATTTGTCTTCTTCTCTCCCTTCCTTTATAGCGCTCATCCGGGTTTTTATTGACCGGGCAATTTCACATTTCTCCACATCAAAATTCATTATTAAATCTTTATACTTTAATTCTTTGATCATAGATATGGTAGCTGCGGTGCCTGTTCCAAAAACCTCTAAGAGATTTCCCCTATTAAATTCAGCAACAATTTCATCAATACTTATATTTCTTTCTTCAACAATAAGATTCTTATCCCGAAGAAGTTGAATTACACTTTCCCTTGTTACACCAGACAATATCGTTCCGGAATTCAAATCAGGAGTAATTGCTTTATTTCCAATAATGAAAAATATATTCATTGTTCCACATTCCTGCACATATTTATGTTCAAGAGCATCCATCCAAAGAACCTGGTCATATCCTTTTCTCTTTGCTTCTGCTGATGGATACATTGCTGCACCATAATTACCCGCATTTTTCACATATCCAACTCCACCGGGAACTGCCCTGACATATTTTTCTTCAACATAAATACGCATCGGCGCAGCATAATAAGGCCCGGTAGGACTTAGTATGATCAGGAACTTATATTTCGCGGAAGGCTTTACTCCTATCATTTCATCAGAGCTAAACATAAAAGGCCTTATATATAGTGAATGATCTGGTTTATTAGGAATCCAGTTGGAGTCAAGCTTCACCAATTCTTTCATTCCTTCGATAAAAATTTCTTCAGAAATCTTAGGCATTTCCATTCTTTCTGCAGAAATATTAAAACGCTTTAAATTTTCGTAAGGCCGGAATATTCTGGCCTCGCCTTCTACATTTTTATAAGCTTTAACTCCTTCAAAAATTGCCTGGCCATAATGTAATGCTGCCAATGAAGGCGAAAGTAATAAGGGTTGATAAGGTTTTATTTCCACGGTTTTCCATTCACCATCTGCATAATCAACTTCCAACATGTGATCAGTAAAATATTTTCCAAATGGAATATTTTCCAAAGACATTGAATGTAATTTGCTTCTTTCCACCTTCGTAATATTAAAATCAGCAGATGCAATCATATCATTAAATTTGCTGCAAAGAAACGAAAAAAAGAAAGTTAAATCTAATTATGAGTCTGGACAACATTCAATTAACAGGGCTTTTATACACATCAATTTTTAAAAATTATCTGGTTGATTTAAGTAATAATAAAAACGGTAAAACGTTAGACAGCAAAGCTATCATCGATTTTTTGGGTGGTAATAAACAACATATACTTTTTGTAGCGAAAGACAGCCAGAATAAATTTCTGGCCGACAATCAAATGAAATTTCTGAATGATCTTTTGAATGCCTGCGATTTAACTATGGCAGACATTGCATTTATGAATATCTATAAAAAAAGTAATGTATCGTATCGCGACTTAGCGAAACAAATTAATCCTAAAAAAATTTTGCTCTTGGGAGTAAGTTCCCGGGAATTAGATCTCCCGTTTGAAATTCCATTTTTTCAGATTCAAAATTTTCAGGAACAGGTATATATAATCTGTCCTCCATTGGACGAAATGCAATTGAATAAAGAATTAAAAAAACAGCTCTGGAATTGCCTTCAAAAGGTATTTAATATTCAAAAAAAGAAATGAATGTATTAATATTCGCAACCAATAATATAAATAAGGTTGTAGAAATAAGAAGCGTGCTCGGTGACAGGTTCAAAATATTATCTCTTTCTGAAGCAGGCATTAATATTGATATACCTGAGCCATTTGATACACTGGAAGAAAATGCAATTGAAAAGTCTAAGGTTATATATGATCTGAAAGGAATGAATTGTTTTGCTGAAGACACAGGATTGGAAGTAGAATATCTTAATGGAGAGCCGGGAGTAAAAAGCGCAAGATATGCAGGTGAAGAAAAATCATTTGAAAAAAATATTGAGAGGTTACTTAGTAAACTGAAAAAGATAAATAATAGGAATGCCAGGTTTAGAACGGTTATCTGTTTAACTGCTAATGGAAAACATAATATATTTGAAGGAATATGTAAAGGAACAATAATTGCTGAAAAGCGTGGTACAGATGGATTTGGATATGACTCTGTGTTTGTTCCCAACGGTTCCTTAAAGACATTTGCTGAAATGACTTTAGAAGAAAAAAATAATTTCAGTCATCGGAAAAAGGCCACTGAAAAATTAATTCGTTATCTAAATGATAAAAACTTTTCTCAAAACTATGATAAACCAAAAAATTGAACGAACAAAGCAACCATATACTCTCTGAAACAGACTTGATAAAAGGATGTATTGATGGAAACCGGCAAATGCAGGAACTTCTATATAAAAAGTTTTCTCCCAAGATGTACGGTGTATGTTTACGGTATTCCGGCAATGTTGATGATGCAAACGATCTGTTACAGGAAGGATTTATAAAAGTTTTTAAAAATTTACAAAAGTTCCGCGGAGAAGGTTCCTTTGAAGGATGGATAAGAAGAATTTTTGTAAATACTTCTATTGAACATTTCAGAAAAAAAGTAAAACTCTACAATGTTTCTGAAATTCAGGAAAATACTATTGAAGATATAAATTTGAACATATTAGATACCTTAGCTGAAAAGGATCTTATCGCCATTGTAAATGAATTATCGCCAGGATATAAAACTGTTTTTAACATGCACGTTATCGAAGGTTATTCTCATAAAGAAATTGCGGATATGCTGGGCATAACCGAAGGCACCAGTAAATCGCAACTGGCAAGAGCAAAAGGTGTATTAAAAAAATCAATTGAAAAACTAAGCAATAGAACCAGCAATGATACCATAAATACTTAAAATAGTTTTATGCAAAATTTTAAAGATAAATTATATAATTATGAAGCAGCGCCACCAGTTGAAACCTGGCAAAATATAAATGCAGCGTTAGATGGAAACGCTGGTAAAGTAGTTTTAATAAAAGGATTTAGAAAAAGATCTAAATTTATTTTTTATGGTATAACTGCTGCGGCTTCTCTTATTATTATTTTTGCCAGCTCTATATTTTTTAACGCATCAAAGAAAAATCAATCCGCTAATTCAACTTTAGAAAACGGGGCACAAAATTTATTATCGGAAAAAATTCAGGATTCACTAAATCTGAACAATAAAATTTTAAAAGAGATTATTAACTCCACGGAAGACAAAAATTTATTAGCCATGAATTATGAAAATTCTTCCGGTAAAGAAAAAAAATATCTCACTATTGCCGGGCCTGAATGTCAGCCTGTAAAAATTTCTCCCAAGGTTGCCACTTTAATTGAATCTGCCGATAACGAATATCCACCTAAACCGGTTTGGAATAAAAAAATAGAAAAGTGGAAACAAATTATGCTAAGCAATACACTATCTCCTGCTTCCAGCAATCTTCTTGATATTGTGAAGCTTTCAGTTTCTGATGATGATAATTAATATCAAATTTTTATGGCCAGAATAAAAATTGAACTTCCCGAAAAATGTCTGGCAACATTTAAAATTCCAGTCAGGATAACAGATATAAATTATGGAAATCACCTTGGCAACGATTCGCTGGTAGCGATTATTCATGAAGCCCGTATGCAGTTTCTTCATCAACATGGTTATACGGAAATGGACGTTTGTGGCACATCGCTTATAATGAATGAGCTTTTTGTAGAATTTAAAAAAGAAGCTTTTTATAAAGATATGCTTGAAGTAAAAATATTTGCCGGTGAAATATTTAAAGTAGGTTTTGAATTTTTTTATTCTTTATCAACCGTAAAAGACTATTCAACTCTTCTTATTGCCAATGCAAAAACAGGAATGGTTTGCTTTAATTATAAAGAAAAAAAACTTCAACCGGTTCCGGAAATATTAAAAGAAATTCTTCTTGGGTAATCTTTTGTTCTATGAATTCCAAATTTTCCAGCTTTCTTCGGCTTGTATTGAAAGCATCTCTTTACCATTTTTTACAACAGCTCCCATTGTCTTTGCTTTAGCAAGAAACAATGTTTCAGAAGGGTTGTAAATTAAATCAAAAAAATAATGTTTAACCGAAATGTTTTCATAAGGTAATTGCGGGTAACTGTCTACGTTAGGAAACATTCCTACAGGCGTCGTGTTAATTACAATTAAATATTCCTGAAGTAATAATGAAGATATAGACTCGTAGTCAATAGTGTTAGTAACAATATTTTTTTTTCTGCTTACAAACAGAAAATCAATATTTAGTTTTTTGAGACAATATGCAACAGCTTTTGAAGAACCACCCGTACCAAGTATTAATGCCTTTTTATGATGTGGTTGTAAATTGGTAATAAATGTTTTTTCAAAACCAATGACGTCAGTATTAAATCCAATCCATTTCCCCTCATTTATTTTAATACAATTGCAGGCGTCAATTTCATTACAAACTTCAGATATACTGTCTAAAAAAGGGAATATTTCGGATTTGTAAGGAATTGTCACATTTAAGCCGGCAATAAGTGGATTGCTTTTTAAGCCAGGTATTTCTATTTGCAAATCTTTTATTTCAAAATTCTGATAAACGCAATCTTTTATATTTTGGTTGGAAAACTTTTCAGTAAAATATTTTTTTGAAAAAGAATGACCTAAAGGATTTCCTATCAATCCAAAAATTTTCATTACGCCTTTTCTTTATTAAGATATAAATGAAAAGTATCGCCACGCAATCCAATACGCATTGCTTCAAGTGGAATAACTTCAGTTGGCGCAATATTTCCAAGGTTTACATTACAACCAATCAATTCAAGAAAATACAATTGCTGCGCTTTTTGCGGCGCTTCCCAAATAATTTTTTGCTGAGGAATTTGTGTAAGTATTTCCTGAACCAACCCTTCTCTTACTTCTCCTGAACCCCTGTATATACCTACGTTTCCGGCTTCACGGGCCTCTGCAATTACATAAGTTGCACCTGCTTCCAGTTCGGCTTTCATCAATTCTATCCATTTGTAAGGAGGAATAATATGGGCCGCATCTTTACTTCCAACTTCACTTAACACAGTTCCATGCTTTGTAAGTTTTTCAATATAGCCACATTTTTCAGCATGTGGAATATAATTGATCCGTCACTTACTTCCATATACTTAATGTTAAACTCTTTGCAAAGATTAACGTAATCATTAAACTGATTTCTTATTAAAAAGGCCTCGAAAAGTGTACCGCCAAAATAAACGGGAATATCAAAAGATTGATATAAATCAATTTTTTCTTTAAGATTCGGAGTTACAAAAGCGGTTCCAAAACCCAGTTTAATAATATCGATATGAGGATGAGCAGCACTTAAAAAATTTTTAGCTTCTTCAACGCTAAGACCTTTATCCATTATCATTGTTATACCATATTTTCGTGGTTTTGGAACTCTTTCGGGAATTTGAGAAAGATTAAAATTCATATTTTATTTTTTGAGGAGCGGCAAAGATAGTTTTGTAAAGTGAATTATTCAAAACATGAATCGTCCCTCATTTATTTTTCTTCTTCTTTGGACTTTTGGTTTTATATGTGGCAATTAGTTCAACTATTGATTGATGCTGAAGAAGTGAAGGATTTAATTCTATAAATTGTTTAATTAATGTGGGTGATTTTTGCATAGCGAGTTCCAGTTGCAACAATCCTTCTTTGGATTTTCCAAGAGCAAATAATATAGCGGATTTATAAAAAGTGAACAGAGGTTTATAATTGGTATTCTTTTGAGCATTGTATACTTGTTCAAGCGCTTCTTCAAAATATTCAGTATCATAAAGGCATTTAATTAACTCTTTCCAGCCGTTATATATTTTTTGGACGTGCCTTAATAAAATTTGAAAAATGAATAACCGCATCTTTAATTCTTTCCAACTGAACATAACACTTTGCCAATGCCAAATGATAATCGGGTTGAGATTTATTAATTCGCATTGCATTTTCAATATTTTTTACAGCGCTTTCCCAGTATCCTTCACTCATATAGGTACCGGCAATTTTAAAATACAAATGACTATCTGTTGAATTAAGATGAGATGCTTTGCGATAATTAAATCTTGCCTGTGCATAATTTTTCAATTTCTCATAGCAATGTCCCAAAGCTTCATAAATAACTTCTTCCGGCATTGAAAGCTCAAGAACTTTTTGCAGAACTTCTATTGCTTCTTTGTATTTGTGTAGTCTTAAATATGCATCTCCCATATTACGGTATGCATAATCAAATTTTTCATCTATTGCAATTGCATACTGGTAAGCATCAATTGATTTTTCATAGAATTTTAATCCCTGGAAAGCCGCACCAAGATTAAACCAGGCAAGTTGCGTGTAAGGAAATTCATCAATAATTTTTTGATGCAGCTTTATACTTTCTTCATTTCTGCCGGTATAATCTGTCCAGAAACAAATTTTATACAAGGCTTCTTCATTAGTTGGATCCTGTTCCAGAATTAATTTGAGACAATTAAATACTTTATCAAATTCTTCATAATCATCATAAACATCAGCAAGCTCAAAAAGTAATTCTGTTTTTTCTTCTCCCTCAAAAACATGAATGGCTTTTTCAAGTAAAGAGGCTGCTTTTTCCTGGCTATCAAGAGCGAGGTACGCATCGGTTTTTAATATATAGAGATTTATATCGTTACTGTCTAATAATTCGGCTTTATCGAGCAATGAAAGAGCTTCTCTGTAGCGCCTGGTCGCAATTAAAAGATCCGCCTTTTTTATATGAAGGGCAGATGAATAAGGAAATTGTTCGACGGCATAATTAACAGCTTCTACCGCCGAAGTAAGATCATCGTTTTCGTCAAAATAATCAATTATTCTTTCGAAAGATTCTTCTTCTATAAAATTAAATTTTCTGCCATTTTTGAAATTATTATACTGCAAAAGCAGCTCTTTCATTTCTTCCCTATTTTGCCGGTATGGATTCTCTTTCATATATAAATGATCTTCATCCAAATTACAGATTTTTTTTAAAATTTGGTTACACTAAATAACTATACGTGGTCGCTACTTAATAAATGTGATAAAAGACTTTAGGTTTTCATAAATTTATTGTAATTTTGTTAAGATTGAATTAATTATTATTCAAAAATGAACAGATATTCGAAGATAGGGCTTATGATATTGTTAGTTTGCGGGGTATGTTTTATCGCCTTGGCAGACAGGGGTGGTTTTGTGAAAAAAAATAAAACCCGTCTTAATATAGCTACTGCAGGAACTTTAAAAAATTCAATTGCTTTCAATCTTAAATCCGGCGTTGTTTATAAAGGAAGTTTTTTCTTAAACAATCAGCAAATAGGTGATACTTACATTGCTGATGCTTTTATTTCTTATAAAAAAGGCAACACTACTTACATTTTACCATATAAACAAAAAATGGTCATTCCTGAATACACTCAAAAAGATGGATATAAACTTATTATAAGATCGAAGAAATAAATTATTTTTAGCGAGCCTGCAAATGCAGGCTTTTTTATTTCCCGCATTTTACCCCTCATTAAAATACCCTCAAAAATCAGCAATTGATATGCGGATTTTAAATCCAATGCCTTATTTATTTTTAGTTTCCTCATAGGTTAAAACCCGGTAACCAGATTTTGGAATTTCAAATTTTGATTGAGGAACCGCACTATAATTAACTTTTGCCAAAGTAAATTTAAACTTCATTTTTCCTTTTTGCATTTCGTATTGCACTGCCAAACCTGGCAAAGTTCTGAACTGATAATCATAATCTTTATTGGTAACATTTATATCTGTGGTATAATAAACAATAAACGTAGAACCATCCTTTAATTTTGCAATAGCTTTCTGACAGTTAAAGCCGGCAATAACAGCAGTTTCGCCGGTATTTTCAAAAGTTATTCCATCATATTTTTTATTATTATTATTCCAGTCCTCAGGGGTTAATGTTATCATTAATTTTTGAGCGCTGTAGTCCTTTAAAATAACTCCATTACCCGTTTTAGCGTTATAGATAGTAGCTTCGCTTCCCAGTCCGCTTACCATTTCTGTGCGGCTTTCATTACCATTTAAATAGACTGTTGTTGTAGCTCCATCAAGCATATCAGCCATCTTAGGTTGTGAACTTCCGGTTTCCACAGAGATATTATATATCAAGGCTACCTTCTGAGAGATTTTTCTGTGCAGAAATGTTATACGTAGAAAAAATAGATATGACTAATATTGTTATTTTATAAAATTTATTCATCAATAATTATTTTTAAAAGCTAAAGCGTTATAAAGACAATATAACTAATTTAAAAGTTGCAGATTGTTTTAATCATTACTTTTTGGCATTTGTATTTTTCTTCTTTTGCATATCCTGCAATTTCTTATTACTCTCCTGCATAGCTGTTATTTTTTCCTGCCATTTATTCTGAGTCACTGGTTTCTTTTTATTTTCCTGTAATCTGGCAAGAATTTTTTCATGATCAATAATATATTTCTGAATCACAAATTGAATAAGCAACGTAATTGCATTGGAAACGGTATAATACCAGGTAAGAGAAGAAGGAAGTTTGTTAAAAACTCCCAATAAAATAACCGGAAAAATAAATGGCATGTACTTCATTACCGGGTTACTGTTATCCTGCATATTGCTCATGCCATAAAGCGAAATAAGAAGACTTGTTATAACAGCAAGAATGGTAAATAAACTCACGTGATTCCCATAAAATGGAATTGAAAATGGCAAATTATATATTGAATCGTAAGAGGATAGATCTTTAGCCCACCAGAAACTTTGTCCCCTCAAAGTTATATTAGAATTAAAGAAATTATACAGAGCGAAAAATATAGGTATTTGGAATAAAGCCGGTATACAACCTCCTAAAGGATTTACACCGGCGCTGCGATATAGTTTCATTTGTTCCATTCCAAAAGTCTGCTTATCATCACCATACTTTGCTTTCAGTGCATCAATTTCGGGTTTAAGTAATTTCATTTTTGCACCACTTAAATAACTTTGATAAGTTAGCGGGGAAATTAGTAACCTTATAACAATGGTCAGAAGTGCAATGATAAGCCCAAAGCTTGCAATTTTACCGCTTAAAAAATTAAAAACCGGCATAACAAATCCCCTATTTATATATTTAACAAAGGCAAAAATTCCACTTCCCAGGGGAACCATATTATACATTTGATTACCATAGGATTTAAGAATTTTATAATCGCCGGGACCATAAAAAAGTTGCAAAGGAATTAGTGCATCTTTGCCGTCCGGAACTTTAATTTGCATATTGGCAATAAGCTTCGCAATGACGTGCAAACTGGTATCTGACGGGCTTTCCCAACTTAACTGAGCATTTTCAAATTTATTTTTAGCTATAATTGAACTGGCAAAAAATTGTTGTTTTAGTGCCACCCATTCAACAGACTTCCCAAGTTTTTTATTCATCTGACTTTCCTTCCGAAAGACGCTCAAAATCGTAATCCCCATTTTCCACAAAATCAATGTGTGATTGCTGTGTTTCCCATTGAATATCTTTTTCCTGCTTATCTGCCTTAGATTCCCACGTAAGATTTAATAGTGTTTTGAGTAATTAATTGATTAGCGCCATCCATTTTTATATTAAACCCAATCATATAATCATCGGGTGCAACGTATACTGATGCTCTATTTTTTGCCCATCTTTTGATTGAAGACTAAAACTTATTGTTTGTTTTCCATCCGAACTCGTTTGAGGCCGACGAAGTAAAAAGCAAATCAGATGTTTGTGCAGTTTGGCCATTTCCTGTATTTATTGCATAAGAAATATTATTAAAATTTCCATCCTGAAGTATAAGGGGCCTATCGTTAAAGGTTTTAAAATTTTTAAGTTCAACGTCTTTTAGGCTGACCGCCTTTGTTAGTGAATGTAATTTTAAGAACTTTATTTTCCAACTGTAAAAAATTGTTCTTTGCCGGAAGTATCCTGTTTAATATTCAGTAAAGAGGAATCTCTTTTTTGAGACACTATTAGAATTGCTAGACCGTATTTAGTGAAGTATCAATTTTTGGCTTTAACCTGTCTATTGAATCCTTTAAATGTTGCTGTTGTTTTTCCATAGGCAGTTTTCCCTGGCTTGAATAATAAAAATATCCAAAGAATAAAAGAGCTAATAATACAAATCCAATAACTGTATTTCTATCCATTCCCATATTTAAAAATTAGGTGGCAAATGTACGCAAACTTTGTAGTTTGTTTTTTGAAAATTAAGATTCTGCAAATTCAAAAAAATACCCTCGATTAGGAGGGTAAGTATAATTAAAATTTATTTATTATTTTTTAGCTGGAGCAGCAGCCTTAGCATCAGGCGCAGCTTTTGCATCGGCAGCAGCAGGAGCTAGCTTTTGCAACAGTGGCAACTGTGGCTTCTTCCTGTTTCAATTGACGTGTCATTGCAACAGAAGCAATTGGAATACGCGGCGAATTCAGGATTTCCATATTATCGGCTTTTACATCCTGTACACGTATATTTTCATTTAATTTAAGTTCAGTAAGATCCACATCAATATGCTTCAAGCAAATGTTCAGGTAGCGTTTTTACTTTCAAAGATTTCATTTTTACTAGCTAATTTACCGCCCTCTTTTACACCAGCGGGTACTCCAGATAAATTTTATAGGAATAGAAACAGTAACTTTTTTACTTCCGACCAATTCCAGGAAATCAACGTGAATCAGTTTGTCGCTTACTTTGTCAAACTGTAAATCTTTCAAAACACATTTGTAAGATGTTGCCATCTACTTTAACTTCTGCAAGCATAAAATCCGGGTGTATAAACAATGCTTTTAAAAGCCGATGCCGGAGCAGAAAAATTAATTTCTTTTGCACCTCCGTAAATTACAGCTGGCACTTTTTCCTCAGAGCGAAGCTGGCGGGTGGCTGTTTTGCCAAATTCGGTCCTGATTTGTCCTTCGATTGTAATTGTTTTCATTAATATAATTTTTTTTGAGGCGCAAAGGTAAGAAATCTATTTTGATTTGATAGATTTAAGAGAAGAATATAAAATACAATTTAGGAGACCTTATCTTTATTCTTCTTTAGCATCTTGCTTCTAAGAAAAAGACTGTTTATACTTTTATTTTCATAAGCATTTCGTATGGCTATAGCAAATAGTTCAGCCACTGACACTACTTTTAATTTCTCAATTTTTGTTTCACAGGAATAGTATCACAAACTACCAATTCTTCCAAGACACTATTTTGAATATTTTCATAAGCATTGCCACTTAATACAGGATGCGTACAAAAAGCTCTCACGCTTCTTGCACCCTTTTCTCTCAATAAGCCTGCAGCTTTTGCCAAAGTTCCTCCGGTATCACAAATATCATCTATCAGGACGATATCTCTGTCTGTTACATCTCCTATTACAACCATACTGGCTATTTCATTAGCTCTTCTCCGATGTTTATCACAGATAACCATATCAACTTCAAAGTAGCTTGCAATTTCACGAATGCGGTTAGCGCTTCCTACATCAGGCGCAGCAAAAGTGAGATTTTCAAGATTAAGCTCTTCGATATAAGGAATAAAAATAGCCGACGAATCCAAATGGTCAACAGGTATATCAAAATAGCCCTGAATTTGCGGAGCATGCAAATCCATCGTTATCACCCTGTCTGCTCCTGCAGCGGTAAGCATATTGGCAACTAATTTGGAACCAATAGCAACCCTCGGTTTATCTTTTCTATCCTGCCGTGCATAACCGTAATAGGGAATTACAGCGATTACTTTATAAGCAGAGGCACGTTTAGCCGCATCTATCATTAAAAGTAATTCCATAAGATTATCAGTAGGCGAAAAAGTGCTTTGAACCAAAAAAACAAACTGGCCTCTTATACTTTCCTGGTATTCCACCCCTATTTCTCCATCACTGAATTTCTGTATATTGATTTTACCCAGCGGCTCTCCAAACTTTATAGAAATTTGTTTGGCAAGATATTGAGAACCTGTACCCGAAAAAATTTTTACATTAGGATGCATCTTGAAAGGGAATTGGTGGAAGCAAATATTTGATGAGCGAAATTATAATTAATATTGCTTGCAATAAACTCAAATTTATGGAAAGTTCTAACAAGTCTTCCACCTCTATAAAAAACTGGGCAGTGGATGACCGCCCGAGAGAAAAATTACTTTCAAAGGGAAAAGAGAGCCTGAGCGACTCTGAACTTTTGGCAATATTGATAAGTACGGGAAGTAAAAACAAAAGCGCTGTCGAACTTGCAAAAGAAATTTTAGCATTGGGTAAAAATAACTTAACCGAATTAGGAAAAATTTCCCTTAAGGAAATGATGGCAATTAAAGGAATTGGAGAGGCAAAAGCCATCACACTCGCCGCAGCGCTGGAATTGGGACGCAGACGCCAGGCCACACCTTTATTGAACAAAAAATTTGTACGATCCAGTAATGAACTTGCAGAATTTTTGAAAACAAAATTTAGAGATTATTCCTATGAAGTTTTTGCAGTTGTATACATGAATAAAGCAAATAAAATTAATCACTTCGAAATAATAAGCCAGGGAGGAATGACAAGTACCATCGTAGACCCCAGAATTCTTTTTAGAAAAGCATTTGATGTAGAAGCCACTTCAATAGTTTTGTGCCATAATCATCCTTCCGGCAGCTTAAAACCCAGCAGGCAGGATGAGGAATTAACCAATAAAATTAAAGAAGCCGCAAAGTATCTCGATATACAAGTTGTAGATCACTTAATAGTCAGTGATGAAGGCTATTTTAGTTTTGCTGATGAAGGATTGCTTTGAGAGAATTGAAATAGCCATATCCTATTTACTAATCTATTGGTTTTTTTTATTTAATTGCTCAATATCATCTTTATCTTTAAATCTCCCGGCAGCTTTTTTTGCATCTAATAAATCATTAAAATGAATATATCTGATTTTCAGATTATCCTGTTCATAAGTTTTACATTTTTCGTAAGACTCCTCAAATTGCAGCCCTTTTATTTCATTCATAATTTCAATTCTGTTCGGCTCTCTTCCATAGCCCCAAACATTAAATTCATTTCCAAGAAATTCATTTTCTGAAAATGCAGGAGCACCAAATTGCAATAATGCTTTTTTTAGCCTTTTATAATTTTCTTTTGTTTTATCAACCCATATATCCATATCGGCAGTACTTCTTATATATCCATGAAGAATAACGGCATATCCACCGACAAGAATATATTTTACTTCATTATTATTAAGCGCATGTATAAAATCCTGAAAATCCTCATTGAACAAATTAGCCATTAATTATGCTTACGTTTATCAGTAAATTTCAAGTCTATTTTATCTAATGGGCTAACATTAAAAATTTGATTAATAATAAAACATGCAGCATTTAATCTTTCAGAGTCAGTTTTATTATTCCAATAAATGACATGATCATTTGCTTCTTCAACGGTCATTGATTGTAATACACTTCTGTCTAATTTGTATTGCCTTTTTTTCATTTTTTTATTTAGAAAAAGAACATCACGCCTGTGCAGTTGGCCCTCCAAAATTCAATGGCAATTCTACAGCTTCGATATCCTGTATATTTCCATTAACTGATTCAAATTTTTTTACATTATCTATCATGGCTTTCATGAAGCGCTTGGCGTGAGTTGGCGTTAAAATGATCCTGCTCTTTACTTTACTCTTCGGAGTTCCGGGCATTACATTTACAAAATCCACTACAAATTCGGCATGGCTATGCGTAATGATAGCAAGGTTTGCATATGCTCCTTCTGAAACTTCTTCAGAAATTTCTATATTAAGTTGGTTCGGTTGATCTTTTGGTATTTCCATTTTATGTTTTTACAAAAATACATAATAAATAAAGCGGTTGAGCTCTCAACCGCTTTTTAAAATTTGATTTAGAATTTACTTTAATAAATTGCTTTATAAAATATTCCCTAATTTTTGAGGTGCAGTTAAAGACTATTGTTTTTATAAATATTACGGATAAACCTCGTAGCTCCGGCGCTATTTACATATGTAAAAACAATTGAGTAATATCCATTATGCAGGATCTGCCTTTTCAAGGATAGGTTCACTTATTGAGTTTAAACCTACCGGGTCACTTTGCTCACCATCAGGTTGAACGATACCCGAAAGTCGCTCAGGACTCCTGCTGTATTTATAAAATCTATTATATCTATTTCTCCTACCCCTTGGCTTTCCACAGCAATCTACGTGGGTAGTAGGCCCAAATACTACAGGTCCCACATCAATTGTAAAAAGTGCACCAGCCTCTCCGGACTTGATGATCGGATGCATTCCACCTGACCAATATTCATCATAATCTCCTGCAATTAGATTTCCAATAATATTAAAATATTGTGTTTAGGTTGGATGATAAGAGCTTTACCTGAAGCGTCTTAATTGAAATAGGCAACATATAGCTTATGAAGGATCTAAGTTTATTTTGTAAAAGCTTGAAAGTTGTACGGCGTATTGCTGTCCAGCAGGGATGGTTAATGTGTCGTTGTTAAAGTATAGGCCGAATCTGGCACCACTACAAATGAGGTGTTATGCGATGCGTTATATGTATGCAATTAAGGAAGGGTCCAAACCAATAGTTACTACCACGGGACTCGACGGCAGGATTAACCGAAGTAAGAGTAGCAGTAATATTAAAGGTTCAGTATCGTGCAAACCTGACGTTATTAGCACTAAAATTGTACCAGACCGTCATTTTTGCAAGAACAACATGGTCTTGCAGATCCGTAGAAATCTGTTTCTAATGAGTAGCCCTTATCCTTTACGCACGAGTTAAGGTTAGCAAACAGCATTATCCCTGTTAGTAACCCTGTCCATTTATTTAATTTTATTTTCATATTTTTTTTTTAAAAGTTGATATATTTTACTACTGCATCCACCATATTTTATCTACCTGGCTATCAATAGTGCCTTCAGCAGCTACATTATCAGGATTTCTTGAGTATTCACTCGTTGTATATTGCCACCTCGTAGGGATTTTGGGGATGTCAATATATGGTGAGTAGCTCAATGGTGTATCGCCTAAAGGGCCTGTGTAAGGAGCAGTACCTGTATGCAAATAATCAAATTTTCTATAATCTGCGTAAGCAGAGAAACTATTAATGTTATTTAAAGCTGCCCATTTTTGACGAAGTATAATGGCTTGCTTGGCTAATAAGGTAGTAGCAGTTGCAAAATTGGCTTGCGTGTTACCAGATTGAGAATAATAATTTTGAGCGCTTGTTTCCGGACTTAGGCGAACTGAATCTTTCGTTGGATCATCAACGCTTTTTACATTTGCTGAGCACCAAATATACAAAGATGCAGTTACTCCTTGCTCATAAAGTGCTTTTGCATCTCCAGGGATGTAAGTTAATACTACTGCTTCAGCCTGAAGGAAATAGCTTTCAGACGCAAGCATCATAACAGCAGGCGCGGTTGAACCCGAAGAAGGATCTACTTGATATAAGGAATCATTTCCTTTAGTATCTTTCAATATTTTATATCCTCTTAAAACGCCAGGTCCAAATATTGAATATTTACCATTAACAGGATTACCATTTGCTAAACCCAATTTATTACCAACAAAAGTCGTGGTGCCGGGAGGCACAGGGGTAAATTCCCTATTTAACCTCGGATCTTTATTATCTTTGTAAAAATTAACAGCAAATTCATTGGCTGCCCAAAAATCTCCGAAACTTGATACCGGCTGGCCACTGAGGTTATAAAAACGTTGCCAGAAAGGGTTGCCTTGTCCTGAAGAATTAACATAACCTGGCTGAACCAAGGCATCAGTAGTTAAAAAACCTGCTGGTTCCGCAACTGTTAACGCCAGGTTTGGTTGAAAGAAATCAGGCTTAGTGGTTAATTGGGACATTCTCAATAACATTCTAAGGCGAACAGTATTGGCAAATTGTACCCATAGAGTTTTATCACCTCCAAACATAATATCAGACTTTGAACTGACTGTTGTTGGAGCCGTATTAATCAGATCAATACCCTTCTGAATATCTATAAATAAGCTGTCATACACATCCATCCCTTTAGAATAAGCCGGCCTTAATGAAAGTGACCCTTTCAGTGCGTCAGCATAAGGAATATTATTAAATAAATCCACTAAATATTGTGCATTATAAGATTTCATAATGCGGCCAACTCCTTCCAAAAAAGGTTGTGCGGTAGCATTGGACTTGTCTATTATATACTGGTAATCTTCCAGGTTATCATAAACAGATGTCCAGGTGCCGTCACCAAAAGCAGAAGTTTGCTTATAGGTAGTGCCCGGGTCATTGGCGTTTATAGCGTAACTTCCGCTAACAGCCCACGAGCCCATCCATTCACTCAGGGCGGTAGGTCCTGGATACCAGTTGGCTACTGTTACTGCCAGCGCAGCGGGCAGTACCAGGCTCGGGTCAGCAGAAGTAGACTGGTTGGGATTTGTATTTACATCGAGATATCCTTTCTTACACCCCATACCGGCCAATATCGCGATAGTTGTAAGTATTAAAAATATTTTTTTCATTTTATTAATTTTCAGTTAACTGTTATATTTAAAATGTGACATTAACATTAAACCCGAAAATGCGTGAGGGCGGATTCTGGTTAATATCGGTGGTACCAATGGTGTTACCGGTTGTGTTGGCAAATTCAGGATCTGTCCAAACATTATCTTTCGACTTAAAGGTGAAAAGATTACGTCCTACCAGCGCCACGGATACTTGTTTCACGAAAGAAATATTCCTGAAAAGGGTTTGCGGTAAAGTATAAGAAAGAGAAGCTTCACGAATCTTCCAGAAATCAGCGCTGTTAATGTAGGTACTTCCCACATTATTCCAGGTGCTTGCCCAGAAATCGTTATTACCATTTTTAGTTACCACATCAGTATTGGCTACGTATTTGCCGGTTCCGTCATCATAAGATGAATTAGGAATAACAAATGGCTGCCGGCCAGATTGGGCAGAATACGCGGAAACCCCTGTAAAATCCAATGCATTTCCAATGCTGTTATAGATCACTGCACCAAATCTTCCTTCTGCCAAAACAGATAAGGTTACTCCTTTATAACTTAAGTCGGTATGCACGCCCACAATGTAGGGAGGGTTAGAGGTACCATAAGTTGTTAAATTGCTGTTTGGAGTAGGGAAGCCGGTACTTTTATTAACAATTATCCTTCCCTGGGGATCTCTATTCCAGTCTGTAACTTTTATTTGAGGAAAAGCAGAGCCTTTTACAACATATTCATTGGCATCATTTCCAGGCAATTGGAAGTTGTCAATACCAGGATATAGGGATATTACCTCGTTATCATTATAGGCAAAATTAGTTCCGATATTCCATCTAAATCCGGATTTGCTGTTGATTGCCGTAACATTCAAATCTACTTCAACTCCCTTGTTTTGCATTTCACCACTGTTTAACAGTGCAGAGGTAAAGCCGGTTGCGGAGCTAACCTGAACAGGTAAGGTTTGATTTACCGTGTTAGATTGGTAAACAGCCGTTTTAAGACTTAACCTGTTCTTGAAAAAACCAAGATCAAGGGCTATTTGCTTTTCTGTAGTAAATTCCGGTTTAATAAACCTGTTATTTAAAGCATTTGAAACCGTGAAGCCCGCTGTTCCTCCATAAGGAAAATTAGGAGCGCTGTTAAATACATTATCAAGGCTGTAAGGCCCCACGCTCACGTTACCTGTTTTACCAATAGCAGCGCTTACTTTTCCATAGCTTAGTACATTATTATCTTTTAAAGCAGCTATTGCATCAGTGAAAACAAAAGAAACGTCACCTGCAGGATAGCTATAACTTCTTAAACTTGGATCAAGCCTTGAATCCCAGTCATTACGGAAAGAACCATGAACAAAAAGAAAATCACGATATCCCACAGTAAGATCCGCAAAAGCGCCTGTTTTCCGGTACTCAGAGAAATTCTCATATACATTTGGTGATCCCACCCTGTTTGAAATATTATAAAAATCAGGTATTACCAATTGGAGCGCGGAGGTATTAATGTCTCTTTGCTCTTCCTGAAAAGTTGTTCCGCCCAATACTAATTTAGTCGAAAACTCATCAAATCTTTTATCAAAGATGGCAAATAGATTACCTGTGAGGCGCTGGTTGTACTGGAAGGCATCATAATCTGTTGCAGGCGCATCGGCAGTACCTCTTCCTGAACCGTATACATCCGCCTTGGCCCAGTCTGCAAATGTTAATGCCTCACTGGTATATTTCTGAGTGAGATCATAACGTGTAATAGCGCCGGTTCCGGATAAGGTAACCCAATCATTTATTTTGTAAGAAAGGCCAACATTGCCTATTAACGTATTCCTTTTACTGTCAAATCTTGATTCATCAATCTGCCACCATGGATTACCATAATAAGCATTGAAGTAACCATTTGGATTAGCAAAAGGATCGTTTCTCCAATCCCTGTAGTCCCTTAGGTCCACGCTGGCGGGAGTGTTAAGAAGTGTCCAGTAAACCGCCCTGTTCTGGAAATAAGAACCACCAAAACCGCCAACACTTGTAGAAGGGCCGGTATTAACTGCAAAAGAACCGGGAGTTGTATTAGAATGCTGCAAGGTGTAGTTTACGGCATAGCTCACGGTTAACTTTCCAAAATCCCTTGATCCGTTTACACGAAAAGCGTCCCTGTGATTTTTATCTCCAGGAACGGTACCTTTAATGTTTACGTCCTGGAAACTAACAAAAAACCTGCTTTTGTCATCTCCGCCGGAAACAGATATATCATTTTGTTCGGTGAGGCCTTTGTCGAAAAAATCTAATTTTGCATCTGGTTTGGCTGAATAGGTGCCATGCTGTAAAGAGTCAAAATAAGTACCGTCAGCGTTATAAAATCTAACAGGAGCGCCTAATATTATTGGAGCCCCATTAAATCTTGGACCATAATTCTGGTTTTCGTAACTAACATAAGGAACTACTGGGTTTTCAGGAAAATAAAATACACCATCACCTGACAATTCACCTCCATATTGGCCAAAAGTATTTTGCAATTTTGGCAAATAGGCTATTTCCTGCCATTGAGTAGTATTGCTGTAATTTACAGTAGGTTTTCCCCTGCTTCCTTTTTTAGTGGTTACAATAATTACACCATTAGAACCATCTGAACCATAAATTGCAGACGCACTACCACCCTTTAATATAGAGATATTATCAACATCATTGGGATTTAACTGGGCTAATAAATTTCCTCCCTGTTCCCTCGACATTACGATATCATCAATTACTATAAGCGCCTGGTTGTTCCCCAGGATAGATCTGTTACCTCTCAGGGTTATCCTTGTATCCTGGTTAACGCTACTGTTAGCACTAACAATCTGAAGGCCCGAGACCTTTCCGGATAAACCTGATGCGATGTTAGTAACCTTTCCCTGCGTCAGTTGTTTATTATCAATTTTTGCCACTGACGTACCAAGCGCTTTTGGATCACGCTTAATACCATAACCTGTAATAGTAACAGTAGAAAGTTCAGTACTGTTCCTCTTTAAGGAAATACTAGCCACACCTCCTTCAGGTGTAACTTTACCTCCATTAAAACCGGTAGCTGTGAAAGATAATGTACCATCACCTTTCATTTTAATTGTAAAATTACCGTTGGCGTCTGCTGTAGTAGCATTCCTGGTACCTGTTTCGGTGATAGTTGCAAAGGGAACAGGAGACCCTGCATCATCCTTCACTGTACCAGACACGGTATGGGTTTGGGCAAATGCCAAGACCCCGCTAAGCATAAGCAAAGCAAAGAGCATTAGAAATTTTCTCATGTGTGTTTTTAGTTTTTATGAATTGGCAAATATATGTTTCTTCTCAAAAAAAGCAAAAAAATGTTAATTGATGATAATTTCACATTAACAATACATTCAGGACATATAAGGAGCTTATTTCGCTGCTTACTTTAAGAATTTTTTTTAAACAATTTGAAGAGATCTTATGTATGTCTTTGGTTTTCAAATGGAGGGCTCTTCCTGCTGTTTCCTTGCTGATTTCTTGCTACCATGTTGCAGGCTTGTTGCAGGCATGTTGCTAAGGTTAGCAACATGGTAGCAAGGAGGTAGCAAGGAATCAGCAACAACTTAGCAACAAAATGTGGTTTTTACGGTAATGTTTTAGCAAGAGAGAAGCCAGGTGCAAAACTATACAATACGCAAAAAGAAAAGGTATTTAAAAAAATATTCAGAAGGTCCAGATCATTTGAATGGTTATTTCTGATTTTATATTACCATCAATCATATCCAGGTTACTGCCTATAGATGTAGCTCCCGGGTAAACAGTTTGAGCAAATCTGCCCCAGATAGATAATTTTTTATTAACATCATAATTAATGTTTACATAATACCTGTATCCTTTATCATAAAAAACAGGGACGGAATACCCATAAAGCACATCATTTTCATAAGCATACAGACGGCTGTTATATCCATCTGTTTCAAAATATTGTAACCTTATATTACCCGAGAATGGCTTAAATAAAGGTTTGTATAATATATCAGCATACATAAGAAAACCATTTTCCGCATCATCGGCCTTTTTATCAAACCATAATAGGTCAACCCGTGATCTTAAAGTAAATACTGCATTTAATTTATACGAAAATTGTGTTCGTAGTTCCTGCTTTGGTTGTATAATTACCGGATTTAATGTAAGAGCGTCAGGGTTATAATTTATTGCCTTTTTTTCTGCATGGAATCTTGTGTAAATTTCTAAGTCTTTATTGGGGATGTAAGTTAATTGCACCAGGTAATCATTCCCGTAAGAAGGTGCATCAACCCTATATTTCAGCCAGGGAGAATGATAGAAATCTGCGTAGGCATCAATTCTTAAATTAGACATCGGAGCTATTGAAATACCCGTATAAAACCCGCTTTCATTTGTTGGGTAAGTGCTCTCAGTAAAAGCATTGGTATAAAGCGACTGGTATCCCCTGGAAATTTTTCTATATAGAAAACTCATGTCAACATGCGAATCGACACTCACCAATAGCCCATTAACAAAGGCTTTATCCATATCTTCATCTGTTGCTGCTTCTCCGAAAAAATGCATGTTTTTATAAGTATAGCTATAATCTACACTGTAATTACCGGCTGTTTTACCGGATAATGCATAAGCATTGTAGAGGTAATCAGCTTTTGTAATATTATGCTCAAAATTATAATGCACCGCATTAACCCCAATATGTATCCATTCAGTTGAGTAAGCCAAATTTCCACCTAAGGTTAGCTGGCCTTGTGAATTTTTGCCTGCAACTTCACTTGCCGTACGATGATATCCTGAAGTTTGCAGGGAAGAAACAAAATCATCAGAATTTAAAGTATCGATATTAAAATTAGCATCAACTCTATTATAACTTGCAAAGCCTGTAGCTTCCCAGTTATTCTTTTGCAATGTAATACCTGCGCCCCTGTTGAATGCTATTTCACCTGCAGAGTTATAAGGTCTCAAAACATCCGACTGTCTTTTAATATTTATTACCTCCGGCCCTTTTTTAAAAGCAAGCCCTCCCCATTGAGTTAATCCCTGGCCAAGATTAACTGTAAAGTCCCCAAGGGCAAGTGACTTAATTATTCCCAGTTTTCTTACAAAAAAATGGGCCGAATAAAAGTCGAAGCCATATTTTTGCGCCCCTTTAAAAAATTGCTCGCCGGCATCTTTTTCAGCTGTAACTCCGTATTGCAAAAGATTTTTAAATATATATTTATAACGTACTAAAATATGTTGCGGACTTCCGGGATAAAAATTTGTTGCAGTAGAACTGTCTAATAAATATCCTTTCGACTTTTCTAATGTTTGTATATCTCTAAGTAAGAGTGTATTTCTTCCATTTTTTAAACGACTTCCAACACTATTGAATGCATTAACCTTACTGCTAACTGTTATGTAAGGCCTTATTCTTTTTATCAAATTTATACTCCAACCGGGAATAGCCTGCAATTCATAAATACTAATAAAATTGCCCAGCAACTTTCTATATAATATTAAATTACTTATTTGAACAGGCGATAATAATTTAAGTTGCTGTAATTGACCTCCGGTAGTATAATTTAAATTGATCGGGTCTTTAGTAAATTGTACCAATTCCTGCAGGTAAGAATCATCTTCTGTAACTTCATCACCGTTTGCCTCGGTAAGATTTTCCAATTGTTGCTGAATAACCAATGGCGGTTCTATAGGATCGTGGGGTATTGCTTGTGCACACAGATTTTTAAAAGAAAAACATGACAATAAACAAAATACAATTGGTAAAAAAAGCTTTCTATAATTAGTTTTTTTCAACTTCTTTGGATTTGAAATTTACTATCAACATTATACCGGGACTAAGCCCAAGCTGGGCATGATAACTGGTACTAACATCAAGACGTATATTATTCCAGCTTAAACCTGCACCTGCATAAGGAGATCCATTCTCAGAATTTATTCCTGCTCTCACAAAAAATTGTTTCTGGAAATTGTATTGTATCCCGGCATTCACATTTACGGGTAAATCTTCCTGCTTTACAATTTCCGCACTTACTAAAAAGCTTTCTGAGGCTTCGTAGCCTATGCCAAATTTGTAAATGGAACTTAGTTTTTCGTTATTAGTTTTCGATAAGTTGCCTCCTACCGGATTATAAAAATGAAAGCCCACATTTAGTTTATCTGTAGGATGAGCAATAACTCCCATTTCAAAATTCACTGCGGAAGATCCCTGGTAAGTAGGTATCCTGAACGAGTAATAGTTGAATTTTACTCCAATATCTAATTTGCGTCCGAGGCTTCTTGCATAAGCAATACCGATCTGCGATTCATTATAATTTTTAAATCCAAAATAATCTATTTGTATTCCAAAGTTCCCCTCTGTGGTTGGCATAATAACTACCGCGGAATACATATTGGTGGCATTCAACAGAAACCTGTTTTCTCCATATACGCCAATAGCAGCATTTTTCATCTGTGCAAGAGCAGCCTGATTTGATGTAAAAGAAAATGCGTCTACATGATTGATACTGTATGCTCCTAATCCAATATAAGGTGCAGCTATTGGCCTCCTGACTGATTGAGCCTTGAGACCTGCAACTGATAAAACAAATATAAAGGTTGTAAAAAATTTTATCAAAGCATAGTTTTAGTATCCTTATAAATATAAAGATTAAAATTAAAATTTGATTCAATGCACAAAAAATAATATTAAGTAGACGCATGTAGTTAATTTTGTCACATGCAAATATTAGATGGAAAGCTGGCATCAACTGCTATAAAGGATGATTTAAAAAATAAAATTTCTGATTTAAAAAATTCCGGAAAGAAAATACCGCATCTCGCTGCAGTATTGATTGGTAATAATGCTGCCAGCGAAACTTATGTGGCTTCCAAAGTAAAAAGTTGTAATGAAGTAGGCATTACCTCTACATTATTAAGATTCGATGATTCAATACAGGAAGAAGCGCTGTTACAAACTATAAAAGACCTAAATAATAATATTGATATAGACGGAATTTTAGTACAGCTTCCATTGGCAAAAAGTATTTCTGAAGAAAAAGTGATCAATGCAATTTCTCCCGAAAAAGATGTTGACGGTTTTCACCCGGTTAACGTAGGCAAAATGGTTTTGGAATTACCCACATTTATTTCCGCTACTCCATATGGAATTATTTTATTGCTGCAACATTATAAAATTGAAACTAACGGTAAGCATGTGGTAGTTATTGGCAGAAGTAATATTGTGGGCACTCCCATAAGTATTTTATTAAGCCGGAATACACCGGATGGTAATTCAACCGTTACGCTTTGTCATTCACGAACAAAAAATCTTAAAGAACTTTGCCTGCAGGCAGATATAATTATTGCAGCAATCGGCAAACCCAATTTTGTAACTGCAGATATGGTGAGAGAAAATGCAGTAGTAATAGATGTTGGCATCAACCGCATAAAAGATGAAACAAAGAAAAGCGGCTATGCATTAACGGGAGATGTAGATTTTAAAAATGTAGCTCCAAAATGCAGTTATATTTCTCCTGTTCCGGGAGGAGTTGGTTTAATGACAATTGCTGCCTTGTTAATGAATACATATAAGGCAGCTTCCCTGTCCTCCGAAGGAGCGTTCTAAGGCAAGTTCAAACTACTGGCTCAATTACTTATTGACCTTTAACTACTAATTATGATTTTGAAATCACCATTAAATAAAACCACTCCTCTTCCTGTGATGGAATCATTTTATACATTACAGGGCGAAGGTTTTCACCAGGGAAAAGCTGCATATTTTATAAGGCTTGCCGGATGCGATGTAGGCTGTGTTTGGTGTGATGTAAAGGAAAGCTGGGATAAAGATTTATATCCTGAGCAAAGCATTGAACAAATTGTAAATGGTGCAAAAAATAATAATGGAAGATTGGCTGTAATTACAGGCGGTGAGCCAACTATGTATAACTTAGATGGCCTTACCCAAGCTTTACGTAAAGAAGATTTTCTTACAAATATTGAAACATCTGGCGCTTATCCTTTGAGCGGAACATGGGATTGGATTTGCCTTTCACCAAAAAAATTTAAGCCGCCATTGCCGGAAATTTTAACGAAAGCAAATGAGTTGAAAATAATTATATTTAATAAATCTGATTTTGTATGGGCTGAAAAATATGCAGCTCTTGTGTCACCGTCCTGCAAACTTTATTTACAACCTGAATGGAATAAAGCAAACAATATAACTCCTTCAATTATTAATTATATTAAACAAAATCCGCAATGGGAACTTTCATTGCAGATTCACAAATACATAAATGTTCCATAACAATATTTGATATACGGCGTTTAATGAAAATATGCATTTAATCATTAAGCTATTTAACTATTTGCCAATATAATTCTTACTAATTTTATTTATACTGAATAATGAAAAAATGAATTTTGAAGATAAATTTTCAATTACATCTTACATTAAACATCGTACGTCGTACATTACAACAAAGATTGTAATTACATCGTACTTCATATTTCTCCTATCGTACATTACAAATGCACAATGGTACGATCCTGAAAAAGTAGATCATAATGCAAATACCATTTATTCACTTGCTTTAAATAAAGCCCAAAGTGAAGATTATATTACTTCAATTAAAATGATCAATGAAGCATTAAAAATTGAACCAAAATTTGTAGATGCTTATCTCTCACTGGCAGGCATAAACGCAAATATGAAAAATTATACAGAGTCAGTGAATCAATTTGAAAAAGCATTTGCTTTAGATTCTGTTTATACGTACAATTATCTTCTTCCTTATTCGATTTCATTGGCCGGCACAGGCCGTTTTAATGATGCATTGAACGCCGTAAATAAATTTCTTTTAGATACTACTATTAATGCAAGAAGCCGTAAGGCCGGTGAGTTTAGAAAAGGGACTTACCAGTTTGCAATTGATTACGCCAATACACATCCTGATAAAAATTATGTTTTTAAACCAGAAAACTTAGGAGACAGTATTAATACAACTGACCTTGAATATTTTCCTTCGCTTACTATAGATGGAAAAAAATTAATTTTTACAAGAAGAATAAACAACAATGAAGATTTTTACGAAAGCGACCTGAATGATAAAGAAACCTGGGGGAAGGCATATCCATTGCCGGGAAATATTAATTCAACTACTTTTAACGAAGGAGCGCAAAATATTTCACAGGATGGCAAGTGGTTAATTTTTACAGGCTGCAATTTTCCGGAAGGTCTTGGCAGTTGTGATTTATATATTTCTTATTTAACCAAAAATGGATGGAGCAAACCTGAAAATCTTGGACCAAATGTGAACTCGGAATTTTGGGAATCTACTCCATCATTATCGCCTGATAAAAGAGATCTTTATTTCAGCAGCAATGTTCCCGGTGGATTTGGAGGTAAGGATATTTGGGTTTGCCATCGCAATGAAAACGGTAAATGGGATGAACCACTTAACCTTGGTGCGGAAGTAAATACTGCGGGTGATGAAAGCACTCCATTCATTCATGCAGATAATCAAACATTATATTTTAATTCTAACGGTCATGCCGGGTACAGTGAAAAGCCGGATATTTTTGTTACAAGAAAATTACCCAATGGAAAATGGAGCAAACCTGAAAACTTAGGCTATCCAATTAATACCATAGATGACGAAGGCTCTTTAGTGGTTGCCCCCGATGGAAAAACGGCGTATTATTCCAGTGACCGTAGTGATACAAAGGGAGGTCTTGATATTTACACTTTCCAATTGAGGCAAGACATTCGCCCTCTTAGAACATTATGGGTAAAAGGTCAGGTGTATGATAAAAAAACAAAGGAAGGACTCCCATCTTCTGTAGAACTAACGGATATAAGTACACGACAATTAATAAGTAAGCTCCAAACAGATGAAGATGGAGATTATTTAATAACACTTCCTGTTGGAAAAGATTATGCGTTTAATGTGAAACGGAAAGGATATTTATTTTATTCAGAAAACTATAATTTAAGCACTGCATCGCCAGATTCTACTTTTCTTGCTGATATTCCTTTGCAGCCTGTTGAAGCCAATGCCCACATCATTTTAAAAAATGTTTTTTTTGATACAAAAAGAACCGAGCTAAAACCGGAATCAATTACCGAACTGGACAATGTGGTAAGACTGATGAACGAAAATCCAACAATTAAAATTCTTATCAGCGGTTATACTGATAATGTTGGAAAATCTGCGGATAATCTTGCGCTTTCCAAAGGACGTGCTGTTGCAGTTGTAAATTATTTATTGAATAAAGGAGTAAGAAACGAAAGATTAAGTTTTAAAGGAATGGGCGAAGCAAATCCTATGGCCGATAATACAACTGAAGAAGGTAAGGCATTAAACCGAAGAACAGAATTAAGTATTGTTTCAGTTGAATAATTTTTTTTATTATTGTTGACATATCTCTTCTTATTTGTCAGCAGAACTTAAATATAACGTTGCACTTACTCTTATACCCAATATTGGTGATATACATGCAAAAGCTTTAATAAATCATTTTGGTAATGCTGAAGCGATTTTTTCTGCCAGGAAAAAGGAACTTGAGATTTTAGACGGTATTGGAACCGTAAGAGCAAACTCTATAAAAGCATTTAATGATTTTAAAAAAGCAGAAGAAGAAATTGATTTTATAAAAAAATATAAAATAACGCCTCTCTTCATTAACGATAAAAATTACCCGCAAAGGTTATTGAATTGTTATGATAGCCCCTCCATGCTGTATTACAAAGGAAATGCAGATTTAAACTCTTCAAAAATTATTGCTGTTGTTGGTACAAGAAATAATAATGAGTATGGCAAAAGTATTTGTGAAAAATTTATTGAAGAACTTGTAGAAGAAGATGTAATTATTGTAAGCGGACTTGCATTTGGAATAGATAGTATCGCACATAAAGCATCTATCAAAAATAACCTGAAAACAATTGGGGTACTTGCACATGGATTAGATAGAATATATCCATCACAAAATTCAGGGCTTGCAAAACAGATGATTACTAACGGAGGCTTACTTACTGAATTCAGAAGCTTTACCAAACCTGATAGGCAAAATTTCCCTTCAAGAAACAGGATTGTAGCGGGAATAAGCGATGCAGTTATTGTTGTTGAAACAGGTATTAAAGGTGGTTCTCTTATAACGGCAGAATTGGGTAACAGTTATAATAAAGATGTATTCGCTTTTCCGGGAAGAATCACTGATACTAAAAGTGAAGGCTGTAATTTTCTTATAAAAAATAATAAAGCCGGATTGATTACCTGTGCTAATGATATTCTTGAAAATATGGGATGGAAGAAGAAAAAAGAAATTTCTGTGAAAAAACAAAGGGAGTTATTTATTGAACTTACTCCCGATGAAAAAATAGTTGTGAATATTTTACAGCAACAGGAACAAGTTCATATCGATCAGCTTTTTCTAACCAGCAAACTCAATAGTAGCGCAGTTGCAGCAGCATTGCTAATGCTGGAAATGCAGGGTATTGTTACATCACTGCCTGGCAAAATTTATAAATTACAATAATATTTTTTATAAATATTTAATCATTTCACATCCTCTTTTTGTGAATTGATTTGCTGCCACTATCTTTGCACATGGCTACAATAAATAACGTTACAGTTGCTTCCAAAAAATTTTTCGGCGAAGGACTTACTTTCGATGATGTGCTACTAATGCCCGCCTACAGCGATGTATTACCACGAGATGTTGATACTAAAACAAAACTCACAAAAACGCTTTCTTTAAACATTCCCATGCTTAGCGCAGCGATGGATACGGTTACTGAAGCTTCGCTTGCCATTGCGCTGGCCCGTGAGGGAGGGCTTGGAATTTTACATAAAAATATGAGCATCGAAAACCAGGCAGGCCAGGTTAGAAAAGTAAAAAGAAGTGAGAGTGGATTAATTTTAGATCCGATCACTCTAAGGATTGATGCGACAATTGCAGATGCACTTAAGCTTATGAGGGAAAATAAGATTGGTGGCATTCCAATAGTTGACAATGCTGGTAAACTGGTAGGAATATTAACCAATCGTGACTTAAGATTCGAAGATAATTTCAGGCGTAAAGTGAGTGAATTAATGACGAAAGAAAATCTAATCACAGCGCCTGAAGGAACTGATCTTAAAAAAGCCCAATCTATTTTAAGAAAATATAAAATTGAAAAACTTCCTGTAGTAAATAAATCAGGTATTTTAAAAGGACTTATTACTTATCGTGATATTTTGCAGGTTCACAATCATCCGCAGGCAACTAAAGATTCTTTTGGAAGATTATTAGTGGGAGCAGGAGTTGGCATTACCAAAGACTTAGGCGACAGGGTGTACGCACTAAAGCAGGTAGGCGTTGACGTTATATGCCTCGATAGCGCTCACGGCCATACAAAAGGAGTTATTGATGCTTTGAAAAAAGTAAAAAAGGATTTCAAAAATCTTGAAGTTATAGCGGGAAATATTGCTACAGGCGCTGGTGCAAAAGCACTGGCTGATGCGGGTGCAGATGCTGTAAAAGTTGGAATAGGTCCGGGTTCTATTTGCACTACACGTATTGTTGCGGGCGCCGGTGTACCTCAAATAACAGCATTGCTAGAAGTTGCCGATGCTTTAAAAGATGAAGAAACAGGAATTATTGCAGATGGTGGTATAAGATATACAGGAGATATGGTGAAGGCGATTGCATCCGGCGCAGATTGCGTAATGATGGGCGGTGTTTTTGCAGGAACAGAAGAAAGCCCGGGGGAAACAATTATTTATGAAGGAAGAAAATTTAAACAATACCGCGGCATGGGTTCTTTGGGCGCCATGGCGCAGGGAAGCAGCGACCGCTATTTTCAAAACGGAGAGGAGCAGGCGAAAAAATTTGTTCCGGAAGGCATTGAAGGACGGGTTGCCTATAAAGGTTATTTAAGCGAAGTGGTGCATCAATTCACCGGTGGGCTTCGGGCAGGAATGGGCTATTGCGGAGCAAAAGATATAGCTGCACTTCAAAAGGCTGTCTTCATAAAAATTACCAATGCAGGTATGAGAGAAAGTCATGCTCATGATATTGAGATAACAAGGGAAGCTCCTAATTATAGCAGGTAAAGCAGCCCCTTAGTCCCCGAAAAGGGGAAAGAAAAAGATGGATGTTTCCTGATTGATTGTTTAATATTTATTAATTGATTTTTAATTCTTAGTTTTTGAAATTTTTTTTTGTTTTACTTTTTTTTCTTCCTGCAAAAATATTTGCGCAAGATGATTTCTGTCATTTACGTATATCCATTTTAACCTGCTCACCCGGCGAAGAATTATATTCTACATTTGGGCATAGCGCCATTCGTGTAACCGACAGCGTTAGTCATAGTGATATCGTTTATAATTATGGAACTTTTAATTTCGATGAACCAGGGTTTTACACAAAATTTATAAGAGGCAAACTTTCCTTTTATTTATCAACGGATGATTTTGATTCTTTCATCAGCGATTACCAGGAAGAAAAAAGGGATATTACTGAACAGGTTTTAAATTTAACCTGTGCTGAAAAATATAACGTCGTTATGCTATTGCAGACTAATATGATGGCATCGAACCGCACTTATAAATATGACTTCACATTTGATAATTGCACTACCCGGCTTCGTGACCTTATTGAAAAAGTTGCTGATACTTCTATTCATTTTGGACAGGTGCTGTCTTCCAAAAAAACTTTCCGTGATCTTATTTATGAATATCTTGATAAAAATGATAAGCAATGGAGTAAATTGGGTATTGACATCCTGTTAGGAAAGCCTACTGATGCCGTTATGAAGCCAGGCGAAGTAATGTTTTTACCTGATTACCTTCTTCAAACTTTCGATAGTACTTCTATTGATTCAAGGCCCCTTGTAAATCAAAAACAAAAGATACTCAATTTAAATACTCCTGCTGTAACGATAAATTATTTTTCACATCCTGTTTTTATATTCTCCTGTTTTTTTCTACTGATTGTTTTATTAAGCTTTTCTAAAAATCCATTCATAAAAAGATTATTAGTTGCATTTGATGGTTTCCTGTTTTTTATTACAGGATTACTCGGAATATTATTGATTTTTATGTGGTTTGGAACCGATCATCTTATGTGCAAGGATAATTTTAATTTACTCTGGGCGTGGCCAACAAATGTTATTGCCGCATTTTATATTCATTCTAAAAAAAGACAAGGTATAAAATACTTTATGATTTATGCAGCATTTAATCTCATACTTTTTGCATGCTGGTTTTTTTTACCGCAACACTTAAATCCTTCCCTGATACCCATTATTGCTATTTTGATTTTTAGAAGCATATTATATTTCAAGGGAAAAAGTTAATGGATGAAACAAATAATTTTCAGGAATAAAAAGATATTTTATCGTGCAGAAGGCAAAGGAAAGCCTGTAATGTTGCTACATGGTTTTGCTGAAGACGGGAGAATATGGAATTACCAGCTAAAAAAATTAAAACAACATTTTTTTGTTATTGTTCCTGATCTTCCGGGAAGCGGATCATCTGAAATGCTGGAAGGAAAAATATTAATAGAGGATTATGCCTACGTGATAAAAGCGATTGCTGATGCAGAATTGCTTGATGAAAATCAAAATAAGTTTACATTAATCGGCCACAGCATGGGTGGATACATTACGCTTGCTTTTGCTGAAAAATATGCTGGATTGCTAAATGCATTTGGACTTTTTCACTCAACAGCTTACGCGGATGATGAGGCAAAAAAAGAAACAAGAAAAAAGGGAATTGAATTTATTAAAAATAACGGGGTTAATTTATTTTTAGAAACTACTACAGCAAATTTATTTTCAGAAAAAACAAAGAAGCAGAAACCGGAACTTGTAAAAAAATTAATTGAACTCTCGAAGAATAATTCGGCTAAAACACTGATACAATATTATGAAGCTATGATACAAAGACCTGATCGAACCTTGGTTTTAAAAAAATTTCTTCAACCCATTCTTTTTATAATCGGTAAAGATGATCGTGCAGTTCCATTACAAGCTTCTTTGGCGCAATGTCATTTACCTTTCATTTCTCATATTAAAATTTTGCAAAATTCAGGACATGAAGGCATGTGGGAGGACAAATATATTGTAACGAACTTTTTGTTAAATTTTTTAAAACAACGATAGTATTGTCAAATTTTTAAAAATAAATTGTTGAACCGGCAAAGCTTTTTTGCGTAATTTAACGTTATAGCATTAAAATAATTTGTATCCAATTTTTAAATGAAAAAAATCCTACTTATTTGTTTAGTTTTTTTCATGGTTATTCCGTGTAAAGCATCACATATAATAGGCGGTGAAATGACCTATCATTACAATGGCCCCGGTTCGGCTAATAATACAAGTTCTTACACTATTACTCTTAAGTTATTTCGTGATCAGAATTGCACCATGTGTGCGCTAATGCCTGACAATGTTTTTATAGGCATATTTGACAATGGAAATCTCGCCCAATATCCAGGATCGGGAAGCTATTTCGATGTCGTAAAAGCAAATGAAAGTATGGTACCTGTAAATGCATTTCCACCTTGTATCTCCAATCCACCGGTATTAGATTATAACGTTGCTACATATACAACGACGATTCCTGATTTGCCCAATAATACAAGTGGATATACTGCGGCTTATCAAACATGCTGCCGGGTTCACCCCTTAGAAAATGTTTTTAATGATGCCGGTACCGGAGGCGGCACAGGATCAACGTATAGTTGCTCAATTCCTTCCGTACACGATAATTCACCACAATTTGCAACAAGTGTAGACGCAATTTGCAGATTAAAGCATTTTACTTTACAATATGATGCTACTGATGCGGATGGAGATTCACTTGTATATTCTTTTGCACCTGCTTATAATGGAGGAACAACACAAAGTTCCGCTAATATAAATCCCAGTCCCCCATCTTATGGTTCTGTAAATTATATTAATGGATATAATTCTGACGAGCCCCTAGGGAATAATGCCACCATTGATCCTCAAACAGGCATTATTACCGGCATTGCTCCGGATGTAGGAAGATATGTGGTATGCGTTGCCGTTAGATCTTATAGAAATGGAGTTTTCGTAGCTGAACACAGAAAAGATTTTATTGTAAATGTCACTGATTGCGATTTTGCAGGAGTAGAATTAGATCCAAAACCGGTAAGTTGTGATGGTTTTTCAGTTGATTTTGCTAACGATAATAACTCACCTCAAAATCAAACTTTTTATTGGGAATTTGGAGATCCTGCAAGCGGAACCGCGGACACTTCAACACTAAAAACACCCACTCACGTATATACTGACACCGGATCGTTTGTTTATAAATTAGTTATCAACCGTGGTCAGCAGTGTACGGACTCTGCCACTCAAATACGAAAAGTATATCCCGGCTTTTTCCCTGGATTTAAAACTACCGGCAGGTGTGTTAATACAGCTATTCAATTTACTGATACCACTAAATCAACTTATGGTAGGGTAAGCTCATGGCGTTGGGATTTTGGTAACCCCGCTACAACAAATGATACTTCTCATATAAAAAATCCTTCATACACCTATCCGGCGGTTGGCAATTATTCTATTCAATTAACAGTAGCTAATGATAAAGGCTGCTCTAAATCTGTTTTGGATACAATTGCAATTATAGATAAGCCGGTATTTGATATCACCAACGATACATTAATTTGTTCAATAGATACATTACAACTCATGGCAACGGGAACCGGTACAATTTTTTGGACACCCAATTACAATATTAATAATCAAACCAGCTTCAATCCCGTCGTAACTCCAAAAGTAACCACAACCTATTCAGCAACCTTAACTGAAGCACCCGGATGTTTTGCCACAGAGCAGATGGTGGTAAATGTGGTTGATAAGGTTACATTAAATGCGGGGAATGATTCTACAATTTGCCAGACCGATTCTGTAAGACTGAACCCGACAGGCGACGGATTACATTATTTATGGACACCGGCAGCGGTTCTCAACGACAATACATTGAAAAATCCGTTAGCGACTCCTTTAACTAATACCACATTTCATGTCGTGGCAAGTATTGGTAACTGTAATGCAGCAGATGATGTCAACATTCTTGTTGTTCCGTATCCCACTGCAAATGCAGGTTTGGACACTACCATTTGTTTCCCCACAAGCGTTCAACTGCATGCATCCGGCGGAGCAGCATATCTTTGGTCTCCAACTACTTTTTTAAATAATTCGTCTATTCCTGATCCTATTGCAACGCCACCTCAATCTATACGATATACAGTTGCTGTTACAGATATATTGGGTTGTCCAAAGCCTTCATTTAGTTCCGTTCTTGTCCAGGTTGAAAAAATAGTTGCTGATGCCGGGCCGAGGGATACTAACATTGTTGTAAACCAACCATTACAGCTTAATGGAACCGGTGCAGAAACTTTTACATGGAGTCCTTCAACAGGATTAAACAACCCCGATATTGCTAATCCTATTGCTATATTATCCGAAAGTCAGCAGTATATTTTAAAAGTAGAAAGCGCTGCAGGTTGCTCGGCTATCGATACAATTTATGTAACAGTTTATAAAATAGATCCCGGGTTATATGTTCCGAATGCATTTACACCTAACGGTGACGGGCTAAACGATGTTTTCAGACCAATACCTATTGGCATGAAATCTTTAAAATATTTCAGGGTATACAATAGAGATGGACAGCTAATATTTTCAACTTCCATTCAAAACCAGGGATGGAATGGAACTTTTAAAGGCAAACCACAGGATAGTGATGTATATGTATGGATAGTTGAAGGAATAGATTACCAGGATAAGAATATATTTCAAAAAGGAAGTGTAACATTAATAAGATAATCCTTTATTGAAAAAAATAACGCTTAAATATTTGGTTCAATAATTTATAAGAATAATCAAATTTCTTATTTCCAATTATGCTCAATAAGGGATAGTGCATAATTTAACCGGCTTTTTAGTGAGGCGAAAAACGTAAAGTTTAAAACGTGTAGCTTAATTTCTAAAGGATTTAAAAAGCCATGGTGAATATTCAGCTCCGCGGAAAACAAGTTTAGGAATGTAATTTTATTGCTGCAAAAGTTCAATAAGAATAACTACCAAATAAAAAATCCTTTGAAATCTCCAAAGGATTTAGTATCGGGGAGCAGACTTGAACTGCCGACCTTCGGGTTATGAATCCGATGCTCTAACCAGCTGAGCTACCCCGACATTTTGGGCGGCAAAGATAATGTATTACCCAAAATGAACAAGATGGAAAGAAATGTGGAATGTTATTTTAATGAGATGTTCTTCCCGGATAAATTTCAAGCGCTTTTTCCAGGCAGTCCATGGCCTGGTTTATAGATTCACTATTTAATACATAAGCAAGCCTGACTTCTTTTTTCCCAAGTTCCCGAGTGCCATAAAAGCCTGTAGCCGGCGCAAGCATAACAGTGGCGCCATTATAGCTAAATGCCTCAAGCAACCATTGGCAAAATCTATCTGCATCATCAATTGGTAAAGAAGCCATTGCATAGAATGCTCCTCCCGGTTTGGGACAAAATACTCCCGGAATGTTATTTAATCTTTTAACTATAATATCTCTGCGCAATTTATATTCAGCTTTTATTTCTTCAAAATAATCGGCGGGAAGATTAACAGCTGCTTCACCTATAATTTGTCCAAAAGTTGGTGGGCTTAATCTTGCCTGGGCAAATTTTAAAACTGTTTCTGTTACATTTTTATTTTTCGTTACCAAAGCCCCTATTCTTGCCCCGCAAGCACTGTATCTTTTACTTATTGTGTCCATCATTACAACATTTTCTTCGGCGCCCTTAAGCTGCATTGCGCTAAAATGTTCCCCCTCGTAACAAAATTCACGGTAAGCTTCATCAGAAAATAAGTAAAGATCATGTTTTAAAATAATGGATTTTAGAATTTCCATTTCTTCCCTGCTATATAAATAACCGGTTGGATTATTAGGATTGCAAATAACTATTGCCTTAGTCTTGTTGGTAATTACTTTTTCGAATTCCTCTATTGGCGGTAAAGCAAAACCTGTTTCAATAGACGAAGTAATTGGTTTTACAATCACATCTGCGGCCACTGCAAAGCCATTATAATTTGCATAGAAGGGCTCAGGAATTATTACCTCATCCCCAGCGTCAAGACAACTCATAAATCCAAATAAAATCGCTTCGCTTCCCCCTGTTGTTATAATAATATCCTGGTAACCTACATTAATATTAACCGAATGATAATACTCAACGAGTTTTTTTCGATAGCTTTCATTGCCTGCACTATGACTATATTCTAAAATCTTAAAATTTGAATTGCGCACTGCATCCAGAATTTCTTTGGGAGTTTCAATGTCTGGTTGTCCAATGTTTAAATGATAAATCTTTATCCCTTTGCTTTTAGCAATCTCAGCATAAGGAACCAATTTGCGAATTGGAGATGCCGGCATTATTTTACCCCGGTGGCTTACTGATACCATTTTGCAAATATAGGATGAGGACGTATAAACCTTTTGGATAAATATTAAAACAAAAAAGAATTTTCATTATAGTGCTTTCTTTATAAAATACAAAAAGTTCTGTTAATGCCATTGACATCTCAAATCTTTATTTATACATTTGAGTTCTGTTTTTCCTTCAACTATTCAACCTTAAAAGACGAAGTATTATATTTTTAAATCATGTAAAAGGAATTTTGCATGATACTAACAGTAATATGTAAACGATCTTTACTACAAATAAAAAATCAATCTTTTGAAATCAATCTTATACCGCTTTTTAATTGGTTGCGCAGGCTCCGATGAAGATATTCTTAAAAAGTGTCCCCGTTCCGAACACATTAAACATGCCGGATTTGGTGCTCTTGTTTTGGTTCCGGCAGCGCTGGGGTTATTTTCTATGACTTATGCAATTTCCACATTTGTAAAAAATCCTTATTTATATATTCTTGCGGGAATTGTATGGGCGTGTATTGTTTTTATTTTCGACAGATTTATTATCTCTACATTTCGCAAGAAAGGTTCTGTATTAAAAGATATCAGCTCTCTTACATTTTTATCACGTATTGTTTTTTCGGCATTTGTAGGTATTGCTGTAGCGCATCCGTTGGTATTACTTTATTTTCATGAAAGTATTGATGTAAATATGGATGAAGTGGCCCATGCAAAAGTAGACAGCATTGAGAATGTTTATCAACTTCAGAAAAAAAGTTTGCAGTTACAAACGGACACGATTACCAGAAATTTAATTGGCATAAGCGATACCATTCACACCCAGGAAGGAATTCTTCATGATGAAATAAAGGGAGTGGTAAGAGGAGATGACAGAACCACCGGCAGAGCCGGCGAAGGCCCGACTTTTAAATATGATACGGCCTACCTCAACAGATTATACTATGATTTAGCTCAAACAAAACAATCGAATGCAGCAAAAAAAATTGAGAATAATATTGCAATAGTAAAACTCGATTCTGCCAGGCAATCAAAAATAAACCGGCTTACTTTCAGCCATGATTACCTTGAAAGAGAAAAAGCTTTAAGCCGCCTGACAGCTTCAAGCAGCATTATAAGAATTACTACATTGTTTTTAATAATGTTTTTTATTTTGGTAGACATTTTACCCGTAACCTGGAAAGGCTTAACAAGCCGCGGCCCTTATGATGAATATTTAAATGAAATTGAATTCAGAATAAAAAATGAAGTGCAGGAAAAGATGATAGACTCTGAAACAAAATTAGAAATCCATAAACGAAATAAGGAAAAGGAATTAATGGATCATATTGAAAGTTTAAAACATCAGGAATACGCCAATAGCTGATTTAATACTGGTTGCTGGAACGGCAATGGCGAAGATTTTTGAATTGTTGCAGGATCCAAAATTTAATACACAAAAATTCTTATTCCATTTTTCTGCAAAGCAGGCACAAAAACATGTATAATTTTCCGGTTGTAAAGTACGTTTACAGGTTATCGTTATAATGATGTAAAAAAAATTCATTCACAAAAGAGAAATCGGGTTTTGTTGAAAACCTTCACAGCTTTTACATAAATCATTTCCACCCTGTAACAAAGCGTGATAATCTTCCATTGTATCAATATCAATAGCGCCCGCGGGAAAGGAAACAGAGGTGGTTAGATTTTTATATTTATCAATTAATTTTTTTGCACCCGTATCTCCCCGCAAATTCATCAATTCATCAAAAAAGAATTTATGAAATAAAACAGGCGTACCTAACCTATCTGCATAACCGGAAGCAACTATAGGCAGGCTTTCTTTATTTTGTACTTTTAATAAATTATTAATTAATGTGGCCGATACGAATGGTTGGTCACTTACCATAAAAATTATTCCGTCAATCTCTTTCTTTAAATTTTGCGCAGCCACTAAACCGCAGTGCAGTGAGGTTGACATTCCATCCTGCCATTTTTTATTTTCTGCAATTATTACATTGAATTCTTCCAGTTCGTTTTTTATCAGGTTACCATTAGCGCCAGTAACAACAATCACCGGGAGATTTGTTTGCAGCGCTTCGGCAACAGAATGTTTCAAAAGGCTTTTCCCATTAAATTGTAACAACTGTTTTGGCCTGCCTAAACGACTACTTTGTCCCGCTGCTAAAATAACAATAGCACATTCGCTAATGGTATATTGTATGCCGCTCAATGCAGATTTTTTTCTTCAATAAAAGTATCGTTCCTGGAATGGATAGCATTCTGTTTCTCACGCAACGAGCCACCCTGTTTGCCGGCAAGGACTGCTTTAATTTCTGCTATAATGCTTAATGCGATTTCCTCTGCTGTTTCGGCGCCTAATTCGAGTCCAACAGGTCCATAAATATTTTTCAATTGTTCTTCATTTATCTCAATGCGTTCACCACGTATTTCATCAAGCATGCGATCAAGTCTCTTTTTTGGGCCTAAAACTCCGATGTAGTTTACACTTCTATCCAGCAAAGCTCTGAGCATGGTAAGATCATAATTATAATTATGTGTCATTAAAACAAATACTGTTTGCTTGTCAATTGTTATTTGTTCTAAAGCTTTTTCAGGCTTGCTTATCAGCACCTGGCAGGCGCTTACAAATCTTTCCGGTTTGGCATGCGTGCTTCTTCCGTCAACTATTCGTACATCCCATCCCGTTATATCTGCCATTTGCATAAGCGGCATAGCATCATTGCCTGCTCCAACTATCACCAGCGACACAGGAGGCTGCAGGAATTCTATAAATGCAGTTACCGATAAATTCTCATTTGTATAATTTATGAACGAAGATGATTGTTGCAACATAGCTTTATTAACATCTTCCATAATATCCTTTTGTAATTGGGCAAAAGGAATACGCCCTGAAACATTCCCATTCTCTTCTACCAGGAGGCACGTACCGGGCTGTTCATTTTTTTTATCCTCCAATGAAAATAATGTCACCAATACTGCCTTCTGTCTCTTGGCAATTGCTTTGCTCAACAATCTGATAGGATTATCAGCATTGTTTTCGTTTATGGGTTCAAACAATACCTGTATAACTCCGGCGCAACCCAATTGGATTCCGACGGTAGCATCTTCTTCGTCATTTGTATCATAAGTTACCAGCTTTGATTTTTGTTGTGATAAAACCATCATCGCCTTTCGCAATGCATCTCCTTCAAGGCAGCCGCCACTTATCGCTCCCGTAAGTTCGCCTTCATCGTTAACGAGCATTCTTGCACCCGGCCGGCGATAAGAAGATCCGTCCAGGTGAACAACTGAAGCCAGTGCGGATTTCTTACCTGCTTTCGTCGCTGCTTCATACGATTTTATTATTTCACGAATTTCTTTCATTGACCCTATATTCAAAATTAGCATGTTTCCAGGTTATAGTGCCTTTATCCATATTTTTTGCGGGGCTCGGGAGTGGGAAGCGTGCATAAAAAAACCTCGCAAATTTTATTTACAAGGCTTTTAAATTTTAATTCGTACCACGTACGGGATTCGAACCCGTGATTCCTCCGTGAAAGGGAGGCGTCTTAACCCCTTGACCAACGCGGCAGGTTTTATTAAGGGACGGCAAAGATAACCTTAGGGCAATTTGCCTCCAAATTTTTTATGCTTCTGAATAAAATGATTTAAGAAGTAAAGATGAATTCTTGAATCCTAAAATTTCGGACAAGGAATGCCTTTAGAACCAGGAGGACGTTTGACATAGATTAATGATATTTCCATGCCACCGCGGCTTTCTGAGCCGGCTTTTAAACTTGAAGTATTAACATCGTAAGTAGCACCAAGTCTCAATCCTGAAAATTCAAGACCGAGATAAGGTATAAGAGCATCATTAACACGATACCATGAGCCAATATAAAAATTGGAAGGATTTTCACTCTCAGGATCGATTGCTATAGCTAAAGCGCCCCCGAAATTAATTTCTGTGGCTTTATTCTGAATCTGGTAAATGCCGCTGGTATGTAAAGTCATATTTTCAGCTACCGGAAAATATCCTCCGGCGCTAATAGTTGTTCGTGGCGCTATGTTCCAGGTACCACCTTTAAAACTTTCTTTAGGACGATTAATATGATACATAGATGCACCGATATAAAAATTATTATCTTCATTTGTAGAACTTGTAAATAACAGTCCCGCATTTATATCAAGATAATTTATGTTGACATTTTGATCATTAAATACGTCCTGTGTTACACCGGTAAATCCAAACGGTGTTAGCTGGTCTTCAAATTTCAGGTTATCAGTATTTAATCTTTTTTGCCCATAGGTTCCCTGGAAACCGATGCCCAATTGCTGAAAGCCATCTTCATCCAGCGCTTTATGGTATGAGGTTGAAACTCCCAAATAATTATTAGTAAGCACTCCGCCACCAGCTTTATCAGTTAAAGCTAAAATACCAATGCCCCATGTATCATAATCAGGAAGCCGTTTTTTAAAAATTGGGAAATCAACACTTAGGGTTGATGTAGTATATACATTGTTAAATGCCGGCCATTGGTTTCGGTAATTACCCGCTACCCGTAATGTTCCATCAAATTTTCCTGTAAGTGCAGGATTTAACGTAAGTGGAGACGCAAAAAATTGTGAGAAATGAGGATCCTGCGCATTAGCAGCAAAAGTAACAAGCAACAGGATAGCTAAAAGAAGCGGTTTCATTTTAATCACGGCAATTATCTGATGACTAAAGATAGTTTTTAATTCTTATTTTCAAAAAAAACACCTAATAAAAGACCGTATTTGCAAACAAGGCGCTGCACCAGTAACAAGGAAAAATATACTCACATTTGCACTTTTACTCCATAAGCAAGATCACCTGCATCTCCTAAACCAGGAACGATATAACCTTTTGCAGTGAGTTCATCGTCAATATCACCACACCATATTATTGCTTTTGGTTCTGCACGTAAAACATATTCTATGCCTACTGTACAGGCAAGTGCACATACAACATGAATTTCTGAAGGATTACCTTCTTCCCTTATAAATTGAATAGTTTTTACCAATGAGGAGCCCGTGGCAACCATTGGGTCAGATATAATTACAACACGATCTTCCATTTCAGGGCAACTTATATAATCCAGGCTTATCTCAAAACTCCCGTCGGCTTTATGTTTCCGATAAGCGCTTATAAATGCATTATCTGCTTTGTCAAAATAATTCAGCAAGCCGTTATGCATTGGAAGACCTGCTCTTAAAATAGTTGCAAGCACCGGTTGCTTTGCCAAAACCTTACATACAGATATTCCTAATGGAGTAGTAACTTCTTTTTCAATCCACGATAATTTTTTACTTATCTCATAAGCACTGATCTCTCCTATCTTCTCAAGGTTCCTGCGAAATCTCATTCTGTCTTCCTGAATTTCAATATCTCTTAATTCGCTTAGATAATTGCTTACCAAAGAATGCTCCTCACTAAGATTGATTACCATTATATATGTTTTAAACTTGGATGGATGGTGTTATCCAATACCTTAAAGTTATAATTTTGAACAAATCTAATTCCGATAACTATCGGAACCAAAAAACTTTAAAAAGACAAATTAAATCCTCTAAATGGTTTACGAAGTAATTGGCATAATGAGTGGAAGTTCTCTTGATGGAATAGATATAGTATTTACAGAGCTGCAGGAACAAGGTGGAAACTGGCAATATGAAATTAAAAATACAACATGTATCCCTTATGATAATAATTGGCATCGCAAATTGTTGCAGGCAAATAATCTTTCCACAAAAGATTATCTTCTTCTACATGTAGAATTTGGAGAATTTATCGGGCAAAAAATTAATGAATTTATTGATGAAAAAAATCTACAGCACAAGGTGAATCTAATTGCTTCCCACGGACATACCACCTTTCATTTACCAGAAAAAAAAATGACGCACCAGTTAGGAGATGGCGCATCCATTGCCGCGGAAACCCAACTCCCTGTCGTTAGTGATTTAAGATCAATTGATGTAGCTTTTGGCGGGCAAGGCGCTCCCATTGTGCCTTTGGGAGAAAAATTGTTATTCAACCAATATGAATATTTTCTAAACATTGGCGGCATTGCAAATATTTCTATTCATACATTACATAAAGTAATTGCCTTTGATGTTTGTGCCGCCAACCGCGTTTTAAATATGCTTGCAGAAGAAATGAATCTCGCTTACGATGATGAGGGAAGAGTTTCATCACAGGGAAGGGTAAACGAAGATTTACTTGAAACATTGAATACCCTGGAATATTATAAACTTTCTTATCCAAAATCTTTAGCTAATAGTTTCGGTACTGATATCGTATATCCTTTATTAAAATCATTTAATACTAATATTGAAGATAATTTGCGTACCTATACAGAACACATTTGTATTCAAATAAAAAATTCCCTACAGCCATTTAAGCAAAATAAAATTCAACATTTATTTGTAAGCGGGGGAGGCGCCTTCAATACTTTTCTGATAGAAAGGCTTCAACAAAATCTTGAAAAAATAAATTTTGAAATTGTTATTCCTGCCGATGATGTGGTAAAATATAAAGAAGCATTAATAATGGCGCTTCTTGGCGCATTAAGATGGCGTGAACAATACACTGTGCTTTCAACTGTCACGGGCGCAAAGCGAAATAGCATAGGAGGCGCTTTGTGGTTGGGCACTGAGGCCTGAAACTAATTTCGATTTTAAGATCATATAACGGCTCATTAATTTTTTAACACGCGGTTTCAGCAAAAATGTTTTTATTGTGATAAATTTTATTTTAATGAAAAGACTCTTCCTATTATTTTCTGCATTTACGGTAATCTCATTTTCATGTAATAGCGATGCCAAAAAAGCTTCTACTGACAAAGAAATTTATGAAAAAACAAAGGAAAGTCTGCAGGAGAAAGAAGAAAAAAATCCACAAAATTTTTTATTCGTTGATGGTCATGATAAACGAAATCTTGTGGGGCAGACAGTTATTAAAGGTTCAATAATTAATAAAGCTTCCATTGCCGTATTTAAAGATGTGGATATAAATCTATCCTTTTACAGTAAAACACATGCATTACTGGAACAGGACAAAGAAACCATTTTTGAACTGCTACATCCTGGAGAAACTAAAAATTTTAAAACAAAATATTTTGCTCCGAAAGGAACTGACAGTGTAGCTCTCGCCGTATTAGGAGCAAAGGTGGTTAAAGAATAAGATAATTTTTTTTAATTCTTAGATAAGGTATTTAAAAATAAAAAGCGCAGAATTTCTCCTGCTCTTTTCATTAATCTTATAATTCTAAAAACTATTTCTATTCTTCTTCATCAAAAGCCATTGCTTCTTTTGTAGTCATTAGTAATTCATATTCTTCCTTGCTTCCTACGATCATATTTTCAAATTCTCTTAACCCTGTACCTGCAGGTATTGGATGACCGGTAATTACATTTTCTTTCAGGCCAAGCATGGTATCCGTTTTGCCCTGTATTGCTGCAGAAGACAACACCTTGGTTGTTTCCTGGAATGATGCCGCAGAAATCCAGCTTTGTGTACCCAATGAAGCTTTTGTAATACCTAACAATAACGGTGAAGAAGTAGCAGGATCTGCATCTCTGATATTCAACGTTTTCTTATCTGCACGGCGTAAGAACAGAATTTTCTTCTCTTACTTCACGAAGTGTAACAATTTTACCCGGACGCATTTTAGTACTATCACCTGATTCGGTTACTACTTTCTTATCAAATATCCAGTCATTTTCTGTATTAAAATCAAACCTGTCTTCAGTATCTTCTTCAAGGAATTTTGTATCACCGGCATCTTCAATAGTTACTTTACGCATCATCTGGCGAACGATAACTTCAATGTGCTTGTCATTGATTTTTACACCTTGTAAACGATATACTTCCTGGATTTCATTCACCACATATTCCTGTACGGCAAATGGACCTTTAATAGAAAGTATATCAGCAGGAGCAATTTGTCCATCAGATAAGGCGATACCTGCTTTTACAAAATCACCATCCTGAACAAGGATTTGTCTTGTAAGCGGAACAAGATATTTTTTCACAACACCATCTTTTGCTTCAACAATAATTTCCCTGTTACCACGCTTAATATTACCAAAAGAAACTACACCATCAATTTCAGAAACTACTGCAGGGTTACCAGGGTTTCTTGCTTCAAACAATTCTGTTACACGTGGCAAACCACCGGTTATATCTCTTAACTTTCCTAATACTCTTGGAATTTTTACCACTACCTGTCCTGCTCTTAACTTCTTCACCTTCATCCACAATAATATGGGAGCCAACAGGAAGGTTATATGATTTAGATTCTTTTTTACCTTCAACAATTAATGAAGGAATTCTTGTTTTATCTTTTGTTTCAATAACCACTTTTTCTCGATGACCTGTTTGTTCATCTGCTTCTTCACGATAGGTAATACCTTCAATAATATTTTCAAATTTAATAGCTCCATCAATTTCAGAAACAATTACATTATTAAATGGATCCCATGTACAAATCACTTCTCCTTTCGTTACATTTTGGCCATCTTTAACATTAAGGGTAGCACCATAAGGAACGTTATTAGTAATTAGTAACCGATCATTCTTTAACATCCATAATTCTTACTTCACCTGTACGGCCAATAACAACTTTTATTTTTTCTCCGGCAGTTATTAACGGCATCGACTGTACGCAATCCATCAAACTGAATAGTACCATCAAATTTTGCATTTAAAGTAGATTCAACTGAAGCAGAACCTGCAACACCACCCACGTGGAAGGTACGCAATGTTAACTGTGTACCTGGCTCACCAATTGACTGAGCTGCAATAATACCAACAGCATCACCTTTTTGAGCAGTATAACCGGTAGCAAGATTTTTACCATAACATTTTACACAAACACCACGATGGCTTTCGCAGGTAAGTACAGAACGTATTTCAACATTTTCAATACCTGCCTCATCAATGCCTTGCGCAATATCTTCAGTGATATTTCCACCTGCTTCTACAAGTAGTTCATCGTTAATCGGATCATAAACATTATGTAAGGAAGTACGTCCTAAAATACTGTCATATAATGGTTCAATAATATCTTCATTATCTTTTAATGCTGAAGTAGCAATACCACTTAATGTTCCGCAATCTTCTTCATTAATCACAACATCCTGTGCAACGTCAACCAAACGACTTGTTAAGATAACCGGCATCAGCAGTTTTCAATGCTGTATCGGCCAGACCTTTACGCGCACCATGTGTAGAAATAAAATATTCCAATACATTCAACCCATCTTTAAAGTTGGAAAGAATCGGGTTTTCAATAATTTCACTTCCTGTACTTCCTGATTTTCGTGGCTTTGCCATCAATCCCCGGATACCAGCCAACTGTTTAATCTGTTGTTTGGAACCACGCGCACCTGAATCAAGCATCATATAAACAGAGTTGAATCCTTGTTTATCTTTTGCCAATTCGCGTATAAGCGTTTCAGTTATGCGGGTATCAACCCTGCTCCAGATATCAATAATACCGTTATATCTTTCATTATTGGTGATTAGACCCAGATTGTAGTTATCCCAAACTTCATCTACTTCAACTTTTGCATTATCAATCATTTCCTTCTTGGTATCAGGAATAATAAGATCATTAATATTAAACGACAATCCACCTCTGAACGCCATACGGAAACCAATTGTTTTATATCATCCAGGAATTTTGCGGTGGCTGGGAATGTTAGTCCATTTAATTATATCACCAATAATTTCACGCAATGATTTTTTGGTAAGCAATGCATTTATATAACCCACTTCTTTCGGAACATGCTGGTTAAATATTACACGGCCAACTGTTGTTTCAATTAATTTATTTTGAAACGTTCCATCCTTGTTGCGAATATCGACTTTAACTTTAATATGTGCATGCAAGATCAATTTGCTCTCATTGTAAGCAATAATTACTTCTTCCGGAGAATAAAATGATTTGCCTTCACCTTTTACAACCTGGTCCTTTGTAGATTTTTTTCCCTTTGTAATGTAATACAATCCCAAGCACCATGTCCTGTGAAGGAAGTGTAATAGGTGTACCATTCTGCGGATTCAGAATGTTGTGTGAAGAAAGCATCAGCAACTGCGCTTCCAATATTGCTGCATTGCTTAATGGAACATGAACAGCCATCTGGTCACCATCAAAATCGGCGTTGAACGCAGTTGTTACCAACGGATGCAATTGAATAGCTTTTCCTTCAATCAATTTAGGCTGAAATGCCTGGATAGACAAACGGTGCAATGTTGGGGCACGGTTCAACATTACCGGATGTCCTTTCAAAATATTTTCAAGAATATCCCAAACAACAGCATCTTTTCTATCAACTAATTTCTTGGCAGATTTTACTGTTTTTACAATTCCTCTTTCAATTAGTTTGCGAATGATAAATGGCTTGAATAATTCAGCAGCCATATCTTTTGGCAAACCACATTCATGCATTTTCAATTCAGGGCCAACAACAATTACAGAACGGCCTGAATAGTCAACACGTTTACCCAAAAGTTTTGACGGAAACGACCTTGTTTACCTTTCAACACATCGCTCAATGATTTTAATGCACGGCCACCTTCTGCTTTTACAGCATTTGATTTACGTGAGTTATCAAACAATGAATCAACAGCTTCCTGCAGCATACGTTTTTCATTACGAAGAATTACTTCAGGCGCTTTAATTTCCAATAATCTTTTTAAACGGTTGTTACGAATAATAACACGACGATAAAGATCATTCAAATCAGAAGATGCAAAACGGCCACCATCCAATGGAACCAGTGGACGCAATTCCGGTGGAATAACCGGAATGTATTGCATCACCATCCATTCAGGACGGTTATTGATTCTTGTATTTGCATCGCGGAAAGTTTCAACAACGCTCAAACGCTTTAAAGCATCTGCTTTACGTTGTTGAGAAGTTTCGTTTGCAGCAGCATTACGAAGATCAAAAGACAATTGATCCAGATCAATTCTCTGCAACAAATCATGTACTGCTTCAGCACCCATTTTGGCAATAAATTTATCAGGATCTTCATCAGGCAAATACTGATTATCTTTTGGAAGTGTATCCAAAATATCAAGGTATTCTTCTTCAGTTAAAAGATCACCATAATTTTGCCCTTTATCTTCACGGATACCCGGTTGAATTACTACATATCTTTCATAATAAACAATGGTTTCCAGTTTCTTAGAGCTCATGCCAAGCAAGTAACCAATCTTATTTGGAAGGGATTTGAAATACCAGATGTGAACAACAGGAACCACCAATTTAATATGCCCCATTCTTTCGCGACGAACTTTCTTTTCAGTTACTTCAACACCGCAACGGTCGCAAACAATACCTTTGTAACGGATACGCTTGTATTTACCGCAGGCACATTCATAATCTTTTACCGGACCGAAAATTCTTTCGCAAAACAAACCATCTCTTTCAGGCTTGTAAGTACGGTAATTGATTGTTTCAGGTTTTAAAACTTCACCATAGCTTCTTTCAAGAATAGAATCAGGAGAAGCAAGGCCAATAGTAATTTGAGAAAATGTTGGACGTGGACGATTTTCTTTTCTTATGCATAGTATTTTTATTTACTTTGAACTGTTGAAGGTTAATATACTTCAACAGTTATGTTTTTAATTTTTCTATTGTTATTTACAAACGAGAGCTTATTCAAACTGCAGATCTAAACCTAAACCTCTTAATTCATGAACCAATACATTGAATGATTCAGGAACACCGGCCTTGGTAATATTATCACCTTTTACAATTGCTTCATAAGTTTTTGCACGGCCAATAATATCATCAGATTTAATGGTGAGCAATTCCTGCAGAATGTTGGCATGCACCATATGCTTCAAGCGCCCAAACTTCCATTTCACCAAAACGCTGACCACCAAATTGTGCTTTACCACCCAAAGGCTGTTGCGTAATTAAACTGTATGGCCCGATTGAACGTGCGTGCATTTTATCATCAACCATGTGGTGCAGTTTAAGCATATAAATAATACCTACAGTTGCTTTTTGATCAAAACGTTCACCTGTTTCACCATCATATAAATAAGTATGGCCCAAATTGGAGGAAGCTCTGCTTTTGCAATTTGTTCAGCAATTTCATCTACAGATGCACCATCAAAAATTGGTGTTGCGAATTTTACACCTAATTTTCTCACCAGCCCAACCTAAAACTGTTTCATAAATCTGTCCAAGGTTCATACGGCATGGTACACCCAGTGGATTCAATACAATATCAACCGGTGTTCCATCTTCCAGGAAAGGCATATCTTCCTCGCGAACAATTTTGGCAACAATACCTTTATTACCGTGACGGCCAGCCATTTTATCACCCACTTTCAACTTACGCTTTACAGCGAGATAAACTTTTGCAAGTTTTAATACACCTGCAGGTAATTCATCACCAATTGAAATATTGAATTTTTCTCTTTTGTATCGGCCAAGTTCTTCGTTGTATTTAATATTGTAGTTATGCAATAATGTATTGATGAGATCATCAGTATCTGCATCACTTGTCCAGCCTAAAGGATTTACATTCTGGTAATCAATATTAGCCAAGATTTTTTGCATTGAATTTGGCACCTTTACCAATAAGCATTTCACCAAAATTATTGCTTACACCTGCAGAATTTTTATCTTTCAAAAGTGTTTGCAGTTTATCAAGCAATACTTCTTTCATGATCTTCTACATTCTTCTCATGTATCTTTTCAACTTTTTCCAAGCAATGCTTTTTCACGCACTTTACCATTCTTATCTTTTTTGGCACGCTGGAATAAGTTTCTTATCAATTACAACACCTTCTGTTCCACTTGGCGCTTTTAATGAAGCATCTTTTGCATCACCGGCTTTATCACCAAAAATGGCACGTAATAATTTTTCTTCCGGTGTTGGATCACTTTCACCTTTAGGTGTGATCTTACCAATAAGAATATCACCTTCTTTACATGAGCACCAATGCGGATAATACCATTTTCATCCAGATCTTTTGTAGCTTCTTCAGATACGTTTGGAATATCCGGCGTTAATTCTTCTTCACCCAGTTTTGTATCGCGTACTTCCAGTTCAAATTCATCAATATGAATAGAAGTGAAAATATCATCTCTTACAACTTTTTCACTAATAACGATAGCATCTTCAAAGTTGTAACCTTTCCATGGCATGAATGCAACTTTCAGATTACGGCCCAAGAGCCAATTCACCATCTTTGGTTGCATAACCTTCTGTTAAGAAATCTCCTGTCTTTTACAATTTGTCCTTTCTTTACAGCAGGCTTAAGATTGATAGAAGTTCCTGGTTTGTTTTGATGAATTTGGTAAGTCTATAATTAATCAAATCATCTTCAAAACTTACTAGCTTGTCTGTGATCGATTTCGTATTATAACGAACATGAATTTCATTTGCATCAACATATTCAACAACACCATCTCCATCAGCATGTATTTGAATTCGTGCATCACGGGCAGCTTTTCCTTCCAAGACCTGTACCTACAATCGGCACTTCAGGACGAATCAACGGAACAGCCTGGCGTTGCATGTTTGAACCCATCAATGCACGGTTGGCATCATCATGCTCAAGGAATGGAATTAACGAAGCACTCAAACCAACAATCTGGTTTGGAGCAACATCCATATATTCTACTTCATTCTTTATCAAGAATAGGGAAATCACCTGTTTGACGGACTTTCACTTTATCATTCTACAAAATTTGATTTTTCATCAAGTGGTGCATTATGCCTGTGCAATCTTTGCTGTATCTTCTTCTTCAGCACTTAAGAAAGTAAGTTTTTTCATATCTACTTTACCATCATCCACTTTACGATAAGGTGTTTCAATAAAACCCATTTCATTTATTTTGGCATGTACGCAAAGTGTAGATATCAAACCGATGTTTGGACCTTCAGGAGTTTCAATGGTACACAAGACGACCATAGTGAGAATAGTGTACGTCACGAACTTCAAAACCTGCACGTTCCCTGCTTAAACCACCGGGCCCAAGAGCTGAAATACGACGCTTGTGTGTTATTTCACTAAATGGATTTGTTTGATCAAGAAACTGAGATAACTGTGATGTTCCAAAGAATGAATTGATAACAGAAGATAATGTTCTTGCATTGATCAAATCAACCGGCGTAAACACTTCATTATCTCTTACGTTCATTCTTTCACGAATGGTACGTGCCATACGGGCAAGACCAACACCAAACTGTGCATACAATTGCTCACCAACTGTACGTACACGACGATTGCTCAAATGATCAATATCATCAATTTCAGCTTTTCGCATTGGTAAGACGAACGAGATATTTAATGATCTCGATAATATCTTCCTTGGTTAAAACTTTTTTTTCAAGTTGGATAATTTAATCCAAGCTTGCGGTTGATTTTATAACGACCAACTTCACCCAAGATCATAACGTTTATCACTGAAGAATAATTTATCAATAATACCACGTGCAGTTTCATCATCAGGAGCATCAGCACCACGCAACTGGCGGTAGATATGCTGAACTGCTTCTATTTCACTGTTGGAAGTATCTTTATTTAATGTATTATAAATAATTGCATAATCGCCGCCTACATCTTCTTTTTGAATGAAAACGCTTTTTACTTCCAGTTCGAGCAATCATTTCAATATTGTCTTCATCCAAGAACAGTATCACGTTCCAACACAATTTCGTTACGTTCAATGAAACAACTTCACCGGTATCTTCATCCACAAAATCTTCAACCCATGTTCTTAAAACACGTGCTGCAAGCGTTTTGCCAATATTATCATGTAAGCGTTTTTTTATCAGCTTTTACTTCATCAGCCATTCCGAATAATTCCAGAATGTCTTTATCAGTTTCATAACCGATAGAACGAAACAATGTAGTTACCGGGAATTTTTTCTTACGATCGATGTAAGCATACATTACATTATTAATGTCTGTAGCAAATTCCATCCATGCACCTTTAAAAGGAATTACTCTTGCAGAATAAATCTTTGTTCCGTTTGGATGAATTGATTGACCAAAGAATACACCTGGAGAACGATGTAATTGAGAAACCACAACACGTTCAGCACCATTAATTACAAAAGTACCACGCGGAGTCATGTAGGGAATGTTTCCAAGGAAACACATCCTGAACGATGGTTTGAAAATCTACGTGCTCTTCATCGTTACAACTTAAGCGAAGCTTTGCTTTAAGCGGAACAGCATAAGTTAAACCTCTTTCCATACATTCTTCAATAGTGTAGCGTGGAGGATCAATAAAATAATCCAAGAAATTCCAGCACGAAAATGTTACGTGTATCAGTGATAGGAAAATTTTCCTTAAACACACTGAACAAACCTTCATTATTACGCTTATCGGGCGTTGTTTCTAACTGGAAAAAATCTTTAAAAGATTGTATCTGTATCCCCAATAGATCAGGGCTTTCCGCCAAATGTTCAATTTTTCCAAAACTGATTCTTTGATCTGGAGCTACTTTAGTTGGAGCCATATTTTAGTTAAAATATTTTAAAGTGAGAGCACCTTTACAAGGGTAATTACAGGTATTTTGTCAGTTACCCGAAAATAAAGGAGTGCAAAAGTAAGCATAATTATTCAAATATCTTAAAAGTAACTTCCGCTAAGAATATTTTAGAGAAATTTTAAATTAAGATATATTAAATCAAAATGCTTTAAGTAAGCAAAGGCCGAAGTACATCCCCGGCCTTTGCAAAATATTTAATACAAAATATTATTGTATTTCAACATCAGCGCCGGCTTCAGTAAGCTTATTTTTAATCTCTTCAGAAGTCGCTTTATCAACACCTTCTTTAATTGCTTTAGGAGCGCCGTCAACCAGGTCTTTAGCTTCTTTCAATCCAAGGCCTGTAAGTTCTTTTACTATTTTTACAATGCCCAGTTTGTTAGCTCCGGGAGCTTTCAGAATAACATTGAAAGATGTTTTTTCTTCAACTGCTGCTGCACCACCACCTGCATCGCCACTGGCTACAACTGCTGCTGCTGCTGGTTCAATGCCATATTCTGATTTTAAAAATTCAGCTAATTCCTGAACTTCTTTTACTGTTAAGCTTACTAAATTTTCAGCTAATGCTTTTACGTCTGCCATTATTTTTTGATTTAATTTTTTCCGGCTTCTTTCCTCAAAGTTATCAGGATCCGTCGGAGGGTTTTAAAAAAATTGTTTATTTAATGAGCTTATTATGTAATAATACAAACTGATTACAATTAAGCTTCAGCTTTTGGTTCCGTTCCTTCAGCCTGGCCTCTGGTTTTGCAACTTCTGTTTCTGCCTTTGGCTTCGGTTTCAACTGCGGCTTCTGTTGTTAGCACAGGGGTTTCGGCTTTAGCTTCTGCTACTTCCACTTTAGCTTCAGTTGTTGCGGCTGTAGTTTCAGTTTTTTCCGCAGTTTCAGGTCTGTTTTGCAAAGCACCAATTACTCTTTGAATTGGTGACATTAATAATCCGATCACTTCACCAATCAATTCATTTTTTGTTTTAATTTTTGTAAGAGCTATTAATTGATTATCGCCTACAAAAATATCACCGTTTAAAAAAGCTGCTTTTAATACAGGTTTTTCGCCATTCAGCTCTTTACGAAAGCTGCTTATGATAAGAGCAGGATCTTTGGGACTTTCGCTAAACATTAGTGCAGTTACCTGGTGCAATGAATCATAAACACCTGCATATTTTTCACTGTCAAGACTTTCCAGCGCTTTTTTGATAAGCGTATTTTTAGCCACTTTCATTTCCACCTGTTTATCAAAGCAATGCCGGCGAAGATTGTTAACCTGTGCTACACTAAGGCTTTGCTGTATCTGTTATATAGAAATTAGAATACTGCGAAAATTTACTTTTCAAAGTATCTATTACTTCCTGCTTTTGTTCTTTATTCATACAATTTGTTTTGCTGCTTTTGAATTGTAATTACAACCCAGAAGCAAATAATTTTATTTAATTCTGAACAGATTTTGCATCTATTGTAATTCCCGGGCTCATGGTACTTGCCATGCTAAGGCTTTTTAAATAAATACCTTTTGATGTAGATGGTTTTAATTTGATGATTGCATTTATCAATTCCTGGCTATTTGCTTCAATTTTATCCGAAGAAAAACTTACTCTTCCAATTGATGCATGAATAATACCTACTTTATCAACTTTAAATGCAATTTTACCACCTTTTACATCACTAATTGCTGCTACTACATCATTGGTAACGGTGCCTGTTTTAGGATTCGGCATCAGGTTTCTTGGTCCTAATACTTTACCTAATCTACCGATTTTAGGCATTACAGAAGGAGTTGCAATAATTACATCCACGTCTGTCCAGCCACCTTCAATTTTTGTAATGAATTCATCAAGACCTACAAAATCAGCGCCTGCGTCTTTTGCTGCTTGTTCTTTATCAGGTGTACAAAGCACTAATACTTTTTTTGTTTTACCGGTTCCGTGAGGAAGCGATACTGTACCGCGTACTGCCTGATCAGCTTTTTTAGGATCTACTCCCAAACGAATATGAAGATCAACAGAACTATCAAATTTGGTTGTATTGATATCTTTTATTAACGATGAAGCTTCTTTAAGCGAATAGGCTTTATTTTGATCAACTTTAGCGTTGGCTTCTTTTCTTTTTTTAGTAATCATTTTTGAAAAAGTTTAAAATTTGCTTTAAGCAAAACTTGCAATTAATTTTTACTCCACGGAGCTTTTCCTTCAACGGTTAAGCCCATGCTGCGGGCTGTTCCGGCAACCATTTTCATAGCGCTTTCCAAAGTAAAAGCGTTCAGATCGGCCATTTTATCTTTGGCTATTTCTTCAACCTGTGTCCAGGAAACTTTGCCAACTTTATTGCGGTTAGGCTCTTTACTGCCGACTTTGAATTTTAGCAGCATCTTTTAATTGTACTGCAGCAGGAGGAGTTTTAATGATAAATTCAAATGATTTATCGCCATAAACTGTAATGAGAACCGGAAGTACTTTCCCTTGTTTGTCCTGGGTTCTTGCATTGAATTGTTTGCAGAACTCCATGATGTTAATACCTTTGGAACCAAGAGCAGGGCCTATTGGCGGTGCAGGATTGGCTTGTCCTCCTTTGCATTGGAGCTTGACATAGCCTGTAATTTCTTTTGCCATATTTAATTTTTTGGTGTTAACGTTCCGATTAAATCGAAACTCCCATATAATGATTTCTACTAAAGAACTTTTTTGGGAGGGCAAAGGTATAGAAATAATTTATTATGGCAAGAAGATTTTTTAAATCTTTTATAAAAGTAATATTAGCACACTAAGCAGTTACTTTTTCGGATGCAAGCACCATTCTTATTTCATTGTAAGAAATATTATCGGGTAAGTTTTCCTTTAAAATTGTATTACTTTCCGTTCCATGTGATTTTGCAGCAGCTTTTATAAGAAGTTGTTTTTCCAAAGACACTAATTTATTTATATCGATATCACCATTACCAACAAACCAGGCGAGATGACCTTCGATTGTACCAATTGCAATATTTCTTTCTTTTGCAATTTCTGCAATAGATTTTCCTTCTTTAAATAAATTATAAGAAAGTGTTTTGGTATCGGTCTTTATTTCCTCATTTTTTTCCCTTCGCTGCCGTTTTGGATTGGACTCTTTAGCAGCTATATTCGTTTCGATATTATTATCCGTGCAATAATCTTGTACGGCCTGTAAAATATCATCGCCATATTTATCAACCTTAGCTTTTCCAAAACCACTGATTAATAGCAAATCTTTTTTATCTAACGGAAGGTAAGTAGCAATTTCAGCTAAGGTAACTTTGTTGGCAACCATATAAATTGGCAAACCTGTTTCTTCACAAACCATATCACGCCAGTTTTTTAGCGTATTATACAATTCAATATTGGGAACATCAGTATAAGATTGTTTTTTTCCACTTGCATAAACAGAAAGATTAAATCTTGGTTGCGCAAATTTTAATTTATGCTGAAGAAAAGAAGTAAGTGAAAAAGAATTTTTACAGTATTGCAAAAAATAATTTGTGGTATAGACAGAGAGTATTAACTGATTTAAAAATTCATTGATAGTATTCGCAACTTCCCTGCTTTCTGTAATTAAAGGATGGTTTTGAATTGAATGCTGGTATGCAGAAAATTTTGATTCGAAATGATTTGCTGCTGCATTAATTCTTTTTTGTAATGCTTCATTTTTTTCAATCACAGGTTCATCTTTCATTAATTGTGAAACCTGGCTAATGAATTTTAAACCTACTTTCTTATCTGCTAAAATGTTATTTTTAAAATTTTGAAACCATTCAATTCCTTCATTATTTAATTGAGTTTTATGCTCATTAATTTGATAAGACAAAGCATTAGCAATTACCTCTATTTCATTAAAGGAAAATATTTCTTCTAATAACTGCTGTGTAAAAATTTGTCTTGCTCCATCAAACCTTTCCGCTAACGAACCCTTATGCGTAAGTGCCTGCTGCCCTTTTATTACATTATCGTTACTATAAATTGCTGCGGAAGGAATTTTGGATAATAATACAATGCCATCAAGGCTGGTGCACCTGCTTAATGCGACATATACCTGGCCGCTGCTGAAAGCTGCACCGGCATCTATCATTACCTTTTCGAATGTAAGTCCCTGGCTTTTGTGAATGGTAATGGCCCAGGCAAGCCGTAAGGGAAATTGGGTGAAAGTTCCAAGTGTTTCCTGTTGCAGTTTTCCATCGGCTCTATCCAAAACATAGCGGGAGTTTTCCCATGTTTCCATGGTTACAGGAATATTTATGCCATCGCATTCCACAATTATTTCTTCATTATCCAAAGATTTTACGACACCGATTTTCCCATTAAAATATCTTTTAAGAATTAAATCATTTTTTAAAAACATTACCTGCGCCCCAACTCTTAAAATTAATGCTCCTTCTGCCGGATAATTGTTTTCAGGAAAATCACCTTCAATAATTGCTTCATATTTATATGACGGAGATAATAATTTTTGCAACTCACGGGCATTGATCTGGTCTGCCTGGTTATTATGGGAAGTAAGCGTTATATATTTTTCTTCAAACGAAGGACGGAAGGAAGGATTATATCTTAGATGTAAATCTTCAAAATCATCCGCATTCATATTGTTGTTGCGGACTTTATTCAACAACGCTACAAACGAATCTTCTTTTTGCCTGTAAATTTTATTTAGCTCAATTAATAAAGGCATCTGCTCTTTTATAACGATACTGTCAAAGAAAAAAGGCGAGGAATAATATTCCTGTAAGATTTCCCATTCATGCCTTTGCGCTACCGGCGGCAATTGATACAAATCGCCAATACATAATAATTGAACACCTCCAAAAGGAACATCATATTTTCTCCTGACGGATTTTAAAATAGTATCGATGGCATCCATCGTATCGCAGCGCACCATACTTATTTCATCAATTACCAGCAGTTCTACTTTGCGAAGCAATTGCTGACGCTGTTTATTAAATCTTATCTTGGCCAGTAACTCATCTTTATTATTTTTTGTAGGTAAAAATGGATGGAAAGGCAATTGAAATAAACTATGCAATGTTACGCCACCGGCATTAATAGCGGCAACGCCTGTAGGCGCAGCCACAACAATATTTTTAGAACAATTCTCTTTTAGATATTTTAAGAAAGTTGTTTTTCCGGTGCCCGCTTTTCCTGTAAGAAAAATATTTTCACTTGTTTCTGTTACAAACCTGTAGGCAAGATCAAATATGTCGTTGTGTTCAATTGAATTAAGATTCTCCATAGATTTTTATTTTTTAGCCACGGATTACACAGATTGCCACGGATTTTTTTTAAAAAATTAATCTTTGATACTCTAAAGATTTACGGCCAAAGTTAATTATCAACCCAACCCTATAATAGGATGCTTTCAAATAATTTAAGGTTTGAGAGATACTTGCCTCGGTTATTGCATTTTCAGCAGCTTTAATTTCTACAATGATCTTATTGTAAAATACAAAATCTGCGAAAAAAGAATGCTTCAATATAGTTTGTTTATAGTCAATTTTGAATTCTTTCTCTCTTTGAATTTGAATATCTTTTAATCCGGCTTCAACCATTATAGCATCTTTATAAACAATTTCACTAAAGCCATGACCTAGTATCTGGTGTACTTCCATACACAAGCCAACAATTGCATAAGTTTCAATTTCAAACATAAGATTATTCATAATAAAAATTTGAATAATGAGAAATTAAGGACAGTATCTAAAAAAATATTGCCACGGACCCACACAAATTCGCACGGATTTCTTTTTGCTTTTTAATCTGTGGCAATTCGTGTAATCCGTGGCAAAAAAAACTAAGCCGTAGGCTTTGCACCCAGCAACAATAACTCATGCACCTGTATTTCGGTACTGTATTTTTTATTACCGTCTTTATCAATGTAATTGTTATTCATCAACTTTCCCTCAATGGCAACTTCTGTCCCTTTGGTTAAATATTTTTCTGCAATTTCTGCTACTTTACCCCAGGCAATTAAATTATGCCATTGTGTTTCTTTTACTTTTTCACCTTTCGCATTGCGGTAGGTTTCATTAGTTGCGATAGAAAAGCGAACGAGTTTTTTACCACTTTCCGTGTTACGTACTTCAGGTGCATTACCTAAATTTCCAATTAATTGAACTTTGTTTTTTAAAGCATTCATGATTTTGAGTTTTGTGCTCACCATTTTTTAGTGAACTTGTTTTTAAAAATTTTTATTTCAATTGACGATTCAAATTCGTTTTGTTTCATCAACACCACAAAGATGCAATGCATCAAAAAGTGTTATTCGTATTTTAATCGTTTATAGTTGTATATAACCGTTTGTAAACGCTTGTACTTGAAAAATATTTATTGTATCTTACTCTACAAATCAATACCAGAAAGCATGACAGCCGAAATAAAAAAACTTTGTCTCACTGTTCCAAACCAATAAAAGGCAGAACTGATAAAAAATTTTGTGATGATTATTGCCGCAATAATTATAACAATCAATTAAAATCAAGTACAACAAACCTTGTAAGAAATATCAATAATGCATTAGGAAAGAACAGGCGTATTTTAGAAAGTATGTTTCATGCCGGCGAAGAAACTTTAAAAACAACCAAGGAAAAATTACTTCAAAAAGGATTTCTGTTTAAATATTTCACCAATACTTTCACTAATAGAAAAGGGGATACTTATTTCTTTTGTTATGATTTTGGTTACCTGCCTTTAGAAAATGATTGGTATTTATTAGTGAAAAGAAAGGAAGAGGCCTCCCTGCCCTCCAAAGGAGGGTAATAAAAAAACCCGCTCATTTTGTTTGAGCGGGTCTCAGAATTTTATAAAATTGTATGCTAAGAAATTTTTTCAACCTGCATATAATTCAATTCAACAGGAGTAGCACGACCGAAGATTTTAACCTGCACTTTCAATTTTTTCTTTTCGTCATTTACTTCTTCAATTACACCATTAAAGTCGTTGAATGGACCATCAATAATTTTAATTGTTTCACCTACAATAAATGGTTCGCTCATTGTCATTCCGCCTGCATCCGCCATTTCATCCACCTTGCCCAACATCTTATTTACTTCTGCTTTTCGTAAGACTAATGATATTTCCTTTTGAGCCTTTACCGTCAGTTAAAAAATGCATTACATTGCTGATGTTGCTGAGGTGCTGAACAATTTCATCCGTCAGTTTTCCATCAATAACTTCTATCATTACGTAACCCGGATAAAAGTTACGTTCTCTCATAACTTTTTTTCCGTTATGAACTTTATAAACTTTTTCTACCGGAAAAAAAATCTGCAGAATTAATTTGTCCCATCCGTTTCTTAAAATGTCTTTATCAAGATATTCTTTTACTTTTCTTTCTTTGCCACTTACTACCCGCAAGACATACCACTTGGTTTCTTTTTCAGGAGCAGCAGATTTTATATCCTCGCTCTCAACGGAATGAATTTCCTCTTCTACATTATTATTATTTGTCGCTGTCATAATTACTTAAATAAAGAATAAATAAATTTTAAAACACCATTCGATGCAAAATCCATTAACGCTACCAGCGCCGTAATAATAATAGTAGCAGCCAATACTATCATGGTAGATTGTTGCAATTCCTCCCATGTAGGCCAGGTAACTTTTTGCATCATTTCTTTGTAAGAATCCCTGATGTATAATGATATTTTATTCATAATTTTTGATTTCCTTTTTTAATCTATTTAATCAGCACGGGCACAAGGATTCGAACCCTGATCAAAGGTTTTGGAGACCTCTATTCTACCGTTGAACTATGCCCGTAAGAAAGTCTCCCAAACGCTCCAGAGGAGGGCTTAAAAGACATTAACCATAAAGAACTTTTTAAAAAACAAAGTACTTAAGCATGCCGCCTAAGTACTTTGCAAAGATATTAAAAGCTTCCAAAGTCCTCTATTCTGGAGGATTTAGGTGGGCCTTATTTTAATATTTCAGTAACCTGACCGGCACCTACTGTACGGCCACCTTCACGAATAGCGAAATTTAAACCTTTTTCCATTGCAATCGGTGCTATTAACTTAACAGTAAGTGAGGTATTATCACCAGGCATTACCATTTCAGTTCCTGCTGGTAATTCTACTTCACCTGTAACGTCTGTAGTTCTGAAATAGAACTGCGGACGGTATTTGTTGAAAGAATGGAGTATGACGGCCACCTTCTTCTTTGCTTAATACATAAACTTCGCCTTTAAATTCAGTATGCGGAGTAATTGAACCGGGTTTGCAAATAACCATACCACGACGGATCTGGGTTTTTTCAATACCACGTAACAATAAACCTACATTATCACCAGCTTCACCTTCATCCAATAATTTTTTAAACATTTCAACACCTGTAACAGTAGACGTTAATGGCTTTTCCATTAAACCTACAATTTCAACTCCTTCACCCACTTTTATACGACCACTTTCAATACGACCTGTAGCAACAGTACCACGACCAGTGATTGAGAATACGTCTTCAACACTCATAAGGAAAGGCTGATCAACCGGACGCGGAGGTAATGGAATATAAGTATCAACAGCATCCATCAACTCATCAATGGCTTCAACCCATTTGGCATCACCTGCCAGAGCACCAGTTGCAGAACCTTGAATGATTGGTGTGTTATCTCCATCAAAACCATTCTAGGTTAATAATTCGCGAATTTCCATTTCAACTAATTCTAATAATTCAGGATCATCAACCAAATCAACTTTGTTCATGAACACAACCATACGAGGAACACCAACCTGGCGAGCTAACAAAATATGTTCTCTTGTTTGTGGCATAGGACCATCAGTAGCAGCAACAACTAAAATTGCACCGTCCATTTGAGCAGCACCAGTAATCATGTTTTTCACATAATCAGCGTGACCCGGACAGTCAACGTGCGCATAGTGACGATTGACTGTTGCATATTCAACGTGTGCAGTATTAATAGTAATACCACTTTCTTTTTCTTCAGGAGCACCATCAATATCATCATAATTCCTTTTTTCCGCCAAACCTTTTTTAGACAAAATATCGGTTATAGCTGCGGTTAGGGTTGTTTTACCATGATCAACGTGACCGATAGTACCAACGTTTACGTGGGGTTTATCCCTTTTAAAGTTCTCTTTTGCCATTTTATTTGTTTTTAATATTTGATTTTAAAATTTTATTTATTCCTGCTAAATTAATAATGAGCTGTTGATGAGTTCCGATAACTATCGGAATGAACTCACGGCCTTCCCGATACATCTGAGTACTTGCTTCTATCATACTTCAGTTCTAAAACGAGCTGTTGATGAGAATTGAACTCACGACCTCTTCCTTACCAAGGAAGTGCTCTACCCCTGAGCTACAACAGCTTGAAAGAAGTCTATCCATTATTCAAATAACTTTATTCCAATTCAAATCTTGTCAATGTTCAGTGGTCATTAGTCAATAATAGTTAACAAAACAATTCTAAGTTGCTAATACCTTAACGACTACCAGGAGCGGAAGACCGGGCTCGAACCGGCCACCTGAAGCTTGGAAGGCTACCGCTCTACCAAATGAGCTACTTCCGCTTTTTTATTATTTCAAAAAACTAATTACACTTTTTAAAGTGGGCAGTGGTGGATTCGAACCACCGAAGTCGAAGACAGCGGATTTACAGTCCGCTCCATTTGGCCACTCTGGTAACTGCCCTTCTTTTCAATTGACAATTGGCAATAAACAAACAGGTTGCTTATTGAATAAATTGCCGACTGAGCCAGTGGAGGGATTCGAACCCCCGACCAGCTGATTACAAATCAGCTGCTCTGGCCAACTGAGCTACACTGGCAATTGCCGCAAACACAACCTTGTAATGAACTTCCCAAATATACATACCACTATAGGTCATTTTTTGGGAAGGCAAAGGTAATGGAAAATGTTTAATGGAAAAATTTTGAAAAAGAAAATTTATAATCAATAAAATTAGATGCCAGGTGACAATAAAAGCATTTTCATTTTCAATAAAACATAGAATAAATTTGGACAACCGGGATTCAATTTAAATCAGGTCGAGATAGAGTACGCAAAAAAAATCCCCCGAAACCGGGGGATAGATTTAAAATAAATTATTGTAATTCAAGCCGCCATTTTTTCTTTCTTCCTTTTCATTTGTGTTATAACCGAATCAAGTGCGATGTCAAAGCTTTCTTCAAATGATTTAGAAGAATGTTTTACAAAAAAATCATGTCGCGGCACATGAACTTTAATTTCGGCGATCTTGTCTTTAATATTGTGAACTACATTATCCAGTTTAAGAAAAACATCTACTTTGGTAATTCGCTCATGGAACTGCCCAAGTTTTGAGAGTTTTTTTTCAACATAAGAGACCAATTTTGTGTCTGCTTCAAAATGCAGAGATTGAATGTTAACGTTCATAGAAATCATAAATTTAAACAGTGAACAATAAAAATAATTTGGATTAAATTTAAAGGGGTGTAGCAATAAACAATTTTGAGGTGGGTCATAAAAACTGTTTGAATGAAGTTACATTCCAAAAAGCATTTTTCAAAGAAAAATTTAATATTTATTTAATTTTAATTTCTGAAAATATTCACGATTTAGGATGAGCCAGTTTGTGAACTTCCTTTAATTTCTCAATTGAATTATGAGTATAAATTTGCGTGGAGGCAAGGCTTGCATGACCCAGTAATTCTTTTATTGCATTAATATCAGCGCCATTGCCAGTTAAATGTGTTGCAAAAGTGTGCCGCAGCACGTGCGGACTTTTTCTTTCATTCGTAGAAACATTCCCAAGATATTTTTTAACTACATTGTAAACATATTTAGGATACAGCTTTTTGCCTTTTTTATTTATAAATAAAAAATCCTTTTGGGATTTATCAGTTAAAAAATCCTTTTCAGAAATATACATATCCATTTCTTTGAGCAATAAATTGTTTACAGGAATTATCCTTTCTTTATTACCCTTTCCCAATACCTTAATAGTGCCCTTGCTTTTATCTATATGTGATTCCTTTATATTAATAAGTTCACTAAGCCTTATACCGGTTTGATAAAAAATCATCAGTAAAAGCCGGTTTGTTTTTCCTTCCGAGGTGTCTGGAAATTCAATATAATTGAACAAGGTTTGAATGTCTTTTTGTTCAACAAAAGACGGAAGTCGCTTGCTTATTTTCAATGAAACAATTGCAGATACAGGATTAACCGCTACTTTGCTCATTTTAAGCTGGTACTTAAAAAACGATTTTAGGGTAGATATTTTCCGGTTAATTGTTTTTGAAGTGATCTTATCTTCCTTTAAGGATGCGAGCCATGAACGCACAACTGACGGAGAAATTTCGGCCAGGTCTAAAGAATTATATTGCATAGCAACAAAATCAAAAAATCCTGTAAGATCATTTTCGTAAGAAATAATAGTATGCCTGGAATATCGCTTCTGAAAAGTGAGATAATTAAGAAATTCCCGGATAGGATAAGCTTCAGGTATAGGCATAAAAAAACGGTAGCTGTAAAGTTAATAAACTCAGGCTATCCGTAAGAAGATATAAATAAAGACTATTCTATGCTTCTATTTTGCCGCTGGCAATTTGCTGTTTGTAAACTGCTTTCAAAACCTCTCCACGCCTTTTTACTGAAGGCTTGGTAAAAGACTGGCGCTCACGAAGCTGCAACAATGTGCGGCTTTTCTCAAATTTTTTCTTGTACTTTTTGAGCGCTTTATCAATATTTTCGCAATCTTTTGAATCAATAATGAGCATAAAATTTCTTCTTTTTATTTTTTTAGGAATGCGAAGATAAAGTAAATTTTTAAATTTAGAAATCATAAGGCAAAACTTATACAAAATCAATAAGTATGTTTACCGGCATTATCGAAGCTTTTGGGACTATTCAAAAAGTTACTGAAGAGCACACAAATAAAACATTCTGGGTTAGCAGTACCATTTCTTCATTGTTAAAAATAGATGAAAGCCTCTCTCATAATGGAGCATGCCTTACTATTGAAGAGATTGATAATAACATGCACCGCGTAACTGCTATTAAAGAAACTTTAGATAAAACAAATTTACAAAACTGGAAACAAGGAGATATGGTAAACCTTGAACGCTCTATGCAAATGAATGGCCGCATTGATGGCCACATTGTTCAGGGACATGTAGATGGAATTGGGAAATGTATTTCAAAAAAAGATTTAGAAGGAAGTTTTGAATTTACTTTCAGTTTTGATGAAAATAAGGCTGAGCTAATAATTGAAAAAGGATCAATATGTGTAAACGGCGTAAGCCTTACCGCATTTAATGTTTCCCGAAATACTTTTACTGTAGCAATAATTCCATATACATTTGAACATACCAATTTTAAAAATATTAAAGAAGGCGATATAGTAAATTTAGAATTTGATATGTTAGGGAAATATGTGTTACGCATTATGAAAATTAATGCAAATGAATTGTAAATTACTTCTTAAATAAAGCCCGTTAGTACGAAAATATTATCCCAATCCAATTTCCCAATGCCGCGGGGGAATTTCAACATCAGTAAAGCCTTTTGCCATTAAACGATTTTTAAATTCTAATTGCACATCATAATCACCGTGAACTAAAAATAATTTCTTCACCTGCTTCGGATCCTGGCAGGCAAGCCATTGGCTTAAATCGTTATAATCACCATGCGCACTCATGCTTTGTATTTCCCCAATCTCTGCATTCACTTCGTGGGTTACTCCAAAAATGCCGACCGTTTTTGGATGCAGCTTTAATCTTCCGCCAAGCGAACGCGGCTCACAATAACCGGAAAATAAAATTGAATTGCGGCTATTCTCAATATTATTACTGATATGATGTTTTACTCTTCCGGCATCAGCCATACCGCTTGCAGAAATAATAACACAGGGTTCATCTAATATAATTAAGCGATTTACTTTCCTCCACACTTTTAGTAAAATGTAATCCCTTAAAATCAAAAGGATCCTGATCGCTTTGTAATATTTTTTGAATACGATTATTAAAATATTGAGGATAGCTTTTAATAACATTGGTGGCCTCAAGGCTCAAAGGGCTATCAACAAAATATTTCACATCAGGCAACCTGTTTTCATTTTCAAGTTGGTTGAGCTCAAACAAAATTTCCTGTGTGCGCCCAACACTAAATGCCGGAATAATCAGCTTTCCTTTTTTTTGCAGGCATGTTTTGGTTATCCATTGCAAAAGCAATTCACCTGTTCCTGTTACCTCGTTATGTATTTTATTACCATAAGTAGATTCGATTATAATAAAGTCTGCCTGCGGAAAAACATCCGGCGATTTTAAAATAACATCACGGTATCTTCCTACATCTCCGGAAAAAGTGAGATGTGTTTCTTTTCCATTTTCTTTTATTTTTAAATGAACCGTTGTACTACCGATTATATGTCCTGCATCCAAATACATGAACTGAACATTTTCGTCTATGCTATGCCATTGTCCATAAGGAATAATAACAAAATAATCAAGCGCTTTTACTGCGTCTTCAGTTGAATATAATGGCTGAAGATATGGCCGTCCCTGGGTTGCACGAACTTTGTTTTCAAACTTTATATCATTCTCCTGTATGCCGGCGCTATCAGCCATCAGTATCGCAGATAAATCTTTTGTTGCATCCGTTGCAAAAATTTTTCCTTTAAAGCCTTCCTTCACCAATTTCGGAATAAGACCGCAATGGTCAACATGCGCATGTGAAAGAATTAAATAATCTATTTCTGAAGACACAAAACCGAAGTCACGATTTAGTTCATCAGTTTCATCGCCCATTCCCTGGAACATGCCACAATCGAGTAAATATTTTTTTCCATTGGTTAAGGTGAGTAAATGTTTGGAACCGGTAACCGTGCGTGCGGCACCATGAAAAGCAATCTTCATAAATAATTTTATTGAGTGATGATAGAAATTGAAGATAAGAAAGAAACGGATTCTTATTATAAATCAATGCCCATCCTAAGTGACAAATATTGCAATGTAAAATGTTTTAGGAGGTACTAAAAATAGAATAAACGTATTAAATCACTTCCAGTGTGGATTTTACTCTTAAATATTTTCTCTTTACTTTCTTTGTCCGGAATATTTTCTTTTCCTTTTTCGCAAAGTCTTTTTCAACAAATTCCAATGCTGAGCCATTAGGAATAGTGCTCAACAACGTAGGTTCTTTAATTGTTTGGCGAATAAAATCAAAAGTTAAACCGATATTTCTGTTTACCGTTTCTTTCTTTGTCATAATTTTAATTTTTTAAGATAACGTTCTTTATAGAATTCCCATCTGTCTTTTAAATCCTGTTCAGCATAGTTCAATGCATCTTCCAAATTTGTTAAGTTTATTGTTTGTTTTTCTTTTTCTCCACTTGGGTAAAGCACATCGCGATGAAAGAAACCATGTGAACAATCATAACGTATAATTGGTACAAATTTTCCGTTCACAAAACTTTCATATTGAACGACAACATCAAGAATTTTACCCTTATCAGTATGAAATCTTATTCTGAGTTTTTCAAATCCATCTTCATCCAGGAATATTTGATAGGCTATTTCTTTCAACGCTATGCTTTTAATAAAGATAAAATTTTTTGTCAAGATGGTGATTGATCCTATGTTGATTCCAAATTCAGGGATAATTTCAATCAGTGGTAACTATGCATTTGTCAAAACAAAAAAATTCATCAGTTTGAAAAATATCAGATTAATTTTTTTTTGCTTTAAACGACCAGTTAAATAAAAACTCCGCAACCACTTCGTTATTTTTATTTTTACCAATTGATTTTACACTGATAGTTTTCCCTTCTCCGGATAAAATTGCATCGTCAATAATAGCAGTAATTTCTTTTCCCTGTCCGCAGGTAAAATAAATTCTTTCAGTTGCTTTCTTAAAATAATTTACCTCCATTCTTGTAACCAGCATTGATACGACAGGCGTTCTTTTATAAATATTACTTAGCGCTAAAACTCCGGTACTCATCTCTGCAGCCATGGCAAGTGAAGCAAAATAAGTAGAACGAAATGGATTTTGTGTAAGCCATTTAAAAGGCACTGATGTTATACATTTTTCTTCAGTAAGTTCTCTCACTCTTACTCCTGAAAAATATGCAGATGGCAGTTTACGAAATAAAAAGATGTTGAATTTGTAAGAATGATTTACCAGTTTGAAAAAAGATTGTTGAGAAGAATTCATAATTATTTATTTGGCGAACATCGCACATCTAACATCGTACACCGTACATTATATTCATTTTGTTTTCTCCAATATTTCAAACTCCCTGCTAATGCTTTCTCCGTTTTCATCCACAATAGTAAGCAAATGTTTACCGGGAGCTGGATTTAATGCCATTTGATGAAAATTTATTGTCGTGCCCACATATTCATCATCTAAGTGCCAGAAAATTTTACCTTCCGGATTTCGGCTTGCGGCCTTAAAGATAGTTTTTCCGCGGCTGCCATCTATTTCTAATGGCACATAAATTTTAGCATTTTGCTGAGGGTAGATCAAATCCACTTGTTTGCCGGTTCTTGAATATTCACAACCCGGTTTAAAAGGAGGCAACGGTTTGTAATCATGGTTCTTTTGTTTGTAATACCATTCCATTGCCGGCGTTAAAACAAACCAGCTTTTATGAACCATGTTGGACGGCGATTCGCAACTTTCATTTACACGATACATGCCTGTTGCGTCTAAATGAATTAATTTATGATAGGGACATAACGGTGACCTGTAACCGCTTTTTGAAACCATAATCGTATCCACATCAGGGCAATCAATATTTGCCCTGAAACCACTTTGCCTGCACACCGGCACAAACGCAAAATTATTTTGCGGTTCACTGAAAGGTTTTGATATGGGCAATTCCCTGAAAATATCAAACATAATTGGTGCTGAAGTTTGAACTCCGATAAGGCCCGCTCTTCCTTCGCCATCTGTGTTTCCTGTCCAAACAGCAACAACATATTTTGACGTAATACCAATTGCCCATGCATCCCTGAAACCAAAGCTGGTACCCGTTTTCCAGGCTATCTTTTGTGATGAGGAAAACTCCTGCCACAAACCTTCTTCGCCCGGGCGCATCACTTCTTCCATTGCCTGGAAGGCAAACCAGATGGAAGTTGCATCCAAAGAATTGATAACGTCACCGGGAGATGATTTTTTAACAAGCGCATTATTCGCAATATAATTTGGCGGATGAAAATCATCTTTCAAGGCAAGCCCTTTATTTTGTATTTGATGATTTAATGTTCTTGCCATACCGGCATAAATTCCGGCAAGGTCCCACATGGTTACTTCACTGCCGCCTAATATTAATGATAATCCATAATTATCAGCCGGGCGATTAAGCGTTGTTATGCCAAGTTGTTTGAGTAAATCATAAAAACGCTGATACTTATATTGCTGCAATAATTTTACTGCAGGAATATTTAAAGACCTTGCCAAAGCCATGGAAGCAGGGACAGCACCATCGTAACCCAAATCAAAATTCTGTGGAGTATAACCTCCTATCTGCGTTGGAATATCAGGAACAAGAGAGTTGGGTAATATCATTCCGTCAGTAAACATCGCTGCATACAAGATGGACTTTAAAGCGCTGCCAGGGCTTCGTGGCGCTTTTATAACATCTACATCACTTTCCAGTTCAGAGTTGGAAGGATTATAAATATTACCAACATACGACAACACATTTCCCGTTTCAACATCAAGTACCAATGCGCAGGCATTATTAATTCCATTTCCTTTTAAAATATTGTGATGCTGATTTAATATATCGATTACATTTTTTTGAAGATTGATATCAATCGTTGTCTTTATGCGTGAAGAAAGTTTTTTATTATCTTTTTTATCTTCTTTAAACCGCTGCAATAAGTGAGGAGCCAATTGTGGCAGCGAAACAGGATTGCCAGGAAGTGGTTCTAATTTTGAAAGATAGCAGGTCGATTGATCAAAAATTTTATTTTCAGCAAGCTTATCAAGTAATGCATTTCTTTTCTTTAAAAGTACATCGCGATTTTTTCCTGGATGTACTAACGCTGGTGCATTCGGCAAAACGGCCAATGCAGCCATTTCGCCCCAGCTCAATTTTTTCGGGCTTCTTCCATAATATCTCCATGATGCCGCATCAAGGCCAACTACGTTGCTTCCGAATGGCGCTTCAGAGGCATACAAAGCCATTATTTGCTTTTTGGAATAACTGCATTCCAACCTTACAGACTGAATGCTTTCTATCATTTTTTCCCAAATACTTCTATTGTTTTCATGCCGGCTTAAGCGTATAACCTGCATCGTTAGTGTGCTGCCGCCCTGTACAACTTCTTTGCTTTTTAGATTTCTTAGTGCCGCCCTAGCAAATGCAATCACATCAACTCCGGGATGGCTATAAAATCTTTTGTCTTCAAATGTGGTAATACATTGTACAAATTTATCCGGCACATTTTCATCGTAAGGAAAGCGCCATTGCCCATCAGCTGCTATAGATGCATTTAACAGACTGCCATCTTTATCTTCAATTACATAACAGGTAGGAGCATTAAATAATTTTGAAGGAAGACAAAAGTAAAACCATGTGTATAAAGCAATTGCTATGAAGAAAAATATTTTTATTTTAAGAGGGATTTTTGACATTGAGGATGAAGCATAGTGATTTGAAAATACAGGTTAGCTATCGTCTTTTTGAGAGCTCGTCTTTATTGCCAGTTTTTCCTTTGCCATTATTAGTGAGTGATCCATTCTTTACTATAACCAAGTTTTAAATAATTTTCCATTGCCCTGTCAATACTCTTTTCAGAATCCTGTATTTCCTCAATTCTTTCGTAACCTGTTTTGGCAAGCCATTGTTTAAAGGGTTCGGCTTTTGGTGATGGAATAGATTGAATGAGGCGAAGCAATTGTTCTGTATCGGCTACATCTGTTTTATAAAATTTCCCATCAGCAGATTGCATTTCCAGTTGGTTACAATTTGTAACCGGCTCATTGCCTTCCTTTGTCAGCCTGTGTTTCAGCACCTTCCAATAATTTCTTGCATCAGGGCTGTCAGTAAGTACACCTACAACATCCACAATTGAAAAATACCATGTTTCTTTCTCTGCATCCCACTGGCTGCGGATTTTTCTACTTTCAAATAATTTTATGTTACCCATAGTATTTACAATCTAATACTAAGATTTTGAAATGAGGGAAGTGGTTCTATGAGAAATTATATATCCTTAAACAGAATTATTATTCTGCATCAGGAATTTTTGTTTCAGCGAGTTCTTTCGCAAAGTCAATAAAAACTTTGTAAGCAGCTGTGAAATTAAATCTGTCGTCATTAATTTTTTCAATAATGTTCTTTTTGTTCATCGTATTAAATAACAATTTTCGCCTTGCATCAGCATCTCTTAATTGCTTGTTAGTTTGAATCAAGTCAATGTAGGATGAGTTTTCAAAAAACAAATTCACTTCTTCAAAAGAATATTCTGAATATTGAAGTCCGTTAAGAAAGTCTTTTCCTTGTTTGTCCAACTCGTAACAAAGAATCGCAAAGAAAATACTGATATCTCTTGAGATGTTTTCGTCTGTGTCTTCGGAAATCAAGTAAGCATATTCCTGTGTGATAATAAGTTTATGCCCGAAAGATTTTTGAAAGAAAGGACCATAAAAATCCTGCTCATTCTTTTTCAGTTCTTCAAAATGATTTTCTCTTGAAAGAATAAATTTTCCATTCATCAGATCGTCTACAATTTGTCTATGTTTTTCAGGATACTCCATTTCGTTTTATAATAAGTTTTGGAACATTGAGATTTGAGGTTGCTGTTTTGATCATTAGCGTTTCGTTTTTCTCTGAAAAACTTACTTCTAAGTCTTCCTCAAAGAGCAAGCCTGTCAAAGCAAATACTTTCTGATTTGTTATATCATTTATCTCGGCATTCAATTCATCATTGCACCAGCCAAAGAAATTTTCAAGTGGCAATTTTTCAATCAATTTTTTCTTGTAGTGTAACTTCCTGAAAATCCATTTTTGGTCCTTATCGGTTTCTTCTTCAATGATTGCTTCCTCTGCATGTGTGAACTGCTCAAAATATTCCTTCGTGTTCAAATAGATTTTGCTTGAATACGGTTTATCAGTGTCTGTCTTCAAAAGCTTTGGCGGAACAATCTTGTAAGGGTTTTTCAGAAACTCAATCCAGCCAGTGAGAATTAAATTCTCTGTTCGTATTCTCTCAATCAAGGGAAGAAGTTCGTTTGTTAAAATTTTAGATTGCCTTAGCAAATCATCATTTGTTTGTCTCAACAGATAGTAAAGTTTTTGAAACGACTGCCGAATTCCTTCATCGTCAAAATTCAACTGTCTTCGATTAGCATACTCCGAAATATCTAACAGCTTATTTGAGATAGATTCAGAGTGATTCACATCAAGAATTTTATTTAATGGAGTGATGTAATACTGAATCCAAAAGGAAGCTTTCACGATTTTTTCCTTGTAGTCAATCCGATTCACATTTGCTTTCAAGTCCCTTGTTTCATTTAAAAGCCGGATTGAATTTTTCTCAACTGAATCAGCAAACTCTTTTATCTGTGCTGAAAGTGCAATCAGTCGTTCAATTAAAATATTCTTATTATCTGCAATTCCTTCCTTGATTTTTCTGAAAAGTTCTGAAATGGAATTGCCAAATTTTTCAATTTCCTCTGGTAAAAGTGGTCTGAACTCAAACAACACAAACTCGAACAGCTTGTGATAAACATCTCTTAATTCATAATCATCATTGACTGGTCGGATAATTTTATACTCGGTGAGTTGCGGCTTTATATCTTTTCTATGCTTGTCAAGAATGATAACAAGCGTTTCCTTTCTAATCATTCCCTCGTTTGCTTGTGTATCAAAGAGATCTCTGATTACATCAAAGTAAGTTGCAATGAAACTTAATATCGTTTTTGGTTCTGCCTTAATCATGAATTAAAATTTCTTGTTCAAGAAAACGATTTGTCATTTGCAACCAATTCTCTGATTGTTATTACTTCTTTCAGTTTGGATTGAGCAACTCTTTCAGATTGTTGCTGTTTGCCGTCAATGACTTTGCTGTAATTCTCAAACAATTCATCAAAGTTTTTAGGAATAAAGAGAATTGCGTTTTTGTAAATACTTTTTATTCTTAGATATTCGTCTAGACCATTAAAATCAAAATCTACAAAAACTAAGATCTGACCTGCCGAAATATCTTTCAGCGAATCAATTCCTATTCTTCCGTATTTGTGAAGGTAGATGTAATCATCCCCGAAAAGTTTTTCTGCTTGCAGAAAAGAATCAAGGTTTTCAACAAAACAGATTTTCTCGATTTCAATTGATGGTTGCTGAACACTAAATAAGCCAAACGAATTTGTGTAGCAGGACAAATCAAGATTCTCTCCATTAAGTTTAATATTCTTAAAACCTCGAATGAAAAATATTGAAGATGATTTTGTTCGCCTTCCTTTTGAATCTCTCAACTTTTTAATGTTGGTAGATTTTGTAATTGCGGTTGTTACTTCTTCTGAAAAGTGTTTGCTGTAGAAGGATTCATAAGATGAACTGTTTTTAATTATGATTTTTGAACCTCTCCCTGATTTTTCTGTGTCAAGAATTTGTGGAAACAGATTTTGGAACTGTAAAGAATTCTTTACACTCTTTGGAACATCGTTCAAAGAAATGCTTCTGTTACGAAGTTCTGAATAGAATTTATAATCATGCTCCTTCATTTGCTTCTATATTTACTTGTGTAATTACATTTGGATGGTTCTCACTGATGTTGCTTTCTATTCCTTTCTGTGGTCTGTACAGTAAAATGTATTTATCAAAACCATCCAAAATCGTTTCTTCGGTTGAAGTACAAACCGGAATGAAATTATGTTCTTTACAAAACTTGAATAACTCAATTCTGTTCTTGCCGTCAACTCTGGCAATTTCGTCAATCGCAATCGTGATCTTGTTGTCTTTGTCGTTAATTGCAAGTCGGTTAATTATTGACATGATAATTACCAAGCGAATCATAATATCTGTTCCTGTTGATTCGACTTGTTCTATCAGGTCTACCTTTTTTTCCTTGCCGTCTTTTGTCAGGTGAAGTTCAATGTCGAATAATTCTTCAAACTCAATTTTCTTTCCTGAATCTAGATAACTGTTTAGAACTTTCAAGTTTTCTGTTTTGTCAAAATCAAAACTCGTCTGAGGTGTAAACTCTTCAATAGAACTTATCTTCTTCAGGTCTGAAATTACTTTTGTGTTGTCGTTTAGAACAATTTTCAGCGATTCAATATCTGAAATACTTGTCTTTGCAAGTTTGCTGTTAAACTGATGTATCACAAACTCTTTAAACTCTCCGTAGCGCTTAACAGTATGTGTGCAGGATTTGCAAACTGGGTGCTGATTGCTTGCAAAATTGTTTCGACACTTTTTTGCTTGTCGGATAAGCAAGCAATTTCATCTTCAACAAACCTCACAAATTCTTCTTCGTCTGCTAAGGTGCTTTTGACTTTGTTTTTTAATTTTTCAAAAGTTAAATCTTTATTCGCCTTCAGAGTTTCCCTTTCTGTGTTGTGGAGCTTGATTTTGGAGTAAATAGTTTTAAGTGCTTCTGTATTTTCGATTTCAATTGGCTCAAAAGGAATTTTCTCAACCTCTTCTTTCCATTGCCTTAACTCGTTAACTCTGCTATCGAGCTTGTCTTTTTCCTCTGTCAAAACAGTAATCGAATCGGTCTTACGAACAATTTCTTCATGTAAGAATTTTTAGCTCCTTTTCAAGAATTCTTTTTCACCTGCTGTCCCTTTAAAGGCAGTAGCAAGGTCAGCAAGTTTTGTCTCAATACTTGGTTTTAATTCGGTCTTGCGGATTTTCTCGTTTATTTCTTTTATAGTTTGCTTAACGGAATTGAGTTCGGCTGTTGCTGTTTCGCAGATTTTTGCCACCGGCAAAAGATTATCATATTCATCTTTTTCTTTTTTTGGTGGAAAGAAGTTCATCTTTTAAATCCATCAAGTGATGGTATTTCTTTTTTCTTTAGTTCCGCTTTGAGTTTTACTTCCCCATCAAACAAAGCATCAGCGAATCAATTTTCTTTATTTTCTTCTCAATAGTTTCTGTTAGGCTAGCAGAAAAGTCGGGAGAGAGAATGTAGTTGAGAATTTCTTTGTACTCCTGTTGTCTGTGATTTTGTGAATGAGTTGGTTTGAATAGTTCTTTACTTGCTTGTCAATTCTATCAGCAATTTGATCCAGGAAGTAATTTTTTGTTCAATTTGCTTTACTGAAAGCCCACGGGTTTGAATGTTGGTGATTCTTGTTTCAATTCCTTTTCTCTGGTCATCAAGATTCGTAAAGCTTTGCATAGAAAATCAATTCCCTCAAAGGAGTTGATTTCTTTAATCTGATTTTGAGATTCAATTTGTTGCTGTTGATTGAGTTCAGCCTTCCTTTGCCAATTTCTCTGTCTAAATGCTGCTTTTTTGGATTTAAGGTTTCGCTAAGCTCAATTGTCGTATCACTTATTTCTTTTTTCTTTTTTTTTCATTATCATACATCGCTCCGCAATACGTTCCCGGTAAAAAATATTTACCGAGGTAAGCCGCATTCAGTTGAACATAAAACGTGAGTGTTTGCTTTTCGCCAATACCAAAGTAAGTGTTCACCCTGTCGTCTCTTATATCCTGGTAATCGAAGGGCGAAGATTTGTAAGCGCCTTCACCATCCTGCAAACGGGTGTTTAAAATTTCCCAGCCGGAAGGGAAAATTTGCGTAAGCGCCATACGGTCATAATAGCCGCGGTTGCCGGGATTGCGAACGGTAACTTTTGCAATGAAATCCGTTCCCTGGATCATTTTAGAAACGTCAACCGGTTTTAAATCCCGCGTGAGGTACGCAACATTCAATCCAAGAATGGAAGGATTGTTTTCCACTTTTAAGTTTTCGCCCGGTAAGCGGCTGGCCGCGGGAAATGATCCTTGCATACAAAATATTACTTCCTTTATTCGTAACCGTTATGCCGGCAGCGCCCTTGCTGATATCAACCGGCAACTGGCTTACATAAGAAGATGAATTAATATTAACCGCTTTCCCATTTACATTTCCTGCAACAATAATTTTTGCACCCGAAGGATTTTTGCCGCAATACTTCGCAATGGCAATTAATGAATAAGCCGTTGTTTGCGTACTGTACCAGGTATCTTCAGAAAGTTTGGCGGCAATAGTATTTACCAAATCAGCAGCCAAAGTGCGTTTATCCAGCAACGTTAGTGTTTCCAAAACCATCGCTTCATCTCTCACATCAGAGCCATAGGTAATGCCCGGTTTATGATTGGTGCTAAAAGTAAAAGGCAATCCACTAATTAATTGTAAGGCGGTATTATCCTGCCCTGCCAGCTTATAAGCAGCAGCCAGCCGCCATTTGGCTTCAGGAGAAATATATTTGAATTCCTTCAGCCGGTTCATAGCACCCAGTTCGGGAGATTTATCCAGTGCCAGCAGGTAAAGCCGGTAGGCCTGCGTAAGATCGCCACCGTAAAAATTATTAGTAGTTGGCATCCACGAATTGGCTTTGCTTCGTTGAAATAATTTCCATTGCTGCATCAGTTGCTCGCCAACAGCGTAACCTCTTTGCTGCGCTTCCAGTAAAAAGTTGCCGGCATAATTCGTTCCCCAGTCATCACTCTCCGGGCCGCCAGGCCAATAACTAAATCCACCATCATTTCGTTGAAAATTCTGAAGCGAGGCAATGCCCGCTTTTATATTTTTATCTATCTGCGCCTTGCGATAATCAGAAAGGTCTGTCAGTTGATTTAGCACTAATTGTGGAAATACAGCAGACGTTGTTTGTTCAATACAACCATAAGGATATTCAATCAAATAGTCCAGTCTCTTTTCAAGATTCATAGAAGGAATGCTGGAAATTTCAAGCATTGCCGAACTGGTGGCAGGTATGCCTATCGGTGTTGCGGTGGTAGTCCATTGCTGGCCACCGGCAAGGGTTTGAGCGCTTACACTCGTTACAAAAGGATTGGGATTTCTTACATTCAGTTCTACATCGTAGTCCGCTCTTTCACCGCTGCCCGTTGCCACGAGTTTTACTTTTCCAATACCCATATCGGGCTTAACTTTTACATCAAAATAAATCATTTGTTCCCCGGTACTGCTGAAACTTACCTGTTGCGATGGAGCGCCCACAATTTCTAAAAACGGATTTGTCTGCAACGTGACATTTACGTTTTTAATTTTATTATCCATGGCAAAAACGGTAACAGGAATTTTTATTGTTTCTTCCGGCCCAAGCACGCGTGGCAGCGTTGCCAGCAACATCAACGGCTTTTTAACCGAAATTGTTTTTTCCGCATTACCATAACTGTTATGGTTAGCCGCAACCACCATCACTCTCACGGAACCGATGTATTGAGGCAACGTAAAATTGTGTGTTGCTTTTTTTCCCTTATCAAGATGGAAAGGGCCAAGATATAACACCACCGGCTTAAAGCGGTTGGCTTCTTTTGGTTTGATTGGTCCGCCGGCTGCCTGGTCGCCGCCAATGGTAAGTATTCGCTCCAGGTTGCCGCCCCAGGCGCCTATTACATAATCATACAAATCCCACGTCTTAACACCCAGCGCTTCTTTGGCATAAAAATAGTCATGCGGATCGGGCGTTTTAAAATTGGTGAGGTCAAGCAGGCCATCGTCAACAATGGCAATGCTGTATGTCATTTCTTTTCCATTTGCTCACTAACGGTTACGGATGCCTGCTTTTCAGGCTGTATAGTTCCGGCCATATTTATTACCGGTTTTAAAACAGTATTTTTATCTTCAACCATTATTGGTAACACGCCATACATTCTTATAGGAAGGTCGTTAACTGTTTGCGCATGTGGCTGCAGCAGGCTTACATTCACATACACATTGGGAGACATCGTTTCATCGGCTTTGAATTTCACCACGGTTTGGCCTGGCGTAGTTTCCACCCATAAAGTTTGCAGCACTTTACTGCCGGATTCAATGCTTATCAATCCCCGCCCGCCTTTGCTGCTTGGGATGGTAAGCGTAACCTGGTCGCCCACATTATATTTTTCTTTATCAGCAGTAAATGAAAGCATGGAAGCCGCTGTGGGATCGTCAGTATTATCGCGGCTTTGCCAGCCCGCCTCATCTAAGTAAACAACATCACCGCTGGTGTGTCCACTCTTCAAATCTTTTACCAGCGCAAGATATCTTCCCCAATTATTTTCACCAACGCTAAAGTTCCAGGAACCTTTGCCATTGTTCAAATGAACGGTTTCTGTTTTAATTAATTTATTGTATTTATCCTGCGTGAAATTGCTGAGGTTATCACCACTATTGTCCCACCACCAGCGCCATTGAATTTTATAAAACTGAACTTCTACATCCTGCTCACCGTTTAATAAATTGCCCTGCTTATCTACATCTACAATTTGAGCCGTGTGTGTTTTACCCGTTAATAAAAATCCCCACGGCTTTTCGCCTTCGGGCAATTTTATGCCGGCATAACTGGTATAAGGACTGTAAGGAATTGTCATATTATTAATACTAAAGCTTCCTCCCGGTTCAAAAACTTTTGTGAGTAAATTAGCGCTTAACATACCCGGCGCATTCTCATCGGTTTCGAACTTCGGCTTTACGACTGCGTTTCCTTCTTCATCTAATGTTCCGTCGAAAATAGTTTTGGATTGTGTTGTATAATTGCTGGTTGGATCATCAAAACTATAACCTGCAAATTTTGCAAATCCCGTTTTCTTTGCATAAAGCGAAGCATCCACTTTAGCCTTCAAATTTTTTGCGGTAGCGCCAAACAACCATTGTGCAGAAAGTTTTCCTGCATTTGATAAATCTTTCCCCAGCATAGCTTCTGGTCCAAAATCAAGATTTACTTTAAGCCGGTTGGGCATTACCGTTTCTATCCTGATTCGTTTTTCAAAGACAGCGCCACCTACTTTTACTTTCGCCAGCCAGTTGCCTGTAGGTGAGCTTTTTTCGGTACTAACTTTAAATACATTAAATCCTTCATCAGCATTCGCCTGCACTTTCTGCGTGTATAGCTGGCCGTTAGGTGTATATAATTCAAATTGTACGGGATGACCAGCCGGAAGCTTTCCATCTTTATCTTCCACAATACAATTGATGTACATGGAATCGCCGGGCCGCCAAACACCTCTTTCACCAAAAATAAATCCCTTAATGCCGTTCTTAACCTCTTCACCTGAAATATCAAACCGGCTAAGTGGAAGACTGCTTCCATCATCTAATTTCAAATACCCTTTTTCATCACCATTTTTCGCAATAACCAGGTAAGGTTTTCTTTTACAATCAAAAGTGGCAAAGCCATTGTTATCACTGTTAGCTTTTGCAATTACCTGCTGCTGGTAATCCAATACCTGCAACTCAATATTAGCCAATGGGTTGCGCAGTTAAAATATCGGAGACTGCAATAGTAATCGTATTACTTGTTCCGCGTTTAGCGGTAAGGCCAATATTTGAGGCAATAATATTCCTGGTAGCCCAGCGGTCTTTATTGTAGTAAGATTTCGAGCAGGGATTATCCCGTTGTTTCCAGTTGTAACCATAAGGATAGTAATCATCGTAACGCTTCCAGAATTCATCATCATCATCCACTGCAACCGCCGAAGAACCATAGCCCTCATCATAGTAATCTTCCTCATCATCGTTATTGGAAGATGAATCGGACGAATGGCAGGTGTATAATGAATAGTCGGGTCGGAAGCCAATGGTAACACGGTAGATAGCGCCAGGCTCTGTTTTCAAAAACTTATCTATATCCAAAGAAAAGCCTTGCTTTTTGTGAAGATCTAAAGTTTTATCATCATCAAGGCGTACTGTTTTCTGTATAACGGGAACGGCTACACGACGAAGGTCTTCTTCTCCTCCCAAATTATTTCCCTGTAAAAATTGCGGGATATTATTTTCATAAATTTTAATAATGCTGATGTCAACCGCATTCAAATTAATTGCCTGAAAAGGCAATACAAGATGGCCGGAATTAGGAAGAATATTTCCCCGGCCGTTTATAGTAACAGCGGGTAACCGGTTTTCAAAAAATATATTAGCGGCGTATCCATTTTGCAAAGTATCACCCCAGTTATTTTTAATGCCGGGATTCACACTTACGGTATAATCACCGTTCAACTGATCGCCGGTGTATAATTTTACTTCGCTGCCATTAATGCTATAAGTTATATCCTGCTGGTTACTTATTGTTATAAGTCCCGTTAGTTCCTGGCCTGTGGCTATGGGGTCGCTAAACTGGATGGAGGCATATTGCTCCGCATCGTTCATAGCCATTACATTCATTACTTTAAAATCACCAATAGCAGGCACTTCTATATTCTTGTTATCAGTAGTTTCTATGCTCAATGGTTTCCCATTCCAGCTAAGCGTAAGCTGGGTTGCGTTATTGCCCCTTGTTATTCCGTTTACAATAAAATTGTGCGTTTTGGCGGCACCGTTATGTTGCCAGCTTATTTGCAACGATTTATTATTTTCTGCAGCAGTTACTATTTTTTCAATAGTAGCCGGATCTTCAATATCTGCTGTTTCCACTTCACCTACCAATATCATTTTATCTTTTTCGGGGGCGCTTCGCAAGCCAAAATCGGTTACCGTAAAAGCAGGTTTTATGGTTTTAAGATTAAAAACAAATTCTTCATATTTAGGAGGCACATGTGTTACTTTACCCAGGTTAAAAGTTACCTGGTATAATTTATCAGCCATAAGGTTTTCATCTGGCTGAAATTCAATAGTACGTGCATCAAGCCACACTGCTTTTCCTTTGACTGAAGGAGAAAAATTAAAAATATTTTTGTCAACTGCTTCCCCCACAGGATGCGTTGTGGAGGCATCTGCAGCCAGCTTAATTTTTATTGCGGTTGTTTTAGAGACAATTCCTGAAGTATACGCGTCAATATACTGGCTGAATGAAGGATCAACGTCTACAGGTTTATTCTTTTTATTACAAGAGGGAAATATTATTAAAGAAAGAAAAAAGAAAATTACAGTAAGAATATTTTTTTTATTGACGGCAAAAAAAGTGAAGTTCATGAGCAGAAAGATTTATGATAAAAGTCGTTAATTTTTATCAGGTAATCCACTGCCGGAAAATGTATTTTAACGGAAATTTAATTTGAAGGGATATCGAAAATGATCAGACAGTTACATCTTTAATTTTTGACTTGTCTCAAGCTGATGTTTTACTTTCTGTAAAAGATTGGTAACATCAAAAGGCTTTGCTATAAAATCATCCGCACCATATTCTGCTATAGTAGCTGCTGCTCCGGGATGAGCAGAAAACATAATGATGGGAATATGCATCGTCTCTTTATCTGATTTTAGCTTCCTGCATATCGTTCTTCCGTCATGACCAGAAATAAGAACATCTAAAAGAATAAGATCCGGCTTAAACGTTTCAATTTTGGGAAACGTATTTTCGCCTTTTGTGATTACTTCCACTTCAAAACCCTTCATGGTAAGAAGTATTTCCATCACAGAGAGGATATCAGTATCATCATCAACAACAAGAATTTTGGACATATTATTTATTTCTGATTGCCTTGATAATAAGATGAATTTTTTTATCAGTTTGCAATGTAAAATATTTATAAATTCGTTTCGTATTAATAACGTATTTTTTTAAAAAAATTGTATCTAATGAAAGTAAAAATGACTTATAAAAAATTTTGTCAGTAGTTACTGCCCGATACACCGCTATAAATTTGAACCCAGCTAAGAATATGTTTATTAAATCAAGATCGAATTAAAACAAGATCGAAATCGAAATTATTCCCTGAAATTATCCACTGTTTAAAAGGCTTAAAATAAGCAGCTTTTGAATCCCGATTGTGCTTACACCACAAAATTTATTCCGAAAAGGATTTTTAGAAAAAGTTTTCTTTTGAAATCAACCCACTTATTTCAATTTGCTGATAAGATTTTCATTTATCGCTTCCAAAAATTCTTCCGTATATAAATAGTCGGTACCATGCGAAACCTTGTTACCACTGATACATACGGCAAGATCTTTTGTCATTTTACCACTTTCAACGGTTTCAATACATACCTGTTCCAGTGTATTACAAAAATCAATTAATTCCTGATTATTATCCAGTTTACCGCGGAACGCCAAGCCCTCTTGTCCATGCAAAGATGGATGCAATCGGATTAGTTGAGGTAGGATTTCCCTTCTGATGTTCCCGGTAATGCCTCGTAACTGTTCCGTGCGCAGCTTCTGCTTCCATGGTTTTTCCATCAGGCGTAACTAAAATAGAAGTCATTAAACCCAATGATCCAAAGCCCTGCGCAACCGTATCGCTTTGCACATCTCCATCATAATTTTTACAGGCCCAAACAAAATTACCATGCCATTTTAAAGCACTTGCAACCATATCATCAATCAGGCGATGTTCATAAGTAATGCCTGCTTTTCAAATTCAGCTTTAAATTCATTTTCAAAAATTTCTTCAAAAATATCTTTAAACCTTCCATCGTATTTTTTAAGAATGGTATTTTTTGTAGAAAGATATAAAGGCCATTTTTTCCTTAAAGCCATGTTGAAACAGCTTCGTGCAAAACCACAAATACTTTCATCCGTATTATACATGCACAGTGCAACACCATCGCCTTTAAAATTATATACTTCAAAGTTTGTGTTTCACCTCCATCTTCGGTGTAAAGTTTATGGTAAGTTTTCCTTTTCCTTTTATAACGGAATCTGTTGCACGATACTGATCGCCAAATGCATGACGGCCAATAATGATCGGCGCAGTCCAGTTTGGAACAAATCTCGGAATATTTTTACATAACGATAGGTTCACGAAAAACAGTTCCATCCAAAATATTCCTGATGGTTCCATTAGGGCTTTTCCACATTTGTTTCAGATTAAATTCTTTTACCCTTAGCTTCATCAGGGGTAATGGTTGCACATTTAATTCCAACGCCATATTCTTTAATGGCATTGGCAGCATCAATCGTAACCTGGTCGTTGGTTTCATCGCGGTATTCAATACCAAGATCAAAATATTTTATATCAACATCCATATAAGGAAGTATCAGTTTGTCTTTAATAAATTTCCAGATGATACGTGTCATTTCATCGCCATCCAGTTCAACTACGGGATTGGCTACTTTAATTTTTGTCATATACGGGTTTATAAATTTTTAATGAAGAATATTTTGCAATGTTATCAAAATCTTTGTCATTATGAAAAAGGGGAATATCAAATTCAATACACGAGGCCGCAATAATGCAATCATTTGCTTTTCTTATTGTAACGCCTTTCTTTCTCAAAAACCTATACAATTGTGCGGCATTAATAGCATTGTCGTAAGGTTGGTAAGTAACATAATCTAAACCGAGAAGATTTTCTTTAATTGCATTATAAAATCTGTCATTTTCGATTCCCTGCAATACCTCCTGCATAATTACCGGAAGAATTGTTATAGGTGGAGTTTACCGCATTTGTTAGCAATAACATTTGAAGGTGTTCAATTTGCCGCGAGGTTTTTTTATTAAAAAAATCAATCCAAATAGAACTGTCAACAATGAGTTTAGGCATTTCTTCTCATTTTGTCCAAATCTCCAACCCATTTTACCTTTCCCTGTAATGACAATAATTTAAGTCGCATGTGATATTTGACGTATTCACTAAGAGCTTCATTTATAATTTCTTTTTTAGTTTTTAATTTAGAATATTTAAGCGCCTTGCTCATTAGCTCATCATCTATATCAATATTTGTTCTCATTTCTTTTTAATATTTTATACACAAATATAATCAAATCTATACACATCACAATCGTCTACAAATTCTTGATTACTTCATCTGCAAATTCACTTGTCTTCAGTAAGTGTCGCATCTTTCATCAGGTTATAAAAATCAATGGTCACTTTTCTGCTTTTTATCGTTTTAGCCACACCGTTAGTTATTAATTCACCTGCATCTTTCCAGTTCATATAATCGAGCATCATTACGCCACTTAAAATTACGGAAGAGGGATTCATCGTATTAGTATTGGCAAACCTGGGCGCTGTTCCATGTGTGGCTTCAAACACCGCATGGCCGGTTAAAAAATTAATATTTGCTCCAGGTGCAATACCAATACCACCCACCTGTGCAGCCAATGCGTCGCTTATATAATCGCCATTCAAATTTAAAGTTGCAATAACTGAATAATCCTGCGGAGCCAGCAAAGCCTGCTGTAAAAAATTATCTGCAATAGCATCTTTAATGATAATTTTTCCGCCAATTTTTGCAATGCGCATTTCTTCATTGGCTACTGCTTCACCGCTTTCTTTTTTTGTTGCTTCCCATTGGTTCCAGGTGTAAACATCATTTGCAAATTCACGGGCAGCCAATTCATATCCCCAGTTTTTAAATGCGCCTTCGGTAAACTTCATAATATTCCCTTTATGTACAAATGTTACCGAAGGCAATTTATTGGCAATTGCATATTGTATGGCTGAACGGATCAGTCTTTCGGAACCTTCTTTACTTACGGGCTTTATACCAAATGAAGATGTTTCAGGAAAACGTATCTTTTTTATATTTAACTCTTCCTGCAAAAATTTTAATAATTTTTTTGCTTCAGGCGTGCCGGTCATAAACTCAATTCCTGCATAAATATCTTCCGTGTTTTCCCGGAAGATTACCATGTTAACTTTTTCAGGTTGCCACATGGGAGAAGGTACTCCTTCAAAATACCGGACAGGACGAAGGTTTACATATAAATCAAGCTCCTGCCGTAAAGCTACATTCAAACTGCGAATGCCTCCGCCTACAGGAGTTGTTAACGGACCTTTTATGGCAACCCGGTAATTTTTGAATGCATCCATTGTTGCCTGAGGCATCCACTCACCGTTATGGTTAAACGCTTTTTCACCTGCCAATACTTCCATCCATTCAATCTTTCTTTTGCCCTCATAAGCTTTTTCAACGGCGGCATCAAAAACACGAACACTTGCTTTCCAGATGTCAGGACCTATTCCATCTCCTTCAATAAATGGTATTATCGGTTTATCCGGAACCACCAATAAACCATCACTTCCCATTTTTATTTTTTCGGACATTATTTTGTTTTAAAAGTTTATGGAGCAATTCAACCATCCTCCGTCGAAATTTACGCCCTCATTTTTTTTATAGAAATTAATAGCCGGCTCGTTCCAATCGAGTACCTGCCAAACTATACCACTCATTTTTTTTACTTTGGCTTCTTCCACTATTTTATCAAATAATAATTTGCCTATTCCCTTTCCTCTTAATTCCTCACTTACTAAAATATCTTCAAGATACATTCGCTGGCCTTTCCACGTTGAATAGCGAATATAATAAAGGGCAAACGCTTCTACCCTTCCATCAACTTCTGCTATAAATGCCCACCACACAGGGTTTTCACCAAACCCACTTTCCTGAAAATGATTTAAGGTAACAGTCATTTCCTGTGGCGATTTCTCAAAAACAGCCAACTCATATATTAACTCCATTAGTCTTTCACAATCTTCTTTCACCGCCTTTCTAATAACAATATTGTCCATATAAATCGAATTATCTGTTAGCAGTAAGTAATAATATTTTATGTCAATGCCTGGTCAAGGTCGTTTAAAATATCGTCAATATTTTCAATACCCACGCTCATTCGTACCAGGCCGTCAGTGATTCCATATTTTTCTCTTTTTTCCTTTTGTAAGCCAAAATGTGTCATTGATGCAGGATGAGATAATAAAGTATCACATGTTCCCAAAGAAACTGCTCTTACGCACATTTGCAATTTGTCTATAAATTTTTTTCCTGCCTGTAATCCATCTTTCAATTCAAAACTTAGCATAGCGCCGGGATGAGACATTTGTTTATTTGCTGTTGAATAATCAGGATGCGAAGCCAGCCCAAGGTAGTTTACTTTACTAACTGAATTATTTTGTTCTAAAAATTTTGCCACCTGCATGGCATTGTGGCAATGACGTTCCATTCTCACTTCCAGTGTTTTCATTCCTTGTGTTAATAAAAAAGCATCAAATGAGTTACTGTTTCCCCCGAGCAGCCTGTGTACCTTTGTCATTCTTGTCTCCATATAATCAATGTCTTTCCCTACCAAAGCTCCGCCAATAGCGGTTCCATGACCGTTTAAAAATTTTGTAGTGGAATGAAAAACATAATCAACGTCATATTTAAATGGTTGTTGCAGGTAGGGAGTGGCGAAAGTATTATCAACGGCCACAATTAAACCATTTCGTTTACCCAGCTTCGTTAGTTCGTCAATATCCACACATTGAATGGTAGGATTTGCAGGAGTTTCCAGGTAAAGCAATTTTATTTTATTATCTTTTTTTATTGCTTCCTCTGCTTTATTCAAATCTCTCAGATCAACTATTATCGCTTCGATACCAAGTCCCGGTAATACTTTTTCCATTAACTCCTGTGTTCCTCCATATAAAGAAAAATGAGAAAGAATTTTATCACCGGTTTTTAAGTTGCCTAATAAAAGAGTGGATAAAGCTGCCATGCCGCTGGAATGTAATAAAGTTTTTAATTGAAGCGGATTGCCATGTTCATCATTTATTTTAAAACTCTCCAATGCAGCAATTTTTTTTTCAGCTTCCGCCATGGTGGGATTGCCCCAGCGGCTGTATATATAACCTTTCTCTTCGCCATTAAAACGACGCATTCCTTGTTCAGCATTTTCGAAAACATAGGTGCTGCTGGCATAAATTGGAGTAAGATGAGCATTGTTTCCGTCGTCTTCATGTCCGCTATGAATGGCCACAGAACTAAAACCGGTAAGAGAATCTTTTTGTGAAGGCATGTGCATAATTAATAAGCCGAAATAAAAAAATGAATATTTAAGTTTGGCAAAAGTAGTAAAAACATGAAGCAACTTTTGCAACAATATGCGGCATATAATATTTGGGCAAATAAAACAATATTGGAAAGAATAGCCCGGTTATCCGATGATATTATTTACAAAGAAACGAAGAGCAGTTTTACAAGCATTTATAAAACCGTTGTGCATTTGATGGATGTAGAAAGCGTTTGGTGGCAACGGTTAAAATTACAGGAACATGTAGAATGGCCTGGCAAAAGTTTTAATGGAACTTTTGAAGAACTTTCCGGGCAACTCTTAATTCTTTCAAAGCAATGGTTTGATTGGGCGTCTGACTCAAATGAAGTAAATCTTACTCATGTATTTGCCTATCACAATTCAAAAAAAGAATACTTTAAACAACCGGTGTATGAGATGTTGTTGCATTTATTTAATCACCAAACGTATCACAGAGGCCAATTAGTAACAATGATGCGGGAGAATGGAATTGAAAAAATTCCTCCCACTGATTTTATTGTTTTCAGCAGGAAAAAATAAACGGTTCACTTTGATTCTGGAAGTATTTCATCAAGCTTATTGTCTTTTATAAACTGATCTTTTACATCCGTAAATTCGGTCTGTAAAGCTACAGCAACCGTTAAGGCATCATCTGCTTTTGAATGAATTTCCGGAAGTTGCTTTTCCAGCAGCCTGTTTCCAAGGTTGATATTTTCTGCTTCCAATTGCGCAACTTTTTTTAAAAGCGATGTTTGACTATTAACTACATCATCCAACTCACGGAGTATTTTTTCCATGAGATGTAATTTTTCTGTCTTGTCCATAATTTATTATTTGATCATTAAAAGACTTTCCATTTATTCATTTACTCGTATCATACGCCCACTTCACCAACGTTGCACCCCAGGTGAACCCGCCACCAAAAGCTGCGAGAACGATTAAATCATCTTTCTTTAATTGCTTTTCCCATTCCCATAAACAAAGTGGAATGGTTGCAGAAGTAGTGTTACCATAACGCTGAATGTTGATCATAACTTTATCCATGCTCAACCCCATACGGTTGGCTGTCGCATCAATAATTCTTTTATTCGCCTGGTGAGGAACCAGCCATGCAATATCATCGCCTGTAAGATGATTTCTTTCCAATAGTTCATAAGAAACATCGGCCATTCCTTTTACCGCAAACTTAAACACTGCCGGGCCTTCCTGGAAAATATAATGCTCTTTAGCCATCACTGTTTCAATAGAAGCTGGCTTAGCCGAACCGCCGGCCGTCATTTTAAGATATTCAGCGCCGCTTCCATCTGTTTTCAGCAGACTATCCTGTATTCCATATCCTTCATAGTTAGGTTCAAGTAAAATTGCACCGGCAGCATCTCCAAAAAGAACACAGGTCTTACGATCGGTATAATCTACAATACCACTCATTTTATCAGTACCAACTACCACTACTTTTTTATATCGCCCGCTCTCAATGAACGCAGTTCCGGTAGTTACGCCAAATAAGAATCCTGAACAGGCTGCAGAAAGATCGAAGCCGAATGCATTAACGGCGCCGATTTTATAGGTGATAATATTTGCTGTTGCAGGAAAAGTCATATCAGGGGTGACGGTACAACAAATAAGACAATCAATTTCCACAGGATTGATTCCTCTTTTTTCGCAAAGCTCCAAAACAGCGGGAACAGCCATTTCAGAAACCCCTTTATTTTCTCCTTTTAAAATTCTTCTTTCTTCAACACCGGTTCTTGTTTTTATCCATTCATCATTGGTATCAACCATCGTTTCAAGTTCGGCATTAGTAAGACGATATTCGGGAACGTAGCCGCCAATTGCAGTAATTGCGGCTGAAATTTTTTTGTCCATTTATTCGTTCAGGCTTTTTTTGAGAAAATAAAAATACAACTTACTTTACTATTAGCTTCTATGTAAAATCTTCGGAACATTTTATATCACTATCATTAAAGTGAATTACTTATTTTTGGCACTCTTAAAAAATAATGATAGCATATTTATCAGGGAGATTTTCATATAAAAATCCAACGGTTGTTTACGTTGATGTGCAAGGTATAGGCTATGAAGTAAATATCAGCCTCAATACCTATTCGCATATTCAAAAATTAAACGAAGGAAAATTGTATACTTACCTGCAGATAAAAGAAGATTCACATACCCTATATGGTTTTTTTGATGTGATGGAAAAAGAGATGTTTATAATGTTGATAAGTGTTTCGGGAGTAGGTGCAGCAACGGCAAGAATGATGTTGTCTAATCTGAAGCCCGATGAAATAAGTAAAGCTATTCTTCAAAATAATGCATCGTTGCTTGAAAGCGTAAAAGGTATTGGAAGAAAAACTGCTGAAAGGCTCGTTCTTGAACTTAGAGATAAAATGTCAAAAATATCATCAATTGGGCCTTTGGATGCTACTGTTGGCAATACTTTGCACCAGGATGCGTTAAATGCATTAGTAGCTCTTGGAATAGGAAGGCCAATTGCTGAACAATCCATTAAAAAAATCGTAATTTCCAACCCAACCATCAACAACCTTGAGGAAATAATAAAAAAAGCGCTAAAAGCTATTTGAGAGAAATCTACCCTAATTAATCGCGGGATGTTGTTTAAAAGAAAATTGGCACCGAATTTTTTTGGGTTGATATTAGCTTGCTTTTGGGCGATGATATTTTCATTTTCCGGAATAAATAGTGCATTGGCACAGGATTCTGCCAGGTCTCATACAAACGATTCGCTTCCTTATCCTATACATGATACAAGAGGAGATTTTTATTCAAATCCCAAAAGTACTTTTGATTTTGCCAAGCCTTCTAACATTACTGATTCCATCGCTTACGATCCGGCTACAAAAAGATATACTGTTTACGAAAAGATTGGAAACCAGTATTACAGAACTCCAACTTCTTATTCTTCAGAAGAATTTATGGAAATGGAAGCCCATAAGGCTGAAACAGATTATTTCAAAAAAAGAGCTAATACCCTTAATATACTCAACCGCGGCCAGGTAAAACCAAAACTTAGTATATACGATGATCTTTTCAACAGGTTATTTGGAAACGGAAAAATAGAAATTCAACCGCAGGGAAATGTAGACATTACTGCCGGCTACCAGGGGCAAAATGTGAAAAATCCAACATTGTCCGAAGAGGCCAGGAAGAACGGTGGCCTTGATTTTAATATGGCTACACAATTAAATGTAAATGCCAGCATCGGCGATAAGTTAAAGTTTCCAATAAGCTATAATACGCTTGCTAATTTTGATTTTACCAATCAACTCAAGCTCGATTATACAGGAGGAGAAGATGAAATTATAAAACGATTTGAAGCCGGCAATGTTTCTTTTTCCTCAAGAAGCACCTTAATTCCGGGAGCTCAATCTTTGTTTGGAGCAAAAGCCCAGTTACAATTTGGAAAACTTTTTGTGACAGGAGTTATTGCAAGTCAAAAGTCGCAAAGACAATCAGTAAACCTCCAGGGCGGAAGCGCGGCACAGCTATTTGAATTTAAGGCTGATGATTATGAAGAAAACCGGCATTTTTTATTAGGCCAGTATTTCAAAAATAATTACAATAAGGTAATGAGTAATTTGCCGGCAGTAACAACGCCGGTGAATATTTTAAGGATTGAAGTATGGATAACAAATAAAAACGGAGCTACCACTGATGCAAGAGGCATTGTAGGGTTAATGGATCTTGGAGAAAGTAATCCCTATCATCCTTTTACGGTTACAGGAAGTTTACCGGATAATAATACCAATTCTGAATACCGGGAAATTACCAGTAATCCGAACAGCCGTAATAGCGCACTTATTACCAATCAATTACAAACTCAAAATGGATTAAGCCCCGTGCAGGATTTTGAAAAGACATTTGCAAGAAAACTTGATTCTACACAGTATATATTTAATTCGAAAGTGGGATTTTTATCATTGAGCCAGCCATTACAGCCCGATGAAGTATTGGCTGTTGCCTATCAATATTCTTACAATGGGAAAATTTACCAGGTAGGGGAATTTTCCCAGGATGTTCCACCGGATTCAACATCGGGGAATCAAAATGTTCTTTTTCTGAAATTACTGAAAGCAACTTCACAACGGCCAAACCTTCCAATATGGCAATTGATGATGAAGAATGTTTACAGCGTTGGTTTTGGAACACTTGACCAACAGGATTTTAAACTGAATGTATTATACCAACAACCCGGATTAGGCTCAAAAAGATATCTTCCTTTTGGAGATCTTAACCTTGGTGCTCCTATATTAACTTTAGTAAATCTTGACAGGCTTAATAATCAAAATGATCCCCAACCGGATGGAGTTTTCGACTTTGTGCAAGGCTATACAGTTCTTCCGCAATATAGCCGGGTAATATTTCCATTGCTACAACCTTTTGGCCGTGATCTTGCCCCGAAAGTTTTCACCGATACAACCATTGCCAGGGACAGTCTTTACTACCCGTTATATGATTCAATAAAGGTAATAGCCCAGCAACAGTTTCCCAATCTTGACAGGTTTGTTCTGCAAGGCTCGGCTAAAACATCTTCCTCCTCCGATATTAGTATTGGTTATAACATTCCCCCGGGCTCGGTAACAGTAACCGCCGGAGGGCAAACACTCAGCGAGAATATTGATTACACTATAAATTATGATCTCGGCACAATTAAAATTATTAACCAGGCTATCATAAATGCGGGGCTGCCGGTACAGGTAAATTTTGAAAACAATGCAACCTTCGGCCTTCAGCAAAAAAATTATATGGCCCTTAGATTAGACTACCAGGCAATAAATACAGCTAAGGAGCAATTAAACCTTGGCGGTACAATAGTCAGGCTAAGCGAAAGGCCTTATTTTACCAAAGTGGATTACGGGGAAGACCCTATACGAAATACGATGTATGGAGCGGATGTGAATTATCACAGAGATGTTCCCAGGCTGACAAAAATATTAGACAAACTTCCCTTTTATTCCACCACAGCTCCATCGGCAATAAATGCTTATGCGGAAGCGGCCTATTTTAAACCTGGTCATGCTCCTCAAATAGGAAAAGGCAGCAATGGCGTAGTTTATATTGACGATTTTGAAGGCAGCCAAAGTAATATTGATCTCCGTTTTCCACCGATTAGCTGGGCATTAGCCTCCACTCCTTATGGAGCAACAGATGAAACCGGTAATACACTCTTGTTTCCGGAAGCTGCTGATAATGATAAACTGGATTATGGCGAAAACCGGGCAAAAATAGCATGGTATCAGATTGAACCAACCCTGCAGGATCCAAAAAATGTAAACAACCCGCTGCGTGGAAATAAAACTGAGCTGTCAGATTCACGGGTGAGGGCAATTTCACAAACTGAAATATTTCCCCAAATTACAACTGACGTAGGCCAAAACCAACTCATAACTTTTGACCTGTCTTATTATCCTACAGATCGCGGACCATATAACTATATCGCTTCAACTGCTAATGTTTCCGCATCTGGTAAATTACTTGCGCCTTCTAAGCGTTGGGGTGGTTTGATGAGAAGCCTTGACCAGACTGATTTTGAGACTGCGAATATTGAATATGTGGAATGCTGGGTACAGGATCCTTTTATAATGGATCCCACAAGCAAGGGAGGGAAATTTTATATAAACCTTGGTAATGTTTCTGAAGATGTTCTCAAAGATTCCAGGAGATTTTATGAAAACGGGCTACCTACTCCAAATTTGCCGGCTGTACTTGACACATCAATATGGGGTGTTATTCCGAGTAATCCTATACAGGTTACCAATGCATTTAGTAATGACCCAAGCGACAGGCCTTACCAGGATGTTGGCTTTGATGGATTGACAGACAGCGCAGAAATAAGAAAGCGAAGAACTGATTACTTAGACGTTCTTGCCGCCAATTTTGGAACAGGCTCAAAAGCTTACCAGGATGCATTGGCTGATCCATCTTCGGATAATTACCATTACTATCGTGGCAGCGATCTTGATGCTGAAAATGCAGGTATCCTTGCCCGTTATAAAAATTTTAATGGCCCGCAGGGAAATTCCCCGATAGCTGACAACAATTCGCAATATTCATCCGCAGCAACACTTTATCCTGACCAGGAAGACTTAAACCGGGATAACACACTCAATGAAACCGAAGAATATTTTCAATATACCGTTGACCTGAAACCACCGACAGATCCTAGTATGGCTATCGGACAAAATTTTATTGTAGACAAAAGAGTAGTTAATGTTAATCTTGCAAACGGTACACAAAGAGATGAAACATGGTACCAAATGCGCATTCCTATAGAATCTTACAATAAAAAAATTGGGAACATTCCGGATTTTAAATCAATCAGGTTTATCCGAATGTTTTTAACCGGTTTCGATGATAGCGTGGTGGTGCGTTTTGGAGAACTTGCCCTTGTAAGAAACACGTGGAGAAAATTTGATTACAAACTTGATACAACAGGAAATTACAGTCCGGGAGTTACGAACGACTTTAATGTAGGGGCTGTGAATATTGAAGAAAACGATAAAAGATATCCATTGCCGTACCGCACACCTTCCGATATAGAGCGGGTTCAGACTACAAGTAATAACGGAGTAAATCTTTTACAAAATGAGCAGTCACTTTCCCTCCAGTTCTGTGACCTTAAACAGAACGATGGTAAAGCTGTTTTTCAAACATTTGCCAACAAGGATTTAAGGCAGTTCCGTAAGTTACAATTGTATATCCATGCTGAAAAAACACCGCAAACCCAGCTCAATGATAATGACCTGGTAGGGGTTATAAGAATTGGAAGTGATTTTGTATCCAATTATTACGAGATAAGAATTCCTTTAAAACTTACGCCGCTAAATACGGGGCTTAATCCGGACAGTAAAGAATATAATGATACCTTATGGATACAGCGTAACAGTCTCGATCTTGACCTTGATGTACTTCCACAAATTAAAAATGCAAGAAATTTATCAAGCTTCCCGTTAAACACAATATACTCGCAATTACAAGCTAACGGTCAAACCTATTCGATAATAGGCGACCCCAACCTGGGACAGGTAACCGGCATGTTAATGGGCGTAAAAAATGCCAGTTCCGGGGCTGCCTGTGGCGAAATTTGGTATAATGAGCTGCGCCTTTCTTCCCTGGATGAAAACGGCGGATGGGCCACACTAGCCCGTGTAGACGCAAATCTTGCAGACCTGGGAACAATTTCACTTTCGGCTAATTCACACAGTAATGGCTTTGGCACGCTGGAGCAGGGTGTGAACGACAGGTATAGAGATAATTTCCTGCAGTTAGACGGAGCTGCTAACCTGGAACTCGGGAAGTTACTGCCCCAAAAGGCAGCTTTGTCAATTCCATTTTACGCAAGCTATTCGCAGGCAACAAGCACTCCTCAATATGATCCATATGATCTTGATATCACATTAAAACAAAAGCTTAACCAGGCGCCAAAAAGTGAAAGGGATTCAATACGAAATAATGCTGATGATTTTATTTCTACCAAGACAATCAGTTTTACGAACGTTCATAAAAACAGAACCAGTAGTAAAAAACCAAAACCCTGGGACATAGAAAACTTCGATGCCAGTTATTCTTTTACAAAAATCACAGCGCACAGTCCATTGATAGAATATAATAATGTAACAAAGCAACGTGCAGGTCTGGGATATAATTTTACTCCTCAACCAAAATATTTTGAGCCTTTTAAAAAGATGTTTAGAAAAACAAAAACGCATTGGGTTGACCTGGTTAAAGATTTTAATATAAACCCAATTCCTTCCCAGTTAAGCTTCAGGGCAGATATTTATAAGCAATTTGGAGTAATAAAACCAAGAAGTGTCGGGGGAGACAAATATATAATTCCTGAAACTTTTGATAAGTATTTCACTTTTGACAGAAATTATATTTTGAGATGGGACATTACACATTCTCTTAATATTGATTATACAGCCCTCAATAATGCAGTAATTGACCAACCCTATGGAAGAATCAATACAAAAGAAAAAACAGATACTGTGAGAAAGAACTTTTTTTCAGGTGGCCGCAACACCATCTTCACACAGGCAATTAATTTTTCTTATAATGTACCGCTTAGCAAACTTCCTTTAACAGACTGGACAACCTTGCGTTTAGGATATACAGCCAACTATCAATGGATAGGCGCTTCGCGGCTTGCGGTGAATCTTGGTAACTTTCTTGAAAACGGCCAGCAGGAAGAAGCCAATCTGCAACTTGATTTTACAAGGCTTTACAGTAAATCAAAATGGCTGAAAGCAATTGATCAGCCCAAAGAATCTTCCCAAAAAGAACGAACAAATGCAAGGGATTCTTCCGGATCAAAAAAACCTAATTTAAAAAATCAATCATCAACTCTAAAAAAGATGCGAATGCTTTGCCCGAAGTAAGCGGGGCAGCAAGGGTTTTTGGCAAATTACTTACCAGCATAAAATCAGCAAATGCGACGTTTTCCCAAAACAGTCATACAAGATTGCCGGGATATACCGATAGTACTCAATTCCTCGGACAAAATTTCAAGAGTATGGCTCCTGGTTTTGATTTCATTTTAGGAAAGCAGCCTGATACAAACTGGCTAAACAGGGCTGCACAAAAAGGACTGATAACAAAGGATTCATTGTTTAATGATTTATTTGTTCAGACTCTTGATCAAAAGATTTCTGGTTCTATCCAAATTGAACCTGTTAGGGATTTTACAATAGATGTAAATATTGATAAAACGTTTTCAAAAAATTATTCTGAAACGTTTAAAGATACTTCAGGCACAGGTAATAATTTTTCTCACCTAAGCCCTTATGTGCAGGGAGGATTTAATGTAAGTTATATTGCTTTCAATACTCTTTTTGGTAAATATGATCCTAACCAGATTTCTGCTACTTTTTTAAAATTCCAGGATTATCGTGCCATATTATCAAAAAGATTAGGCGATTTAAACACATACAATAAAATAGCGGGTAGTCCCACCACAAATGATGGTTATGCTGTAGGATATGGAAAATATTCTGTAGATGTACTGGTTCCTGCATTTATTGCCGCATATACCGGCCAGGATCCTGAAAAAGTTGCATTAATACATCAAAGTAATGCAAATTTAAAATCCAATCCTTTCAAAGATATATTGCCTAAACCAAACTGGCGTATAACTTATAATGGACTGAGCAGGATAAAAGGGCTGGATAAAATATTCACGAATATTTCATTAACCCATGCGTATAATGCCAGCCTTGGTATGAATAGTTTTACTTCGGCATTATTATACCAGGATGTTTCAAAATTTGGCTATCCCTCTTTCATTGATACAACAATCGCAGGCAACAGTAATTACATCCCATTCTTTTTAGTTCCTAACATAACTATCCAGGAGCAATTTGCTCCCTTAATAGGGTTTGATATGACTTTTACCAATCAACTTAATTTTAAATTTGAATATGTGAAACAGCGCCAGTTAAGTATGAGCCTTATTGATTACCAGTTAAGTGAAGTGAGGTCTACACAATATACTTTTGGCGGCGGATTTCGTAAAAAAGGCATGAATCTTCCCTTTAAAGTTCCTTTTTCAAAAAAGGATAGTAAAAAATTAGATAATGAAATGGAGTTCAGGCTTGATTTTTCAGTAAGAGATAATGTTACTTCTAATAGCCGTCTCGACCAAAACAGCGCTTTTGCTACAAATGGCAGTAAAGAGATTGCGATAAACCCTACCATCTCTTATTATATTAGCAACCGGATTAATGTAAAATTATATTTTGACCAGCGAAGAGTTAATCCATATATCTCATCATCTCCACCGACGGTTGATACAAGAGCGGGAGTACAGGTAAGAATTTCATTGGCGCAATGATGATAGCTCTTAAAAGAAACTATCAATGCTCCAACCATAATTATGACATCCCAAAACAGCTTCAATAATTTTAAAATTATCCCAATAAAAAAACCCGGAGTTAATCACGCTCCGGGTAAGTTATCAACAAGCATACAAAAAAAACTATTTAACTTTCTTAAGCATCATAATATATCCACATACATGATTCTTTTTTGATTTATTTACCTGCACAGGTTTTATCATGTGGTATTCAGTAAATTTAGGAATGTAAGAATAACTTATAATATTTGCCATTTTGTCCTGTCCATAATGCTTTACATATATCACTTGCTTTTCATCATAATCGTACATTCTCACTTCATATAATTTAGAACTAAGGTCGCCTATAAAAACAAACTGATACCAGCTACCTTGCGTCAACGGAACAATCACAGGCATTTCATATTCGCTTTCCATCATCATCGTAGCTTCTTTAACGACTATAAAACCCTGTTCATAAAGACTTGCCTTTAAACTATCTGCTTCTTTTTTAAGTGTAGAGTCAAAACAGGAAACCTGTCGAATAACATCCTGACCATATACAGAAAATTGAAATGCCAGTAAGAACAAAATCAATACTTGATTTTTCAATAGGTTTTTCATGCAGGTACGAGGAAATTGAATAAATAAAGTTACAAAAAATAGCCGGTTTTTTAAAACGTTCGGCATGCTTTTTTTAGCCTAAAAGAAGATATTTATCTCCATTTTAATCTAATTATCTGTATTCTTAACGATTTAGTAGAAAAAATGTTGTGGCAATTATAAGTTCCTATGGAAAAAAAGACCGTTTGCCTGGGCAACTGGTGTAATTTCCAGCTCATTAATACAAATATTAGGCGCAAGAGATGCACAGTAGAAAATTGTTTCAGCAATATCCATTCCTGTTAACGGAATAAAACCTTCATAGACTTTACTTGCCTTAGCTGAATCTCCTTTAAATCTTACTACGCCAAATTCTGTTTCCACGGCTCCCGGCTTAATATTAGTTACTTTAATGCCATGTTGCAAAAGATCAATTCGCATTGCCCTGCTAATAGCTTCCACAGCGGTTTTGCTGGCACAATAAATATTTCCCTTTTCATATACATCGTCGCCTGCTACAGAACCCAGGTTAATAATATGTCCCTGATTTTTTTCAATCATAAAAGGTAAAACGGCTTTACTCACATACAATAAACCATTTACATTTGTATACAACATTGTTTCCCAATCATCGAGTGACGCTTCATCAAAAAAGTCTCGCCCAAGTGCAAGACCTGCGTTATTGATCAGTATATCTATAGTTCTCCATTTGCCTGTAAAAGAATTGATGCAATCAAAAACTTCCTTTCTGTTTTGAACATCAAAAGACGCACACAGAACTTCAATTTTATATTGATTTTCCAATACCTGTTCTAATTCATCCAAACGATCTTTTCTTCTTCCATTAATTATAAGATGATCACCTGCCGCTGCAAATTTTTCTGCACATGCTTTGCCAATTCCTGATGTAGCTCCTGTAATAAAGACAATACGATTCATTAAAGAAATTTTATAGTAAGTTCATTAATTATTTAAAAAATATTCTTGCTGTAAAATATTTTTTAAACTATTGAGGATTCCGATGGTGAAGATATAATTGTTAGTTGCTCTGTCATTTTTTTATACAGAAAATTTTCCTGCTCCATCATTTTCAATTGCCCGAGAAGACAATCATAAAATCCTGCCGAATTAAGAATAAATATTTTTTTATTATGAATATTTAATTGATTCCATGTAAGCATTTCAAAAAATTCATCCATTGTTCCGTAACCCCCGGGCAATATCATTGCTGCATCAGCTTTCTCATAAATCATTTTTTTTCTTGAGTGCATATCTTCCGTTTCATGTAATTCTGAAATACCATAATGGCTATGCTCTATACCACTTAAAAGTTTTGGCATTACACCTATTACTTTTCCTTTTTTTTCAAGAACAGCATTGGCAACTGCACCCATAATTCCTTTATTGCTGCCGCCATAAATAAGCGCAATATTTTTTTGTGCAAGTATATAACCTAACTCTTTTGCATGTTCACAAAACAATGGATTGTTTCCTTCTTTTGAACCGCAAAAAACAGCCAAAGATTTTATTGCCATATTTTTATTTATCTTGAATAAAATTCAAAATAAAAACTTTGAAATCCTAATTTTCTTTTTACACATAACTATTGCCCGAAGGCAGAATATTAAATACACTTATGTCTCCTGTTGTTTTACTTTCTTTCATTATCGGATATTTTTTAATGCTGATTATAGTTTCTTATCTCACTTCAAGAAAATCTTCTGATAATGCGACTTTTTTTATTGCAAACCGTTCTTCTAAATGGTATCTCGTTGCATTTGGAATGATAGGTACGGCGCTTAGTGGTGTCACTTTTATTTCTGTTCCGGGCGAAGTTGGTAACCTTGCCGGCTCTCAATTTCGATACTTTCAATTTGTACTCGGAAATGCTGTTGGTTATTTTATTGTAGCAGGAATATTGTTACCACTTTACTATAAAATGCATTTGATTTCTATTTATGAAGTAATAGAACGCACACTCGGCAAAGTGAGCCATAAAACTGCAGCAGCTATATTTTTAATTTCAAGAACTATTGGTTCGGCATTCAGGCTTTATTTGGTTGCCATCGTTTTGCAGCGGTTTATTTTTGATGAGATGGGTGTTCCATTCTGGCTAACAATCGTTATTTGTTTATTACTAATTTGGGGATACACTTTCAGAGGAGGACTAAAAACTATCATCATAACGGACACGCTTCAAACCGTTTTTCTGGTATCATCTGTTTTTCTTTCCATTTATTTTATTTGCCACAGCCTTCATTTAAATATAAGCGGAGCATTTCATTCTATTAAAGAAAGCAATTATTCCAAAATATTTTTTACAGATAATTTTGTTACCAATAAATTTCATTTCACCAAACAATTTCATCGGAGGCATATTCGTAACGATTGGAATGTTTGGCCTGGACCAGGATCTGATGCAGAAAAATCTGAGTTGCAAAAATCTAAAAGAAGCACAGAAAAATATGTTCACCTTTACTTTTGTATTTGTAATTATTAATCTATTTTTTTTAAGTGTAGGCGCTTTACTTTATATCTATGCAAATCAAAAAGGCATTGCAATTCCTTTAGACGACGTCACGCATTTACCAAGGACAGATTATTTGTTTCCTGAAATAGCATTAAATCATTTTAAAGGAATACCTGCTATTGTTTTTATGCTCGGGCTTACTGCTGCAACCTTTGCCACCACTGATTCGGGGCTTACTGCTTTAACTACTTCTTTTTGCATTGATTTTTTAAATTTTGATAAAAATAAATTATTAAGTGAAAAGCAAATGGTTAGAAAGAAGAACTTATGTACACATATTTTTTTCTATACTCATATTGCTTGTTATATTATTGTTTAATGCTGTAAATGATGCATCAGTTGTTAGCGCAATTTTTAAAGTTGCCACGTATACTTACGGCCCCCTTATAGGTTTATTTGCATTTTCATTGTACGCCAAAAAAAGAAGTGTAATGGACAAAGCAACGCCGGTAATTTGCATTGCGGCGCCGCTCGTTTGTTTTTTTATTGATAAATATTCAAAGGTTTTATTTAATGGATATGTATTTGCTGAGGAACTTATTATTGTAAACGGGTTGCTTACTTTTCTCGGACTTTTATTAATTTCAAAAAAGAAAACATCTAAAGAAATAATATAAAAACAATGAAACTAATAAATACCAAAGCGGAAAATTATGCAGCGAGGTTTACAACACCAACTGATAATTTATTACAGGAGATTGAAAAATATACATTAGCAAATCATCCTGAGGCAAACATGCTGAGTGGACCAATACAGGGAAAATTACTGGAAATAATAAGCAGGATGATTAAGCCTGAAAGAATACTGGAAATAGGCACGTTCATGGGTTATAGCGCTTTATGCCTGGCAAAAGGTCTTACACAAGAAGGCAAATTGCATACACTTGAAATAAGAAAAGAAGATGCTGCTATTTCACAAAATTATTTTAGCAAATCATTATATAACGAACAGATAATTTTACATGTAGGTAATGCGTTAGAAGTAATTCCAACTTTACATGAGGATTGGGATTTAATATTTATTGATGCTGACAAAGTGAACTATATTAATTATTACGAATTAACTTTGCCACTGTTGAAGAAAGGAGGATTTATACTAGCTGATAATGTGTTGTTTCACGGGGAAGTGCTTGAAGACAATATCACAGGAAAAAGTGCAAAAGCCATTCATGCTTTTAATGAGCACCTGGAAAAAGATAACAGAATACAGCACGTACTCATGACCGTTAGGGACGGCTTAATGCTGATTCAGAAAAAATAAAATAAATATAATTTACCCGTAACCAGGAAATATCTATTAAATCTTTAATGAAAAAGATAAGTTTTTTACTATTGATTTTTTGTTTTGTATCGCAAATACTTTGTGCGCAAAACATAACTCCTGCAGAATACATAGCTCAATATAAAGACATTGCTATAAGCGAAATGAAACGAATGGGAGTACCCGCAGCAATATCACTTGCACAGGGTATTTTAGAAACAGAGTGTGGCAACAGCGATCTTGTTAAAAGATCAAATAATCATTTTGGTATTAAATGCAAAAGCACCTGGACTGCACAAACTGTAAGCCACGATGATGATGCACCTGGGGAATGTTTCAGGGCTTACAAAACTGCAGAAGATTCTTACCGCGATCATTCTAATTTTTTAAGAAGCAGCGACCGGTATGCATTTCTTTTCCGGCTTGATCCGAAAGACTATAAGGCCTGGGCTTATGGCTTACGAAAAGCCGGATATGCTACCAATCCGAGATATCCTCAAATTCTTATAAAAAATATTGAAGACAATAATCTGGAACAATATACTTTGGAAGCTATTGGTGAGGTTCCGGTGTTTGATGCATCAAAATATTCCAATGATCCGGAAGACAAAGGCATAACAGATGTATTAAAATCAACGGGTCAAAATGATTCTGATAATAACATCAATGAACCCGTTAAACTTACTATAAACGGAAGCAAGGCATTATTGGTTTCCAAAGGGACTTCTTTACTTGCCATAGCTTCTCAAAATAATATTAACCTTAACCATTTACTTGAAATAAATGACCTGGAGAAAGACGGATTGCTTGATAAAGATCAATATGTTTTTCTGGAAAAGAAACAGAAAGAAGGCGACAGGGATTATTACATCGTACAACAAAATGAAACTTTGTATGATGTTGCACAAAAAAATGGAATCATATTGCAAAGCCTTTATGATTATAATAATATTTCTTCGGCAAATAATATTTATCCCGGAACAAAAATACTGCTTCGTCCTTCAATAAAACAGGAATCAGGCACAAACAATCCTGTTAATAATTCTTCTTTGGAAAATTTACCACTGGCAAGTGAATCGAAAACTCATGTGGTACAACCAAAAGAAAACTTGTATGCTATTTCTAAACAGTATGGCGTATCTGTAGAGCAACTAAAAGAATGGAATAATTTAAAGGATAGCAGTTTAAAAGTTGGACAGCAACTCATCATTTTAAAATAATTTATGCCCGTTATTAAAGTACACGATAAAGAATTTATTCCTTATTTAACCGCTACTGAAATTGACGAACAGGTAAAAAGAGTTGCTGAAGAAATCAACAGGGATTATAAAGGAAAAAAGCCTTTGTTTATTGCAATACTAAACGGCGCTTTTATTTTTGCAGCAGATCTTTTTAAACAAATAACTATTGAAGCCGAAATAAGTTTTATAAAACTGGCGTCTTATAAAGGCATAAAAACTTCCGGTAAAGTTATAACTGCTATTGGGCTTGATGCAGATCTTCACAGAAGAGATGTTATTATAGTTGAAGATATTGTTGATACCGGCAAAACATTATTTCATTTTTTGCCTCAACTTCAACATCAGCATCCAACCTCGCTGAAGATTGCTACGCTTTTGCATAAGCCTGAAGCGTTAGTTCATCCTCTAAAAATTGATTATTTGGGATTTAATATTCCCAATAAATTTGTAATAGGTTATGGGCTTGATTATGATGGACTGGGCAGAAATATCAAGGAAATCTATCAACTGGTATAATATAATTTAACTATCATTTTTTTAAAAGACCTTGTGTCTTTGATAAGAAGCATATATCTTACAAAATAAATAACCGCTTGCTGAGAGCAATTTTTACTTTTTTCTTTTTATCCCTGGTTTACTACACTACAGCGCAATACTACATCAGGGGCAATGTAAAGGATGAAAAAAATCAGCCGTTACAGAATGTAAAAATTTATATGCCGGCCACCCGTGCATTATATTATAGCGGCGCTACAGGAGGATTTGGCATTCCCAGCTCTAACCTATATGATTCTCTTATTTTTACTGCAGAGGGCTACGAGCCAAAACGTTTAAAAATTAAAACAGACGTTTACCAGGAAATAACAATGATGATGCTGGCTACTTCTGTCACTACTCAAAAGCAAAAACTTGTTTCACTTACCGAAGGCAGCGAAGGACATTTATATCCCACTGCCTATTATAATAATGAGAGCTATAGCAGTCTTATAGAAAACGATTTTATAAAGGCTGGAAACAATCATACAACCTCTTTTGCTATGCGAATTGATAAGGCTTCGTATAGTAATGTGCGAAGATTTATTAACCAGGATAGTAAGGTACCTCCCGATGCAGTACGCATAGACGAAATGCTTAACTATTTTAATTTTAATTATAAGGAGCCCCCGGCAAAGGATATTTTCAGAATCGAATCGCAGGTTACCGATTGTCCCTGGAATAAAACGCACGAGCTTTTATTTTTAAACCTTTCCGGGAAAAAACTCAATCTCGATAATGTCCCTCCTTCCAATCTTGTTTTTCTTATAGATGTTTCAGGCAGCATGGATCTTCCTAACAGGTTGCCGTTATTGAAAGAAGCATTTCAATTATTGGTAAAAAATCTCAGGGCAACTGACACTGTTTCAATCGTGGTATATGGTGGTACAGTCGGCGTATGGTTGCAGCCTACGAGCGGTGATCAAAAAGAAAAAATAACCAAATCGATTGAAGAACTTGTTGCATCAGGAGATACGCCCGGAGAAGCGGCCATAAGATCTGCCTATAAACTGGCTGAAAATACATTTATAAAAGGCGGAAATAACCGCATCATTCTTGCAACAGATGGCGATTTTAATATCGGGCAAACCGATGAAAAGGAATTGGAGGAATTAATAGCTAAAGAACGGCAAACAGGAGTTTATCTTACCTGCCTCGGTGTTGGAATGGGAAATTATAAAGATTCAAAAATTGAAGTGCTGGCTAAAAAAGGAAATGGAAACTTTGCTTACTTAGACGATATAAGAGAAGCTGAAAAAGTATTGGTTACAGAGTTTACACAAACACTTTATTCAATTGCCAACGATGTTTTTTTAACCGTAAGTTTTAATGCTAACGACGTACAGGAATACAGGTTAATTGGATATGATAACAAAAGAAATGTACTTGCAGAAAAGGGAGATGAACTGGAAGGAGGCGAAATTGGCCCTGGTACGGGTAACACAGCTATATTCGAAATTATTCCAGCCAATCCTGACAGCGTCAAAAATTCTAATCCCAATTTTGCAAATGTAACATTACACTATAAGTTACCTGGAGATACTACAGGCAAAATTGTTACATATGTTTGCCCGGAAAATTATGTTCCTTTCGATTCTATTCCACCAAGCTTAAGCTTTGCATCAGCAGTTGCAATGTTTGGATTAAAGCTGAGAGCTTCTCCATATATACCAGAGATTGACTGGAATGATATAAAAAATATTGCCATATCAGCTGAAAAGACCGGCAATTACCTCGAAAAAGAATTCACCGGGCTTGTTGATAAATGCCAGGAAATTTATTATGAGAAAAAAAAGAAAAAGAAAAGAAAATCCGATTAGTATATTTTTAAAAACTCACCTCCATCGCCAGGGCGAATTATCCAGGCTTTTTTAAAGACAATATTTATTGCTGGTTAAAGCAAATAAAATATTGTATTTAATTGATACTTATAAAATTTTATTTGTTCCATCATTTATAGAAACAACATAGGCGGCCGCTTTCTTTCCGGTATGTTTTAGATATTGAGAAGATATTGCTTCTATTAATCCTGGTATGCTATCTTCTTTTACAAGATTAATAGTACAACCACCGAAACCGCCTCCCATCATTCTTGCTCCAATTACTGCATCCTTGTCTCTTACAAAGTCGACCAGGTAATCCAATTCTTCGCAGCTTACTTCATACATCTTACTCAATCCATCATGTGTCTCAAACATCTTTTTTCCCAATGCTGCTATATCCCCTCTTTTAAGATCTTCACAGGCCTTTTGCAGGCGATTAATTTCCTGCACTATAAAGCGGCTTCGCTTATCAATCAGCTTATTTTTTGGCAATACATATTTATTAAGCATAGCTTCTGTTACATCACGTAATGAATGAACATTTGGTTCATGCTCATTTATCATAGCTACCGCTTGCGCACATTCTTTGCGGCGGGTATTGTATTCAGACGAAGCCAGTGAATGTTTTACGTTTGTATCTACCAATAAAATTTTTATTCCTTTCAATTTAAAAGGTACATACTCATATTGTAATGAACGGCAATCCAGTTTTATTACGTAATCTTTCTTCCCCATCATAGAAGCAAACTGATCCATAATACCACACATCACGCCCGCATACTCATGTTCTGCAATCTGAGCCATTTTTACCATCTCAGTTCTTTCTAAGCCGGTGTGCAATAATTCATTTAAAGCAAATGTGGTAGCACACTCCACGGCGGCAGAGGAAGATAATCCTGCCCCTATTGGCACATCGCTGGTGAGCACTGCATTAAAGCCCTTTAAGACTATCCCTCTTTTTCGAAACTGGGCCACTGCCCCCAGGATATAATTGGGCCAACTGATATCGTTTACCGGTTTCAATTCATTTATTGAGATCGAAAATTTTTCATTAAGATCAGCCGCCATTAAATGAATCTCATCGTCATCACGTAATGAGATGGCTAAATAAGCAGCTTTATCAATGGCGGCAGGTAATACAAATCCCTCATTATAATCGGTATGTTCTCCGATAATATTGATGCGGCCCGGCGACCGCACAATCATTGGATTGCTGCCATACAACTCTGTGAATTTTCGGGTTATTTCCTTTTTCATTATTACCATTAAATTTATTACACTCTGAATTATATTATACTAAAACAAACATAAATAGAAATAGAAAATACGAGAGCAGATTATTAAGTAGTAAAATATATTTCTTAAATCGTAAGGCATCACGTGCTATCACGCAAATGTGTAAAAAGTTTTTTATTAAAAAATGTATTCCTTTACAAAGTATCATTTTAATTTAAAAAGAGGGTAAATTAATTTATTCGAGAGGTACTCAATATTTAAGTTTACAATTTCCTGTTTCATATTAATGTAAAACTTGTCTAAAGAAAAAAATTTCATTGCCTGCCCTAAAAATAAAAAACCCGTAAACACTAATTTTTACGAGCTATAAGTTTTGAAAGAATTCAACTTTATCGCGGTGGTAGGATATTAAAAATCCTTTCTTCTTTTTCATATTCCCTTCTGATGCCTTCCAGAATATCTTCCTTTGAAATTGTAGTGCTGTTCCGGAAAATTGTTTGTAATGAAGCGTAATGAATTACATTTACTATAGAAGAACCGCTAAGCTCATACCTGTTTGAAATAACCGCCAGGTCTGCATCTTCGGCGAGTGAAGCTTTTGACGGTAGCTGATGTTTTCCATATTGCATGGCGCTCATCTGCATTGGGCATCGGGAAATGTATGATAGCATTAAAACGCCTGATAAACGCCTGGTCAATATTACTTTTAAAATTCGATGCAAGAATAATAAGGCCGGGAAAATCTTCTACCCGTTGCAATAAATAAGAAACTTCCTGGTTGGCGTATTTATCATGCGCATTCTGAACAGTGGACCGTTTGCCGAACAGTGCATCAGCTTCATCAAAAAACAAAATCCAATCTTTATTTTCTGCTTTATTAAAAATTTTTTCGAGATTCTTTTCTGTTTCGCCTATGTATTTTGAAACTACCTGCGAAAGGTCAATACGATACACTTCTTTTTGAAATTGTTTTCCCAGCAGTGTAGCGGTTAATGTTTTGCCTGTTCCCGACGGCCCATAAAATAATGCCCGGTAACCAGGTTTAATTTTTTTCTCCATGCCCCAGTCATTCATAAAAGATGTATTGTGATCCAGCCATATTTTTATATCCTGAATTTGTTGTTTTGTTTTTTGATTCAATATCAAATCACTCCAATCCATTTTAGTCGAAATATTTTTTGCCGGAAAATCAGGGCCAAATATTGGTTTTGTAATTGTGCCAACCGTGAACAGATCGACAGATTCCGGTTGCAGAATAAGTTTTCCACTCATTCGCGGTTCGCCATTATTAATTGCCTCCAGTTGAAGAATATTTTCTTTGGCAAAAAAATGGTCGGGCGAAAAATAAGAAGAAGCCTGCATTCTTCTTTCCACATCATTGCCAGCAATTATAAATAAAGCAGTTTCGCCTGTAGGTAACGTACCACGATGATTATTTCCTTTTACTCCGCCGATCTCTGGAAACTCGCCGCCATTGGGTAAATATTGCTGAATGATCGAATCTAAAAAATTAGGCTGAATGTGTGGCATTAATGAAAGTAACAGAATGGTATATTCTTCTATGTTAGGCCGGTGTTGCTCGAGAAAAGAATTAAACGGGGAATCATCAGGTTCAATTGTTATTTCAGGAAAAGAAAATGCAGTTGCATTTTCTTTTACAAAGAACTTATTGAGCCTTCTTTTCACGGTATCCTGCAAAAACGCCAGGGCACTATTGATATTGTTGTGATGGTTTTGCAATGACGATATGATGTTTCTTAAGCGTATTTAAATATAAATTATTTGGGGTTATTCGTAAAGTCGTTTCGTTGTTAATCTCGAATATTGATATGAAAACCGGATGGGCGAAAACACCATGGAATTTCTTAAACCAGGTATATTTCATTGTGAAAAAGCGTTTACGGTTTCTCCAATTTTTTTATTATTTAAATCAATTATCATACAGCAGCCATTTCCTGGTTGGGAGCTGGCTGCGGAAAATCTCCCACATCAGCAATACAATTTTCTATCGACTCATCATTAAACATAACAATTACATCAGAATGTCTTAAACGCAGCATGTCCGCAACCTTGTCTTTTAATAAATTAAAATGCCTTAGCTGTGCTCGCTCTGCCGGATTATTCATAACGCCGCCACCGGGGTCACGAAAACCTACTTTGCCGGCCGTTGCAAAATTGTGTCCGTCGGTGGTGAAATATTCTTCTTTGTTACCAATCATGTGCCCAAACTCATGTGTTATATCTACGTTATCAGGAGTGCCCCAGTCTATCATAGAGCAGGTGCCATTTTCACCAGCCCGGCCATCACAAAGATCACCAGGAGCTTTTGGCGTAATTGTATAATGGGCTTTTGTGGGATCCGTAACCCAACGTAAATCGACCCTTACTAAAAATTTACAAGGTCCGTGAGTAAGACCCGGTATCACTATTTTCAAATATTTATTTCCGCTCCATTTATTATAAATAGCCCGCTCCCAGGCCCTTTGAACGTTTCTTGGCGCTGTTGTGCTAAGCCGCATCACAAGCCATATTTGTCCGATCATTGCATTAAGCCGTATCATAAAACGTGATTGCCAGTTGAAAGTTCCGTTCCATGCACCGAAAGCAGCCGGGGCATTCGAAATGGTTTCAGTTACATTGTCGTCTACTTCCTTGTTCATGTGCAGGGGATAGGGCCATGGAAAGCGCTGGATCATTTTTCTTTGTAAAACGGATTTCTGCTGCCCAACATGCGTTAATTCATGTGCAAGCAATTTTTTACCCGAGTCTGTTGACGGTTCATACTGATTGTTTGCAAACACAATATTATTGCCCAGAGTATATGCAAGCGCATGAAGATTTTCTGCGGATTCATTTGCTTGTTCATCTGTGTGAATGCGTACATCAGAAAAATCACTTCCGAACTTTGGCTCGAAGAAATTCCTTTCGCTTTGTGTAAGACCTCTTCCTTTAGTATTTAATGAACCGATATAATTTTCGGTTTCAGTCGGCGGCTTTATATTTCCTGATGCAGGTTCTTTACGCCGAACATTTGAAGGTTTGAAAAAATAATTTTGACTCGATGAATGTGTGCCATCATTCATCACTTTATTTGCCATGTTTTCTGCCTCTTGTTCATACGAACCTCCGGGCTGATTGACCGCCAGCTTAGCTTGTATTACTGGTTTGAAAAATGATGCCCGCCTGTCATGGTCCAAGATCCGACGAGATGATTTCTTTGCATCTTCGTTCTTTAATATGGATAAAAATTTTGACATGTGTTTTACTTATAAATCTTCAGGCACACACTGATGATTATCAAAATAGGGTTTCACATCATTAAAACTTTTAAGGTGCAATAATTTCTGCAAATCATTCATCAGCTTCATATCATTATTAAAATAAGCTTTTGCTATTGTTTCCTCGTCTGTTTTAGAAGCAATTTTATTGGCACATTTTAAGTTATCCAGGTAACCATGATCGGTAAGAATATCATACTTTCCTTCCGCTAGAAAAAGATCGGTAAAATATTGCGTTATGCCTTCATTAATAAATATACCCAAAATATTCTTGACCGTAAGGCCTGACAATTTATGCATGAATTCGTGAATGACATACGCCAGTTCAAGGTAACGTACTACAAAAATATCTCCCTTCAAATTTTTATCCTTCACATCCTGTACGTCCCTGCAAAAAAATCCTCCGGCGCTATCTAAGCTGCCTCCCTGCTTACATTTCTTACCATATTCTTCCAGCTCATATTTTTCTATGACTTTATAATTTTGGGAATTCAGCAGCGCAGCTTTTATTCTGTCTAACCCAACATATTTTTGCAGCATATTACTTTTTACAACAACTGCATTAATGATAGCAGGCGTATCTTCATTAGCTCTGCCGGTGGAGCTGAAATCTTTTGCTCTTACCCGGTTATTTGCGCCTCTTTTGTTTTGTACCACATGTGTCAATTCGTGGGCCATTAATCTTTTTCCAGCATTTGTGTTGATGTGATATTGATTGGCGCCGAAAACAATATTATTCTTGTGAGTATATGCCAGTGCGTTAAGACCGTTAGCCGACTCATTAGCTTCTGTTCCCATATGAATTTTTACGTTAGAAAAATCATATCCGAATCTTGGTTCAAAAAAATTCTTTTCTTTATTACTTAAACTTCTTCCTTTACCATCAAGCGATTTAATATAATTTTCTGTTTGCGGTCGATAGATTCATTTCACCTGGAAAAAATTCTTTACGCTGCAATTTTTCTTCTTCTTCGCAATGCTCACATTTTCTTTGAATGGAATTTGTTGATGGTTGAAAAAATATATTTTCATTTGCAGGCATTCGCATTACTCTATCATCCATAGCATCTGCCTCCTGTTCGTAAATATCATTGGGATAATTAATAAAAGTATTTGCAGGTGTGGCTTTAAAGAAAAATGAATTTACATTGCGTCTTCTATCACGATGTACCACATTTTTAATGGTGAATGTTCCTTTTTTCATTATTTTTGTTTATCTATCCCGAAATCTAAAACTCCATATTGTTATTGACGTCCCAGTTTAGTTTAACCTGCTCATAGCCTGGTATTGAATCGCAATCAACGCCTTGTTTGTCTTCAGGTACAAGCTTGTTGTCAGGCTTTTTTATAGTGCTTGATTTTTCTAGAATAATTTTTGCTCTTCTCAGCAAAGGATAGATCAGATCCGCTTTTTGCTTTGACGTTTTCGCTCTTTCAAGTTTTTTTCTGAAATCAGGATCATCTGTGAATCTTTTTTCTTCAGGACTTTCTAAAAATTGTTCTTCTGCACTTTCTACCAATTCGTTTCCTTCTACCTCTTCTGTTTTCCCATTTGTATCATGGGTTAAAGTATACAACTCATTGCCTGGAATTTGCGAGGTTTCGCTGGTTATTCCGGAACAACTAATTTCAGGATGGGCTTTGCTGACATCGTCGCACGTGCCGATTACCTTGTCGAATGCAGTCTTTGTTCTTTGTTTTGATAACTCCTCATTTCCCATGAATCCTTTTACTGGAGGCATTAAACCTTCTGGCGAAGTATAACCAATTACTTTCTTTATGGAATAATCACCTCCAATCAGTCCTCTAAGTTTTTCGATTTCTGTTTTTGTTTTTTTAGGTTCAATGTCGGGTCTTGCATATTCAAAATAGATATACACAGATTGGTCATCAATGGTTGTTTCTGTTTTAGTGCCGGGTTCAGTATGCTCCGGGATTATCACTTCACAGGTATCGGTCGGTTTATATTTTGCTTTAATTTTCTCTGTTTTGCATTCAAACTTCTCGGGTCCTTTTCCTAAAGGGACCTCTATACCAACCGAGCCTGTTATTCCCTGATCTTTCGATCCGGACACGGACCCTGTAATTTTTATCGAGCCGGTATCTATCACAACAGAACCACCTACCTGTTTTACACCGGAGGAATCTACTGTTACATTTGTTTGCACAGAAAATTTCCACGAACCAGACTTTGCAACTTCTAAATTAATAAATGGAGTAAGGTCTGTTTTCTCAAGTTCATTACGAATTTCCTGACCTCCTCCACCATTTGCCACGTCAGTTGCGATTCTTTTTAAAAGGTCCGTTGCTTGTTGGGGAATATTAGCACCGATCTTTAAGCTGCCCCTTTCGCCTTTGCACCACGTTATATTTATATATACATTTTTAGCATCCGCGCCAAACCTTGCAGAGGGAGGCAAAGTTTTTTCTTTTTCAGTGGTGAGTACTTTGTAGTCTCTTGTTATGATATATTTTTTCCCATTTGAATCAATTGTTGTACTTCTGCCGGGCGGAACGGGTTGGCGCATTATTAAACCTGCATTTGGTAAAAAACCCTTTTGTTGCACCACATGCGTCAACTCATGAGCCAATAATCGCTTACCTGAATCGGTGTTGGGCTGATACTGTCCTGCCCCAAAAACAATATGACGGTCATGCGTGTACGCTAATGCATTGATATCCGCAGAAGATTGATGCGCCAGTGAATCATTATGTATTTGTACATTGCTGAAATCATACCCGAATCTTGATTCCATAAAGGAACGTGTTCCCACATCTAAAGAATGTCCCGCTGATTGCAAAGCATGATTTACAGACGGAGTGACACCAGGGACAGAACTACCTGCAAATTTTTTTGGCTGAATATTTTTTTCTTCTTCACATGCAGCACATTTTCTTTGAACAGGCAAATCAGCAATTGGCTTTCTATTTAATATTTGATTGTCTTCGTTATCTTCTTTGCGCTGTAATTTTTCTTCTTCCTCTTCACATGCTGCGCATTTTCTTTGAATGTTGATGGGGGAAGGTTTTGTTTGCAGCGTTTCGCCATCACTCATTCGCATTACTCTATCAGCAACGGCATCCGCTTCTCTTTCGTAAGGGTCATCAACGGGGCCGATAGTAAGTTTTGGTTGAATAATTACAGGAGAAAAAAAAGGCTGCTGCTTCTTTCTGTTTATAAAAGATGAACTATTCGATTTCTCTGGTGTTACGTGTATGAGCATTTATTCAGTTTAAGTCCATTCAACAAAAAACGTATCATCTGTCCATGGCAATTTTATAACGCCAATTCCCCATGGCAGACTATTCAATAAAACATCTACACCTTTTTGTTCTACATTCAATAACCATCCGTTATCAACCTGGGTCATTTTTCCATTGCGTTGTAAAAAAGTTTCTCTTAATCCTTCAACACTTGTATTTTTTAAAATACTCCAATGACGAATCACTTCAGCTAACAGACCTTCACATTCAGATTTTATTAAAGGATGCAATTCTTCAACAGGTTGTAATACTTGGGAAATATCAAGTCCGCATAAAATTTTGTTTAGCGGTAAATTAAATTCAGGAAATTCTTCGTTACCTGAAACTAAAAATTCAAGAACCTGAACGGCGATATGTTGGGAAGAAATATCTTTCCAACATTTATCAATCAGTAACTCAAGTCTTGTAAATAATTCAGAAAGGAAAGGGTGTAAAATTATTAATCCTGCATTCTGAATATAGATAGAATCTGTTTCTTTATTTGTTGCTGCTGCGTCGACTTTTTTTATTGGCTTTTCTTTCTCTGCATTTTCAATAGCACTTTGCAGCGTTGCATAAAACTGCTTGTCAGGATCCGCATGTTCATCTCCAAAGATTTTTAATAACAAAGAATGGGCAATATGTTTTTTATGGCTGGTCAATTTTTCATTATCCAAAAACCGGTTAATTTTTTCCAATGATTCTTTTTTATTTTCTGCTAATTGTTCATTGAATAATTTGAAAAAGAAATCATCAGAAAAATTATACAACAATCTATCTATGGTAAAAGTTTTTGTTTTGAACAACGCTTTTAATTTTTCATGAAATCTTTTCGAGTCACCTGATGTTTCAGTGATTGATTCTTCTAGCTCTTTCATAGAATCTATCCGGCTGTTCCATGGCAGGAAACCTTTTTCGAGAAAGAATAAAAAACTATGAAATGAATCTGGTGATAAGGAATTAGCTTTATTAATCTCAGTGTCATTTGTTTCTTTTTTATGATGAACGATCAGTTCGTTTCGCAGGTGACGCAATGTTTCTTTAACTAATTCTTCCTTCCAGTAACTGCTGTTGAGCGAACCGCAATCAATTTCAAGTTTTTCAATAGAAATGGAATATTTTTCTTCAGTTATTTCATCAAAAAGATTTTCTATTCCAGGAAGCAGTTTTTCATAGAAAATATCTTTTATATCATTTTGAATGCCCATACCATCTGAAAAATTTTCGAATTGTATTTCGATGTTTTGCTGTTGGATAATATGTGAATGTTGCAGCATTTTCATTATCCGAGGTTAAGGGTTTGTTCGAGAATACCATAACAGCCAGTGGCAGAATTTATACCAATTACGCGTATAAAAAACGGATTAAGATTTTGCACTGAAATGACGGGAGTTGCATTCGTTGAATAAATCGGATTCCCGAAATGGAAATACCAGAAATAGGTATCAAAAGCAGGAGCTCCCGGAGCTGTACTAAATGTAAACAGGAGATTTCCTGCAGGGTCTCTGTTAAAATTAATTTCCTTTATCTGCAATTGATCTTTGCACAATTTATTATTTGTTCCAGCGCATTTATTAATAGAAGCACAATCAAATTTCGGAACATTGAATTCAAAATTTTGTTGTTCACTTTGAATTCGAATAAAGACTCCTTTATTGTCATAGGTTGCAAAAACAACAAAACTCAGTTGGCCTTGTGTAGTATAAACAATTGATGCAACTATCTCGAGCTTTACATTATGACAAGTAAATTTTTCAATATCAAGAGTCAGGTTTTGAAATTTATCCGGAATCTGCACATCGTAGATAAACATTGGCTGATCATTGCCTAAAAAGCCGGGAGCTTTTGCTTTGACTTGTTCATTTATTGCATCGATAAGTTTAGCAAGAATTCCATCAAAATTCTTTTCCGTGATTTTCGCTTTATCTATAATACTCTGAAAAATTTCCGTAAGCAATATCTGAGTATCGTTTCCATTTTCATCAGTGAATGTCAAAAGAGCTCTTTGAGTTGTGTGTTTGATAGCATCCTTTAATTTGTCCTTTGGCTTTGATAGCCACAAAATATATTTACAATTTTCGGATAATCCGTTGCATGGCAGATTGCAAGGCTGCGGACATTGATGGCTCTTTATTGTTGTCGTAATAGTTTGATTTGAATTGTCTTTAATAATTACATCTGTATCGGGATTGCCACTCGCTACTACTATTTGATTGTTTGAAGTTGTGGCATTGTTCACAGTGTATGAATAAGGTGGAGCGCCGCCCGTTACCGTAAGGGTAACGGTAAAATTCTTGCCTTCCTGGTCACAAACGGGATCACTTTGTGAAACTTGCAGTGGATCCGGCGCCTGGGCTTGTGGCAAAATATATGCAATCGGTAAACAATCGCTGCAACACATGTAAGGCACATAAAAATCTGCAATGATCATTCCATCCGTTAACTGATAGGTTGGATTATCCGGCGGTTTATTAATGATAGTTGTAATTTGATTTTTTTTATCGGGAGGCAGATCATTGCAATTATCAAGATATTCCTGCATTACATTTTTAAAACGCAAATACAAAGAAGGATCTTTATACAAAGTAGTTACTGCAAGTAATTTTGTTTTAGCTTCCTGTGTATCGAGGTCTACATCAGGTTGCAACAATTCACGGAAGTTCGTCAGCAAAACATCACTTAGTTCTTTATTAATAAATAATGAACTAACATCAACAAAACGATTTTTCCTTTCTTCATGATACACCAAAATAAAAGTTCCTGATTTTGGCACACCGGCTTTGTGTTCAATGCCACCATGTTTTTTAAAATAATAATTGAAATTTTTTGCCAACCGGTATTGAGCCACTCTCCGCAGGTATTCATTTTTTAATGCTTCCAGTTTTTCAACAATGCACGTTTGCAAAATGGTTTGTGCATTATTTATAAGCAAGTCAAGAAAATAATCTGTTTCCAGATCGTTGACGTTATCCTTGTTCTCAAGATTACTTATTAGTCCAAATAAAATCGCTTTCAACGTATTGGTGGCTTTTTCAAACGTTGTGTACAATGTTTTGAAAGCAGTGGTATCTAATGTTGAAAGATCATGAGTCATCAAGACTTGCACCATACTTTCCACGCTGTCTGCAAATTCAAAAAGTGCACTATTGAGAGGAGTATTAGGATCAGGATTGATAAATTTTCCATTATTTGCCTTTATGCTGCTGATATAATAACTGCCAACCGTACCATCTGCAGGTGAACATAATCTTGATAAAGTATCTCCTTTTGTATACGAAGCTGTTGCCTGGAACTCATTTACAAGACCAGAAATGAAAGGATGATCAATTGCAATATTGACAACTTCAAAAGCAGCCATTGGTTTTGCCGCAGCCGTTGCTGCTGCCTTTGCTTTTGAGGCCGAAGTCTTTTTTGTTGCTTTTTTTGCGCCTGCTACAAACTGTGTCTCAAAAATTCCGGTATTAAAAATCTGTATGGGCGGAGTAAATTTCTGCCTTGCGGCGGTGCAAAATGCATCGTGAAGTTTGCATATAAATTCAGCGATTAATACCCGGTAATCAGATTCAAGATCCTGGATGATACACTGCGGATCATCACCACGCAGCAACGCTCCTATATAATCAGCACTCAACGCTATCACATCAAAAGGGAGATTGAAGGTTTGCTTTTTCGAAATTAAGTCACTGAGAGCCGTATTGACCGGTTTTCCAATGTGTCCTTCAATTCTGAAAAAATCATACCATTCAATATCGTAATAAAGAGGATTAATAATTGCGTTAGCATTGTTATAAGGTGTAGGATCATAACTTAAATTCCATTTTGCATTTCCGCGTTTTGTTTTTTCATAGTTCCAGTAATAATAAAGATCTTCTGCAATTACATCTGTATTATCATGAACTGTTTTATAATAATAAGGAATACATCGATCAGAAATAAAATTGCGGCCATAAGCGCTTGGAGTAATTCTGATATTCTGTGGCAAGCCTCTGCGAATAGATCTTTCCGTTAGTAATAAGTATCCCTGGTGCATCAGTATCATGCGCATCAGCAAACTTCTCAATTCATTGGCGCCCTGACTTTGCGAGTCAAACAATGGAGAATAAATAAAATATTGCCGGTAGGCAGATGTTGCGTTACTGCTGTTGGTGGCTGCTTCGCCTAATGTAAGATGAAATGGAAATTTCATTTCATCTCCGCAGCACTCGCTGGTTATGAAATGAGCTTTGTATTTAAATTCATACACGGCTTTAATAAGGTCATAAATAAAATCGTAGAAATATTGGAGGTAAACAGGAAATGAAAGCCGAATCAAATCAAGTGTTTTTTTGAAATCAGCTCCTGAACCAAAAGAATAATTATTGATTCCACTTAGCAAAGATTGATAGGTAATGACACAATAATTTAAATCATTTGCAAGTGTATCGAGTATCGAATCACTTGTAACCAATGAAACAAATGCATTCAATACATCGTCAGAAGAATTTAAATTATTTACCGGCACATTGTAGCGCCTTAATTGAATAGACGAAAAAGTTATTTTGCCGTTGTTGCCATTGTTATTACCAGTATTAAGAAGATTTTTATTTACCAACAATGCTTTTACTTCGAAGTCCATCAAGCTACCCTTATCATTACAATCATTGGTATCACAATTTTTAAGTTTTAATTCATTTACATCAAGAAAAAGAACAACGGCGTATTTGCTCAAATCGCCACCTTGTGATAAAAGAACTGCATTGCTATTATCGGTTAATGTGTCAAAATCATTTTTTGTCAGCAGCAATTGAATATCATCAGGCGCAGCGGCGGCTCCATTATTTGCAGAAGCATAAAAAAGAATATTAGAAAGATCAGGATCGCCACACTGCGAAATAATTTCCAGGTCATTTGGAAATGCAGGTTTGGTAAAAGGCATATAATATTTATATCCATTGTCACCGGTATGATCGCAAAGCAAAATAATATATCCCTGCGATGTAAGCCCGCAACCTTTTGTGATGTTAATCGTATCATTGGTAGTGCGATATTTCGAGGCCGCATACAATACCGCTGCCCAGCAGTTTGCAACGCGTCAGCCTCTCCTGCTGATCTAAATAATTGAACAGGTTATTCAGGTGGTTATTGGTGAGCACCTGGTCTGGTTCAAAAAACGGAAAAGTATTCACGATACTCATGATCATTGATTTTTAAAGGTTCCTAAAACTGTTTTTCCAAGCACGACTGTGTTGCTGCCTTCCTTACTTTCAATGCAGTCGTGTAAAGTAGCTTGTGGATATTCGCTGTGTAACTGAGTAAGTATTTCAATCATCCGGTCATTGGCATCTCTGAAAGAATCCAGGTTTGCTTTTTTATCGAATGAATAATTTGCCAGCGCTTCAATCCATGTCTTGTAGCGCATTTCAAATTCGTTTAGCAATTCATTATTGAGCCAGCAAATTTTTAGCATTACATGCGCCGGAGCTTCTTCACGAATTTTATTTTCAAAATATTCGCGGAAGGCCATGTTATCAAAATGTTCGGGCCAGTAAGGCAATACTACTGAAGCACGGAACGTGTACGGATCCAGTTCGCACGGGCAATCGCAATCGTGAAGACAAACCTGCATCAGGTCGAACATTTTACCGGGAGCTAAAATATTTTCACGGGGACGAAGCAGGATGTGTTCTATTAAATGAAGGCCCACAGGATCGTTGCAATCATTTTTAAATTCATCCGCTATTTTATTAACGGCATCCTGTGCGTCTGCTGCATTGTGAAAAATAGTTCCGCTATCGGTTACATTTGTAAGCAGGTCAGATAAAGTAATTACAACCGGGTCGTTGTTATCAACTGCATAGTTATTAATATCTGCGCCAAGTTGAATCACTTTTTGAACAGCATCTTCAGCGTCTGATTTTTTCTCATATTCTTTGGAAACAAATTTTACTTCTGTTAATGAAATGACTGTGAAGCTGTGAAAACATTTCAGTTTTGTTTCACCATTTTCCACCACTTCTTTTTCAGTGCAAATGATCTCAATATTTTTAATGCAACTTAAAAACCTGCGGGTGACATCGTCTATGCCTGTGAGAAAACTGATTCGTTTTTCCAATCCTGAAACATTATCAGTATCCCAGAGTTTTGATGTGTCGATATTGAAATTATTATCCTGCGGGAAATAATCATAAGCCTTTCCGCGGTTGCTGCTGATGTCAGGATAGTTTTGAAGTGTTCTTATTTTAGCATTTGTTATATCAGTAAAATCAATTTTTTCTTCAGTCATTTTGGTATAATTGATCGTGTACATCAGCAATGCATAATCGTTAAATGATTCTGCAAACCTTGCGAGCAAATGATCTAAAAAGCGGCCGCGCCTGTCTTCGAATACATCTTTCGGTTCGTATAGATACTGCCAGCTATTTTTTGGCTGAATGGTTGAATCAGCATTACTAATGGCATCTTCAAGCAAAACTGTCGGCCCTGATTTTACATACACCGTCATCTATGTCCTTTATATCTTTTAAGAATTGGGCATAGTAGGTGTGAACAATATTGTCGGTAGAAAATAATTCGTAAGCATTAGAAAGTTGCGAAAGAAAATCAGCCAGCAATTGTTCATAGAACATTAAATAAGCTTTCAACTGCCGTTGTTGTGCTATGCGCAATTGTGTTGCATTATCCGGCAGTCCATACAAACCAATGCCATAGGTTTGCGGATAATCATATTGCACCGGCCAATAGGTTTCTGTATCTCTTTTTTTCCCAATTGGTACCGGCAGATCATCTTCAAGACCGTTTAATTTTGCACGCGTGCGCTCTGCATGAAATAAAGAAATGGTATCATGCACTTCGTCATAATTGGCAATAAACGGAAATTGATTTTTGAATAATAATATTTTTGATTTGTCCGTGCTCAAAACAGGTTTATGAAGTGCGGTAATATTCATGCACCATTTCAAACCAAGAAAGCCTGGTACCGGTTTTCCATCGGCGCCATATTTGGTCATCACAAAATTGCGAATAGCGATCACTCCATCAATATCCATTAGACAGGTTAATAATATCGGAGGTATAAATAACGCCACGCAGTTGTGTATTTTCTAATTGAGTGGTATCAATAAAACCATGTTGTAATACCACGCCTTCAAATATTTCATCTACCGGAATTTTTTTATCAAGCAATTCTTTCAGCGAATAGAAATCAACAGAAGGGTTCAGATAATTTTCAATTGCATAAAATATTTCTGCTTCTACTTTTTCAATATCAGCAGAAGGTTTTACATCCACATCAAAACAAAAAGCAACTTCTTCATCGTTTACTGTTGTTACATAAAGAAAATCTTCGCAGAGATTGCGATGTTCCTGTAACGTTTTCACTGCTGCTTTCACTATATGCTTTGCTTTTGTGATCTTGCTTGTGTAAAAAGAAAATATCTCTGCAACAAATTGAAAGTTGTCATCTGTAAACATCGTTTGCACATCGGCTGTTGTAACAGTATTGGAAGAAGGTTTTTTTGAAATAGTAATGTTAAACTGAGTAGCGGAACTATTCGTTAGTGTCAGATTGCAAATCCATTCGTCGGGTTCGCCGGTAATAACTACAGCGCTGATATTATTTTTGTCGGACGCTGCAGCAGCAAGAATGAAATCAGCGTCTTTCCATGGCGGTAGTTCAATAGAGAGCAAAAAATCGCCCTTTGAAAATTTTCCCGCGAGAGCCGGATTTTCTTTTACCACTTCGCCGTTATTCAAATCGCCATATACATTGTCATCATCAAGATCGAGCAGCACACGATAAAGGCCTGAAAGAAACAAAGGAATATTCGTTAGCTCGTATTGCAATTTATCTTCCTTGCAATTGGCATAAACCGGCACTTCATTTACAGGAACTAAATTTCCTTTCGCATCTTTCTGGCTATCCTCTGCAAAAAGCCATGCATTATGTACACCATCAAGATCAATTAATAATTTCCGGTAATCATCAATAGTAAGCGGATTGTTGGTAAGAATTTGTTTTGCAGTAAAGAAAACCTGCCCGCTTACTGTGGCGCCATTTTTATCTGTCACCAGGTCTTTCATGTTGAAGTCGCTGCGGTACGCAAGTTCTGTAATTGCATAGCATAGCGCTTCTAATGTAGTAATGCCCGGGTCATGTTCATTATAATCTGTCCATATTGAGTGTGAGAGATCTTCAATATATTTTAATCCTTCCGCACGCAAAGCATCATAATCCTGCGGTAAAGGGAGTTGCCTGTTTTTTGATATCGTTGTTTGTTCATCCATTAGCACACACAATTTTCTATAGGATCAATTTTATGTCTGATATTATTTTCTTCATCGAAATACGAAACAAGAATGGAACGTGCTGTAGAGCCAACGGCTACCTCTACGTCCTTCGGTGGATCAGTGCGATTGATAAACTGGTACATTTTAAAACAGGTAACATAATCCACGTATGATCTTTCTTCTACAAAATTTATCAAAGCGCTTTTGTAAATTTTTCCGCCAAAAGAAATTTCTGTTTTATTATCAAATGCCCAGGGAGTGAGAAACTGTTCTATTTCCGTGCTTAATTGTTTTGTGAAAAAAGATTCTTCCACATGTGTTCATGAAACTTCACTTTAAAATCGAGTTGTATTTCTTCAAACTGCGGATTTTTTACATGAAGCTTTACAAACGGTGAAGTGATTGTTTCGAGATAGTCGTTGATGTTATTCAATAAACCGATAGGCGTGTATGGCCGCAACGGGTTTACATTCGTGTTATTATTTTGATCGGGTATGGTAATAACAGATACATGGCCGGGATAATTTTCACAGAAAACATCCACACCTTGGTCTGTGTAAAAGCCTGCATGATTGATACATTTAATCTTAAATATTTTTTGAAATTTTTCAAGAACAATATGTTCATAATCCCAAATGGTGATGGCCCTTTGTTTGTGCCGCAATCTTTCACTTACCCGCACATAAAAGTGATCATCGGTTTCACGTATTCTCCCATCAAATGAATCAAAAGGCTGTTGAATTTTTTTAATGCTGCCATCACTCACTACTAATTTGGATATTCTGTTTGCCGGAAGTATTTGCCTGAATTCAATTTCTTTTGCATCATCCTGCACCAATTTTACACGGGCTGCCTGCGCCTGTATTAAAACCATTTTGCAAACGGCATCTGCGAATGGATGTGCCGTTACTTTTATCCAGGCTAAACCATTTTCAAGTAAGGTGTTGTTTGTCGTAATATCTGGCGATAACGTAAGTATTACAACACCTGATTGGGTCAAATTATTTGTGTTGTCGACGATGTTTTCATTCTTAAAAAGCTTCCAGTTGTTGTTGGCAGTTAAATAATACCAGCCCAGCTTTTCCATATCAAGCAAAGGATTGGAACTTCCATCGGCCACCTGGAATAAAATAGTAACCACCATTCCGCCTAAAGTATTTTCCAAACCCAAAAACAATTCACCTTCATTCACTACATCCTGGAGTAAAGTGATTTTCGCGGTCTTCTCAATATCAGAAGATGTGTTAACGAGTGAATTGTTGACACGTGAAAAACCAAATGGAGTTAAGATGATAAAACAAATGATTATTTGTAGGTGCATTTGCATCAAATGAAATAGTTGTATGTAGCTGTATAATTAACTGATAAATTATTAAGAACTACATCTTTTGGCGGCGGTGTGGCTGCAATAATAACTTTATTGTGCGGCGGGTTGGTAGAATAATCCCAGGTGAGGTAGGTGCCTTTACTGATAGCAGTACTAATATCTGTTAAATGCTGACTAAGCGAATATGTAGAGTCATTTAGCCGTATACGTAAAAAGCCTGCAAGTGTATAAGCAGTAATACTTTCATTCTTTGTAAAGTCAATAATTGTTGGTTTAAATGCACCGTTGCTTCCTGAGAAAGATATGCTGATGGCTGATGAAGCTAATGCCGGCAGAATAAATTTTTTGTCAAAATTATTTTGCCAGAGATAATTCGTGGATTCCGTTCAGACGCAGGAAAAAAATTTTTCCAGTTAGTGATAATGTCAAGCCGCGACAATGGTTTTTGAAATATTTCTTTACTGCCGATATAAAAGCCGGAGCCGGTATCCGGAAAGTCGCCGAAAGGTTTAAAAGGTTTTGAAGCATCAAGAGTTCCATTATCATTACTCAACACCAGGTCTTTTACGCCGCTTACATTCACGGCAACATCAACAGATGTTATTTCCTTATTACAGATTAACGTGTAAGGTATACCGTTAGCTACGTCCTGATTCAAATAAACTTCCAAAACCGGCAATTCCACGTTCATATTCTGCGCATGAATTTTTTCTGAATAGGGAATAATAGCGGAATCATCGGGCGAAAGACTAATAGTGAAAATAAGTTGAGAACCAAGTGCATTTGTGTTTACAGAAAAAGAAGGCGTTGTTGCAGAAAGAGGAGTAATAGCTTCCCATTTTTTCTTTCCGGTAAATTGTGCCGTAAAACAATTAAGGTTTAAAAATAAAAGAACGGGAATGGGATTTTTAAAATTTACTGTGATAGTGATCGTGCGGGTTCCTTCATTCAAATACAAAATATTGGAAGCAATAGCAAAACCTGCCTGTGCATTTTTTATTTTTTTTACGTCCCCAAATGTAAACCAGCTTTTATCTGCAGAAGTAATTTTCGCTCCCTGCCCATCATCGGAGTTGGCGATGGGTGAGGCTTTCAATATATCTTTTGATCCATGTATAATTTGAGATGAATGTATTTTAGATATAGTTGCTTTATTAATTACTATATCATCCGTAAGCGCATAACTAATTTCTTTACCGGTAATATCTTTACCTCCTTTGAATAAAGTATTTTTTACAACGAGGTTTTCATCAACAGGCTTTTGCAATTCAAAAAGCACATGCGCCGAATCAGGTTCGGGGGCTTTATTAATTAATTGCAATACTTCTTTATAATAAAAATCAAGATGACGCTGTGTATATTTATTCAACTCATCCTGCGCATGCAGATATATTTTAATAAACGCAATGAACAATGCAAAATGAGGAGTATGATCGGGATATTCACCAAGCGTTTTAACGAAAAGATCATTGGCACGAATGACTACAGATGAAATGCCATTGAATAAAGATTCGATCTGTGCATTAAAAAGATTGTGATTAATTATATAAATAATAATCTCCTGTTGGGTGGCGAGTGCCGGCAGTGTAATGGAAATATCGGCTACGGCAGTTTGCCACGAAGTGCTCATATCGGCAGTCCTTGAAAAATTTTCTTCGGAAACGACAGCAATAGGTGCATCATTATCTGATTCGGGTATGCCATAGTCAAGAAGCGCAGCAGCCTTAAAATCATTGAAACATTTTTCAATATTGGCAAGCGGTTGCTGCAACTTGTTTTTAATTACATCAACAAGAATGTCTTTGTATTCAAAATCGTTGGGCAATAATAAAAATTGCTGATCAACAAGCTTGGCAACAGAAAAAATAAGGTCAAATAAAAATTTGAATTGTGTTTTTGCTTTTGCATCTGTGGCGGCAAGAATTATTCTTTTATAAATTCTTTTTTTGTAATCAGAAATTTCCTGCACATTAATGCGTGTTAGCAGTCGCCAGGGGAATGCTTACATCCGAAGACATCAAAACCTGCCAGTCACCATCTACTGTATTATCTTCTTTATAGTATTTTAGTTTTGCCGCATATCGTTTTGCAAAAAGAATGATGTCCGCTGCTTCCCGCTCGTCTACTTTTGCATAATCAGAAGATAATGCAGCAAGCACCCTGTTTAAAAGGCTGGTGCCTTCACGAGTCAATGGATTTTTATCAGTGCAGGACATACTACATGCTATAAATTATTTTTTATTTTAACTCTGTGCCTTCATTTTTATAAAACGGATAAACAAAATTGAATCTCGAGTTTGTTGATCTTACTGTATAATCAATTGAAATAAGAATTCTGCCTTCAACTTCTCCGGTATCGTCGAGATCAATTTTATTAACAGAAATACGTGGCTCATAATAAAGTATCGCTGTGTTGATGACATCTTTTATATATGTTTTAAAAGTGGTGGTTAAAGGTTCAAACACCATTTCATCAAGATTGCATCCATATCCGGGAAGCATTACTCTTTCGCCCTGGCGTGTTGAAAGAAGAATTTCAAGACTACTATGAATATCGTCTTCATCGCTCAGCATAGCTACCTGCAAAGTTTTATTGCTGAATGTGGGCGGAAAGCCCCAGCCTGTTCCAAGAAATGATTTTGATATTGCCATAAGTTAACCTCCTATAATTACTGTTGGGCAACCGATTATAATTGAACCGCCATGTGCGGTGGTGTCGCCCATTCTTGCTGCAGGCATTCCACCAATTAAAACTGTTGTTGATCCTAACACGATTGAATCCGGCGGACCCACGCAAGTGCACAAATCACCAACCCGTGCCGCCGGTAAACCGCCAATCAAAACGGTAACACCGCCCGGTGGTAAAACCGGTCCGCCAACATGAGGGACTACTCCCGTTACCATCGGGCAAACATGCATATCTGTTATTCTTGCTGCAAAGGGCATTGTAAATTTTTTAATTTTATTAATAAGTTTTTTCTGCCTGGTTGTAAAAATTTTCTACATCCTTATCAATTTATTTTTACAAGCGAACCTTTTATTTCTGTAATTCCATCACTGCCTATACTTGTACTTCCGCTGGCTTTTGCACTCAGCGTTCCATCTGCTTTTATTGAAATTTGCGGCGCCGAAATGGAAACAGATGAACCTCCCTTAATGGTAAGATCAGTGGCCGATTCAATAGAAATACCGTTATTATTAATTACCATTTTATTGCCATCTGCGTCCTGTACAGTTATACTGTTTTCATCATCATTGAGCTCAAATACCCTGTTGCCGGGTGTTTCAATATGTACACTTTTTTTATCATCATTAAAAATGAGTTTGATACCGCTGCGGGATACATAACCTTTTTCAGGATTGCCGTCTTCCGGTTCAAGGGGAGCAGCTTTCGCACTGCTGTGTAACATGCCGAGTATGACAGGATTTCTCGGATCATCATTCATAAAACCAACTAATACCTCATCATCCGTTTCCGGCCTGAAGAAAGTTCCGCGTTTATCGCCCGCATCCAAAGTTGCGACCCGTGCATATATGCCATCGTCCTGGTCATTTACCATTGGCAGGCGTATCTTCACACGATATTGACCAGCGCTATCTGTAATGCCGGTAACAATACCAATTTGCAATCCATGAAGTGAAGAAGACTGACCTGTTGAAGATGCAGAATGACCGGGATTTGTTTGCTCTGTAAAAAATTGTTCATTCATGCCGAGCGTTGCTTCTGTTGTCCAGTCACCGTCGGCATATTCATGTTGTATCGCTGAAACAAATGCTTTACCGTTAAAATTTTTTCCTACACCGCTCAGCGTAATAAAATCTCCGGGCTTCACAGTTGCAACTCCCTGGTATTTTACTTTTGCTTTTATTTTGGAAAGATCCTGTCTTAATTTTTTTGCATTTGCAATATCCTGCGTTTCTTTTTCGGTAAGCGTAGCCGAAGTTCTGATTTCTAACGGCTGGTCATTTACATTTGCTAATTGCGATCTTGAAAAATCGCCTTCGTCAGGTGCATTGGGATCTTCACTGTCTACGGTTCGCACTTTTTGATTTTCAAAATCCCAACTCATCGTTTTTACAGAAGTTGTTTGAGTTCGTGCATCCATGTCGGCATGAAATTCTAATATATCTGCACCGTAGGTTAGTTCCAGTTTAGCATCTTCCTGCAACTGTGGCTTTTTTACTTTTACAGTTCCATTATCAATTACACAGATCATGCTGTTTACATCCAGCCGGCTGATCATAAAATCCCAATCGGATACATTAGATTGCAACAGTTGTTCGTGTTGTGTTTCTGAATCATCAATATCCGTGTCAGTAATATTATTATCGTCCAATAATTGTGAAACCACATCGCTGTCGAGTATATCATTAAAATGCCTGTTGCCTTTATTCACCGTCATTTTAATCGTTTCATCTTTACATTCAATATTCAATTCAGAACAATCATTATTTACCTTTTGTGTATTGGTGATAATAATGCCTTTGAAAACAGTAGTTGTTTCATCATGATAACCCAATTGTATCTCAATTTTTTTTCCGGGAGTAAATTCATCTGAATCACTAATGTCAAATGTTTCTTTGGCAGGATCACCATCCAGGAAAGTGATCGTTGCTCCGGGTATTTTATTTATTTCTGTTTGTACGGTAACATTGGTAAGATGATGCTTCTTCGAAATTTTATTTCCTTCGATTAAAATAGTGCAGTTAATTACATCGGGGTTTTGCACGGTGGGTACTATCCTTGTTGAAGTTGGCATGTTTTATTGGGCTGGTGGAAAAAATATTTTTATTCCGGTTTCTACATTTCGAAATCCATCGAGTTTATTGTATGCTGCCACATCCATATAAAATTTTTGATCGTTATAAATTTTCTTAGTCATCAGTGGCAGTTTGTCTGATGCTGTTACGGTTCTTTCATGAGTTATGTCAGGACTCATCGGGTTTTCCAACGCTACGCGAAGATTTTCTTCAATACTTCCTTTGAAAGAACATTTGGCGACTGCTCTTATTGGTGTACCATCGGGTTTAAATAATTTAAACTCAATATCCATAGCAGTTAAAACTCCTTTGAATAATAAAGTGCCCCAATGAATTTTTAAATAGTATGGTCTGTGAATATCCCCCTGGTATTGAAGTATCTGGTGCCTGAACAAATCAAGTTGATCAGGAACAGGAAGCGGAGGAGTAAGAATATTTGTTATAGTGCCGGTAGCGTCAAAAAGGAAATCAAAATTAAATTCCTGTGGCGGCATTTTATTAAACTTAAGCGATACGGCTGAACTTCCCTGTCCCTGCGTTTCACAAAATTCTATTTTGTATCTATAAGTGTACGTTTCCGGATTGATGAGCGCAAAGAAAGGTGGCGCCGCAATATTATTATATTCGGGATCGCTATAAGAAAGAATATATAACTTTTCTAATTGTGCAAGATCAACAGCCATCAGCGTTCATTTTTTTGTCGAAGAGTTTTCAAAATTTTTTCCATTACCTCTTTTATAATATCCTTTTTCAATTTGGCAATATCTTCCTGTTTTATAACTACATCAGGTTCTTTGTCTTTAGCGCTTACTATAGCTTTTATATGCAATTCTTTAATCTCAATGGGCATAACAAAATTTTATACAGCCGTGGCTATGATATTAAAATATTGATACGATAACGTAATCGATTCAACCATGATCGAATTATCCTGCGCATTTAATCCTGAAACAGACCATTTTTTTGGAATTGCATGCACGACATACCATGTCATTACAGGAGCATGTTGTTCATTGAGCAGCGCAATATGAAGGTTGGCTGGTGCAAACAAAAAATTTTCAAAAGCATCTCTGCACCATTTAATAACCGGTGAGCCGATGAACATTCCTCTTTTCAATGTTATATCTGAATAGCGGGTGCGCTTGGGTAATTGCCAGGTAAAACGATTTTGACCGCCTTCAGTAAAATTTTCCATTTCCATTTCCACATCCAGTCCGCTTACTTCCTGGAACCGGGTATCATCAGTTTGTGAACTCAGTTCAAACGTCACCAAAAAATGAAATCCAACAGGAGGATATTTAATCATTAGCATTATTCATTTTGAATGGTTAATCCTTCATGCGCAATTTCCAGTGTTTCAATAGCTACATCGTTGCCGTCAGCTTTCAGATCAGTAGAAGTAACTTTCGTTGGCCAGGCATTTTTTATTTTCCAAACTACTACCGGCGACAGTGTTTCATCCAGCAGGCTAATGGTAATGTCACGTCTTTCAACCGTGTTCATATTAATTGTGTTGAACCAGTTGTAGAAATCATTGTCCGATTTAAAAATGCCGCGTTTTAAAGTTATGTTGCTAAACTTACGCTGCCCGGGCATTTTGATCTTATGATATTCCGGGCTTGCGCCATCGCGGTATTCAATTACATCATTTGTAATATCCAGCCCGCTTGCTTCTGTAAACCCAATGTTGGTGCCTCCCCATTGCACCTGGAAATGAAATTTTGGGAGTGGATAATTAGCCATAAAAAAAATTTAGTTTAAGTATTAATTTTTTAAATCGTAACAGCCATTGTTTACGAAGTTTGCTGTATTTGAGTAAAGCGAAGTATTATAAACTCTGCAGGACGAACAGGAGCCATGCCTATTTCAATAATTAATTTTCCATTGAGAACATCGTCAAAGGTCATTGTTAAACCCAATCCAACTCTTACATAAAAAGCCTGTTCGGGTTTTGCTCCTGCCAATGCACCAAGACGCCATAAATTGGTAAGATAATTTTCTATCATTGCCCGAACTTTTACCCAGGTATTAGCGTCATTAGGTTCAAATACAAATCGAAAAGCTGCAAGCTTCACTGACTTTTCTACCATGATGTAAAAACGACGAACTGATATGTATCGCCAATTGTTATCATTTCCCAACAAAGTTCTTCCTCCCCAAACCAATGTACCCTTTCCCGTAAATGTGCGAATGGCATTGATTGATTTCCCTGTAGCCGGGTTCACGTTCATATCTGCCTGCATCTCATCAGAAATTTTGCAGGCCGGACCTAATACTGACTGCACCGCTACATTTGCCGGGGTTTTCCATATTCCTCTCGTTGCGTCAACCGCACAGTAAATACCTGCCATCGCCGGAGAAGGAGGCATGGACATTGGGAATTGAGTATTTAAAACTTTTTCAATTCTGTTATATAAACCTATATCCCCGGTAGCAACATTGTTCAGGTCAGAAAGAAATTTTCCATCAAATGGTGGTGCAACGACCGGAACTCCGTCTTTAACAACATTCTGTGCCAGGACAGTGGCGGTTTCATCCAGACTAAAAGGATATTTTGATACCAGGTTGGGAAAATAGGCGGCGCCATAATTTAAACTTTCATCAAGTATTGGAGCTATATTATCGCGAAAAGCTTTCGTTACAGTCGTAAGATCATTGCTTGTTTTAACTGCTTCACCGGTATCATAGAGGTCCATAATACAAAATCTATCCTGCAGGTTTGTGTCTGCGCAAAGGTTGAGTGTGTCGGATTGCAAAGTATAAAGATCAGTGTCTGCCGGTAATTTTTGTCCTTCCGGAAATATGATTAATGTAATATCATCTTGTTTTTTTACGGCTTCCAGGCCATCTGTGAAATCTCCCGGAACAAGCGCATCACCCACACCAGCCTTGTATGGTCCTATGGAAATTATATAACACATACCACCGCCATTAGCATAAAAAAAGCGTATCGCTGCATGCATAGTATGATTGGATTGCTTATTAGCAGTAAATGCCGGCGTAATATTTTCCGTTAATATATTATCGTTCGCATCGGTAGTTTGATCAATAGTAATAGTAAGGCCTGTTTCAAGCTGCTCCCTGCCAAAGTATGTTTCATAATCAAGTAACGAAGTAATTTGAGTTGGAATATTTATAAGATTGTTGCCGTTGACATCGAGAGGCAAATTCTTCGCATTCGGATCCAATGCTTTTTGGGTGTAGCCAATAAAAGCGGGAATAGTATCAACCTGTGCAATGGAAGGTGGAAAAGCATCTATTTCCGTTACATACACTCCCGGGGTTTTAATAGCGCTTTCATTTATTAAAGACATAGTAATGAAGTTTTATAATGAAAAATGAGTTTATAATTTACTTTCAAATTTTATGATGAATAAAGGAGGCGGCTTAAATAATTTTTCACTTACGTCAAATAAATTATAGCTGCTGTTAGTAGTTCCTGAATTATACATATCAATTACTCCAAAGCATTTATCATCAGCATTTACAATAGTTGCATCCTGAAGATCTGCATTGTTCACAACCTGCTGTACCGGTTCAATCGATTTCCAAAAATCTCCGTTGGTAATGGCAATATTATCGGCAGCTTTTACAAATTGAAGGGAAGTATATAATTTGCCACCATCCTGAACAATGGTGCCACCATCATAATCTTTTGCTACCACATGATTTTCTACAGGGGCACTTAAAAATAAATTACCCCCGCCGGCATTATTTATTTTATTTGAAAACTGGTAAACCTTTTTATTCCCTGCCGCTGCCACGTAAGTTTTTCCAAAGAAATCGTTTCGGGTTTTCATTAAAAAACGAATCTTAATATCACCCGTTATTGTGAAAGCAGGAATTTCGGGATTTGTTGCCGGCGGATTAAAAGGTTTAGATCTGATAAAGCAAATCAGGGTATCATTAAAAAAGCGGAAGCTCATTTTATAGTTAGAAAAAATCGTTTGGGTGTCTTTATCGGGTATTATAGCAATTCCCTGTGAAAAAAAATTTTCCATCGGGGTTTGATAACCACTGTGTATAAACTGTACGGTAAACAACGGCCTGTATATTGAATTTATCGACTCTATCATGGTTGCTCTATTTTAAAATAATCGGTTTCAATTTCTTCTATTAGCGGTCCTTTGATTTCTGATACATAGTCAATAGTCACCATACGCATCCGATACACAACAGATGGAAAATATTTTCCACCCAATACAGTCCATATTTCGTGCATTTGCTGCAGGTTAAGGCTAACCATATCCAATATTAATTTTTCAATATTTACATCCAGGTTCGGTGTATTGGAATGATCAAAAACAAATTTCTTTTGAAAGAACCCAATAACCTCTTGAAGATCCTGTATTGCCTGGTCGTTAAAATGGTTTGACGTTTGTCTTATAGCAGTAAATAACAGGCTTAAATATAAATGAATGGCCGGGTTCTTCATAAGGATGCCATCGCCCTTTCTTATATAATTATTAGGATCACGGGAAACCCGGTTTTCTTCAATATTTATAAGGGATATAATTATAGCAGTTTCGTCTCTATTGGTATTGGGGTCACTTAATATTTCACTAATGTTTCCCAGTTCAACATGAATATGGTCAGCAACTAATGCGGTATTTAATTCCTGGCGAATGATATCTATAGCAGGGAATAACATGCTATGTTTGTTTTCTTATAAAAAATAAATCCGGATGTCAAAAATTGAATCTCAGATCCTGGGGTGGCATATTTTTATTTGCTAAAAAAGACAAAACAATAATGTTGCCTTTTATGATCTTAATAAAAATAGCTTTATTTTCAAAGCGGTGACTAAGGTAGGTTCAGCGAAACTTGCGGTTATATTAGAGAAGTGCAATCTTTGGTAAATTCATACTATCGGATAATGCGGGGATAAAATAAATATTTTTATTTTGTTATTGCAACTATTTAATAAACTTTTTAAAAAAAATTAACTCAGGAAAGAGATGTTTTTTAAAAGCTGTTTTATTTTTTGGAAAACAATGCGACATTTAATTGCTTATTACTTATTTGTAACATCAATATATATTTTATAAATCATAAGATTCGAACTTGCAACCTTCTGGTTTGTGCAAGACTCAGATAACTTAAAATAAAAAACCATTCAAATAACTGAATGGCTTTTTTGTCGGGGCGGCAAGATTCGAACTTGCGACCTCCACATCCCAAATGTGGCGCGATAACCGGGCTACGCTACGCCCCGAAAATTTTTACCCTTGTTACCTTATATATAAGAAAGGCACGGTTGAGCGGAGAGGGTGGGATTCGAACCCACGGTACAGTTTAACCCGTACGACGATTTAGCAAACCGTTCCTTTCGGCCACTCAGGCACCTCTCCTTTAATTATAAGGGTTGCAAAAGTAACATTTGCATTTCAAAATTTAAAATAAATAATTGATGATAACACCTCTGTAAACTTATTGGAATTACATGGCAGCAAGCTGTACTTTTTGCTGAAGCTCGATTACACTTTCTTTAAATAAAGTATCGGTATCCATTAGATCTTTTACGGTTTGGCAACTATGGATAACGGTAGTATGATCCCTGCCTCCAAAATGTTCACCTATAGTTTTTAATGAATTTTTTGTAAATGCTTTTGCAAGAAACATTGAGATTTGTCTTGCCTGCACAATTTCGCGTTTTCGTGTTTTCTGCAATAACTTTTCATAAGGCACATCAAAATAATCGCACACCATTTTCTGAATGGTATCTATTGTTATTTCTTTTGATGATGATTTGATAAAATTTCGTCAAAACTTTTTTTGCTAATTCAAGGTCAATCTCACGTTTATTCAGCGAAGATTGTGCCAACAGGGAAATTAAAGCTCCCTCCAGTTCACGAATATTATTTTGGATATTATAAGCAATATATTTCACAACTTCTTTTGGCATATCCAAACCATCATTCTTCATTTTTCTTTCCAGGATTTCAATCTTGGTTTCATAATCGGGAATCTGCAAATCAGCACTAAGCCCCCATCTGAAAGCGACTCAGCAACCTTTCCTGTACACCTTCAAGATCTTTAGGCGGCTTATCTGATGTGAGTATTAATTGTTTACCACTTTGATGAAGATGATTAAAAATAGCAAAGAAAGCATCCTGAGATTTTTCTGCACGGTTAAAAAATTGTACATCATCAATTATCAAAACATCTATTAACTGATAGAAATGTATAAAATCATTTATAGCATTGTTTCGGCTATGATCAACAAACTGGTTAATAAATTTTTCGGAGCTTACATATAAAACAACCTTATTATTATTTAATCTTTTTACTTCATTTCCTATAGCCTGGGCTAGGTGTGTTTTCCCCAATCCCACACCACCGTAAATTACCAAAGGATTAAAAGAGGTAGAGCCTGGCTTTTCTGCAACGGTTTTTCCGGCACGTCTTGCTACCCTGTTGCAGTCACCTTCAATAAATGCATCGAATACATACACAGGATTCAACTGCGGATCTATCTGCATTTTTTTAAGTCCCGGAATTACAAAAGGATTTTTAACCGGATTATTTATGACTAAAGGAAAATCCATTTCATTATTTGAATATGATTTGTAACCCTGCCCCGGCACATCCATCATCAAAGGCATATTATTTCTGTTTCCGCTATCAACCATTATGCGATATTCAAGTCTTGCATCCTTTCCCAATTCGCGCTTTAAAGTTTTTGCAAGAAGATTTACATAATGCTCTTCAATATACTCATAAAAAAACTGGCTCGGAACCTGAATCGTTAATACATTATTTTTTAATAAAACCGGAGTGATGGGCTCGAACCAGGTTTTGTAATGTTGCCACTCCACTATATCCTTTATAATATTGAGACAATTATGCCAAACTGTTTCGCAAGCTTTATCCATTTTTCCGTAAGCCTTTATTTGATTTTAGTAATACTAATGTTTTTCCGGGGATCACTAAGAAAATTTCTATAAAATGATTTCATAAATATTTTCAGAGCAGAAAGCGAATATCAAAATAATTTGTTGAAAAAAAAATTTTTTATTCTTTGTTTTTTTCATTCTAAAAACAGTAGCAGCTTTAAAAAAAAGAAAGAACTTTTTTTAATAACAATGATATATTTTTTATAGGTAAGCCCACATTGACTTACATTAAAAAAGGCACATTTTTTTCCACAGGAAAAAGCCTTTTCTTATTTTTTTTATTATTCAAAATTTTTAACTCAACTCAAAAAAAAATATGTGCAAAAGATTTTTTGTGGTTTATTATAAATGAATTCCTTTTTTAACCAAATGAATCTATCTTTAAAAACTAAACATTAAAAAATGAGTTACGAATTGACAGGAAAGCTGTTGGAAAAATTTGACACCATTCAACGTAGCGAAACATTTAAAGTACGCGAATTTGTTGTAGAAAAATCTGAAGATATCAATGGAAAAACCATTACAAACTATATCAAGTTTCAATGCGTACAGGATCGCACTAATATTGTTGACCGCGTAAATGCCGGTGATGAAATAAAAGTGTATTTTAATATTAAAGGCACTAAGTGGGAAAAGGATGGCCGCGTCTCTTATTTCAGTAATCTTGATGCATGGAGAATAGAGCAAATTTTACAAGCCGGTAAAGAAGCTTCATCTGATGATGATCATCTTGAACCTCTTGATACTTTTATTTCTTCTTCGCAGGATGCCATTGATGATCTTCCGTTTTAAATAATATAACAGAACTCACTGTTTATAGGTATTGTAAAGCTTTCAGGATAAACACCTGATCTTTTATGCAGCAAAAAATATCTTTAAAATTACTTCCGCATGAGGCTAGAGATTCTCATGCCATACTACAAAATATTGCATCAAATTCAGGAGCAAAGATTAAAGATATTTCCGGCTATACCATCTTAAAAAAATCTATTGATGCAAGGGGCAAAACAGTTTGGATAAACCTGACTGTAAATGCTTTTATTAAAGAACCATTTCTTCAAAGAAGCGATACTGATCCCATCGCTATCGGATTTAATTTTAAAGATGTAAGTTCATCAATAAAAAAAATTGCAATTATTGGAGGAGGTCCGGCGGGATTATTTGCAGCTTTACAATTAATTGAACTTGGAATTAAGCCCATAATAATTGAGAGAGGAAAAGATGTAAAAGAGAGAAGAAGGGATCTTGCCTTATTAAATAAAAAAGGAATTATTAATCCTGAAAGTAATTATTGTTTTGGCGAAGGAGGCGCAGGAACTTATAGCGATGGAAAATTATACACAAGAAGCACCAAGCGTGGAAATATTGACCGGATATTAAATTTATTTGTTCATTTTGGAGCCGATGAAAATATATTATATGAAGCTCATCCTCATATAGGTACAAACAAATTACCACACATTATAACGGCTATGCGTAATCGAATTTTGGATTGCGGTGGCGAATTTCATTTCAATAAAAAAGCTATTGATTTTATAATTGAAAAGGATGTATTAAAAGCAGTAAAAACTGAAGATGGAAATTTATATCATGCCGGTGCATTTATCCTGGCAACAGGCCACTCTGCACGTGACATTTTTTTATTGTTGAATCAAAAAAATATTTTACTTGTTGCCAAACCTTTTGCCTTAGGAGTAAGGATAGAACATCCGCAGGAGTTAATAAATACAATTCAATATGGAAGAGCGGGAAATTATAACTCTTCGACAGGTATTGATGAAATGAATTTGCCCCCTGCTTCTTACAGCCTTGTGGAACAAATTGATAATCGCGGGGTATTTTCATTTTGTATGTGTCCTGGTGGAATTATTGCCCCGGCTGCTACTAACAATGGAGAATTGGTAGTAAACGGATGGAGCCCTTCCAAAAGAAATAATCCTTATGCAAATAGCGGCATGGTGGTGCAGGTAGAAATTGAAGATGTGCTAAAAACCACTGACAATTTGCACCCGAAAGCTATCGGGTTAACAACTAATAAAGATTCACCGTTGCTTATGATGGAATTTCAAAAAAGAATTGAGCAAAAAGCTTTTGATGCCGGAGGAGGAAATTTTGTTGCTCCCGCTCAAAGGTTAGTTGATTTTACCGAAGATAAATATTCATCGACACTTCCAAAATGCTCTTACATTCCGGGTATACAATCTGTTCAGTTAAAAGATGTATTACCGGATTTTATTAATAACCGTTTAAAAAAGGCATTGAAATCTTTCGGAAAAAAAATGCCTGCACGAAATGGGAGAAGTGGCTATTTTACCAATGAAGCTGTGTTGGTAGCAACTGAAAGCCGAACATCTTCGCCGGTGCGCATTCCGCGCCATGACGAATTTTTACATCACCCTCAAATAAAAAATCTTTTTCCCTGCGGTGAAGGCGCCGGTTATGCCGGAGGCATTGTTAGCGCTGCAATGGATGGTGAAAGAGTTGCCATAGCCGCAAGTCTTTTATTAGCTTAGCTATAATGCCATTTATAAAAAAAATTTTCTGATATGACGATGTTCTTTATACATTTACAATATCCCAAAACTCACTGCTCATAAAATATTTCAGAACGACATTTATTCAACTTTTTTATGATGAACATTCTTGAACTGCATCATCTTAAAAAATATTTTGCTACACAAAAAGCAGTTGATGATATAAGTTTTGATATTAGAGCAGGGAAGCATATTTGGTTTGCTTGGCCCAAACGGCGCAGGCAAAACAACTTTACTTCGTATGATCACCGGAATATTTTATCCCGATGATGGCGAAATAATTTTAGATGGAAAAAAGTTTGACCCGCTTACAGATATTATTAAGATTGGCTATATGCCTGAAGAACGCGGCTTGTATAAAAAAATGAAGATTGGCGAGCAGGCACTTTATCTCGCACAGCTAAAAGGACTAAGCAGGAACGATGCAATTCAAAAAATAAAATTCTGGTTTGAGCGGCTTGAAATGCAAAGCTGGTGGAATAAAAAAGTAGAGGATCTAAGTAAAGGAATGAGCCAGAAACTGCAGTTTGTAATAACTGTTTTGCATGAGCCAAAACTTATAATTCTTGATGAACCCTTTAGCGGGCTTGATCCTGTAAATGCTAATCTTATAAAAGATGAAATTTATGGACTTGCGCAAAGAGGCAGCTACTATTATTTTCAGCACACACAGGATGGAACAGGTTGAAGAAATCTGCGATCAAATTGTTTTGGTTAATCAAGGAAAAAAAATTCTGGACGGAAGTGTAAAACAGGTAAAGTTTGACAACAAGGAAAATATTTTTAAAGTGGGGTTTAATGAATTGCCGCTGCGTTTTGAAAATAACGTCTTTGAAATAGTAGGCTCAAAAGATAATTTCCTCAAAGTAAAAATTAACGAAGGTTACAAACCATCAGACGTTTTGCAGGAGTTCCTGTTGAATAAGGCAAGCATCATTTCATTCAATGAAATATTACCATCGCTCAATGACATTTTTATAAAGAATGTGGAAGACACTAAACTGGCCAGGCAATTTGAAAAGGTGTAAATAACTTTTTACCAATTAACTCATAAACTAATTTTCTTCTATGAATAAAATATGGTTGGTTATTAAACGGGAATATTTAACGAGGGTAAAAAATAAAACTTTTATTCTCTCTACTATTTTACTTCCACTATTTTTTATCGGGTTTATTGTGGCATCCACCTATTTTGGGATAAAAAGTGTAGAACATCAAAAAATTGCCGTAGATGACAACAATGGCATTTTTAAAAGTAGTTTCAGAAGTGATAACGTAATTACTTACGAATTTCCCACCGGTGTAAATGCAGGCAATTTTAAAGAAAAGGGTTATTCCGCTTTCCTGTCTATTCCTGAGAAATATGATTCCCCGCAGGATTCTATTTCGCTGATAGCAAATAAACAGTTAGGCATAGACGCAGAAGGAAAAATAAAAGACCAGATAAATGCGGCTATTCGCAATAAGGCTTTTCTTGAAAATAACATCAATAAAAAAGTATTGGATTCTATTAATGCAATAAATGAAGATGATCTTTATAAATTCAGCACTGTGATAAAACAGGGAGACAAAACACAACAATCCAATTCAGGTTTATCTTCTGCAATTGGTTATGGGAGCGGTATATTAATTTATATAACGCTGTTTATTTACGGAGCTGCGGTAATGCGTGGTGTTATGGAAGAAAAAACGAACCGGATAGCCGAAGTTATAATAAGTTCTGTAAAACCGTTTCAATTAATGGCTGGTAAAATTATCGGTATCGCTGCTGTTGGTATTACCCAGTTACTGATATGGATGGTGCTTATTGTTGGATTATCTTCCGTAGCCTCTTCATTTATATCGCACGATATGTTACAACATGCCCGGGATGTTAGTAATTCCATGCCGAATGGCGCCGGCAATTCTGCAGCTGAGAATTTCATGAATGCTAAAAATACATTTTTTCACGCAGCTCCCTGGGGGCTGATTTTACCGTGTTTCCTGTTTTACTTTATTGGGGGTTACCTGTTTTATGCTGCATTATTTGCAGCAGTGGGAAGCGTTGTAAACGAAGATCCGCAGGAAGCGCAGTCATTAATGCTTCCGATAACAATGCCCATCATATTGTCTTTCGTTATTTTGACCACCGCCGTTGGGAAACCAGATGCCCCTATTTCCGTTTGGGGAAGTATGATACCTTTTTCTTCACCAATAGTTATGATGGCCCGTATCCCATCGGGGAGTGTACCGGCCTGGCAAATTGCAGTATCTATGATTTCATTGATTGCGGGTTTCATTTTAACTACAATGCTTGCCGCAAAAATTTACCGAACCGGTATTTTATTATATGGCAAAAAGGTGACCTTTAAAGAAATGGGAAAATGGTTATTTAGAAAATCATAAAGCAGAAGCAGTCTTGTTGGTTGTTGTAGTATTTTTTAAAGCTCCCGTCCCAAATACTGCTTTATTAAATTCCTCCTTCAGGAATTTTAAAATTATTCCACTAATAAAGAATAATGATATACAAATAAGACTTCCAAAAAAACCTATAAGCCCATATAGAATTGCTGACTTATTTTCGACACTGTAAGGAGGTTCGGGCTTGTCAAGTACTTTTATAAGTGGTGTTGCTTTTTGAAGTTTATAGGCAGCATTTTGTTGGTTGGCAACTGCCTGTGCGTATTGCTGGCGGATCATTTGTTTATCGGCGATTAAATTTTCAGTTGGCACTCTGAACTCGAGTTTGCCGGTATTCGTAAACAAGGTTCTCTTATCTATGGCAATTAACTGATTGTCTTTTGAATTCATTACATTTCTCAAAGAGTCTACTTTGCTGGTCGCAAACTCAAAATCGTGCCGGGCTTTTTCCTGCTTCAATTGAATATAAAAAAGAGAAATTTTATTAATAAATCCGTAACTGATTATTCTTACCAGTGCCGGACTACGGGCGGTGTAAGTAAGAATAAGCATATTATTTTTATTAATACTTGCATTCAAGCCGCCGTGTAAAACATCTCCTGCCCATGTCAGGAGTGCAGATTGATTCTGTGGCATCTCTACTTTTTGCTCGAACCACCCGCGATGATTATTAATATCATCCACCAATAATTCAGCTATCGTTTTATTGCCCATCGAAGAATCACGTATACCCGCAACTTCTTCTCTTGTTGTTCTGCTTTGAGCAAGCTCAATAATATTTATTGAAGCATCTTCACTGAAGCTTTTTGGCGTTTCTCCACCTAATAAAGCATTGAGCGTAGACGAAGTTGCACCATTGTCGTTACCGCTTGTCAGCGGAAATACAGAAGCTCTGGAAGTATAGGTAACAGGCTTTTGCCTGGCATATAAAATCAACGCCGTTGTTGCCACTACTGCAACAGATAAAATGATTACTCTAACTTTCCTCAGTCGTTGATAAATTCCTGTTGTTAATTCATGAGTAGCCATAGAAATAATTTATTACCTGGTAAGTATGAAAGCTAGTAAAATCGGCAAAGTTATTATGAATATCTGTCCTGCCAATTCTCCAAAACCTTTGCCCTGAGGTTTTTGCGGAACCATTACCGTACTTCCTGCCTCGACTTTAGGATAAAAATAAAAAAAACCCAAATTATGTGTACGCTTGCTTCTTCCGTTAGCATAAGTTACGTATATGCGCTTTCTCCAGGGTCTTACGCCAAAACCTCCTGCTTTATCTATATAATAGCCCAAATTATCATGTCGTTTATCAAAATAAATTTTAAGTTCGGATTGAACAGCACCTTTCACTGATATTACGGGGTTAAATTCAGGGATATAAATAACATCACCTTCCAGCAAAACCATATCATATTTTGAATCTTTATTTTTTAGAGCTTTATCAAGATCAATACTTATCGCTTCAGAGTTGTCTGTTATGGCGCTATCTATAATTCTCCCTGCAGAATCTTTTATGTAATTTTCCTGATTTTTTACCGCTAAAGGATTTCCTTTAATTGGCGGCAACCTGTATAATAAGGTTCCTTCTACATTAGAATTTTCTTTGAGGCCTCCTGCCCTTTCAATAAAAGACGACAGACGTTCATTATGGTCCAGCTTCGCATAAGTACCGGGATATTTTACCAATCCTACAATTTTTACATTTTCCTGTAAATGAAAATCAGGATTCCTTCGTATGAAAACCTGGTCATAAGGCTTCAGCCTTATGTTTTCAGTTATGGAATCCAGTTCAAGATTTGTTTTAATAGAATAAGTTTCTATAACCGTTTGAGTCGGTTTTATTCCTTCCTGGGAGGAGTCAATATTTACAATACTTGACACTACTATTTTTCCAAATTCTGCTGAGGGTTTTAATCCATTTGCAAAATATAAAAGGTCTTTCAAAGTCATCCCCCCGAATCTTTGATATTTACCCGGTTTACGAACTTCACCCTCAATAGTCACAAATTGTTTATCAGAAAACTGGTTCCTGTTAAATACTTCAATAATATCATTGCGTTCTATGGGAATGTTATAGCTGCTATTCACGTCCTTATTAAAATCGGCCAGGCTAACAACAATTTTGTCAGATTTTAAATTGGTAGAATCACCCGCACCTTTGTATACATAAGCCCGGTCAACATAAGAATTGGGAGTAATTCCTCCTGCCCTGTTTATCACATCAAATAAACGATCGCCTTTTCTTATTTCATAAACATTGGGATAAGCAACTTCTCCTTTTACAATTACTTTATTATTAAACCCGGAATTAATGGGATTTATTACAACAACATCTCCGTCATACAATGGCTCATCCACAACATCATTATCGGTCTTTAAGCCAAGAGCGTTGAAGTTGACATTTTTTATTGTTTGTTTTTCATTTACATTTCTTATTATAACTCCTCCTGACCGGTAAGCTTCTGTTGCAAAACCACCTGTGTACTTCAAGAGTGCCATCATCCCCTCATTTTTTTTCAGTTGGTAATACATAGGTCTTTTAAACTGCCCCGATGCCAATACCTGTTTATCATAAAATGGAACAATTACAAAATCATTATTTTCAAGATAAAGATGTGTCCCATAATCGCCCGCCGTTAAATATTTATAAACATCAATAGAATCAATAATTTTCCCTTTACGCGATATTAAAATATTGCGCATATTGCCAAATTTGGTAAGACCTCCTGCAAGCGCTACCACATTTAAAGCATTGGTAAATGCTGATACAACTTGTGGTCCCGGGTTTTCCACTTCTCCCGAGGTCTGCACAATTATACTTCTTGGCTGTCCTAAAGCAACTGAAACATTTGTTGAAGGCGGAATTACTTTTTTAAACCGGTCATAAATAATTTTGCGGGCATTATCAAATATTAATCCCTGCACGGTTATTTTACCTATTCCCTGGGGGAAAATTGATCCATCTCTCGCCACTACATAATCCTGTTCAAAATCTGCACCACCCCAAAGAGATACAATAATATGATCACCGACACCTATCGGGTAATCGGGTGGCGGGGTGGAAAGCTCAGACAATTCCGTTATCTGGTTACTTTTAAAAAGATCGGACCCATATACTTGTTCCGGACTATACAACCTTTTTTTGAAATCATCCTTTTCAGTGCTATCCTTTGCAATTACATTTTTATTTTTCAAATCCTCCAGGTTTTTATGTACATCCTCACCTGCTTTAATTTGTGGACTGTTGTTATCTTTTAAAAAATCCTGGAGCTCGGACGGAGATGCATTTTTTAAAGCGTTGGGGTCAATAGGCAGATCCGGCACTTCGGTTGGAATCTGGGCAAATGCATTATTGCTGATAACAAAGAAGACACAAAATAAAATAAGTATAACAGGGCCTTTTACAGGCAAAGGTTTCTTTGGAAAAAATCATTTTTTAATGGATTAATGGATAATCTTACTCTAAAACGAACAAATATATGATTTTATTTCAGTGGCTTTTGCAATGCGTTATTGAATTCCAGCCATATATTTTCAATAATTTTTTTTGCAGGCAATATTTTTCTTATTAAAGCGCTTACCTGGCCTATTTCCAGTTCACCATTTTTTAAATCACCTTCAAACATTCCTTTCTTAGCCCGGCCTTTTCCCAACAACTCCTGCAATTGAAAATTGGTAGCGCCACTTTTTTGTGCACTTACTATTTGTTCAAAAAAATCATTTTTAATTAATCTTACAGGTGTCAATTCTTTTAGCGTAACAATTGTATCGCCCTCTTTAGAATTAATTAGTGCATTTTTAAAATTGGCATGCGACGATGCTTCTTCCGACGCAACAAAACGGCTGCCCATTTGCACTCCTTCGGCTCCCAATACCATGCAGGCCATCATTTGCCTGCCTGTGGCAATACCTCCTGCAGCTATAACGGGTATTTGTACTGCTTCACAAACCAATGGTACCAATACCATTGTTGTAGTTTCTTCTCTTCCATTATGGCCGCCAGCCTCGAAACCTTCTGCTATAATCGCATCACAACCGGCAGACTCTGCTTTTTTAGCAAAACGGCTGCTGCTTACTACATGCATTACTTTAATTCCATGTTGCTTTAAAAGCGCCGTAAAAATTGAGGGATTACCTGCCGAAGTAACAACTATTGGAACCTTATTACGAATAATTATTTCAATTTGTTTTTCAACATTGGTATGTAATAAAGGAACATTTACTCCAAAAGGTTTATTAGTAGCTGCTTTGCACTTTATTATATGCTCTTCAAGCAACTGAGCATCCATACTTCCTGCTCCAATAATGCCCAATGCCCCGGCATTACTAACGGCGCTGGCTAAGCGCCAGCCGCTTGCCCATACCATACCTGCCTGCACAATGGGATATTCGATATTAAAAAGTTGGGTAACGCGGTTCGAAAACATAATGGCATTTACTGATTAGCAGTCTGGCTAATTATGAGCCTAAATCAATTTCGGTATTATCGCCTATATTCAACGATCTTTTTTCTCCTCTTATTTCTGTATCACTTCCTATTAACGAATCATCCAGTACAACATCATACAACTTTGAAAAAGATCCGATGATAGATGCTGTTACTATGGAATAATTTACAATTGTATTTTCACCCATGGCAACATGCGGGCCTATAATAGAATTTCTAATATCGCAACCCTCGGCAATGCTTACGGGTGGAATGAAAATGGTATTTTCAAATTTATTAGACTCCGAAATAGAACCTCCAAATTTTTTAAGCAAAATTGCATTAGACTGAAGCAGTGTTTCTTTTTTACCACAATCAAACCAGTTTTCAACTTTAAAAGATTTGAATTTTTCTCCTCCCTCAATCATGCACTCCAGTGCATCTGTAAGATTAAATTCGTTATTGGTTTTAATATTATTATTAATAATTTTTTCCAAACATTGAAATAAAATTTTCGAATTTTTTATTTTATAAAGCCCAACAAGAGCTGTGTTTGATTTGGGAATAGCAGGTTTCTCAACAACTCTTGTCATAAAGCCGCTTTCGTCAATTTCTGCAACTCCAAAATTGCGGGGATCATCTACTTTTTTAACGCCGAGCATTGACCAGGGAGAAGCTAATACGGCATTAATATCATACTCACATATTGTGTCGCCCAAAGCAATGAACATTTCGTCATCATCAACAATTTTTTTCGTGAGCTCTATTGCATGCGCAGTCCCTTTACGCTCATTTTGAAAAATAAAATGAGCTGTAATATCGGGATATTTATCTTTTATATAATCCTGAATTTTTTCGCCCAGATACCCAACAATAAATACAAATTCGTTGATGCCTGCTTCATGCAGCTGATCAACATTTATACTTAAAATGGTTTTTCCTGCTAATGGAATCAATGCCTTCGGTTGTGTGTAAGTATGTGGGCGCAGCTTTGTGCCTGCTCCTGCTACGGGAATTATCGCCTTCATCTTTTTTTATTTGTTATCCAATCGCTTCAAAAAAGAACGTGAATATAGTAAAATTATGTTTGATGTATTTATCTCAACTTACGATGTTTAAACCACAATGTACGATGAACGATTTGTAAGTACCGGTTCCAAATATTTTACGCAGGTAACAACTTCCAAATTAACTTTTTTTACCTCAAATGCCATCATTGATATTTCTTAATCATTAGATCGTGCATCTCCTGGAGAGTCCCCTGGACCAAACATTTTACCTCGTACATTTTTTGTACGTTTGCGCAAAATTTATTTAATGCAGAGAGATACATTGGTTTTTGATATTATTAATAAAGAATTAAACAGGCAACGCCAGGGAATTGAATTAATAGCTTCTGAAAATTTTACATCGCTCCAGGTAATACAGGCAATGGGAACTGTGCTTACTAACAAATATGCAGAAGGATATCCCGGCAAAAGATATTACGGCGGATGTGAGTTTGTGGATGAAACGGAACAATTAGCTATTGACAGGCTTAAAAAAATATTTGATTGTGAATACGCGAATGTTCAGCCCCATAGCGGCGCCCAGGCCAACGCATCTCTTATGCTTGCCATACTGCAGCCAGGTGATAAAGTTCTTGGGCTCGACCTTAGCATGGGTGGCCATCTTACTCATGGCTCCCCGGTAAATTTTTCGGGAAAGTTATACGAAGCGCATTTTTATGGAGTAGTAAAAGAAACGGGACTGGTAGATTATGATATGCTGGAACAAAAGGCAAGAAAGGAAAAACCAAAGCTCATTATTTGCGGCGCATCTGCGTATAGCCGTGACTGGGATTATGAACGAATAAGAAAAGTAGCAGATGAAATTGGCGCATTTGTTTATTGCGATATGGCTCATCCTGCAGGCCTCATTGCAAAAGGGTTACTAAAGTCTCCTTTTGAACATTGCCATTTTGTAACCTCCACTACGCATAAAACTTTACGCGGACCGCGTGGCGGAATTATTTTAATGAAGAAAGATTTTGAAAATCCTTTCGGACAAAAAGATAACAAAGGGAATATAAAAATGATGAGCAACCTGCTTGATATGGCCGTTTTTCCGGGAACTCAAGGCGGTCCGCTGGAGCATGTCATTGCTGCAAAAGCAGTTGCCTTTGGCGAAATCTTAACGGATGAATTTACTGATTATGCAAAGCAAATACAGGTGAATGCACAGGCAATGGCAAAAGAGTTTAATTCAAAGGGTTATGATCTGATCAGCAATGGAACAGATAATCATTTGATGTTGATTGATCTGCGCAATAAAAATATAACAGGTAAAAAGGCGCAGGAAACATTAGATAAAGCTGGTATCACTCTAAATAAAAATGCAGTTCCTTTTGATGATAAAAGCCCGTTTGTAACTTCAGGCATACGGGTAGGCGTACCCGCAATTACAACGAGAGGAATGAAAGAAAATGATATGAAAGATGTGGTAGATCTTGTTGATAAAATTCTTATGAACCTGGATGATGAAAAACTAATTGTTTCTGTAAAAAATGAAGTGATAGATTTAATGGGGAAATTTCCTTTATACCCTGGGCTCAATTAAAATTATAGTTATTGAAAAGTACCAATTAATTTTACCATAAATTTAAATTCCATGATACAGCGTGTACAAACTTTATGGCTATTAGCGGCAAGTGCACTAGGATTCGTTTCTTTAAAAACATCGTTTTATAGTGGCCATCGCATTAAGGATATTATCCCAAAACCTGTTATATTTCTTACGGGGTCATACAATATCCTATTAATTGTTTGCACTACTGCTTTTGCAATAATGGCTTTTATCAATATATTTTTGTACAAAAACAGAAAATTGCAAATTCGTATTGGTATCTTTTCTTTGTTATTATCTATGCTTGCCATTGGTTTATACTTTTGGCAGATAAAAAGTTTTGTTGCAGTTGAGAGTAGTTATGATCTTACATCCATTATCCCATTTGCAATTCCAATACTTTTAATTTTAGCAATAAGGGGAATTTATAAAGATGAAAAATTAGTGAAGGATGCAAATAGATTGAGATAAGTTTAAAGTTTAGAATTATGAGTTATTAATCACTTTATCTTCCATTATCAACTCAATACTCTTAACTTTTCAAATATATTTCCCCGTATAACCCTCTTTCACTTTTTTTAAGTCTGAGGGAATGCCGGCATACACTACATTACCACCGCCATCACCGGCTTCAGGGCCAAGATCAATTACCCAATCCGCACATTTTATAACATCCGTATTGTGCTCAATTACGATAATAGAGTGCCCTTGTTCGATGAGTGCATTAAAAGAAGCCAATAATTTTTTTATATCATGAAAATGAAGACCTGTTGTAGGCTCATCAAAAATGAAAAGCAGGTTTCCCAATCCTTTTCCCTTTCCTAAAAATGAAGCAAGCTTTACACGCTGTGCTTCACCACCACTCAATGTATCAGAAGATTGTCCCAGTTTTATATAGCCCAACCCAACATCACTCAACGGCTGAATTTTTTTAGCAACATCTATTCCCGATGCTTCATTTTTCTTATTGATTTTTTCTTTTGTAAAAAATTCAATTGCTTCATCAACACTCATTTCAAGTACATCATAAATATTTTTTTCCTGGTAAGTTACTTCCAATACTTCCTGTTTAAATCGCTTTCCTCCACATACGTCGCAAATCAAATGAACATCGGCAAGAAACTGCATTTCCACCACCTGCTCGCCTTCTCCTTTGCACGCATCGCATCTTCCGCCGTCAACATTAAAAGAAAAATGCTTAGGCAAATAGCCACGCATTTTACTAAGAGGTTGCTTGCTGAAAAGCTCCCGTATTTCATCGTAAGCCTTTATATAGGTAACAGGATTGCTTCGCGATGATTTTCCAATAGGATTTTGATCTATCATTTCAATTTCAGAAATATAATCCAGATCACCGGCAAGTCCCTTACTTAAACCGGTCTTTTCAGCAAATTCTCCTTTCAGTTTTTTTAATAAGGGATATAATACCTGTTTTACCAAGGTGGTTTTACCGCTGCCGCTTACGCCGCTTACCACACACAAAACATTCAAGGGAAATACCACATCAATATTTTGCAAATTATTTTGTCGTGCACCCTTCACCGTTATAGAACGGTTCCATTTGCGAATATGTTTTGGCGGCTCAATAGATAATTTGCCGCTTAAGTATTTTCCTGTAAGGCTTTCAGGATTATTCACAATGTCATCATAATTACCTTCTGCAATTATTTCACCACCAAGATGGCTTGCCAAGGGGCCCATATCAATTATATGATCGGCTTCACGCATCATCATCTCATCATGCTCTACCACGATAACGGTATTGCCAAGATCACGCAGGTTTTTTAATACGACAATTAAACGTTCTGTATCTCTTGAATGAAGGCCAATAGAAGGCTCATCTAATATATATAATGAATTGGTAAGATTGCTTCCGAGACTTCTTGTAAGTTGAATACGCTGACTTTCTCCGCCACTCAATGAGTTCGCTAACCTGTTCAACGTTAAATAACCTAACCCAACATCAAGCAATGTTGCCAGCCTGTTATTAATTTCTATTAATATTCTTTTTCCAACCGTTTTTTCATATTCTGATAATTCGATTTCATCAAACCATTTTTTAAGATCCTTTACCGGCATCTCGCAGAGTTCTCCAATATTTTTATGATTAACCCGAACATATAATGCTTCCTTTCTAAGGCGGTATCCATGACATTCGGGGCATAATGTTCTCCCGCGATAACGGCTTAACAAAACCCTGTATTGAACTTTATAAAGATTTTGCTCTACTTCTTTAAAAAATTCATCAAGCCCGGAAAAATAAGCATTGCCGGTCCACAAAAGATTGTATTGGGCTGAAGTAAGATCGATGATGGGTTTATGAACCGGGAAATCAAAATGACGTGCTGAACGAATCAACTTTTCTTTCCATAAACCTAATTTTTCTCCACGCCATGGTGCAATGGCGTTTTCGAAAACACTTAATCTTTTGTCAGGAATTACCAAGTCAGGATCAATGCCCAGCACCAAAGAAAATCCACCGCAAATAGGACAAGCACCGTAAGGATTATTAAATGAAAATAAATTAGGAACAGGCTCCTCAAACTTTATTCCATCAAGTTCAAACTTATTTGAAAAATGGAAAATATCTTTCCCATTAACTTCAAGAGTTACTTCACCCTCACCTTCATAAAAAGCGGTACTAACGGAGTCGGATATGCGATGCCTATCATCCTCATCGAAATCTTTTACGAGTAATCTGTCAACAAGAACATAAGTTGTTGCATGATTAAATATTGAGGACAGATTCTTTTTATCCTGTATATCTTCAATTCTTATAACTTCACCATTTGCATAAATTCTTGAAAAACCTTTTTGCATTAAAATATTTAACTCTTCTTTTTCATCCCTGTTGTGATGTTGCCTGAAGGCAACCAGTAATAAAACCTTATCACCTTTTTTTAAACCGTCAATTGCATTCACTACATTACTTACATCATCTTTTTTAACTTCCCTTCCACTTACAGGTGATATTGTTTTTCCAACTCTGGCAAACAACAAACGCAGGTAATCATATATTTCTGTCATGCTCCCTACGGTAGAGCGTGGGGTGCGTGTAATGACTTTTTGTTCAATAGCAATTGCGGGACATAATCCTTTTATATAATCTACATCAGGCTTATTCATGCGGGCCATAAATTGCCTTGCATAAGCGCTAAGGCTTTCTGCATAACGTCTTTGGCCTTCTGCAAATAAGGTATCTATAGTTAAAGAAGACTTACCGGAACCCGATACTCCTGTAACAACAATAAATTTATTTCGGGGAATCTCAACCGTTATATTTTTAAGATTATGAACCCTGGCACCTTTAATAAAAATATTATTTAAAGGAACTATATGCTGTGTTATTTTACTTTTGGAAATTTTACTTGTATTCATTTTGCGGATTGCAAAAATAGCGATTCGTAGTTTTACGAATACATTCCGAGTACTATTGCCCTAATTTAGAATAATCGAAAAAAAAATTAGCAAAACATTTGGAAGTTTTATTTAATGACCTAATTTAGGTCTTCCAATTATCCTGAAAGAAATGAAGAACCTTCTGCACTTCAGCAATAGATTCCCGCATTTATTTTCTTCTTAATTGGTGGTGACTTACACAATATCCTAAACCAAAAATTGTAAACAGTTTATGAAATCCATGAGCCCTTTATCCGACCAACAATTGATTCATCTTTATCTTGATGGAGACGTTGAAGCCTTAACTCATCTTGTACATCGCTACAAAGACAAGATTTACACCTCAATCTACTTATTGGTAAAAGACAAATATCTTGCCGAAGATATTTTCCAGGATGCTTTTATCAGGGTGATTGATACTATTAACAGTGGCCGTTACACCGACGAAGGAAAATTTTTACCATGGGCAATGCGAATTGCACACAATTTATGTGTAGACCATTTTAGAAAAATCAAACGCAGTCCATCCATCAAGACCAGTGATGACCGGGACATTTTTGAAGTGATTAATTTTTCTGAAGCAGGTGCCGATGAAAAAATGATGCAACTTCAAAGTCATGACAGGGTAAGAAGATTATTAGAAATGTTGCCCGAAGACCAAAGGGAAGTAATTGTTATGCGGCATTATGCAGATCTTAGTTTTAAGGAGATTGCCAAATTAACCAACTGCAGCATTAATACTGCTCTTGGGCGCATGCGCTATGGTCTTATTAATTTAAGAAAAATGATGACTGAGAAACAGATTGCTTTATAATAAATTTATAACCCCCAACTTAGGAACCCAATCCTCTTCAATAACTGAAGGGGATTTTTTTATAGTTAAAATATTTTGTTTAAAACATATTTTTTCAATTAACATTTTTTTAAACAATTTCCTGAGCATACTATTTAAACCAATGGTTTTTTAAAACGTCACTTATTCTCAAACTAATTTTATGAATAAATACATTGCTGTCTTTTTAATTTGCGTCTTTTGTTTTATTTCCTTTGCTGATGCCCAGGTTGGTGTTTATATCGGGCCACGATTTGGATATGGCCCCGGTTATGGAAGACCACCACAACCTCGCCCCGGAAAAAGAAGAAATCAAAATCTTCCCAAATTTGAACCTTCAGTAAATCTTTCATTTGGTTATGGATTTCCTAACCTCGACAAATATGAGCTTCCCCAATTTTATGATCTTTATAAAGGAACCGTTACTTCCCAAATAGGACCAATTACCGGTGCAATTGATTACAGGTTTTCACGCAATATGAGTATAGGCGTATTAGTGACACATGGAAAAGTAACCGCTCCATATTATGACTATAATAATGGCGCTCCTGTGTTCAGCGGCTCATTAGATAACTGGAGTGTTATGTTCAATTTTATGAATTATATTCCTGCAGGCGAAAAAGTAACTCCGTACATAAGAACTGCAATTGGCATCAATACCTGGCAACAGAATTATACGGATGCACGGGGAAATAAAATAGATATGGATGGCGCTCCATCGGAACTGGCTTACCAGGTTGGGCTTGGAGCTGATTTCTATTTATCAAAAAATGCAGGTATATTTTTAGAAGGAGGCTATGGTAAATATATTATGCATGGTGGCCTCACTTTTAAATTCTGATACATAGTTATATTATTTACAGGCTTACCCCTTCCCACAAAGACGCAAAAACCACAAAGTTCTTCTTTATGTCCCTGGCGGCTTTGTGGTAAAATTTTTTGTGACACAATAAGATCAGCTCATTCCATATCAAAATCATGATTAATAGCCATCAAAAAATATTCTTTCTCATTGCATAATATATAAATAAAATTCAGCTTAAATACCGTTATTAGATAAAGTACATATTACGGCTAAATGATTGTCAATATTACAATTCTGCTACATTTGCAGATATTTTGTAAAGAAGAACCATTGTGTTTGAATTGATTTTGTTTTAAGAACTTAAATTTGTGCAGTGAGCAAAAATCTCAATAAAGTAACCGCAGCGGGGTTACTTATTGCTTTAGGAATTATTTACGGCGATATCGGGACTTCACCACTCTACGTTTTAAATGCCATTGTAAGAGATAAAGTAATTTCACAGGACCTTATATTAGGCGGATTATCCTGCATTATATGGACGCTTACCCTGCAGACCACCATAAAATATGTAATACTTACTTTAAAAGCTGATAACAAAGGTGAAGGCGGTATTTTTTCCTTATACGCCCTGGTAAGAAGGCAAAGAAAATGGCTGGTATTTCCTGCTATTATTGGTGGCGCTTCATTATTAGCCGATGGAATGATAACGCCTCCGATATCTGTTACATCAGCCATAGAAGGATTAAAACAAATACAACTTTTTAGCGGCATTCCTCATTCAACAATCGTTTACATCGTATTGGCAATTTTGTTTTTGCTTTTTTTCGCACAGCAATTTGGCACGGCTTCAATAGGCAAAATGTTTGGCCCTATCATGTTTACCTGGTTTTTAATGTTAGCTGTTTTAGGATTTGCTCACATTTTTGATGACCTCTATATTTTCAAAGCTTTTAATCCTTTATATGCAATAAAATTATTGACTTTATATCCCGGCGGCTTCTGGCTTTTGGGAGCTGTTTTTCTTTGCACTACTGGCGCTGAAGCTTTATATAGTGATCTTGGTCATTGCGGAAGAGACAACATCAGATTTTCGTGGATCTATGTAAAATCTGCTTTAATAATTAATTATCTCGGCCAGGGTGCATGGTTATTATCAAATCATTCAGGTAAAATTTTTACAAAGAGCATTATTGATAATGGCTTTAATCCTTTTTATGGAATCATGCCGGAGAGTTTTAAAATTATAGGAATTGTAATTGCAACTGTTGCTGCAATTATTGCCAGCCAGGCGCTCATTAGTGGTTCGTTTACCCTTATCAGTGAGAGCATGCGATTAAATCTTTGGCCAAAAATGAAAATTAATTATCCAACAGAAGAAAGAGGCCAGTTATTTATTCCGGGCATTAACACCATGCTTTTTATCGGCTGTGTGGGTATTACTGTTTATTTCAAAACTTCATCAAATATGGAAGCCGCTTATGGGCTCGCTATTACTTTATGCATGCTGGCAACTTCTATTTTGTTTGCGAATTTTCTTGTGTCGCGAAGAACTTCCAAACCTTTTATTTATTTATACCTCGCAATTTATCTTTCAATTGAATTAAGCTTTTTGTTTGCAAACCTCAGTAAGTTTCCACATGGCGGCTTTGTAACATTGATTGTGGGTGGGGCGCTTTTTTCTATAATGTATGTATGGTTCAGGGCGCGAAAAGTGAAAAACCGTTACGTTGAATTTGTTCGTCTTGAGCAATATCTTCCCACCATCCAGGAGCTGAGTAATGACCACACTATTCCTAAATATGCCACCCATTTAGTTTATTTAACAAGCGCTAACAATCCAAAAGAAATTGAACATAAAATAATTTATTCCATTCTTAACAGGAAGCCCAAGCGTGCAGATATTTATTGGTTTGTTCATGTTGATACGCAGGATGACCCTTACACGAGTGAATATTCAGTAGAGACAATTATTCCCAACGAAATAATAAGGGTTGAATTTCGTCTTGGCTTTCGGATGGAACCAAGAATTAATTTAATGTTCAGAAAAGTTGTGGAAGATATGGTTTCCAATAAAGAAGTAAATATTACCAGCCGTTACGAAAGTCTTCAGCGCAATAATGTGGTTGGCGATTTCCAGTTTATTGTAATGGAAAAATTTCTTTCGCAAGACAATGAATTACCCTTCTTCGAAAAAATAATTATGAAATTATATTTCTGGGTAAAAAGAATCAGCCTGAGTGAGGAGAGAGGTTTTGGTCTTGAGCAAAGTAATGTTACTGTAGAAAAATTTCCGCTGATAGTGACTCCTGTAAACAAATTAAAACTAAGTCGCATCTTCAATGATGAGAGGTGATAATTGAGCAACAGGCAAAACCAAACCCATCATTTATTATCCAATTTTTTTTAATTTTTCCTGTACATTGTTATCGGTTACACTTTGCAAAGTTGTTTCATAACGCAATCAATTGCCGTGTAAGCTATTCTAATTATCAACTACTTTGTCTTCAACTTTAATATATATTATAGCCGGTTATGCAATTGTCCTTACTATTATTTATGTCGTCCAGGAAAAATTAATTTTTAAGCCTGAAAAATTAAAACAGGATTTTCGGTATAAATATGATGTTCCTTTTAAAGAATTGTTTATTGATGTAGAACCGGGAGTAAGAATTAACGGCCTTCATTTTTATGTGAAAGAACCGCTTGGGCTTATTCTATATTTTCATGGAAACACAAGGAGCATAAAAGGGTGGGCCAGGTATGCCAAAGATTTTTACAGGTATCAGTATGATGTAGTGATGGTGGACTATCGCGGATTTGGAAAAAGTACCGGTAAACGTGGTGAGAAAGCAATGTTTAAAGATATGCAGGTAGTTTACGATTCTCTTGCCATTCAATATCACGAGAACCATATTGTTATTTATGGAAGAAGCCTTGGCAGCGGATTTGCGTCTAAGCTTGCCAGTGATAATTCACCCAGGTATTTAATTTTAGATGCTCCGTTTTACAGCTTTGAAAAAGCTGTACAGCGTTTCCTTCCCATATTACCCGTCAAATATGTATTACGTTTCCAGTTACAAACCAATAAGTGGATACGCAAAGTAAATTGCCACACTTATATTATACACGGTACCAAAGACTGGCTGATTCCAATAAAACAAAGTGAGCAGCTTCAACAATTAAATCCGCATAAAATAACGTTGATACGAATTGTAGGCGGCGGACATAATAATCTTCCCTCTTTTCCTGAATATCATAATTTCATAAGAGATATTCTTGCGCCATAATCTATATAACGGATTATTGAAAAATAAAACATGAAAAAAAATAAAACAGTAAGATCGTCAAAACAAAAAATTATCCGATGGGTGAAAATTATAGTCATTGTTTATTGCACCGCCGGAATTGCATTGTATTACCTGCAGGAAAAATTATTGCTTCATCCAACACCACTTTCTTTTGATTACCGGTTTAAATTTAATGCACCTTTTAAAGAAGTGAATATTCGCTTAAATGCAACAGACAATCTAAATCTTATTCAATTTTTTCCTGAAGATTCCATACCAAAAGGAGTGGTACTTTATTTTCATGGCAACCGGGGAAATGTAGAACGATATGCAAAATATGCCATCAATTTTACCAGGTATGGTTATGAAGTGTGGATGGCCGATTACCCCAGCTATGGAAAAACCACCGGAAAGTTTACCGAAGAAAATGTTTATAGGCAGGCAAGGGAAGTCTACAAACTTGCAAACACAAAATTTGGAGCAGACAATATTACCGTGTATGGTAAATCGTTAGGTTCGGGTATTGCATCATGGCTTGCTTCACGAAAACCCTGCCAGCGGCTTATTTTAGAAACTCCTTATTACAGCATGACTGATCTTGTTAGCACTTATGCCCCAATATATCCCGTTGAATCAATGACGAAATTTAAATTTCCCACCGGTGAATATCTCAAAGATGTAAAGGTTCCTGTTACAATTTTTCATGGCACTGATGATTGGGTAATTCCTTACCGCTGTGCTGCCAAACTTAAAAGCGTTTTAAAACCAGGTAATGAATTTATTACCATTGATAGAGGGCTCACATAATAACCTCAACGATTTTCCACTATTTCATGAAAAGCTGGATTCGATTTTGAATTTGAAGAAGTAATAGATTTGTAAAAAATGTAGATACCAAAAATAATAGTATTGGATCAATCATAATTTTTTTTATAGTAATACTCATTATTTTATATTAAATCTTATTGCAAATAAAAATGCCACCCGTTTTTTATAGATCTTGTATCTATCGCTTCCGTAACATAAGTACTCAGAAAAGCGATTCCGCCCACTACAGTTCCCGTAATAGGGTATATCACTAATATTAAACCAAAACTATCACTTGCATTATTATTATTACTATTCAAAGCGCTAATTAACACTATCGTAGCTGCTAAAGAAACCGCAGTCATGACGCCGTAAACCAACCTTTTTTTCCTAAGTAATTTATAAACAGAACTTATCGAATTCAGGGAAATGTATTGAAGAGTGGTATCTCCTTTTTTAAATGAAGATAAGTGTATCCCATCCTCAGTAAAATCTTTAAGAATACCTCGATAATCTTTTATTTTACCTTCTTTATTAAACTTTACATCAATCTTTTCGCCCACTAAAAATTCATGAATGTGGTTCTTCTTTTTGGCAAGCAAACTATGATATTCAGAATTAATTGTCTGAGCAATAACTGATAAATTCATCAATGAAAGAATCAGAAAATGCATTAACCTTTTTTTCATATTTCTTTAAGATTTGCAATGCTATTCTCAACGGTCAATTTATATTCAACACCAATCTTCAATGCATAATTTTCTTTTTCATGGCTTACCGGGAAATTAAAACAAACGGGATAAGCATATTCCTTTACAATATCTCTTATTACTTCTTCTGCAGATTGAACGAAAGGGGTTGTGGTATCTTTCATGTCAGTAAACTTTCCTGCAATTAAAGCTGCAAGATTATCAAGTTTACCACTTCGCTTTAGCTGGTACATCATTCTATCTACGTTATAAATATATTCGCCCACATCTTCAATAAATAAAATTTTATTTTTTGTTTTTATATCTGATGCAGTTCCTGTTAGATGCGCCAGCAGCGATAAATTGCCACCAACTAAAATGCCGGAGGCTTTTCCTTTTTTATTTAAATCGCTACCTGTGGTTACATAATCGGCACTCCTGCCGGTTAAAGCATCGTGCAGGCTTTGAATGTACTGGTTTTTACTTTCACCATCATTAAAGGCTGCAGCCATTGGCGCATGAAGCGATGCAATTTTATATTTAGAAAACAAATGACTTTGTATTACGGTAATATCACTAAAGCCAATAATCCATTTTGGATTTTTTTTAAATTTTTTAAAACTGAGCCTATCAATAATTCTTCCCATTCCATAACCACCTCTTGCGCAAAAAATAGCTTTTATATTTTTATCATCCATCATTTGCTGAAGATCGTTTAGCCTTTCTTCATCGGTGCCGGAAAAATAATTAAATTGATGGACCAAGCGTTTTACCGGGTAATACATGAAAACCCCATTCAGTCAATGTTTCAATAGCAGTTGCCGCTTTCTCATAAGGCATATATCCCGAGGGGCATAATATACCTATTGTATCGCCGGGCTTTAAATATGGTGGAATGATTATCACTGATGTATGTTTATTATTGCAAGGTCAAACTTCTCTAAGCATAACGGAAGTATCGGAAATATTCAATTGGTGGTTTACACCACACTTCAATGCATAATTTTCTTTTTGATGACCTACAGGAAAATTAAAACAAACAGGATAATTATATTCCTTTACTTTTTCAAGAATCATATCATAAACTGTTTTGCCAAAATCTTCTCCCGGATCATCCGGCTTTATTTTATTGAAGCCTCCGGCAATCAATCCTTTCAGATTATCAAATTTTCCACTTCGTTTTAAGTTCCACAACATCCTGTCAATATTATAAAGATATTCTTCAGTTTCTTCAATAAATAAAATTTTGCCATTGGTATCAATATCAGATTTTGACGCTGCAAGATTTTCTAAAATTGATAAATTACCACCGACTAATATTCCTTCGCTAATTCCTGTTTTATTAAAAGTATCCGGCAATGCAGCGTATTGCATGGCCTCCCCAGTTAAACATTTCCTGATTGAATCTATAGAATCCACTTGCTGCGGTGTCGCATTGTTCCAGTCAGCAGGGAAGCTGTTACACATTTTAGAATGAATGGTAGCAATACCAAAATTTTTATTAATGTGCGAATGAAAAACGGTTGCATCACTAAAGCCAATTATCCATTTAGGACGACCGGTAAATTTTTTAAAATCTATTGCATCAATAATTCTTACAGCGCCATAGCCGCCCCGGCCCAGCATTATTGCATTGATGGAATTGTCATCAATCATGCTTTGAAAATCTTTAGCCCTTTGCTCATCATTTCCTGCAAATGTAAAATCTCTCATACCAACGGTGTCGCCTAAACGAATTTCAAATCCCCATTCTTTCATTTTATCAATTGAGGGCTGAATATCTTCTAAAGTAATATATCCTGATGGGCAGGTTATCCCAATAACATCTCCTTTTCTTAAATAAGGTGGAATTTTACCGGCTTTCTCTCCGTCGAAAAATGTAAAATCTTTACTGCTATTTTGTTTTCCATTTGCAATGGCAGCAAAAGATGCAGTTAAAGGAACAATAGAAGAAAGAAAATTTTTACGGTTCATATGTATCAATTTTACGTTTAAAATTCCGACCGTCCAATTCATTCTTAAAATTCCCCCGCTACTTAAGCATAAGCGCTGATTACTATATTTTCCAAATCTTTTGTTTATTTGGGCATTGCCTGCTTTACGGTATTTTTGCAAACCGCAAAATATTTGACTTGTAGGATAAAGAATTATGAAAGAATTTAAGAGATACCTAATTACTGCGGCTTTGCCTTATGCAAACGGTCCTAATCATATTGGTCATCTGGCAGGTTGTTATCTGCCAGCGGATATTTATGTCCGTTATCTCAGGGCAAAAAAGCTGGATGTAAAATTTGTGAGCGGAAGTGATGAACATGGTGTGCCCATTACTATAAGGGCTATGAAAGAAAATATTACGCCGCAACAGGTGGTGGATAAATATCACAAGATCATTAAAGATAGTTTTGAGGAAATGGGTATTTCATTTGACATTTTTTCAAGTACATCCAATACGATTCATCATAAAACTGCATCAGACTTTTTTTTAAATCTTTATGATAAAGGATTGTTTGAAGAAAAAGAAACGGAGCAATTTTATGACGAAGAAAAACAAACATTTTTAGCTGACAGGTATATTATTGGCACATGTCCTGTCTGTGGCTATCCAAATGCATATGGTGATCAATGTGAAAATTGCGGGTCGTCATTAAGCCCTGAAATGCTCATAAATCCACAAAGCACTTTAAGCGATGCCGTTCCGGTAAAGAAGAAAACAAAGCATTGGTATTTTCCTTTACAGGATTATGAAGGATTCTTACGGCAATACATACTCGAAGATCATAAAGAGTGGAAAAATAATGTATATGGCCAATGCAAAAGCTGGCTGGACAAAGGTTTGCAGCCACGTGCCATGACACGTGACAGCAATTGGGGAGTGAAGGTTCCTTTACCGGATGCAGAAGGGAAAGTGCTTTATGTATGGTTTGATGCACCTATTGGTTACATCACAGCAACAAAAGAATTGTTGGAAAACTGGGAAGATTACTGGTGTAAAGAAGACACAAAATTGGTGCATTTTATCGGCAAGGATAATATCGTTTTTCATTGTATTATTTTTCCCGCAATGCTTAAAGCTCATGGCAATTTCGTATTGCCCGATAATGTTCCTGCTAATGAATTTTTAAATATAGAAGGGCAAAAAGTTTCCACAAGCCGTAACTGGGCTGTTTGGGTAGATGAATACCTCAAAGATTTTCCCGGCCAGCAGGATGTGCTTCGTTACGTATTATGTGCCAATGCACCTGAAACAAAAGACAATGATTTTACCTGGAAAGATTTCCAGGAAAGAAACAACAGTGAACTCGTTGCCATCTTTGGAAATTTTGTAAACCGGACTTTTGTTTTGATGCATAAATTATGTAAGGGAAAGGTGCCTCCGTTACATGCCGATAGTATTGATGATACTGATAAAAAAATGATCGATGAATTTGAGCAAACAAAAATTAAAATTGAAAATTTATTAGAGCAATTTAAATTCCGGGATGCAATATATGAGGTAATTGATTTGGCAAGAAAAGGAAATAAATATTTACAGGACAAGCAACCATGGATTGTTGCTAAAGACACTAACGCAAACGGACAACCGACCTCAGAAGCACAAGCTTCGATAGATAATTGTCTTCATATTTGTTTGCAACTCTGCGCAAATCTTGCTATATTTGTAAATCCATTTCTTCCATTTACTGCAAAGAAATTGATTCATATGATGAAAGTGGTTGATAAAATGCTCGATTGGGAAAATGCAGGAAAACCTAAACTGTTCAGCGTTGGTTATAGTTTACGTTCGCCTGAATTATTATTCAGAAAAATTGAAGATGAAGAAATTAATTTACAAATTCAAAAGCTTAAAAGTGGCCTTGTGGATTCCCTTAATACTTTACAGGCTACAGTAGATCACAATAAAGAAGAAAGTAAAATGGAAACAATAAAACCGGAAATTGTATTTGATGATTTTGCAAAAATCGATCTTCGTACAGGCACAATCGTTAGTGCAGAAAAAGTTGAAAAAGCTGATAAGCTTTTAAAGCTTGAGATTGATTTAGGCTTTGAAAAGAGAACCATTGTTTCCGGAATTGCATTGCATTTTAAACCGGAAGAAATTATTAGTAAGCAGGTGGTAGTTGTTGCCAATCTTGCGCCAAGAAAAATGAGAGGTATTGAAAGCAATGGAATGATTTTAATGGCGGAAGACAAAGAAGGTAAACTATATTTTGTAAGCCCTGAAACAGCGATTGACAATGGAAGCGGCGTAAGTTGATTAATCAAAGTAATTCATGGCATTTTTACAGGACTTTATTTTTAAAATGCTTAATTTCGAAACGAAATAGTTGTTTAACTAACTAATTTTTTATGCAAAAAAGAACTATTAAAAAAGTGGCAGTATTAGGAAGCGGTGTAATGGGAAGCCGTATAGCTTGTCACTTTGCAGGTATCGGTTTGCAGGTTTTATTGTTGGATATTCCTGCAAAAGACGCAAAAGATTTAAAGGAAAAAAATAAGTTGGTGAATGACGCATTGATTGCTGCCATAAAATCAAATCCCTCTCCCTTTTTTACAAAAGATGTAATTAAAAATATTACCACGGGCAATTTTGAAGATAACATGAAAGACATTGCCAATTGCGATTGGACAATTGAAGTAGTGGTTGAAAGACTGGATATTAAAAAATTAATTTTTGATGAAGTTGAAAAGTTTCGTAAAGCGGGAACATTAATCACTTCCAATACTTCGGGTATACCTATTCATTTAATGGCAGAAGGAAGAAGTGATGATTTTAAAAAACATTTTTGTGGTACGCATTTTTTTAATCCGCCAAGGTATTTGCGTTTACTTGAAATAATTCCAACACCTTTTACAGATAAAGAAGTCATTGATTTTTTAATGCATTATGGTGATTTGTATTTAGGAAAAACAACAGTGCTTTGTAAAGACACACCTGCGTTTATCGCAAATCGCATTGGGGTTTTCAGCATCATGTCAATTTTCCATATTATGGAAAAACTTGAGCTGGGCATTGATGACATTGAAGCATTAACAGGCCCAATTATAGGTCGCCCAAAATCAGCAACCTTTCGCACTGCGGATGTAGTTGGTATTGATACTTTGGTAAAAGTTGCGATGGGCGTAAAAGATAATTGCCCCGATGATGAAGCAAGAGATACATTCATGATTCCTTCGTGGCTGCAAAAAATGGTTGATAACAAATGGCTGGGAGATAAAACAGATCAGGGATTTTTTAAGAAAACAAAAGGGGCCGATGGTTCCAAAGAAATATTAACGCTCGACTTAAATTCTTTTGAATATAAACCACGTAATAAGCCAAAGTATGCAACACTGGATGCTGCTAAGCCAATCGATGATTTAAAACAAAGATTGAAAATTTTAGTTGCCGGTAAAGATAAAGCTACTGAATTTTATCGTCAGTTTCATTACAGTCTTTTTTCTTATATCTCACATCGCATTCCCGAAATAAGCGATGAAATTTATCGCGTAGATGATGCTATGAAAACCGGATTCGCCTGGGAAATTGGCGCCTTTGAATCGTGGGATGTGCTCGGAGTAAAAGAAACTTCCGAAGCCATGAAGGCTTCGGGCTACGACGTTGCTCAATGGGTAAATGATTTTATCGACGCCGGTTATTCAACTTTTTACAAAGTTGAAAACGGAAAACGTTTATACTACGACGTTAGTAGCAAAAAATATTTGCCATTGCCTGGCGGTGACTCCTTTATTATTTTAAGTGATCTAAAAGAAAAAACGGTTTGGAAAAACAGTGCCTGCAATTTGTATGACATGGGCGGGGATGTAGTAGGTCTGCAATGGAATACCAAAATGGGGAGTATCGGCAGTGAGGTTCTGGAAGCTATGAATAAATCCATATCAATAGCTGAGGAAAAATATAAAGGACTTGTGATAGCCAATGAAGGGACACAATTTAGCGCCGGCGCCAACATAGGAATGATTTTCATGCTGGCTGCCGAACAGGAATATGAAGAACTTGATTTGGCTATTCGCATGTTTCAAAATACCATGATGAGGGTCAGATATTCTTCTATACCGGTAGTTGTAGCGCCGCATGGATTGGCATTGGGCGGCGCCTGCGAAATGAGTCTTCATAGTGACAAAGTTCAGGCCGCTGCAGAAACTTACATCGGTCTTGTTGAGCTGGGTGTGGGTTTAATACCCGGTGGCGGAGGCACCAAAGAATTTACATTACGTGCCGCAGATGAAATGCACGAAAACGAGCCGGAAACCATTACCCTGCAAAAAAGATTTCTAACTATTGGTACTGCAAAAGTGTCTACTTCAGCCTTTGAGGCTTACGATCTTGGTATATTACGGAAAGGGATAGACGCAGTTAGCATGAACCAGTCAAGGAGAATTGCTGATGCTAAACAAAGTGTTATTGAAATTTTTGATAACGGCTATACAATGCCGGTACAAAGAACAGATATAAAAGTTTTAGGCCGGTCTGTATTAGGAATGTTGTATGCAGGAATAAACGGCATGTATCGTGGAAATTATATAACCGATCATGATGTGACCATCGCAAAAAAACTGGCGTATGTTATGTGCGGCGGCGATCTCAGCGAGCCAACATTAGTGAGCGAACAATACCTCCTCAATCTTGAAAGAGAAGCATTCTTAAGCCTTTGTGGCGAGAAGAAAACACTGGAAAGATTACAAAGTGTTTTGAAAACCGGGAAACCGGTTAGAAATTAACCAGGTTGGACAAACTCAGTAACTTTCTTAATGCCGTTCAACATAATCTTCTCTTATTTTATTTTCTGCTTCCTGTATATTGCATTTAATTTTATTTGACTATGCCAATTCTTACAATTGAAAATTTGTCCAAATCTTATGGCCGCATCCAGGCCCTTAAAAATGTAAGTTTCTCTGTTCCCGAAGGTTCTGTTTTTGGAATACTTGGACCTAACGGTAGCGGCAAGACGACAATGCTTGGAACTATAATGGATATACTGAAACCTACAACCGGAACTTACAAACTTTTTGATGAAGTGCCGACAGAACTGCATCGCAGAAGAATTGGAACTCTTTTAGAGACACCAAATTTTTATCATTATTTATCAGGAGTAAAAAATCTTGAAATAGCGGCAGAAATAAAACAACATGGCAAAGAAGATATTCCACGTGTTCTGGAAATGGTAGATCTCACTAAAAGAAAAGATTCTAAATTCAGCACTTACTCGCTTGGAATGAAACAGCGGCTTGCCATTGCATCCTGCCTGTTAGGCAATCCCAAAGTGTTGGTGTTTGATGAGCCTACTAACGGCCTGGACCCTGTAGGTATTGCAGAAATAAGAGACCTTATGAAAAATCTTTACAGCGAAGGCAAAACAATAATAATGGCAAGTCATCTTCTTGATGAGGTAGAAAAAGTTTGCACTCATGTGGCTATCTTAAGAAAGGGTGAACTGGTTACCTCAGGAAATGTAAATGAAATTTTATCGAATGAAGATATGGTGGAAGTAGGAGCAAAAAGTAATGATAAATTAATTGAGATATTACAGAATATGCCCAACCAAACCAGGGTCGCAAAAGAAGGTGGTATGATAAAAGTTTTTTACCCTGTCGGCACTGCAGACCTTGAAGCTATTAATAATTTTTGTTTTCGCAATGGCATTATTCTCAATCATCTTATTCTTAAAAAGAAAAGCCTTGAGGCAAGGTTTTTTGAACTTACCAATAATTAAAACAAGGCATGTTACACTTATTAAAAATTGAATGGCTCAAAGTAAAAAATTATAAAGCATTCTGGATATTTTCTATTCTTTATTCTTTTGCCATACTGGGCATTAATTATACAGGATTTTATGTAAATGAATTATCAAATCAAAATTTACCGCAAGCGCAAATGCTGCTCGGCACTCCCTATGCATTTCCTAAAGTATGGCAAACTGTAGGTTGGATGAGTAGTTGGCTTTTATATTTCCCCGGCATACTTTTTATTATGATGCTTACCAACGAATTTAACTTTAAAACTCACCGGCAGAACATAATTGACGGATGGACACGCATGCAATTCGTTTCGGTAAAATTTGTTTTTGCAATACTGTTTGCTTTCGTGGCCACATTTTTTAATTTTCTTGTTGCCTTACTTTTTGGTTCGCTCACCACGGGCTCCTCCTTTAGCTTCGAGGGAATGGAAAATGTAGGCTATATTTTTATTCAAACCGTGGCGTATATAACTTTTGCTATGTTTCTTGCTGTACTTTTTAGAAGAAGCGGCGCAGCTATTGCGGTTTTCTTTTTATACGGTTTAATATTCGAATGGCTTATAACGGTGCTGATCAATTTTAAATTGGATATTTCACCGGTTGGATATTTTTTACCTCTGCAGGTAACCGATGTTATGTTGCCGATCCCATTTGGAAAGGCAGTTATTTATAAAGGAGCGCCCGATCAATATATACTTGTTATCGCAAGCCTGGCATACATCTGTGGTTATTTCTTTTTTGCAATGAAAAAATTTACTAAGGAAGATTTATAAAAAAATATAACGGAGCAAAATTTATTTTTTTGTCAATTCTTCAAGAGCAGATTCGATAGTTGGATATAAAAAAGTAAAGCCTGTTGATTTAATTTTTTTATCGCTCACTGTTGCACTCTTTAAAATCTCAATACTACGCTTTCCTATAAATAATTTTAAAAAAAATGTTGGAATATGAATCGGGATAAAAAATTTATTTCTCAATTTTTCCGCGGTTAATAATATTAATTTTTTGTTCGTTACGGGAACAGGCGCTACTGCATTGTAAACACCACTCAAATTTTTATTTTCCATTGCTTCAATGTATAAGCGGCAAATATCATCGATATGAATCCAGCTTATTATTTGTTTACCATTTCCTAAAATTGCGGCAACGCCAAAATTCAAAGGCATTCTAAATTCTTTAAAAGCGCCGCCATCATTACTTAATACAATGCCTGTACGAAGTTTTATCAACCGGATGCCTGATTGTATAACGGGATCCACGCTGCTTTCCCAAAGAGCACAGGTTTCACCCAGAAAATTTTTATCATGTTCATCTAATTCTATAAATCCATCTTTCTGCAATAAAGGATCAGCATCGGCGCCATACCATCCAATTGCAGATGCAGAAACAAATGATTTTACCTGGTGCGTATTTTCATTGAGAGCTTTTATAATTAATTCACTGCTTTTAGTACGGCTATCAATAATTTCTTTTTTATATTTTTCTGTCCATCTTTTATCCATTACGCCTGCACCGGCTAAATGAATAATATAATTTGCTTTTTGTATTACCTGCACATCAATGAGCTGATTTTTTACATCCCAAAAACTATACAATATTTTAGGATTGGAGGAGAAATCTTTTTTATTTCTGGTTAAAATAATTACTTCATAATTACGCTCAATTAAATAGCTTGTTAATTTTTTACCAATGAGGCCGGTACCGCCCGATATCAGAACAACAGCCATTTTTTTATCGTAAATTAGTATTTATTCAAAAGTAAATTATTTCAATTTAGTGTTTAGATAAAAGCATTTATTTACTTTTAATAAGTCAACGAAAGTTATATGAAGAACGTTTTCATTTTTTTTATTTTAAGCCTGTTTTCTTTACAGGCAATCTCCCAACAAATAACTTATAGTCAACCTGAATCTGACGATACCCACTCGCTTGATTTCGATATTATTGGGAAAATAGATGGCAATTTTTTGGTTTATAAAAATATCAGGGATAAATACGCCATAAGCGTGTACGACAATCAAATGAAATCGAAAGATAAAGTTAATCTTGACTTCATGCCTGGTAAAACTATTAATGTAGATTTTGTCGCCTATCCTCATTTTGCTTACATTATTTACCAGTTTCAGAAAAAAAATGTGCTTCATTGCATGGCTGCTGCCATAGATGGCAATGGGAAATTATTGAAAACTCCTGTTGATATTGATACTACGCACATCAATTTTTTGGCCGATGATAAAATTTACAGCACCATCAACAGCGAAGACAAATCTAAAATAATGGTTTATAAGATTCAGAAAAAAAATGACAAATTCAATTTTGTCACGCTACTTCTGGATGACAGTCTCGATCTGCTACACAAATCAAGAATTGAAACTCCCTATGAAGAGCACAAAGATATTTTCAGTGATTTTTTTGTTGACAATTCAGGGAACTTTGTTTTTACAAAAGGAACCAAATCAAGTTCAAGAGATTATCTTCAAAAACTAATGCTGGTTACAAAAGGTCCGCAGGAGGATAATTTTACTTTAAATGAATTGAATCTTTCACAAAATTATCTTGATGAAATAAAATTAAAAATTGATAATACAAATCAGGAATATCTTATTAATTCTTTATTCTTTAAAAAGAAAAATGGCAATATTGAAGGATTATATACCGTAGTGTGGAGCAAGAAAAATGATACATTAGTTTCACAAAATTTTGCAGACTTTAATGATTCCATGAGAACACAGGCAAAAAGTGAAGGTGGAACAAAACTTGCCCTTAATGATTATTTTATAAAGGATGTTATTCTTAAAAAAGATGGCGGATTTATTTTAACTGCCGAAGCTCATACTTCCCAATCGCATGGAACTCCCTGGAACCGTTATGATTATTTATATGGTTCCCCTTCTCTTTCTCCCTATGATTCCTATTATCTCAATTCACCATCCTCTTACTGGTATTCGGGGAGGTCACCATACTATTATAATAACGGCGGACAGGTGAGATACGATTATGAAAATATTGTTGTACTCAACCTGGATAATACAGGAAATTTAGTGTGGAGTAACGTTATTCATAAGTCACAATTTGATGATGACAATGATAATTTTCTTTCTTACGGTATCGTGTTAACCGGTGGCAAATTACACTTTTTGTTTAATGAGTTGGAAAGACATAATCAACTCATCAATGATCAATCTCTTTCGGCAGATGGCGCAATAACCAGAAATCCGCCACTCAGAAGCCTTGACAGGGGTTATGAATTTATGCCCCGTTATGGAAAACAGGTAAGTTCTCACCAGATGGTAGTTCCTTGTATGTACAAGAATATTATTTGCTTTGCAAAAATTGAATATTAGGATTATTGCAATAGTAAGGTCAAGGTATTGCGTTATAATTTGTTTTTATTCTTTAACAGCTAGCACCTTGGCACGATCGCTGCTATCTTTCCTATTTTGTGATGACCGATGGCGCAGCAATTCACTTTCTCTTCGATGAAGAAGAAAAACATAAACAGGTAACTTATGAGCAGACTATTGAACATGATGGAAAGCTCTCCAACAAATTTTTATTAAGAGGTGTTAATTTGAAGTATAAGCTTATGCCTTCTTTTGCAACGCAAGTCAGCTCTTACGAAATAATGATTCCATGCACCTTTAGAAATCATATTTGCTTTGCAAAGATTACATATTGATTGTTTCTTTAGGTTATTTATTTATGTATTCGTTAAGCCGATATAAATTTTTTATTTTTGTTTCTCAACCTAACTCTCATCTGTGACAGGTGCATTCAAGGCTAATAATCCGTTTAATACTTTCATGCTTCTTATTTACGGCTTGCTTTTAAAGCTCGTCTGGTTTTTATCGCCGCAAATACCAGTTGTTGAAAAATCAGATGGCTTTCTTTACAACAGAATTCTTACAACATTCAAACCCTTATTTGACGGGTTTCCTGCAATTTATTCAATTATCGCTTATCTATTTTTATATACACAGGCAATAAGTTTTAACAGGCTGCTCAATAACAGGCGGCTGATGCAAAAACCAAATTATCTTCCCGGAATGAGTTACCTGCTTATTACTTCATTTTTTGCTGAATGGAATGTTTTGAGCGCTCCATTAGTTATAAACACATTACTTATTTGGGTTTGGGCAAAAATGAGCAATCTTTATAATAATCCTCATGCAAAATCAACATTGTACAACATAGGAATCGTAATTGGCATTACTACTTTTTTTTATTTTCCATCGCTTGCTTTTTCACTCATGATAATTTTTGCTTTATTAATTACGCGGCCTCCGAGAGTTGCCGAATGGGTGATTGCTATATTGGGCATTGCCACTCCCTGGTATTTATTGTTTGCATGGCTATTTTTTACCAATAAATTGTATAGCTTCCAGGTTTCGGGTATTCATCTCGATTATCCTTTGTTTGCCAAAAATAATGCTCAATACACCGGAATAGCTTTGATTCTCTTTGCTGCAGTAATAGGCGGCATTTTTGTACAGGCAAATGCAAGAAAGCAAATTGTGCAGGTGCGCAAAAGCTGGGGATTAATGTTATTGTATTTAGTGGTTGCTTTATTTATACCTTTTATTAACAGCAGCCATAATTTTCAATATTGGATTTTGGCTACCGTGCCGCTATCCGCATTTATTGGCTGTTTCTTTTTTTATCCTAATAAGAAATGGATTCCTGCAACAATGCATTGGATTATGGTAGCTTTCGTAATTTATATGGCGATTATAAAAAAATAATCTTAGTATTTTTGCTTTCTAAAAATCAAAACAAATCATCGAATGAAATTTGGCGTAGTTATTTTTCCCGGCTCCAATTGCGACAGGGACCTGATCGAAGCTTTAAAGAATGATTTGCAGCAGGAAGTAATTACACTGTGGCATAAGGATAAAGATCTTTCCATGTTTAATAAAGAGGATTGCGTTGTGTTGCCTGGAGGATTTAGTTATGGTGATTATTTAAGATGCGGCGCCATTGCAAGATTTAGCCCAATGATGCAAAGCGTAATTGAATTTGCAAATAAAGGAGGCAATGTTTTAGGCATTTGCAATGGTTTTCAGATTCTATGTGAAAGTGGCCTGTTGCCTGGCGTTTTATTAAGAAACAGCAATATGCAATTTGTTTGTAAAAATGTTTTGATTACTTCAGAAAAAAAGATAGGCAAAAAAGATATTTTAAAAATTCCTGTAGCTCATGGCGAAGGACGATATTTTGCCGGCGAAGATGTGCTGAATGAGTTGGATAAAAATCAACAGGTATTATATCGCTATTGTAATACGGAAGGACTATCTAACGTGGACTATTCACCAAACGGATCTATCAATAATATTGCAGGCATTTGCAATAAAGAAAGAAATGTTTTTGCCATGATGCCGCACCCAGAAAGAGCATGCAACGCTTTATTAGGTAATACAGATGGAAAAAAGGTGTTTTCAGATTTATTTTCGATAAACTAACGTTAAAAAATTAATTATTGAAACTATCATTAACCACTTAGCGTTTTTAATTTAATATTATTGCAGAAATCGCAACTACAATGAAGAAATTATTCTTTACTATATTATCTGTTTTTATCATCTATACTTCTTTCGGGCAAATATTAAATCCCGTAAAATTTAGTTATAGCACTGTAAAAAAAGGTAGCAATCAATATGAAGTTCATATAAAGACTTTAGTGGATCCTAAGTGGCATATTTATTCAATATACAATCCCGATGGCGGCGCCCAGGCAACTGCACTTACTTTTACCAATGCAAAAGAAGTAGGAAAACCGAAAGAAGCAGGAAAAATGAAAACCATTTTTGAAAATGAGTTTAAAGTAAATCAAAAATATTTTGAACAGAATGTTGATTTCATTCAAACTGTAAAAGTGGAGCCAGGCACTAAAAAAGTTTCGGGCACTATCGAGTATATGGTTTGTAACGATAAACAATGCCTGCCTCCAAAGACAGTAGCATTTGATATAGCTCTTTAAAATTAAAATTGATACAGTAATTTTAATAGGATAACCTTTGTTGTTATCCTATTTTTTTAAATTCAGTCATGAAGATTTATAGACTATTTATTACGGTTGTTTTATGTTTCATTGCTTTTTTCTTAGCAGTTGAAAATGCAACAGCACAAGTAATTGATACAACGCATAAAACTTTAGGCCATACTTTTCTTGACGGATTAAGGTGGGGATTCATATCAGTCTTACAGCCATGCCTGTACGCAATGTTTCCTGTAACCGTTACCTTCTTTTTAAAACGTAGCCAGTCACGGGCCGAGGGAATAAAAAATGCAACATTATATTCCGTTTCTATCATTGCCATATTTACTTTATTTGCTTTTTTCCTGACATTAATTTTTGGAAAAGATACTTTATATCAAATATCAACAAGCGCTGTCTTCAACATTTTTGTGTTTCTGTTGTTTATGGTTTTCGGAATATCTTTTTTAGGCGCATTCGAAATTAACTTACCTTCTTCATGGACGAATAAAGTAGATGCAAAAGCAAGCCACAACAGCTTCTCAGGAATTTTCTTCATGGCGCTTACGTTGGTATTGGTATCATTTTCGTGTACAGCGCCTTTTATTGGAAACTTATTAATTGATGTTACGCAACAAAAAGAAAGGCTCGGTCCTATCATAGGGTTCCTTGGTTTCTCCTTAGCTATTGCATTGCCATTTGCACTCTTTGCATTCTTTCCCGGGCTGCTTAATAAAATTGCGAAATCGGGTGGATGGTTAAATACCTTAAAAGTTTCTTTTGGATTTATAGAGATTGCCATGGCATTAAAATTTTTATCAAATGCCGACCTTGCCTATCATTGGAGAATACTGGACAGGGACGTATATCTTTCTTTATGGATCATTATTTTTGGATTACTTGGATTTTATTTATTAGGCAAATTAAAATTCAGCCACGATGACCATTTACCACTAAACGATTATGGCCATCCGTACCTTTCTGTAACAAGATTATTATTTGCAATTATTCCGCTTGCATTTACTGTATACATGATTCCAGGGTTATGGGGCGCACCTTTAAACGCAATCAGCGGATGGCTTCCTGAAAATAAAACACAGGATTTTAATATTGAAAAATTGCTAAGAAATAAACAAGCCGTAGAAAATGAGTCAAATGAAGCTTCGAATATGGCGATGAAAGCCCTTTCTTATACCAGGCCAAAAAAATATACAGACATATTAGGATCTGAGATTGCAGGCGTTGAAACTTTTTTTGATTTTGATGAAGCTGTTGCTGCAGCAACCGTGTTGAACAGGCCTATTATGATTGATTTTACGGGACACAGTTGCGCTAACTGCCGTAAGATGGAAAGTGAAGTTTTATCAAAGCCTGAAGTAAGTAAAATATTACATAACGATTTTGTTGTTGTTTCTCTTTATGTTGATGAAAAAAGAGAATTACCAGACAAGGAAAAATATGTTTCAAAATTAGATCAGTCCCAAAAGAATAATGTAGGTGCCAAAAATCTTGATTTTGAAGCGACCATTGCTAACTATAACGCACAACCGCTATATATTTTTGTTGATGAATCAGGGAAAATTATTAAAAATGCAGGTGGCTACAATCCGGACATGCAAAGATTTATTTCGATTCTTAATGAAGCAAAAGCTGAAAATAAAAAAAGATTTCCTTCTAATATTTTTATTATGGATTCAGATAAGTAAAACTTATCTCTTAGCCGGCAGGAATTTATTTCAAAATTCTATATTGCGATTTTCATTTTATATATTGTTTCTTTCATTTCTATTGCTCCATATCGCCCATGCGTAAGTGGAAGGCTTTCCAATATCTTCTCTCCTTTTAGCGAACACCTGTTACCCTTGCAGGCTGAAAGTGCAAAAGCTCCTGCAAGCAAAAAAACATCAACTGTAATAATTGATTTCATTATTACACCAGGATTTGATTATGAAAACGGCATCACTCTTGACGCTACCATAATTGTATTGGTTTGAAAAAGCTATTATTATTTGCAGTATTTATTAGGCAATGTGAACAAACAAGTAGTTTTGCATTGAAATTAATAAAGTTAGTTTAAGGTAGTGTTTGAGAAACAATTTGCTATGGAAGAAACAGTTACTTGCTTTTATTTAATGGCACTTTGAGGAATATCTTTTACACAACGGAAACCAACATGATTAGAAGCAGATCGGTATTCTCCTTTGCCACGCGTGCCTACCATGTAACGGGTGCAATACTGGTCTGTACATAAAAACGAGCCGCCCCGCTGCACTTTCTTCTTTTCTCCAGGTTCAGAAGGATCATACGATGCATCGGGACCTTTAGGATCTTTGGCTACGCCTTCAGCAGAACTTGTTTGATAATAATCCGGCCTATACCAATCGTTGCACCATTCCCAAACATTGCCAGCCATATCATACAATCCATACTTATTCGCAGGAAATTGCTTTACGGGTGCGATACCTGCATAGCCATCAAGACCTGCATCTTTAGAAGGAAATTTACCCTGATATATATTGGCCATCCATTTGCCATTGGGCTTTAGCTGGTTGCCCCATGTATACATTTCACCTACATCACCACCTCTTGCTGCAAACTCCCACTCTGCTTCTGTAGGCAATCTTTTGTCTGCCCACTTTGCATAAGCCACAGCGTCTTCCCATGCAACGTGTACTACGGGATAATTTTCTTTCCCTTTTAAATCACTTTCAGGACCAAGGGGATGTTTCCAATCGGCGCCATGAACATAATTCCACCACTGGTAATGATCGCTTAGGTCATTGGTAAAAGATGGAGTAAATACTACAGAACCAGCTACCAGGTTCGCTTCCGGCGCATCAGGAAATTCTTCTTTAGTCGGCTTGCGCTCTGCTATTGTTATATAACCTGTTGCTTTTACAAACGCTGCAAATTCAGCATTGGTTACTTCATTTTCATCCATAAAAAAGCCATTTACATACACCCGGTGTACAGGCCTTGCATCATTCATGATTTCCTTGCCACCGTCTGTCATATTGGTTGGATTTACATTACCCATGCTAAACTCTCCTCCCTGTATCCATACCATACCATTTACACCGGAAGATGGCATGCCTTTATTAACAACAGTTGGTTGAAATTCTTTACCCCCGTCTTTCATATAAGCAATACTATCGTCTACTGTAAGACCGTTAGCAGTACAGGAAACAGCACCATCTATCTTTGCTTCAAGAATATCTGATTTACTTGTTTGTAAACTGTTTCCCCCACAGGAAGAAATAATCAGAATAAGAAAATAAGTTGTGAATATCTTTATTAGCTGCATAAACAAAGTTTAAGAATTTTATTTTCGGATACTCCCTATAAAATTAATTATTATTAAGTGACTGGCAATTCAAAATTCAATTATGCAATCTGCTAAAAAACTCATCAAATCTTTTGGGAGTTATAAATCTTAAGTAACATCAATCAGCGATGTATTCAGCTTTTATAATTGGCTTTCATAATAAAATAAACGTCTTCAACAGGTTACTTTATTTTGGTATGTTATTTTGCTATTCTCTTTCTTTAAATTCCACTATAATGCTTAAGAACCAAGGCAAATGACGATGCGGGTGAAAAGAGCACCCCCGGGCACCAAAATTTTTCATACACAAATTGCCTTTGAATCATTAACCAGGTTACCAGGAAAAATATTTCGTTACCTGTTTGATATTGCCTGGTACCCCGAAACGGGAACACTACAACTATCATTGTTATAATCTAATTTATAGCATAAGAGAGAAAGGAATTTCTCTAATGCCATTCTCTCTTTTTACCAATACCTATAAATTCACCTACTTCATTTCCCTGTCTCTTCCCATGCCTTCAAAAAATCAGGATTCAGGATAATCTCCGTCCGCCTGTTCTTTGCACGTCCTTCTGCAGTAGCATTATCGGCTATAGGATCGAATTTGCCTTTGCCTGCCGATGTTAAGCGATTTGGATCAACCTGGTTATCTCTTAATATCCTCGCCACTCCATTGGCTCTTTCAGTACTCAGGCTGAGGTTATCGGTATTGGAACTCTTAAACTTCTGATCATCTGTATGTCCCATTATCGTTACTTTCAGCTTAGGATAATCATTTAAAACCGATGCGAGGTTAGCCAGTAATTTTTTGCCATCTTCTCCAACGGTAGAGCTGCCACTTTTGTATAGAAGATTATCCTGCATATTTACATAGATTTCTCCGTCTTTTTCAGTTACTTCCAGACCCTTACCTTCAAAATCAGCCGTAGCAGCTTCCACTTTCTTTTGTATTTCCATTAATCTATTATAGTCCTCCTTCCTTGAGGCTTCTATTGATGCCAGTTTTTGTTTTGTCGCTTCGCAATCTGTCTTATAGCTATTATATTGTTGATTTAGCGAATTATTTGTGGCAGTAAGATTATCTACCTGGCCTTGTAGCTGTGATACCTTAGCTGTTAAGTCTTTGTTGGCAGCCTCCAGTCGGTCTATATTTGCGTTAGCAGCTTTCATTTTTTTAGATGGCCCGCATGAATAAAGGAGGATACTACTAACGAGCAAACAAGTAACCATTAATTTTTGTGACATAGTGAGAAATTTGATTGTTTGAGATAATTGTTTTTGAAAAATTTTATTGTTATTAAGCTCTTGTTATTATTGACAACACTACATGTATTAACACTTTAGTTCCGGAACAGACAGAAAATTTGTATTTGTTACATCTTATCATAGCCTGATCACAATAACTCATAGATCAGTTTCTATATGATTTGGGGAGGTAATGTTTTTGTGGTAAGCTCTGGGGTCAGGTCTATTTTTTTGGTATTACTACTCAAACTTATAAAAGAAATAATACCTTAAATTTATTTAAATGTACAGAATATTCATTTACCCAAAATTACTTTATCCCAAAAAGAATAACATTAGCCTTTCCGTTTAAAAAACCTTTGTGTCCATACCAGAACTCAATTGACATCAATTTTCGGACCAGTTACAATCATTTCATCATGGTCGGCGATATGTTTGGCAGTTTACGTTGCCCAATAAACGCTAACTTCTTATTGTTCCTGCAGTTGGTTTGCCCGCCACTGTCTGGGCTTGCACCATAACCGCAGAAAGCAGTATGACGACAACTATACCAGTTTTAAAATATCTGTGAAAAGTATTATCGGGATATTTCATTTAAATACCGTTTTCGACTTTCTCCCATTACGCTTTTAGTTAAACCTTTTTTGAAAAAAAAGTTCACATATATCTATACTATGTTAGTAAGAGTTTGATACTGCTTCTTTAAGAACCAGAATTATTTCTGTGGAATTAAAAAGTTACAACTGCCGGTAGTAGATTTTTTAAAATTTAAAAATAATAAGCTTTCCAGGTTTCGTTTGCTCATTAACTTATAACTTAGATGAATATCTATAGAGCTAATAACGCAGCCTGCTCATAAAAAATAATAAAGTATTTAGGGTGCACTAAATGGCCTGTTAGCTTTTATATTGGTTACCACATGCCGCTTGGCGAATGCCAAAATAATAAGACCTATTCCTGCTACTAATGCCTGTATTCCAAGTAAGGTGCTAATCCATATTGCGCCGGTACCCAAATTGAATATTACGGCAATGCCTGCTAAAATAGATACTATACCAGCCAGAAGCATTAACCATCCCATAAACCCCTTACCGCGATGTTGCCATCCCGTGGAAGTGAGCCACAAGCCGGTCATAAGCATCCATAATCCAAAAAAGATGGTAATCACTTTCATAGTAAGCCCGAGTTTATTAATCATCAGGAGACCAAAAAATAAGGTGACGATACTCCACAACAATGTGCCACTCTCCCGCTCATCCTTATGTACCATAAAATGACTGATAACTCCTATCAGACCTGTTACTAATGTTAGTAATCCTATCCAGAACGATATTCCGGCAAGTACTGCTACAGGATGATTGATAAAGATGAACCCAATAATAATAAGCAGGATACCCTGTAAAAGAATAACCCACCATTTTTTTAATAATGTTGGCATAAAATTTTATTTTTTATTTATTACTAAAATTGAATCCTTTGCCTGGAGTTTTCAGGTACATTATTAACGGCGGGTATCAGCGTACTTAATTTCAGAATATGACTTCAAACTTACATTTTATATTCTTTTTAGAGAAAAAATTTTTTTGCCGAGATTTTAGCAAAGTAGGTAAGGGATCAAAAAAATGTAAAGAGATGATTCACGAAAAGCCTCAAATTTTAAAGGATGGCAAAATCTATTAAATGCTATATTAGAAATCCAGCATGGGCAAAAACTTATAAACTTATATGTCAAAAAAAATGATTGGAAAAAACTATTTAAACATACATAGCAAATTCACATAAGTCAGCGACAGAGAAAAAGAAAAAAACTCTCAAAAACTCAACGCTCTTTTTCATAAAAGAATCTTGTTAACTAAATGTTTCTCTAATCTTCTCCCAAAAAGTTTTATCGTTTTTATCGGGCTTTGGCTTAAAGTTTTCGCTGTGCTGCATCTTGTCCAAAGTTTGTTTCTCTTCTACGGAAACATTTTGCGGTGTCCAAACATTTACGTGAATTAACTGATCGCCTTTTTCATGAGAATTTATTGAAGGAAATCCCTTGCCTTTTAAACGGAATATCTTTCCGCTTTGTGTGCCCGGCGGAATTTTAATTTTTGCACGGCCATCAATAGTTGGTACCTCGGCCTGTATTCCAAACACTGCATCAGGAAATGAAATATATAAGTCGAAGGCAACATTAAGGCCTTCTTTATGCAACTGCGGATGGGCTTCTTCTTCTATGAGAATAATAAGATCGCCGGGAGCCCCACCGCGTTCGCCCATATTACCCTTACCGCTCATACTTAACTGCATCCCTTCCTGAACACCGGCCGGAATATCTAATGTAACAGTTTCTTCACCATACATTCTTCCCTCTCCTTTACATGTATTGCACTTATTGGTAATTACCGAGCCTTCACCGTTACAGACAGGGCAAGTAGTTACAGTTTGCATCTGCCCTAAAAAAGTATTTTGAGTCCTCCGAACCTGTCCGTTTCCGCCACAGGTACTGCAGGTTTGCATACTGTTTTTATCTTTTGCGCCTGAACCGCTACAAGTAGTGCAGGAAACATACTTTTTTACCTTAATAGTTTTTGAAGCGCCTTTCGCAATTTCTTCGAAATTCACTTTTATTTTAACACGAAGATTGCTTCCCCGGGTTCCGCGGCTTCTTGCTGAACGACCGCCACTGCTTCTGCCTCCGCCAAAGAAACTACCGAAAACATCTTCACCAAAAATATCTCCAAACTGGCTGAAGATATCTTCCATGTTCATACCATGTCCTGAAAAGCCGCCACCTCGTCCTGAAGCAAATGCGCTATGGCCAAAACGGTCGTATTGTGCTCTTTTATCGGGATCACTTAATACTTCATACGCCTCTGCAGCTTCTTTAAATTTATCTTCAGCAGTATGATCGCCTGGGTTTCTGTCAGGATGATGCTGCATTGCTACTTTACGGTAGGCTTTTTTAATTTCATCTGCACCGGCAGATTTGTTTATGCCCAGAATTTCGTAATAATCTCTTTTTGAAGCCATTGAACTTACCATACAATTTATTGTGATCTGCGTAAAACAAAACCATCAGCCGTTCGCAGTTGCCGGCCAAATGGTATAGCATTTTAAAGAAATATTATTTACCTACCACAACTTTGGCAAATCGAATCAGTTTATCATTTAAATAATATCCTTTCTCAATTTCGTCAACCACTTTACCTCTTAAATTTTTATCTTCAACAGGTATTTCTGTAATTGCCTCATGTTTTTCCACATCAAAGTCGGTATGAAGACTTTCCATTGCTTTCAATCCCTGCGCCTGGAGGGTTTTTCTTAGTTTATTAAATACCAGTTGAACACCTTCCTTTATTTGTGCAGCATCATCAGTCTGCTGCATTTGTTTTTCGGCCCTGTCGCAATCATCCAGCACCTGCAACATTGATGTGATAACTTCTCTTCCGGCAGTTTGCATCAATTCTATGCGTTCTTTGGAAGTTCTTCTTTTATAATTATCAAATTCAGCAAACAGCCGAACATATTTATCTTTCTGCTCAGCAAGTTCTTCACTTAACTTCTGTTTGGTTTCATCTGCAACTAACGGTTCCGAAAGATCGTCAATATTTATATTATTCAGATCATCCACTGTTAAGCCTGATGCTTCCATGTCATTTTCTATTTCGGTATCCTCCCGGTGCTTTTTATTTTTTTCCATTTTTTATAAAATTGGCTGCAAAGGTAGCATAGTCAAACTTTTTGCCAATAATAAATATTAGACAAATTGACACAGGAACTTATAAAATGAAGTAAAAATTGCGGACAGAGGAATGCAGGATCGAGCTATGCCAGATTATATTTTGGTTAATTATAATTAGTATTATAAAATGTTATCTATTAACTTTGACAATTTAGTTAAGAACTGTGCTGATGGAAACTTATGGAAAAATATTATTGTTTGCAACGCCTGTTTTCCTGGCACTAGCCTTATTTGAAAAATGGTATGGCTGGTATAAAGGAAATGATACCGTAAGGCAAATGGATATGATCTCGAGTCTTAGTTCGGGCATTACCAATGTAACCAAAGATGTTCTTGGGCTTAGCGTTGTAATTATCAGTTATGCATGGCTCACAGATAAAATTGCTATCTTCCACATAAAAGCCGGGATATGGGTTTACATCATAGCATTTGTTGCTCTCGATTTTGCGGGGTATCTGGCTCACCGCATTGAACACAGTTATAATATTTTCTGGAACAGTTCACATAATTCACCATAGCAGCGAAGAATTTAATCTTGCCTGTGCATTACGTCAGAGCATTTCAGAAGTGCTTAAAATATTCACTATTTTCCTTTTACCCGCCGCATTGCTGGGTGTGCCTGCAAAAGTGATTGCAATTGTGGCTCCTATTCAATTGTTCGCCCAGTTTTGGTACCATACCCAACACATAAATAAAATGGGCTGGCTTAGAAAAAATAATTGTAACTCCATCGCACCACAGAGTACACCATGCAATAAACAAGGAATACATTGATAAAAATTTTGCCCAGATATTCATAATATGGGATAAGCTTTTTGGAACTTTCCAGGAAGAGTTGCCAGATGTAAAACCTGTTTATGGAATTACGCGGCCTGCCGGAACATGGAACCCGGTTAAAATAAATTTTATTCATGTATGGCTTTTAATAAAAGACGCATGGCATACCAAAAAATGGAAAGATAAACTAAGGATATGGCTGATGCCAACCGGCTGGAGGCCTTCGGATGTTGCGGAAAAGTTTCCTGTTTACAAAATTGACGACGTGTATAATTTCAATAAATACTCACCTGAATATTCTAAGGAATTACTTTACTGGTCGTGGGCACAATTACTTGTGTTATTAGTAGCCATGAGTTACCTTTTTGCGAATATTGCTGCTATAGGGTCTCCGCTGATTTTTGTATATGGCCTTTTTATTTTTTTAAGTGTGTACTCCTTTACAGAACTTATGGATCGCAACCGGCTTGCGTTTTTATGGGAAGTTTTAAAGAACATTTTGGGCTTCTATATCATTTATAAAACCGGTGGATGGTTTTCATCATCGGCATCGGTTTCCCGTTTTAATATTCCCATTGCATCATGGCTGGTTTTATCCACCCTTGTTACCGCCTGGTTTGTATTTATTGAGTTTAACCGCAGGAAGCCTTTTTCATTTATTATTACTCAAAATAATGAGTTAAAGGATAGTTATAACTAACTGTATTTTTTTGCTTTTATCGGTTACCATCACATTTACAGAGTACCCAGAGTTATGGTGGCGCCATCAGTTGGTTTTGGCTGGGGATATGGTTATCCTTATTTGGGTTATCCATATTTTCCTATCCTTATTATGGTTATCCTTATTCGTACCTAAATCCATATTATGGTAGTAAAAGAGAGGCTTATAAACTTTCTTTACAAATACAATCTATAAAAACTGATTATAAAAACCAGATAAAAGATGTAAGGCATAATAACAGCATCAGCCATCGGAAAAGAAAAAGGAAGGCCAAAATCTAAAGGTGGAAAGGGACCAGGAAATAACTAATGCCCGAATAAATTACCGGCCGGGGAAAATGAATAATCAAAACCCGGATAATGGCAATAATTCTTCGGGAAATAATTCCTGATGTGAGGGAAAATATTTTTATCGGTTTTATCGGGTAGGCATGCCTGTTATAAAGGGACATGGTGTGCTTACTTTTTTTAAATAAGCTGGTTCTGCAAAAGATCTTCAAATGTATCTCTCCGGCGAATAACCGATGTTTTGCCGTCTTTCACCAACACTTCAGCAGGTTTTAATCTCGAATTAAAATTGGACGACATTTCGAAACCATAAGCGCCGGCATTATAAAAAACAAGGTAATCGCCTTCTTTTATTTCATTTACTTTTCTATCCCACGCAAAAGTATCTGTTTCGCAAATATTGCCTACAACAGAGTAATGTTTTTCGGGCCCTTTTCCATTACACATATTATCGATGCGGTGATAAGAATTGTAAAACATTGGGCGAATTAAATGATTAAATCCGCTATTGACACTTGCAAAAGTGGTAGCTGACGTTTCTTTAATAACGTTTACCTGGGTAACAAAATAGCCTGCAGCACTTACCAGGAACTTTCCCGGTTCAAACCATACCTGTAAATGCTTATTACCCGGGTTAGGATGATTGGCAAATGCCTCTTCTACTTTTTGTGCAAGCTTATTGATATCTGTTTCTGTATCGCCATCTTTATAAGGCACTTTAAATCCTCCGCCCAGGTCAACAAATTCCAGTTCTTTAAAATGTGGAATTATATCAAATAAAACTTCTATTCCTTTTACAAATACATCTGCGTCTTCAATATCACTTCCTGTATGTATCTGCAATCCACGGATAAATAAATTATTTTGTTCAACAACTGATAATATTTTTTCAATCTGGTCAACAGGAATACCAAACTTACTTTTATCATGCCCTGTAGAAATTTTTAAATTTCCGCCGGCTAAAATATTAGGACGAAGACGAATACCTACGGGATAACTATGTCCATATTTCTTTCCAAATTTTTCAAGGTTAGAAAGGCTGTCGATATTGATGTTTACTTTTAAATTTTTTGCTTCATCTATTTCATCAAAAGCAATCCCGTTAGAAGTATATAAGATTCTTTCCGGCGTGAAACCTGCATGCAGTGCCAGTTTCACCTCATTAATTGAACTACAGTCAATATTAGCGCCAATAGATTTTATGTAACTAAGAATATTAACATTGGTTAAAGCTTTGCAGGCATAAAAGAATTTTACATCAGTATCTTTAAATGCAGTGATAAGTTTATTGTATTGTTCAGCAATTTTTTCTGCATGATAAATATATACAGGAGTGCCAAATTCTTTAGCTATTGATAAAAGTTGTTGATGAGATAAAATCTGTTGCGACATAAAGCTAAAGTGATAATGTTTTTAATCAGCTATTGAGCCAATTAACCCAATTTAATTTATTAAATATTTATTCGGAAATTGTATTGCTGATATCAACTATTTCATCTTTTTCACTATCTCCTTGCAACAATTCATTGTTAGTCTCTTCAAAAGGAATTTCATTTTGTAAGTCTTCGATTTTTGTCGCTTCAATAATTTCCTGGTTAAGTACTTCTTTTATTTTAGGAAGATCATCAGGGCTGTTAATACCAAAGTAATCCATGAAGGATTTTGAAGTAGCATAAATTAAGGGCTTACCGGGAGAGTTTTCATTTCTTCCAACGATAACTATAAGGTCTTTCTCCAATAACTTTTGAACTGCATAATCACAATTAACGCCACGGATAATTTCAATCTCTGATTTAGCAACCGGTTGCTTATATGCAATAATAGAAAGCGTTTCAAGAGAAGCAACTGAAAGTTTTTTCAGGAATTTATCTCCATTAAGTTGCGCAATGGTTTTATGAAATTCCTTCTTAGTTAAGAATTGAAAACCGCCACCGCTCTCAACTACTTCAAAAGAATAAAATTCTGATTCGTATTTTTCTTTAATTGCTTTTATTGCGGCATTAACCTGTTCGGTTGTTGCCCGATCTTCAATAAAACCCAGTGCATTATTTACCAACTCAACCAGTTCACTAGAAGGCAAAGGTTTTTCACTTGCAAATATCAACGCCTCAATATGTGGTATTATTAAACTTAAGTCCATACCCCAACCCATAAAAGGGCTATAATTTTTTAAGATTTAAAATTCCCAATTCCCTTTTCCGCAGGAATCCTTGGGATAAGGGCTTAGGTATTTAACCCTGCAATGCTGCCGCACCACTTACAATTTCCGTAAGTTCGGTTGTAATGGCAGCCTGTCTTGCACGGTTGTAGCTTATTTTTAAAGTTTTTAAAAGTTCTTCTGCATTTTCTGTTGCCTTATCCATAGCTGTCATGCGGGCTCCATGCTCACTTGCATGCGCATCAAGCATGGCTTTGTATAGTTGCGTATTTAATATTTTCGGCATCAGTTCTTCTATCAATGTATTTTTATCAGGTTCATAAATAAAATCGGCTTTTGCTTCTCCCTTTTTCTTTTCAGATTTTTTTACGGGTAAAAATTGTTCAACAGTAAATTTCTGCGTGGCGGCGTTTTTAAATTCACTGTATACAAGTTCCACTGCATCCACCTCACCTTTTTCAAATGCATCCATTGCAAATTTTGCAACCGAAGCAACATGCTTGAAGCTCAACTCAGAAAAAATATTCCAGTAATGATCTATTACTTTAAATTTATTTTTAGAAAAATGCTCATATCCTTTTTTACCCAGTGGCAATATTTCAGCATTATTTTTTGTAGCAATATTGGCATACTTATCGTGTATAACCTGTTTAGCAAGTTTAATAATATTACTGTTATAACCTCCACATAATCCCCGGTCACTGGTTATTACAATTACCAGCACTTTTTGAACCGGCCTTTCCACAGCAAGAGCCATACTTACATCTCCTTCAGCACTGCTTACAATATTGGAGAGCATTTCCTGTAATTTTTGGGCATAAGGTCTCATTTGAATAATTGCATCCTGGGCTCTTCGCAATTTAGCAGCGCTAACCATTTTCATGGCCTTGGTTATTTGCTGTGTGCTTTTTACACTTTGAATGCGGTTTCTTACTTCTTTTAATGCGCCACTCATATTTTTTGTTTATGGGGTGCAAAGTTAAGTGAATGGCTGTATAAAACCATCTGTACATTTCTTTAAACAATTCTGCAATTCGAAAACTTATTGGGTTTAATAAGAAATAGATTTTTTTCAAAATTTAACAGGCAATATTTCAACTCAGCATCAATTCCAATAGAATAAACTTCAAACAAAACAAACAATCACAAAAGTTTTATCCTAATTTTGCCCCGCTCAAAAGCGATTGCATTAAAAAGGAAATTTGCATAAATGAAATTTAAGTGGTGGAAAATATTGTGTATGCTACTTTTATTTTTCACATTTACCGGAGGATTTTTAGTAACAGTGCCAAATGTTGGAAATCTGCATGAAAGTATTCGTAACTTTTTCTTTCATGTGCCCATGTGGTTTGGCCAGATAGCCTTACTAACCCTATCACTTGGTTATTCTATTTCTTACCTGCGTACTCAAAATATTAAGCATGATATTTATGCATCTGAATTTGCAAAAACAGGAATTGTTTTTGGAATTCTAGGTCTTGTTACAGGTTCTATCTGGGCAACTTATACCTGGGGCGAACCATGGAGCAATGATCCCAAACAGATAGCTGCAGCAATTGCAATATTAATTTATCTCGCCTATCTCGTATTACGTGGTTCTATGAATGATATTGATAAAAAAGCCCGCATCAGCGCTGTCTATAATATTTTTGCTTATTTCATTTATATACCCTTAATAATGATATTACCAAGACTTGTTCAATCACTTCATCCCGGCGGAATGGAAGGAGCGAAAGGTGGTGGCAATCCGGCATTAGGTGGCGATAGCCTTGATGCTAAAATGAGAATGATCTTCTGGCCTGCAGTTATAGGCTGGATTCTTTTGGGAATATGGATCAGCAATCTTAAAATAAGATTAAGCCTGGTGGCCAATAAAAATTTAATTAATGACTAAACTCTGTTTTTTTAAGCGTGTAAGCCTCTCCGTTATCTTTTCATTTGTAAGCTTTTTCTTATTTGCTCAATCTTCAGTTGATTCTACCCAACAAGGTATAAGCGATGTGATGAGAAGTAATGATAAAATTTATGTTGTAATGGCTGTTTGCGTTACTATTCTTACAGTTCTTTTTTTATATCTTGTAAGAATTGATATTAAAGTTTCGAAAAAAGAAAAAGTTTTATAATCTTATTAAATAATTTTTAAACTTAAAAGTGATAACAAAATAAAATTTAAGTTTGATTCATTCATAAATTCAAATCATATTTTATGTCATCCGTGGTTCCATATAGTTTTTTCCAGAATGTTGAAAGAAGTTTTGATAAGGCTGCCATCTTTACTGATTGGGATCCTGGTATTTTACAACAGATAAAACAATGCAATAGTGTCTATCAAATGCGGTTTCCGATTAAAAGGGAAAACGGAGAAATAATAACGATCGAAGCTTATCGTGTTCAACACTCCCATCATAAAACACCATGCAAAGGCGGTATTCGTTTTAGCCTGGCAGTAAACCAAGACGAAGTAATGGCACTAGCAGCCCTGATGACTTATAAATGTGCTATTGTAAATGTGCCTTTTGGAGGAGCTAAAGGCGGAATAAAAATTAATCCTCGTGGTTACACACCTTACGAACTAGAGAAAATCACACGCCGTTATACTGCTGAATTAATTAAGAAAAATTTTATAGGGCCGGGCACTGATGTTCCTGCCCCGGATTATGGAACGGGAGAAAGAGAGATGGCGTGGATACTGGATACCTATGTTGCTATGCATCCGGGAGAAATAGATGCCGCTGGCTGCGTAACCGGTAAGCCGGTAACACAGGGAGGTGTAAGAGGAAGGAAAGAAGCAACGGGTCTTGGCGTGTTTTATGGGCTTAGTGAAGTTTGTAATATGCCGTCTGTTATGGATAAGCTGGGGCTCACAACAGGAGTGAAAGGAAAAAGAATTTGCGTACAGGGATTAGGAAATGTTGGCTATCATTCCGCTTTATTTTTTCAGGAGGCAGGAGCTATAATAGTAGGATTAGCAGAATTTGAAGGCTCCATCTGGAGCGATAATGGATTAGATGTAGATAAAGTATGGGCACATCGCTCCAAAACCGGTTCAATATTGAATTTCCCCGGGGCAGAAAATTTTAATAAAAATACTGACGCACTTGAAATGGATTGCGATATACTAATTCCTGCGGCATTGGAAAATGTTATTAACAGGGGAAATGCTTCCCGAATAAAAGCAAAAATAATTGGTGAGGCAGCCAATGGGCCTCTTACACCTGAAGCCGATGAAATATTAAATTTGAAGGGAGTCCTGGTGGTTCCGGATATGTATCTGAATGCAGGTGGGGTAACCGTTAGTTATTTTGAATGGCTTAAAAATCTTAGCCACGTAAGATATGGAAGGCTTGAAAAAAGGTTTACTGAAAATATGAACCAGCATATACTTGGCCAGCTTGAAGAACTTACAGGCAAAAATGTGAGTTCACTGGAAAGAGATTTTATTGTGCATGGAGCAGATGAAATAGATCTTGTAAGAAGCGGATTAGAGGAAACTATGATTACAGCAACACGTGAAATAGTTGATATCTGGCAAAAAACTCCCGCTATTCCAGATATGCGAACAGCAGCTTATGTTTGCGCAATTAATAAAGTAGCTACTTCTTATGCTGAATTGGGAATATTCCCATAAAGATTGATTGTACTTTTTGAAAGTTTTATGATTCACACTTCATAATCAGGAAATTCATTTATTTCAAGAAATTGATTATTTGTTTTTTTAAAACCGAAACAGTAACTCCCGTTTGTTATTATTAAAAATTTTGCGGGTACGCTAATGTGATACCGGAGAATCTGGCTTAATGTTTTTGCAGAAAGAGTTACTTTCATTTCTTTACATTCAACTATCATAAAAGGTTTTGCATCTCTGCTATAAATTACAAGATCACAGCGCTTCGATAATTCTCCTAACTTAATTTCTTTTTCAACCGCAATTAATGAGGCGGGATATTGTTTTGAAAATAAATAGTGTATCATATTCTGTCGCACCCACTCTTCGGGAGAAAGCCGCAACCACTTTTTTCTTATTATATCAAAAACTTCGTCTAACCCATCCCGTTGTCTTAACCTTACCTTTTGCTTTGGAAATTCAATTTTTATCATTTTGAATTTTATTTCCTTAAAAAAATGAACGTATGTTTTTCCTGAATCAGGAATTAAAACCGGCATCTCATATATTTACAAATCTAAAACATCAATCGAAAATTGTACTTTTATTAATATCAATGAGTGATAATTGATTTTAAAAAATATGAAGACAAAAAAAGAAATAGTAAACAACTGGTTGCCCAGGTATACCGGCGAAAAGCTGGAAAATTTCGGAGAATATATCCTGCTTACCAATTTTAGTAATTATGTAAAAATGTTTGCTGATATACATGAAGTAAAAATTGTAGGGGCAGATAAGGCAATGGAATGTGCCACCTCGGACGATATCACAATTATAAATTTTGGGATGGGAAGTCCGGGTGCGGCAACAATAATGGATTTGCTAAGCGCTATTAATCCAAAAGCCGTTTTATTTTTAGGTAAATGCGGCGGGTTAAAAAAGAGAAATAAAATTGGCGATCTTATTTTGCCAATCGCTGCAATAAGAGGCGAAGGAACTTCTAATGATTATTTTCCGCCAGAAGTACCGGCACTACCCGCTTTCGCTTTGCAGAAGGCCTTATCAACTACAATTCGTGACAATGGATTTGATTACTGGACGGGTACTGTGTATACTACAAATCGCAGAGTTTGGGAACACGATGAAAAGCTCAAAACTTATTTAAGAAAAATAAGAGCGTATGCAATAGATATGGAAACCGCCACTATTTTTACCGTTGGATTTTTTAATAAAATTCCGACCGGCGCTTTGTTATTAGTGAGCGATTCGCCAATGATTCCTGAAGGAGTGAAAACTACGGAAAGTGATGCCAATGTCACTTCACAATTTGTAGAAAGGCACCTAAAAATCGGAATTGATTCTTTAAAACAATTAATTAATAACGGACTTACTGTGCGGCATTTGAAATTTTAGTTTCTATCCGTAATTCTTTAAATTTTACATTACTAAATTTTTTTATGAAAATTTAGGTCTCGCAAATAATTTGCTTTAATGATTCACCCTGTTATCCAAATAAAAAATTTAAGCGTTGACTTTGTAACTGGCTCATCAATTTTTTCTGCAATAAAAAATATTTCATTAACTATAAACAAAGGAGAAACAGTTGCTATAGTTGGTGAATCAGGTTCCGGCAAAACAGTTACTTCTTTATCAATATTGCAATTATTATCTTCTCCCCCGGCGGAATATAAAAATGGTGAAATCCTTTTCTCGGAAAATGGAAATGAACAGGCAGACCTGTTGACTATTGATCAAAAATATTTACGCAAGATAAGAGGAAGCAAAATTTCAATGATCTTCCAGGAGCCAATGACATCTCTCAACCCCGTACAAAAATGTGGTAAACAGGTTATGGAAGTAATAATGCTCCATGAAAATAAAACTTATAAACAAGCGAGGGAAAAAACCATTGATCTTTTTAACCAGGTAAAACTGTCTGAACCTTCGGCTATGCTTCACCGTTACCCACATCAGTTAAGCGGCGGACAAAAACAAAGAGTGATGATTGCGATGGCTATGAGTTGTAATCCGCTGCTGCTTATTGCTGATGAACCCACCACTGCTCTTGATGTAACTGTTCAAAAGACTATTTTACAACTTATTAAAGAACTACAGGAAAAAAAACAAATGGGCGTACTCTACATAACGCACGACCTTGGGCTTGTTTCAGAAATTGCTGATAAAGTAATTGTATTATATAAAGGAGAAATTGTGGAAGCAAATACTTCGAAAGAAATTTTTTCTAATCCTAAACATCCATATACAAAAGCATTAATAAATTGTAACCCTGCCCTGGCTTCAAAGGGAAAAAGGCTTCCTGTAATTAGTGACTTTTTAAATGAAGTGGTTGACTTAAACACAAACATCTCCATCAATAAAGAAAATTATAATGAAATTTCCGAACTGGAAATTGATTTATTGAAAGTAGAAAATCTTAAAGTTTATTTTCCAATAAAAAAAAGTTTTACCGGCAAAATACTGAAAGAATTTAAAGCAGTGGATGACGTGAGCTTTTCTGTAAAAAAAGGTGAAATATTAGGATTAGTTGGTGAAAGCGGTTGTGGAAAAACAACTTTGGGCAGAGCTTTAATAAGATTAATAGAACCAACATCAGGAAGCATTTATCTTAATAAAAAAAATATTGCAAATATTCCTAATGATGAGTTAAGAAGAATGCGGAAAGACATTCAAATTATTTTCCAGGATCCTTATGGTTCACTCAATCCACGTATAACAATTGGGCAGGCCATCAATGAACCGATGAAGGTTCATAATATTCTTCCAACTGAAAAACAACGTACAGAAAAAATTATTGAGATTCTTGAAAAAGTAAGTTTAAAACCAGAATACTTTAACAGGTATCCCCATGAATTTAGTGGTGGACAGCGACAACGAATTTGCATTGCAAGAGCATTAGGCCTTAACCCGGAATTTCTTATTTGTGATGAAAGCGTTTCGGCGCTTGATGTAAGTGTTCAGGCACAGGTTCTGAATTTATTAAATGACCTTAGAGATGAATTTGGGTTTACCTGCATTTTTATTTCTCACGACCTTGGCGTGGTTCATTATATGAGCAATCGCATTATGGTTATGAATAAAGGTAAAATTGAAGAAACAGGAAATTCAGATGAAATTTATCGTAACCCCAAAAGCAAATACACCCAAAAATTAATTGAAGCAATACCAAAAATAAATTTTTAAAAAAATTATCACCATTTAATATAGAAAGCCCTACCTTTGCGCACTTAAAAAAATCATGCCGTAACATGATAAGTGGCCCCGAGCTGTCGGGGCACGTATCTCTGTAACAACAGTAATGGCATGTGACAATTAACTTTAAAATAATAATTGCACATGAAACTTAGTCAATTCAAATTTGACCTCCCGCTAAATCTAATTGCTCAAAATCCTGCCAAAAGAAGAGAAGACAGCCGAATGATGGTGATCGAAAGAAAGACCGGAAAGATTGAAAACAAACATTTCAAAGACATCCTGGATTATTTTGACGATAAAGATGTTTTTGTTGTAAACAACACAAAAGTTTTTCCTGCCCGTATGTATGGCCGGAAGGAAAAGACCGGCGCAAAAATCGAAGTATTTCTGTTAAGAGAATTAAACAAACAAAATCGTTTATGGGATGTTATTGTTGATCCTGCACGAAAGATTCGTGTAGGTAATAAATTATATTTTGGTGAAAGTGATGAACTGGTTGCAGAAGTAATTGACAACACTACCAGCCGCGGAAGAACCATTCGTTTTTTATGGGATGGACCGGAAGAAGATTTTAGGAAAATGCTTGTATTTTATGGGTGAAACTCCTTTACCAAAATACATCAAACGCAAACCAGATGAAGAAGATAAAGAAAGATATCAAACTGTTTATGCAAAACATGAAGGTGCAGTAGCTGCTCCAACTGCAGGATTGCATTTTAGCCCTGAGCTAATAAAACGTCTTGAAATAAAAGGTATTCGTTTTGCAGAAGTTACTTTACACACAGGTCTTGGAACATTCAGGCCAATTGAAGTTGAAGATCTTGAGCAAACATAAAATGGATGCAGAATATTACCAGATTGATGAAGAAGCTTGTCGATTGTAAATAAAGCAAAAGAGAACAATCAAAAGAATTTGCTCAATTGGAACTACAACCATGCGTGCTATGGAAACTTCCTTTACTGCGCAAAAATTATTAAAGCCTTCTGAAGGATGGACGAATCATTTTATTCATCCACCATACAATTTTAATATTGCGGATTCATTGGTTACCAATTTTCATTTGCCTAAAACAAGTCTGCTTATTATGACATGTGCTTTTGCAGGTTATGATCTTATTATGGATGCTTATAAAAAAGCAATTAAAGATAAGTATCGTTTCTTTAGTTATGGAGATGCAATGTTGATTATTTAGTTTTATTCCTTACATAATTATTAATAAAAAACTTCCTGCAAAAACAGGAAGTTTTTTATTTGCAGATAGACCGATAAGACTGAGATTTATCATCTCAATTATTACAATCCATTTTTTTTAAATAAATTAGAGTAATCGATTTGCAATGAGAACACTTCATCAATGGCTGAACGAATATGGCGAGAGCCACACCAATGAAACCAATAAATTGATCCATTGGGTATGCGTACCGGCCATTTTTTTCTCAATAATGGGGATGCTTTATTGCATCAAACTGCCTTTATTTATCACGGAACATTTGCAATTAAATGCCGCTATGATTGTATTATTTTTTATTTCAGTTTATTATCTTTCTCTTTCAATAAAAGTCGGAACCGGCATGTTATTAGGTAATATTCTTTGTGGACTTTTATGTTATATGCTTGAAAAATTTCTATCTTTTCCCTTATGGCTTTTCAGCATAATAATTTTTATACTTGCATGGATTGGCCAATTTTATGGACATAAAGTCGAAGGCAAAAAACCCTCTTTTTTAAAAGACATTCAGTTCTTATTAATTGGCCCGATGTGGCTCATGAGTTTTATATACAGAAAGATGGGAATATCTTTTTAATTCACATTCCAAACAAGCCCTTATTTAGAAGTTGTAATGTTTTCTCTTTATGTTTCCGTGAAATAAGAATTGAAATATTATGCTGGCTTCCTCCGTAACTTACCATTCGTACAGGGATGCCCGTTAGGCTTGTAAATATTTTTGCAATTACATCTTTTGTTTGCAGTAATCTGGTTACCCACTATTGACACAATTGTTTGATCCGAATCAACTTCTACTGTTCCAAACAATTCAAGTTCTTTAATTACCTCACTTAAATATGAATCGTTATCAATAGTGAGAGATACGGCAACCTCAGAAGTAGTTACCATATCAATCGGCGTTTGATATTTTTCAAATACCTCAAAAACCTTTCTTAGAAAGCCATAAGCCAATAACATCCGGCTACTTTTAATTTTTATTGCGGTAATAAAATCTTTTGCCGCAATTGCTTTTACACCAACACTACCTGCTTCACTTTCAATGAGCGTGCCAGGGGCTTCAGGCTGCATTGTATTTAATAACTTAACAGGGAAATTAAAATATTGTGCAGGCCAAATGCTTGCAGGATGCAAAATTTTAGCGCCGAAATAAGCAAGCTCGGCAGCTTCATCGAAACTAAGCCGGCTAATAGGTTTTGTATTTTTTACTATCCGCGGATCGTTATTATGCATTCCGTCAATATCTGTCCAGATTTCACATACAGTTGCACCGATAGCACCTGCAATTAGAGAAGCAGAATAATCACTTCCACCTCTTTTTAAATTATCTACTTCCCCTTTTGCATTTCGGCAAATGTATCCTTGTGTAAGAAACAGCCTCTCGCCTTTATGCTTTTGTAAAATCTGCGAAAGCTTAACTTTTATACTTCCTACCTGCGGTTCTCCGGAGGAATCGATCGTCATGAAATCGAGGGCTGCCAGCCAGATATGTTTTATACCTTTTTCCTGCAGACAAATACCAAAAAGCTTTGTGCTTAGCAATTCTCCCTGTGCCAAAATATCTTTATTTAAAGCCTCGCTGAAAGATATTTTTAATATGATGTTTAAAAATTCAAAATGCTCTGCCAAAACTGCCTTTGCCTTGCTATAGAATTCTTCTTTTTTTACTAATTGAAGGATAAAATTTTGATAATGCTGCTCCAGTGCATCAATATGTTGTTTAGCCGCTACACGATCGCCCTTTGAAAGACTATTACTTATTTCCGTAAGTGAATTGGTAGTGCCGCTTAAGGCGCTTAAAACAACAACCTTTGGATCATTATCTTTTGTGATCAGTTTTGCAATCTCAAACATTCGTTCTGGCTTTCCAACACTGGTGCCTCCAAACTTCATTACTTTCATTTCCTTTATTCACCGGCATTTTTATTGAACCGGGTTGCAAATGTACTATTTAGAAACAATTTTTATAGCAATCGTTTATTGTAATATTTCAAGAGATAAATTTAAGATAAGCCATTAATTCTTCAAGGCTGAAAATATCATCAATCCCTAAAAAGGAGAGATAATTATTATCAATTATTTCAAAAGATTTTTTTTGTTCCGTGGAAAGACACTTTATTGAGGGAAATTTATCTAATGGCACCATAAAAAGTCTGTCATTATTGAGATGAACAAATAAAATTGTATCATTAATAAATTCAATACTTTTTATAGCTGGGTAAATTATTGTATTAATCATTTTCTAATTGATTTAACAGGCTTCCCTGCATAAAAAGATCTAATTGCCTTAAAATAATTTTTCTATTTTCTATTATTAATTTTTCTATTTCTCTTAATTCAATTTCACTAAAATCTCCCCTTTTATTTTCATCTAATTCAACTTCAGGTTCTAACCAAAATTTACAAGATTTCTTATAACTAGCAACATTATACGTTACATGAATATGCTTTCTTAATTCATTAATATCTACACCATAAATAAGAAAAATATATTTTAATAATATCAGGATTTTCCCCGTAAACTATTACCCAAAGTTAACAGATTCTATATAAAATTCTTTGCTATCATAAATCAATTCCAAATTTATCACCCACACTTTTTAAATCTTCAACAACAGATGTTAATAGTGGAATTCCGTTTTTCATTCTTTCATTTTCAAACTCTTTTTCGGGTTCACCCGGTATATAAACTCTTTGATGGCCATTAATAGTTTTTGAGGATTTAAATCTTTGAATCCATTTATCCATATGAAATTTAAATTCTTCCCCGGGGCGAAACGCGTCAATTCGCATAGCGCCAAAAAAATGCCCAATGCCTTCACCAGGCATGTTTTCAGGCATAGGAACATAAGCCGGAAAGGGGGGAACCCATGGGCCATAATTTGCCCCGCTTAAGACTGCCGAAAAAATATCAACAATGGACCCTAATGCATATCCTTTATGGCTTCCATGTTCTTTATCGCCGCCAAGTGGTAACAATGCACCACCATTTTTTAATTCATTTGCATTTGTTGACGGCTCGCCGCTTTTCGTTTGTACCCAACCGTTAGGTGCATCTTCATTTTTACGTTGCAGTATTTCAAGTTTGCCATTTGCCGCAGTTGTAGTGGCAAAATCAGCCACAAAAGGCTGTTCGCTTCCTGCAGGAATGGCAACGGCAATCGGGTTTGTTCCCAGCAATCTTTCGGCTGAAAAAGTAGGCGCCACTAAAGCAGAAGCGTTAGTCATAGCAATACCGATCATATCATACTGCAAAGCCATCATGGCATGAGAACCGCCGATACCAAAATGATTGCTGTTCTTTACACTTACCCAACCGGTACCAACATTTTTTGCTTTATCAATAGCTACCTGCATGGCAAATGGAGCAACTACTAATCCCAAACCTGCCCCGCCATCTACAACTGCTGTTGACGGAGTTTCGTGAACGATTTGTATGTTTGGTTTTGGATTAATTCGTTTAGCTTCCCATAAACGTATGTAGCCTGAAAGCCTTGCTACACCATGGCTGTCAACACCCCTTACATCAGCAGCAAGTAAAGAATTCGCTGCTATTACAGCATCATTTTCACTGCACCCAATTTTTAAAAATATATTTTGTGCAAAGGAGAGTAATGTTGAATAGGTATAAATTTCAGACATGTAACAAAAGTAAATGATATGATTTTAGAATTTAGATTTAAGGGTTTAGATTTGCGGAATTGCCGTGGAATTAAAGATCGGTAAGCAATTATTAATATCTAATCATTTTAAAAAGTTTTAAAAGCCCCTCTCCCGGAGGGGTTTGGGAGGCCAATTATGGGAAGAATATTTGAAGTAAGGAAATCGACCATGTTTGCCCGCTGGGATAAAATGGCAAAACAATTTACACGTATTGGTAAAGAAATAGATATTGCTGTAAAACAAGGAGGATCCGATCCTAACAATAATTCAGCTTTGCGCCGTTGCATTATAAATGCAAAAGCAGTTAACATGCCAAAAGACCGTGTGGAGGCTGCCATAAAACGTGCCCTGGGGAAAGATAAAACTGACTACCATGAAGAAGTTTATGAAGGCTATGCGCCTCATGGGGTGGCGGTGCTGGTAGAAACTGCAACAGATAATCCTACACGTACTGTTGCCAACGTAAGGATGCACTTTAATAAAGGGCATGGTTCGCTGGGAACTAGTGGCAGCGTGGCTTTTACCTTTAATCACATGGGCGAATTTAAAATAAAGAACAATAAGCTTGATGTGGAAGAGCTTGAACTGGAGCTTATTGATTACGGACTTGAAGAAATTGGAGAAGACAGTGAAGGAAATATAATAATCCGCACTCCCTTTAACGAATTTGGTAATATGAGTAAGGCTTTGGAAGATAAAAAAATTGAAATTATAACGGCAGAGCTTACACGCATTCCCACAAACTCTGTAGAATTGCCGGAGGACCAGGCCAATGAAGTTTTAAAGTTGGTTGATAACCTGGAGCAGGATGAAGATGTACAGAAAGTATATCATAATCTTAGATAAATCTGCAATGCATTTTATAAAGAGACCGCCCCAATCTAACTGGCGTCGGTTCTATTTTTGCCTATGACCCCTAAATTGCATATTACTTTTTCTTTTCAGAAATTATTTTTTAAAAATCTTAGAATGAGACTTTATAAAAAAGCCGTAGTTTAACTGTAATAAAAAAATTACAAAGAAAATTCTGACTTATGAAATTTGATTCATTCATGCATCAATATGTATGAATTAGTTTTTATTACAGAAAATTGTACACTTCTTAAAAATAAATTGAATTAAATGCATATTATAAATCGGTTATTTGCAGGTATCCTCTTAATAATTTTTTCTTTTTGTTGCACTTACCTGTATGCCCAACAAAAGCCCGTTGAATATGCAACTCAATGGAAAAAAGTTGACACACTTATAAGCAAAGGGCTTACCAAATCTGCCTTAGCCGAAGTGAACAAAATTTACAAAATGTCGAAAAATTCTAACAATGATGTACAGGTTATAAAAGCGTTACTTTATAAATTAACATTGCAGCAAAATATTGAAGAAAATGCATCAGTAAAAAGTATTGATAGTTTAGAAATAGAAATAAATTCGGCTAAAGAGCCTGCCAGGTCCATACTTGAAAGTATTACAGCCCAACTATACTGGAATTATTTTCAACAAAATCGATATAATTTATATCAAAGAACAAACACAACTAATTTTACTAAAACAGATATTGCTACGTGGACAGCAGATGATTTAAATAAAAAAATTGGCGAACTCTATGTATCTTCTTTAGAAAACGAAAAACTTTTACAGCAGACGAATCTTGCAGATTTTAATGCAATATTAATTAAAGGAAATACCCATACTTTAAGGCCAACACTTTACGATTTACTGGCACACCGTGCTTTAGATTATTTTAAAAGTGATGAGCGTGATATTACAAAACCCGCTTATGCGTTTGAGATAAAAGATAGCAAGGCATTTGCATCCGCAAGCGATTTTATGTCTTATAAGTTTATTACGAAAGATTCGTCTTCACTTCATCACAAAGCTTTATTGATTTTTCAAAACCTGCTGCAATTTCATATTGCTGATGACAATCCAAATGCGCTGATTGATGCTGACATAGAACGGATCAATTTTGTAAATCAATATGGAGTGATGGAAAATAAAGATTCACTTTTCATTAATGCCTTGCAAAAAATAAATCAGCAATTCAGCGAAACACCTGCTGCGTCGCAGGCCGGTTTTCTTGCGGCACAATCAGTTTATAATATCGCCTTACAAAAAAATAAACAACAAAACGCTGCAAAAAAATATACTGTTTTGCAGGCAAAAGAATTGCTTGATGTAATTTCCAAAAAATTTCCTGACAGTGAAGGCGGAATTAATGCAAGAAATCTTATCAATCAAATTACACACCCTTCAATAAACTTAACAACAGAAAAAGTAAATGTACCGGGCTTGCCGTTTCTCACTTTGGTTACTTATAAAAATTTTAGTACAGTATATTTCAGGGTGGTAAAATTAACGCCGCAATTAAAAAAGCAACTTACCAAAAATTATGACGATGATAATGTATTTCAAAAAATTACCAGCCTGAAAAGTTTAGAAAGTTGGAGGCAGGATTTACCGCAAACGAATGACTATCTCTCCCACTCTGCAGAAGTAAAAATTGATGCTTTGCCTGTTGGTGAATATGCCCTGTTGGGCAGTGCCGCTGAGGATTTCAGTTTAAATAAAAATCCTTTGGCGGTGCAGTACTTCTATATTTCAGATATTAGTTTTATTAATAGCGGGCTGCAATATTTTATTCTCAACCGTACGACAGGCCAGCCTTTAAAAGATGCACGTGTACAGGTTTGGAACCAGGAATATGATAATAAAAATGGCGGATATAAATTGATAAAAAGTGAATCCCTTATTGCTGATAAGAACGGGTACCTACAACTACAGAAAGATTCTGATAACAACAACAGAAATGTGAGGCTTGATATAAATTATAAAAAAGACCATCTCTTTATGGATGATGCACAATATGTTTATAATTATAATAATGAGGATGAAGATAATGATGACGATGATGATTACACTAACCAAAAAGATTACGACAAATACAACTCAAAAGTATTTTTATTTACCGACAGAAGTATTTATCGTCCGGGCCAGTTAGTATATTTTAAGGGGATTAGCGTTACCAAAGATTGGAAAACAAGAAAAAACAGATTACTTGAGACAAAAGATTCACTTATCGTTTTTTTAAAAGATGCCAACAATCAAAATGCCGATTCGGTAAAAGTTGTATTGAATGATTTTGGTTCATTCAATGGAACATTTCGTCTGCCGGAAAACAAGTTGAATGGCGAATTCAATATTGAAGTAGATGATTATGAAAATTCTTCCGTATCATTTTCTGTAGAAGAATATAAGCGGCCAAAATTTTATACAGAGTTCGATACATTAAAAGAAGGTTACCGTGTAGGCGACACAGTTAGTATAAGCGGTTTTGCCAAAGCTTATGCCGGCAATAATATTGACGGTGCAAAAGTTTCTTACCGGGTTACAAGAGTTGCCAGGTTTTTGTATCCATGGATTTTCTGGAAAACTATAATGCCCCAGCAACAGCCGCTCGAAATTACTCACGGAGAAATTATTACCGGTGCTGATGGAAAGTTTGTAATACAATTTGCCGCCATTCCTGATTTAAGTATTGATAAAAACACTGATCCGGTTTTTGATTATAAAGTCGAAGCAGACGTAACAGACATTAATGGTGAAACAAGAAGTGGCAATATTACTGTGCCTGTTGGCTATAAGTCACTGGATTTACAAATCAATTTAACCGAAGGAAATATTATAAATATTGATAGCCTTACATCTATAAAGATCAGCAGCAAAAACCTAAGCGGCCAACCGGTTACAGTAAACGCAATTGTAAAAATTTATAAATTACAACCACCGCAAAGGCTTATCAGGCAAAGGCTTTGGGAGCAACCGGATACATTTACTTTATCAAAAGATGAATTCATCAATTACTTTCCGCATGACGAATATAAAGATGAAACTAAAAAAGAATCATGGTTGAAAGACACTTTAGTTTTTCAGAAAACTGATACTATTTCTCTTAATTATCAATTGTCAACTCTCAACCTGTCCGACCGGCAGGCGGGTTCTCAATTACAACAAGGTTGGTATGTTATAGAAGCAACAGCAAAAGATAAATATGGCGAGGATGTGAAAGACGTAAAATACATCCAATTGTATGATGATAAAAGCAATACTATTCCTTCGCCAGCATACATATGGAATTATCAAAAAGAAAATTTACTGGAACCTGGTGAAACAGCACACATTGTTTCAGGTACTTCCGCCAAAAATGTTTTTTTAATCCAGGAAATTGATAAATCAAAATCTACTGACTACAGGCAACAGACTTCAGATAAAGGACAGACAAGGTTTGATTTTATTTCGCTAAGTAATAATGAAAAGATTTCTGATTTTAAAATTTTAGAAGATGACCGTGGTGGATTCGGTGTTAACTATTTATTTGTAAAAGACAATCGTTTTTATTTTTCTGCAAATGGCATTTATGTTCCCTGGAGCAATAAAGATTTAAATATTTCTTTTGATACTTATCGTGATAAAACTTTACCTGGAAGTGAAGAGAAATGGAAGGTAAAAATCAGCGGTAATGAGGGACAAAAAGTTGCTGCAGAAATGCTGGCATCCATGTATGATGCATCACTTGATCAATTCAAACCACATTCCTGGAGTACACCTGATATATGGCCAACCTATTCAGGTTATAATAGTTGGATGGGCAATCAAAGTTTTTCTTCCGTTCAATCTTTTGAAAAATATTGGAATGAAAAATATATTGAACAAAAAGAAAAGAATTATGATGCAATAAATTATTTACCACAGAATAATTATCTGCAAGGAAGAGTATCAGGTATACAAATAAGGGGAACTTCTTCAATTGCTTATGAAAGAAACGCTGCTCCTTCATCTGCTTTGAATGATGTTGTTGTGACAGGTTATAGTACAAAGAAAAAAGATTTAACGGGAGCGGTAAGTTTTGCCCCTCCAAAAGTTGTAAAAGATGAAAACAAAAATATTGAACAGAATAAAATTGATCAATCTCAAATTCAAATCCGTAAAAACTTCAACGAAACCGCTTTCTTTTATCCGGATTTAAGAACAGATAAAGATGGCAATATTGAATTCAGTTTTACAATGCCGGAAGCACTTACACAATGGAAGCTGATGACATTGGTACATACAAAAGACCTGGCGAGCAGTTATGCCACAAAAACTATTGTTACACAAAAAGATTTAATGGTGCAGCCAAATGCGCCAAGATTTTTGAGAGAAGGCGATAGGATGGAATTCACGGCAAAGATTGCGAACCTCACCAATGAAGAAGTTAGCGGGCAGGCAGAATTACAGTTACTAAATGCATCCACAATGAACCCTGTTGATGGATGGTTTAAAAATATTAATCCTCAACAGCATTTTACTGCTTCTGCCAATCAAAGCACTGTTGTAAAATTCAATATCGAAATCCCAGCAAATTTTAATGACGCAGTTGTTTATCGAATTGTTGCAAAAGTCTCCCCCCTCGGGGGAGTGTTGGAGGGGGTCAGTGATGGCGAAGAAGTGGCTATTCCTGTTGTAACCAATCGCATGTTGGTTACAGAAACAATGCCTTTGCCAATGCGGGGGAATGGAACAAAAGATTTTAAATTTGAAAAATTAATTAATTCTGCATCTTCGTCTACACTTAACAGTTATGGATTAACTGTAGAATATACAACCAATCCTGCCTGGTATGCAGTGCAGGCGCTCCCTTACTTAATGGAATATCCTTATGAATGTGCAGAGCAAACATTCAATCGTTATTATGCCAATGCAATCGCAACAAAAATTGTAAATTCTTCGCCCAAAATAAAAGAAGTATTTGAAAAATGGAAGACTAACAGATACCGCTGCACTTGATGAGTAATCTTCAAAAAAATGAAGAATTAAAATCTGTTTTACTGGAAGAAACTCCCTGGGTATTGCAGGCGCAAAATGAAGCGCAGCAAAAGAAAAATATTGCGTTGCTTTTTGATATGGTAAGAATGAGCCTTCAATTAGAATCTGCAATTCGATAAATTACAGGATATGCAATCTCCTAACGGAGGTTTTGTATGGTTCAAGGGCGGGCCCGATAACCGTTATATGACTCAATATATTGTAACCGGAATCGGGCATTTAAGAAAATTAAATGCGCTGCCTTCATTTCAACAGAATGAGCTAAAATCAATTCTTGATAAAGCAATTCCTTACCTGGATAAAATGCTGAAAAAAGATTATGATGATTTAATAAAATATAAATCGAACCTCAAAGAAAATAATCTTATCAACTATTGCAATTCAATATTTATATATGCGCAGTTTCTTTCCCGAATATCCAATTGCAAAAGAAACACAAACTGCGTATAACTATTACCGTGAGCAATCAAAAAAATACTGGCTTCAGCCAAAGTAAATACATGCAGGCAATGATTGCTTTATCACTTTAACAGAACCAGATGATAATAGCAACTGCAAAAGGTATTATTAAATCATTAAAAGAAAATTCCATTAACAATGAAGAACTGGGTATGTATTGGAAAGAATGGAACAATCAGTGGATATTGGTGGTACCAGGCACCGATTGAATCTCAATCAATGATGATAGAAGCATTTTCTGAAATTGATAAAGATCCAAAAACAATTGATGATCTGAAAACATGGTTGTTAAAAAACAAACAAACCAACAACTGGAAAACCACCAAAGCTACAGCAGAAGCTTGTTATGCTTTATTATTACAAGGAACTGATTGGTTATCGCAGGAAAAAACTGTAGTTATAAAATTAGGTAACACAACTATCAATAGTAAAGATGCAAAAGCAAGAAGCAGGCACAGGTTATTTCAAACAAAAAATTGATGGCGATAAAGTAAAACCTGAAATGGGAAATATTAATGTAACTGTTTCTTCACCAAGAGCCAATCAACCAATAAACCAGTTAGACCAAGCTCCTGCCTCCTGGGGCTCTGTCTATTGGCAATATTTTGAAAATCTTGATAAAATAACTTTTTCAGAAACGCCTCTGAAACTTTCTAAAAAATTATTCATTGAAAAAAATACTGATAAAGGTCCGGTTCTTCAGCCGGTAAATGATGGCGATGAAATTCACATTGGCGATAAAATAAAAGTGCGTATTGAACTTCGCGTGGATCGCGATATGGAATATGTTCACATGAAAGATATGCGTGCATCCTGCATGGAACCAACCAATGTTTTAAGCGAATATAAATACCAGGATGGATTGGGTTATTATGAAACAACCAAAGATGTGAGCACCAATTTCTTTCTTTGGTTATTTAAATAAAGGAACTTATGTTTTCGAATACCCGATGTTTGTAACACACAGCGGAAATTTCAGCAATGGAATTACAACCATTCAATGCATGTATGCACCGGAATTTACAGCTCATAGCGAAGGAGTAAGAGTGAATGTGAAATAGGTGTCTGCCACTCTAAGTTCCGGGGCAAATCAAGGATTAGCTCAAACCAGGAAGGTTTATTTGGAAGTCCTTAATTTATGAAAACTTAAAATAAACCTTCCTGATTTTCTGTAACAACCTATTCGATTTTATCCGATTTATTTGCAAAATAATTTTCTCCGATATATCTTTACATCTCAATTTAAACGGGGCGCTGCTCCCATGTAAAATGAACCACATTATCGCTTCTCTCCTTTTCAATTTTCGCCAGAGAGTTAAGCCACCATCCGTTTTATCTTTATAAATTTCATTACGTTAAGCTATCGTTCGGTTATGATATAATCATTTCATTTTGACAGTAAAACTAATTTAATGATAAGTTGCATTGGATATGCAACCCAACATTATAGCTGCAAGACGTAAAGAAAACACCATTTCAATAACAATAATTTTTTTTAAAACAAAAACTAACAAAAATGAACTTATCAAATTTTATGATGAATTACTGGTGGATACTGGTAATTTTATTTTCACTCATTCTTTACAAATTTATTCTTCGCTTTTTCTTTGGAATGGTAATCGTTCCGGAAAACAGGATTGGCTTGGTTACAAAAAAATTTGTGCTTGTTGGTGCTAATCGTGAATTACCTGATGGAAGAATTATTGCAACAAAAGGTGAAGCAGGTTTCCAGGCACAAACGCTTGCTCCGGGTTTATACTGGAGAATGTGGCCATGGCAATTTGGTGTAGAGTATGCAATCTTTTACAGTAATTCCAGAAGGCAAGATTGGCTTATACTTAGCAATGATGGTGCTGAAATACCAACGGGCACTATACTTGGCAGAAAGGTAGATAGCGATAATTTCCAGGATGCAAAAAGATTTCTGGATAATGGCGGACAAAAAGGACGACAAACAGCTTATATAACTGCAGGTACTTATCGTATTAACACCTATGCGTTTCACCATTACGATTGCAGACATGGTTATTATTCATGAAAACATGGTTGGTATAGTTACAACATCTGGATGGAAAACCAATTGAGAATGGCCAAATTGCCGGTAAGTATGTTGAAGGGCATAATAATTTCCAGGACTTTGATACTTTTTTGCAAAATGGTGGTAATCGCGGTTTGCAGCCACCATTATTTTGGCAGGTAGTTATTATATCAATCCCTGGGCTATACAGATTGAAGAAATACCAATGACTGAAGTGCCTATTGGCCATGTTGGTGTGGTGATTTCATATATTGGAGAAGATGGAAAAGATCTTACAGGCGAAAGTTTTAAACATGGCAACATTGTAAGCAAAGGGCAACGTGGTGTTTGGATGGAACCTTATGGACCAGGTAAATATCCTATCAATAAATATATTATGAAAGTGGAACTGGTGCCAACAACAAATCTTGTGTTGAACTGGGCAAATGCAAGAAGTGAAGCTCATCAGTTGGATAAAAATCTATGTACTATTACCGTTCGTTCGAAAGATGGTTTCCCTTTCAATCTTGATGTTTCGCAGATCATTCATATTCCTGCTAATGAAGCACCAAAAGTAATTGCACGTTTCGGCAGCATGAATAATCTAGTAAGCCAGGTGTTGGAACCAACTATTGGTAACTATTTCCGTAACACTGCACAGGATAGTGATGTGATATCATTCTTAAGCTACCCGTAAAGAAAGGCAGCAATCAGCAAAGGAACATATTAAAGCAGTATTGGATGAATACAATGTAAATGCTGTTGATACATTGATTGGTGACATTGTTCCACCTGAAGCATTGATGAAAACTTTGACAGACAGAAAGATGGCAGAGGAAGAAGAAAAAACTTATCAAACACAAAAGATAGCGCAGGAACAAAGGCAGGGTGTGGAAAAAGAAACTGCTATTGCAGATATGCAGAAAGAAATTGTAAAAGCGCAACAAAGTGTTGAGATCGCACAACGTACTGCAGATGCCACAGTAAAAAAAGCAGAAGGTGATGCACAAAGTGTAAAAGTAAATGTAGAAGCTGAAGCAACTGCCACAAAGATGCGTGCAGAAGGTGAAGCAGAAGCAACACGAGCAAGAGCCGGTGCACAGGCTGAAGCAACCAAACTCAATGCCGAAGCAGATGCGCAACGAATTTCACAAACAGGTTTGGCAGAAGCTGAAAAAATTATGGCAATTGGTAAATCAACTGCGGAAGCTTATGAATTGCAGGTGAAAGCAATGGGTGGCGATAATTTTACCAAATTCAAGATCACTGAAGAAATTGGTAAAGGCCAGATAAAAGTGATACCGGATATTTTAATAGGTGGCGGAAATGGAACTGATGGAAGCATAAATGGTTTACTGGGAATGAAATTGATGCAAATGATGGATGATAAAAATACGGATGCTCCCAAAGCAAACTAAAATGCTTAGTTATGAAAAGCCCTGCCGCAAGGCAGGGTTTTTACTTTCTGGAACAAACTTATATTTGCAATCCATTAATTTAAAATAAAACTTTAAAAACGGATGTACAGAAAGAATACATGTGGCGAATTAAGAATAACGGATATCAATAAAGAAGTTACTCTTGCCGGTTGGGTACAAACCATCAGAAAATTTGGAAGCATCACTTTTGTTGATTTACGCGACCGGTATGGCATTACCCAATTATTATTTAATGAAAAACTTACAGAACAGCTTGATAAAAATCCTTTGGGAAGGGAATTTGTATTGCAGGTAAAAGGAACTGTTACTGAACGAAGCAATAAAAATAAAAATATTCCAACGGGTGATATTGAAATATTGGTTTCAGAATTTAAAATTTTAAATAAATCTGCAGTTCCTCCTTTTACTATCCAGGATGATACGGATGGTGGCGATGATCTGCGCATGAAATATCGTTTTCTTGATTTGCGAAGAAATGTAGTTAAGAAAAATCTTGAATTGCGTTATGCGGTAAACCGTGCTGCAAGAAATTATTTACATGAAAATAATTTTATTGATATTGAAACACCTTTCTTAATTAAATCAACTCCTGAAGGCGCAAGGGATTTTGTGGTGCCGAGCAGAATGAATGCGGGAGAATTTTATGCATTGCCGCAAACGCCGCAAACATTCAAGCAATTATTAATGGTAAGCGGTTACGACCGTTATTATCAAATTGTAAAATGTTTTCGGGATGAAGATTTGCGTGCAGACAGGCAGCCTGAGTTTACACAAATAGATTGCGAGATGGCTTTTGTAGAGCAGGAAGATATTTTGCAAATGTTTGAAGGAATGATCAAATCAATTTTTAAAGATGTAAAAAATATCGATTATGCGGAACCGGTTGAACGAATGACATGGGAAGATGCGATGTGGAATTATGGAAATGATAAACCGGATATAAGATTTGAAATGAAAGTTGCCAATCTGAAAGTGGAAGGCAAAAATTATTTTGAAGGATTGAACAACACGGACTTTGCAGTATTTGATAATGCAGAAACTGTTGTTGCAATTGCTGTTCCGGCTGCAGCGATTATTCCCGCAAACAAACTGATGAATTGACCGAATGGGTAAAACGGCCGCAGATTGGAATGAGGGGATTGGCATTTATAAAAGTGAATACTGATGGCACATTTAAAAGCAGTTTTGATAAATTTTTTAATGAAGAACAATTAAAAGCATTGGCCAGATTTTGCAAAGCAAAACCAGGCGATCTGATTTTAATACTTGCAGGCAAAGAAGAACGCACCCGAAAAGCCATCAGCGAATTGCGTTTATACATGGGCGGTAGATTAGGCTTGCGTAAGCCGAAGAATTTAAACTTATTATGGGTTACTGATTTTCCTTTATTTGAATATGATGAAGAAGGCAACCGTTGGGTAGCACGTCATCATCCTTTTACTTCTCCAAAGCCGGCAGATATTGAAGTAATGATCAATAATAATCCTGCAATTGAAAATGCAGAAAAATATTTGGAACATCCTTATGCAAACATTAAAGCCAATGCTTATGATATGGTTTTAAATGGAAATGAAATTGGTGGTGGTTCTATAAGAATTTATCAAAGAGAATTGCAGGAAAAAATGTTTGCTGCATTAGGCATGAGCAAAGAAGAATCGCAACATAAATTTGGTTTTTTATTAGGCGCATTTGAATATGGCGCTCCGCCGCATGGTGGCATTGCATTTGGCTTTGACAGGCTTTGCGCTATTCTTGGCGGCAGCGAAAGCATCCGTGATTTTATTGCTTTTCCAAAAAATAATTCAGGAAGAGATGTGATGCTGGATGCACCTTCAACTATTGATGAAAAACAATTGGAAGAGTTACAGATAAAATTGGATTTGAAATAAAATAATTTTTAAAGAATTATAAAAGGTTAAAAAATCTATTTGTATTTTTTATACTGAACCTGAGTATATGTACCCAAAAAAGATGCTTCCGTTGTGGTTAGGAATTTTTGTAACATTAAGTTTGCAATAGCATACCTGGTCACCCAATTTTAGCCGTATCGATTATTATCAATATTTGGTCTAGTATATTCAGTGGTAACGTATTTGATTATAAAAAAATGGCATATCGAAATTTATGATGAAAAAATTGTTATTAAAGGACCTTTAGATCATGACGAATTTCTTTGGAAAGATATATATGTGACTTTTATAACTGGAAAATTGTCTTATAATTTCGGATATTATTCCTGTATTTTCAAGATAATTCAGAAGATAGATTCGATTCTATGTAAATTTCTTTTACAAGCTAGCAATTAAGAAAAATTGCTCAAGTAATTGTTGCAAAAATGCCCTGAGAGTAGAATTGATGTTAAGAATATCTGATACATTTTTAAAGGGAAAGTTTCCTTGAACTAGTATAATTTATAATGAAATTTTCATATACCTTTAGCAAATACTTTTGTTGTTTTTTTAATATATCTTTATTTTCATTTCAAAAGTAATATTTGCCCAGTACGATGCCCCTCTTTATGCATCTTACACCACTGATGCTGCAAAAGCAAAATTGTATGACAGGCTTATAAAATATTCCATCAACAAAAACTTATCCCTTCCTTTAAATGATTCAACGGAAGAGAATTGGGAAGATGCCTTCAGCGCTATAGAAGTGTTGCTTTATAAATCTCCTTTCACTGATGAAAAAATTCGCACAGCATTTGAAGTAATAGAACAAAGGGGCATAGATTTTCAGAAAGCGCTGTTGGACTTGTCTATGCAAATTATCCAGAATGTATTCTCTTTAGAAGTAAAAAAATTGCTGTATAATACTGATGATTCAAAGGTGTTTGCCATGAGTGCGGAATATCTATTTCAGCAAAAAACTGATTCATCGTTAGTTAAAACTATTCAGCAATTAGTTGAAACAAAATTTGGAGACCAGGGAATTATTGATCCAACGTTATATATGTTGCAGGTTCACTATATCAGAACAAAAAACAAATGGAACTTTTTTATCAAAGAAATTACTTACGAACTTGTTCAGCAATAAATTTCTACCTGGGCAAATTATCATGTACAGTATTCAAAGAAAAAACCGCGATTACCCGGGACTGTTAGTAATAAGAAATTCAATCCGGAAATTTTATTACTGATAGCAATGGAATTATTTTTAATATTCCGCAGCTTGCCAGAAGTACTACTAATCTTCCCTTTTATTTACGCGGATGGCAATACACCGCAGGGAATTTTTTTAATGCATGGCTTTGGTGTTTCTATGAGCAGCTTTATTGGCCCAACTGCTAATGTTCAATTGTCAATGCCTGTTGAAGCAAACATACAAATGTTTTTAGGCGACAACAGCATAACCGATACAACGTGGAATATAGATTATTATAAAAAATTGCTACCTGACGATTTTAAAAATTATTTACCGTTATATTATTCATATTATGCCGGTCTCGCAGGACGCACAGAAATTATTGCGCATGGTACCACAATGGATCCCAACATTTATGCAAACAAATCTTACTTTCCGCTAACTCCTTCGCAGGGATGCTTATCTACCAAAGAAATATGGAATGGAAAAAGATTAGAAAGTGATCAGCAAAAATTAGTAAATGCTTTATTAAAAGCAGGTGGCGCAAATGGCTATTGTGTGGTAATTGAGTTGGATGATAAACAATCTCCTGTTTCAATCAATGATATCATTTCTTACCTTCCTGATTAATTTAACAGATACTAACAATATCTTTTCAGTCTGTAGAAAAATGATAATTTAATTTTGGATTCATTTTCCATTTTTAATTTTCAATTAATGAATCCACCTTTGGCAGAAAGGCTTCGGCCTAAAAAACTTAATGACCTTATCGGTCAGGAACATCTTACAGGTAAAGGAAGTGTTTTACGAAATTCAATTGAGAACGGAAAAATTCCTTCAATGATTTTATGGGGGCCTCCGGGAGTTGGCAAAACAACGATCGCCAATATTATTGCTAAAACTTTAGACTTTCCGTTTTATACTTTAAGCGCTATTTCTTCGGGTGTGAAAGAAGTACGTGAAGTAATTGAGGAATCAAAAAAAATTGATAATGCCATTCTTTTTATTGATGAAATTCATCGTTTCAATAAAGGCCAGCAGGATGCTTTGCTCGGCGCAGTTGAAAAAGGAATTATTACTTTAATAGGCGCCACAACAGAAAACCCATCTTTTGAAGTAAACAGCGCTTTGCTTAGCCGTTGCCAGGTTTATATTTTAAAGCCATTAGAAAAAGAATCTCTTATTAAATTATTGCATCATGCTATAAAAGATGATAAAATTCTTTCGCAAAAAAGTATTGAATTAAAAGAAACAGAAGCATTAATAAATTTATCCGGCGGCGATGCAAGAAAATTATTAAATCTCGTGGAGTTAGTTTTTAATCAACAACTTTTGCAGGATTCAGTGAGCTCAGAAAGCTTAGTGATAACTGATGATCTCGTTATGAATGTTGCCCAAACTAAAGTTGCCTTATATGATAAAAAAGGCGAACAACATTATGATATTATTTCAGCATTTATAAAATCGATACGCGGCAGCGATCCTAATGCAGCCGTATATTGGCTGGCGCGAATGATTGAAGGCGGTGAAGATGTAAAATTTATTGCAAGGCGCCTGGTAATACTTGCCAGCGAAGATATTGGCAATGCCAACCCAACTGCTTTGGTTCTTGCAACCAATACGTTTCAGGCTGTAAATATGATCGGCTATCCGGAATCAAATATTATCTTGTCACAATGTGTTACGTACCTGGCATCATCACCAAAAAGTAATGCAGCAGTTGCAGCTATCGGTAAGGCACAAACGCTGGTAAATCAGTATGGTGATTTACCTGTGCCGCTTGCCATAAGAAATGCGCCTACAAAGCTTATGAAGAAATTAGATTATGGTAAAGATTATAAATATGCTCACAGTTTTGAAAATAATTTTGTCGCAATGGAGTTTCTTCCCGAAGAAATAAAAAATACGCTTTTATATAATCCCGGTAAGAATGCCAGAGAAGAAGAATTGAGGAAATTTTTGAAAGAAAGATGGAAGGAAAAATATGGATATTGATGATTGAAAATTGATAATTGTCAATTAAAAGCCTTTAATTTTAGTTATAAACCTATTTACTGAATAATGCTCAGCTGGCAATGCAAATCATTCAATGAATTAACTAATGAGGAATTATATAAAATCATTCAACTAAGAATTGAAGTTTTTGCTGTAGAACAAAATGTAGTGTACCAGGATTGTGATAATAAAGATTTTGTGTCTTATCATTTTTACGCTACACTTAATAACGAGATTGTTGCTTATAGCCGTATTATTCCTCCGGGTATTTCTTATCTGGATGCGGCTTCAATAGGTCGTGTTGTAACATCTTCCGACATGCGTGGACAATCTTTAGGAAAACAATTGTTTGAAAAAGCTCTTGAGCAACTCTACCAAATATTTGGGCAAATTTCCGTTATAATAAGCGCACAGGTTTATCTAATAAAATTTTACGAAAATTTTTCTTTTATTCAACAGGGAGATATCTACATAGAAGATACTATTCCCCATATCACTATGGTTAAAAATTTTTAATTCCCGCAGGTACAATAATTAACTCTTAATCGTCGTTATCAATACGTTATCCTTCGCCGGATAATATTAAATCGATTATCCGTTAATAAACAAAAATCTGATCTTCTTATGAAAAAACGTTTACATGCCTGCTGGCTTACGTGTTTCATACTAATAACACTAAGTATCTTTCTTTCCGAAAAAAGCTTTTCCCAATCTTTAATATTTGGCAATGAGAAAACAAGAGTTGAAGTTGGATTAAACATCGGGCCTTTATTTTTCCTGGGAGATTTGGGAGGGCACGCCGGTAAAGGAACCACTTTTCTTAAAGACTTGAATCTTCCGTTAACTAAAGTAATGAAGGGAGTTTTTTTGACTGCATATCCAAATGAATGGTTGGGAATCAGGGCTGCAGCAGCTCTTGGAAAACTTGACGGCTACGATAAAATTATCGATACCAAAGGAGTAGATGAATTATGGAGAAAACAGCGTAATCTGGATTTTAGAACCAATATTTCCGAGGCATATATAGCCGCAGAAGTTTTTCCTTTAATGCTTTTAAATAACGGACAGGAAGATTATAAGCCGCGGCTAAGGCCGTATGGAGTAATTGGTGTTGGAGTTTTTCATTTCAATCCACAAGGTTCTCTAACAAATGCTAGTGGCAATACAACCTGGTATAATCTTAAGCCGCTTCATACAGAGGGCGAAGGATTTTCGGAAGTTCCTCAGGTAAAAAATTATAATTTAACGCAGCTTAGTATTCCTTTAGGTTTTGGAGCAAAATATTATATTTCAGACAGGGTAAATCTAAGCCTTGAGTTTTTGGAAAGAAAAACATTTACTGATTATGTTGATGATGTAAGTACTAATTATGTTGATCCAAATTTATTTGACAAGTACTTAACACCTCAAAATGCCGCAATAGCAAGACAGATATCTGATAAAGTTTTTGGAATAGTAACTCCTGGGGTAACCCGTTATTCGCCTGGAACTCAAAGAGGAGACCCAAAACAAAATGATGCCTATTTTTCAGTATCTCTAAAATTTGGAATAAGGCTGGGGCCAATATTTGACAACCTTTACAACAGGAATGTAGCAACCCACATGAAGTGCCCGGCTAGATTTTAAATATTACTTTACTTAGAAAATTTTCTTCGTGGCAAGGTATATAATAAAAGTTAACCTATTAAACAATGCATTTTCGGGTGCAATGTAACCTCTGAAACTATAATTTTTTAACTTTATTACTATGCTTTGCCCTTTTTTATTTTTTGTATTTAATAAGTTCTTCTTTTAAAAAAGCAGCTGTAAAACTTTCTTTATTTTCGGCAAGTTCCTCTGGTGTTCCTTCAAATAAAATTTTTCCTCCTCCATGCCCTCCTTCCGGACCAAGATCAATAATGTAATCTGCAATTTTTATAATATCCAGATTATGTTCAATAACCAAAACAGTATTGCCGCGGTCAACTAATTTATTCAAAACATCTATGAGATGTTGGACATCCTGAAAGTGCAAGCCGGTTGTGGGTTCATCTAAAATATAAAAAGTTTTTCCGGTATCTCTTTTACTTAATTCAGTTGATAGTTTTACACGTTGCGCTTCTCCGCCACTTAATGTTACAGCGCTTTGCCCAAATGTTATATATCCAAGTCCTACTTCCTGCAGCACTTTTATTTTTCGATAGATATAAGGAACATTTTGAAAAAATTCAACAGCTTCATCAACAGTCATATCAAGTACATCACTAATAGATTTTCCCTTGTATCTTATTTCCAGTGTTTCGCGGTTATACCTTTTTCCATTGCATTTTTCGCAATGAACATACACATCAGGCAAAAAATTCATTTCAATTACTCTCATGCCGCCGCCTTCGCATACATCGCATCTTCCACTTTTTACATTAAATGAAAACCGGCCTGCTTTGTAACCTCGGATTTTTGCTTCGGGCACAGATGCAAACAGTGTTCGTATATCAGTAAAAAATCCGCAATAGGTTGCAGGATTGCTTCGTGGTGTTCTGCCAATAGGCGATTGATCAATTTCAATTACTTTATCAATATGCTCCAGTCCTTTTATACTTTTATAATCCAGAGGTGCCATTTTACTCTTATAAGCGTGAATACTTAAAAGCGGGTATAATGTTTCATTGATCAGTGTTGATTTTCCACTTCCGCTTACACCGGTAACCAAATAAATTTTCCCAGAGGAAATTCAGCATCTAACATTTTTTAAATTGTTTCCTTATGCGTCCTTCAAGAAAGAGTGTTTGTCCATTTCCTTTTCTTCTCTTCGATGGAATTGGAATTTGGCGCTCACCCTTAAGATAAGATGAGGTAATAGTATCCAATTTTAATAAGTCTTTGCGGAATACCGCTCGCAACAACTTCTCCTCCATGCTTACCTGCCTGTGGGCCAATATCAATTAAATAATCGGCAGCCAGCATAATATCTTTATCATGCTCAACCACCAAAACGCTGTTGCCGATATTTCGTAAATTTTTAAGCGCCTCTATAAGTCGATGGTTATCTCTTTGATGCAAGACCAATACTTGGTTCATCCAGAATATAAGTAATCCCCTGCAATTGCGATCCAATTTGAGTTGCCAGTCTTATACGTTGAGATTCGCCACCACTAAGGCTTTTAGAAGGCCGGTTTAGGGAAAGATAAGTTAGGCCAACATTTAATAAAAACTGAACACGTTCTCTTATTTCTTTTAAAACATCTTTTGCAATTACATTTTGTCTTTTATCTAATCTTTATTCAATACCAGTAAACCACAATAATAATTTATCAAGGTTTATTTCGCTTAATTCGGAAATATTTTTACCATCAACTTTAAACCAAAGACTTTCTTTTTTCAAACGTTTTCCCTGGCAGGCACCGCAGATTTTTAATTGCATAAATTTTTCTACCCACGACCTTAACGCATCGCTCGTATTGCCGGAGCAAACCACCTTCTCAGCATATTTACTATTCCTTCATATTCTTCAGATGCAAAAGAAAATTCTTCTGATGTATCAATATCAACTTCTGCCAACTTCGTATACTCTTTACCGTTATTTACGTCCGGAACATCTTCCCTTCCATACAACAAAATATTCAATGCATTATCAGGTAACTGAGAAACAGGTTTATCGAGGCTTAATTTAAATTTTTTAGCAATTTGCTGCACCTGTTTAAAAACGTAAGCTTCCCTTTCTTCACCCAACGGCGCAATGGCGCCTTCATTAATGCTTAGTTGAGAATCAGGAATTATACTTTCAATATTAACCTGGTACACATTCCCGAGGCCTTTACAGACGGGGCAAGCGCCATAAGGAGAGTTAAATGAAAAAGTATTGGGTGAAGGCTCTTCATAGCTAATGCCTGTATCTTCACACATAAGCTGGCGACTATATTGTATTAGCTCATGATTGTCATTCAATAATAAAAAAAGTAATCCGTTCCCCAATTGAAGCGATGTTTGTAAACTTTGGCTAAGCCGCACTTTTTGATCGGGAGTAACCTGCAACCTGTCAACAACTACTTCTATATCATGAATTTTATACCTGTCAACCTGCATTTTTGGAACAAGGTCTTTTAATGTCACCATCAATTCTCACTTTTAAAAAACCTTTTTTTCTTACTTCTTCAAATAATTCCCGGTAATGGCCTTTACGTCCACGCACCAATGGAGCAAGAAGACTGATTTTTTTATCAGAAAATTTTAAAAAAATATTTTCCACGATTTCATCTTCACTCCACTTAACCATCTTTTTGCCCGTATTATAACTATAGGCTTCCCCAATTCTTGCATAGAGCAAGCGCAAAAAATCATACACTTCTGTAACAGTTCCAACGGTACTTCGTGGGTTTTTGTTAGTGGTTTTTTGTTCAATAGAAATCACCGGGGATAATCCTGTAATCTTATCTACATCAGGCCGTTCCATATCGCCCATAAACTGCCGTGCATAAGCTGAAAAACTTTCCATATAACGGCGCTGCCCTTCTGCATAAATCGTATCAAAAGCAAGTGACGATTTACCGCTTCCACTAATGCCGGTAATTACAACCAATTTATTTCTGGGAATGGAAATATCTATGTTTTTGAGATTGTGCTCTCTTGCACCAAAGACATCAATTTTTTCCTCTGTAGCATCTTTTAAGTCTAAATCCGGCTTCTTCACTTTTACCATAATAGAGAGTACAAATTTACTAATAAAATGTTCATGCCATGAATATATATAAAGCTTGCTGTGTTTAATAAAAGCCGGCCACGTAGCGGCTAATTATTTACAGGTTTTCTTTCAGAAAAATATTATTGAGATAAGCTTTGGAATAAATTTTTCAAAAATATTTCAAGAAATGTAATAACAGCCAGGTGAAAGAAAGAGGAGTAAAATCTATTCTTTTCACACAAATGTGAAATTGTGAATATCTTTCATAGAGATTTTTTTTTAAAACAAATTTTTGTTGCATCTTTATGTTAAGGTTTTATCGGAACTTTAATTTCAAATTAATCCCATGAAAATTTCTGCGTATTTTTAGCACCTGAAATCAAAATATTTGAATAGTTTTCTACAATAATTAAAATATTCGACCGTTTCATATTAGTTAGTGATCGGTATTCTTTTTTAAAATTCAGAATTCGATAACAAACATCATGTATTTTAATAAAATTAATTATTACATTTGTCGTTACCCTCAAAGTAAAAAGCAATGAAAACCAAATTGTTCACTCCAATAGCCATTTTAGCTATTTTTATCTTATCCGGGTGTGGTAAATCCGGCAAATCGAAAGGTGTTGCCAATGATGGTCAGCTACATGGTGTAGCACCTTCCGCCCGCTACACTTTACCAAAACCTCCGGGAATGGTTTATGTTCCACCCGGAATGTTTCACATGGGCCCAAGTGATGAAGACATCAACTATGCTTTTACAGCACGTAATAAGCAGGTTTCAATAAGTGGGTTTTGGATGGATGCCACAGAAATTACTAATAATGAATATCGCCAGTTTACAAATTGGGTTAGAGATTCTATTGCGGGTAAATTAATGGGCTATGTTAAACAGGGATCTACTGGTGAAGAATATCTTGACTGGAAAAAAATTGAAACCATTAAATGGAATGATAAGGCAACTATGGAAAAAATAGATGCCATGATCGTTACGCCAGACAATAGAATCTTTGGAAAAAAAGAAATTGATCCACTTAAAATAATGTATCATTCTGAAACCTTTGACTACGCGGAAGCGGCTAAAAGGGAGAATGCTAATGTTCCCCGTGGTAAATTTATTAACAAATACGATATTCCTGTTTATCCCGATACTTTAGTGTGGGTAAGAGACTTTTCTTATTCATACAATGAACCAATGTCGAAGCAATACTATAGCCATCCGGCTTTTGGAAATTATCCGGTTGTTGGTGTAAACTGGAAACAGGCTACTGCCTTTTGTGAATGGCGTACTCATCTACTTAATTCGTTCTTATCAAATAAAAACAGAAGTTCAGAATCTCCTTTCCGTCTTCCAACTGAAGCTCAGTGGGAATATGCAGCAAGGGGCGGAAGGTCACAATCTCCCTATCCATGGGGCGGCCCTTATCTAAGAAACAGGAAAGGATGCTTACTTGCCAACTTTAAACCAGGCAGAGGTAATTATCCTGAAGATGGAGGTTTCTATACAGTACGTGCTGATGCTTATTGGCCTAATGATTTTGGCTTATATAATATGGCAGGAAACGTGGCGGAATGGACTTCATCATTATACTACGAAGGCGGCTATAATTTTCAACACGATATGAACCCTGATATTCGCTGGAATGCGACAGACCAGGATCCTCCGCGTATGAAGCGTAAGGTTATCCGTGGTGGAAGCTGGAAAGATGTTGGATACTTTTTACAAACAAGCACAAGATCGTATGAATACCAGGATACTGCTAAATCTTACATAGGTTTCCGTTGTGTTATTGATTTACCACCAGTTACCAGCAAAAAAGGTAAAAAATAAATATTACTCAATAGAAAAAATCTTTAGCAAAAAATTTACGGGCCTGTATTAATAGTAATTTAATATGGGCTTTGTATTTTATAAATCTAACCAAATCAACATTAAAATTTAAAATCTAAATTATCATGGCCCAACCAAAAAGATCCTTTTTAACCCTCGTAGACGTTTTAGTAAGCGCCGGAGCAGCTGTTGTAATTTTTGCTGCATGGGCAAAGTTAACCCACCAATCTTATGCAGATACACTCCTTGGAATAGGTATGTGGACTGAGACGGGTATATTTCTTGTATATGCTGCAATCGAATGGGTAAAACCACAAGTAAGACACGATCATGCACCAGCAGTAGAAACTGTAAAAGGTAATCCTGCTTTACAATCAATGGATAAAATGCTGATGGAAGCAGATATTACTCCAGCTAATATGAAAAAACTTGGTGATAATTTCCAAAAATTAGGCACTACTGTTTCTCAATCTTGGAGAAGTAGGAGATGTTGTAAAATCAACCGGAGATTTCTCAGCCAAAACCAAAGAAGCAACTTCTGCTCTTAGGAATGATGAAAGAAGCTTATGTAAATTCTGCCAATACAATGAGCAGCTTTAATAATGCCGCGGACAGTGCCAAAGGATTTCATGATCAGGTGCAGGTACTTACCAAAAATCTCGGTTCACTAAATACTATTTATGAACTGGAGTTAAATGAAAGCAATAACCACCTTAAAACTTTAAACAGTTTTTACGGTAAAATGGCTCAGGCAAGTGAGGTGATGGTTTCAACTGTAGAAGATGCTCAATCTACCAAAGAACAAATCAGCGTTTTAGCAACTAACCTTGGAAAATTAAACAACGTTTATGGTAATATGCTGAGTGCCATGCAGGGTAGATAATAATTAATATAATCCAATTCAAAAACCAAAGTAAATTTAAATACCATGGCATTACCCAGAGAACCGCGGCAAAAGATGATCAACGTTATGTATCTTGTACTAACGGCCATCCTTGCCCTGAATGTATCAAACGAAGTAATTAATGCATTTAAAGTTGTTAACAACAGTTTAATAACTTCAAATGCCAATATTACCACTTCAAATAATTCGCTATATAGCTCCCTTGAAGCGAATAAATAACGAGCCCGAATCACGCGAAAAGGCATAAATTTGGGAACCGCTAGCAATGAAGGCAAAAGCGTATTCTGCCGATATGAATGACTTATATTGACAGTTTAAAAACTGCTCTTTTTAAAGCTGCGGATCTCAGAATGAAATGGGATGATAAAATAAAAGATAGTGTGGCAGACTATAGAGCAGATAACCTGGATGCTTCTACACGGTTATTTGAAACGAATGGTAAGGGCCCACAATTAAAAGCCAGACTTGACAGTACAAGGAGGACATGCTAAATATTGATCCGGCAATTAAGAACAGAATTTGAAAATATTTTCCCTGTAAATACAGTGCCTCCAAAATCGCAGGAAGGAATAAAAAAAGATTTTACACAGACTTTCTTTCACATGACACCAACCGTAGCTGCATTAACTATTCTTAGCAAATTTCAAAATAATATAAAAAATGCTGAAAATGAGGTTGTAACTTATTGTCACAATCAAATTGGTGCGGTTGAAGTTCATATGGATCAGGTCGGAGTCTTAGTAGGACAGAATTCTAACTATTTAATGCCTGGTCAGCAATTGCAAATTACTGCCGGCGTAGGTGCTTATAGTTCAGCTGCTGCTCCTACAATTTCTATTAATGGCAGTAATGTAAGCGTTATCCAATGGACAAGGAACTTATACAACAACTGTTAGCGGAGCAGGTGAACATAGCTGTAAATGTGAATGTATCTTTTTTAGATGAGAATAAACATTTGGTAACTAAATCAGTTCCTGTAAAATATATAGTTGGAACTCCAGGCGGTGCTGCAGTGATGCTTGATAAAATGAATGTATTTTATATCGGCGTTGATAATCCCGTTACAATTAATTCAGGAACTGGTTGGGATAAAACACATGTATCAATGACTTCGGGAAGTTTAACTCCTGCAGGTGGTCCCGGTAAATTTATTGTAAAGGTTAGCGCTGTTGGTAAAACAACTATCAATGTAAATGCTGATGGCAAAAATAGTTCTTACGATTTCAGGATAAAAAGAATTCCTGATCCAATATTAAAAGTAGGACCAATTCATGGTGGAAGAATTCAGTCAGTAGTTTTCAAAAACCAACAATTTTGCAGGGCTGATTTAGAGAATTTTGATTTTGATGCAAGGTTTAACGTTTTAGGTGCAACAGTTTATTTTTCCGGTGCTAATTTCCCAAGTGTACACAACTGCAACTATTAATGGCGGAAATCTTGGCTGGATTATCAGCGCAATTGGCAAAATGTATTCCGGGAACTTCTATAACATTTGATAATGTAAAAGTTCAGGGGCCTGATGGCACGGTAAGAACGATACCAGGACCTGGTTTCATATTATACTAAAGAATAAATATAAAAGGTTATGAAAAATATTATTGTAAAGTGCTTAATGCTCACTCTTTGTTTAGGCATTATGGTAATGTTGCAGATGCGCAAACCAAGAAGAAGACAACACGTACACCAACCCGTACTGTTAAAAAACGTACTACTGCTAAGCGCACTACCAATTCAAAAACAAAGGCTAATATTAATCCGAGCGCTAAGGTAGATACTGCTGTGGTAATTGCGCCGCCTCCAAAAATTGACAGCTTGCCGATACCTATTGTAAAAAAATCTTTACGACCTGATGATGCAATAGAGCGCAACCTGGTGAAAGACAGAACACCTTTACCTTACGAATATTTACGTGAAGATGATGCTGTTTATCGCGAAAAAATATGGCGTGAAATTGATACCCGTGAAAAAATGAATCTGCCTTTCCGCTATGCAGCTAATGAAGATAACGGCAACCAGCGATTTATTTCTATTTTATTTAAAGCAATACAGGATGGTCCCGACAATGGTGGCGTTACAGTTTTTAACCCGTTGATGATAGGTTTACAACACCAATGACTATCGGCGAAGTTGCCGAAAATGATTGCCGGAGGATCAGTATTCTAGTTCCACTTTATGATTCTCTAGGAAATGTTACCGGCTAAAACAGACAACTCCAGAAGTAAATCTTGATTCATTTTATAAATTTAGGATAAAGGAAGAAGTTATTTTTGATAAGGAAAGCTCAAGGTTATTTTGGAGAATTCTTGGTATTGCTCCTGTAAAAAATGTAATTACATCACAAGGTATTAACCTTGGTGAAACTGAACTTTTTCTGGGTTTATTATCCTGATATGAGGCCCATATTTGCTAAATATGAAGTGTACAACGGGAAGAATTATGGTGCACGTATGAGTTGGGAAGAGCTTTTTGAAAGCCGTATGTTTTATGGGCGAATTATTAAGAGCACGCTGGATAATCCCTTTGATCAAATCTATCTGTACAGCAGGGATTAAAAGATAACCGCATATTACAATTACTCGAAGGTGAAAAAATTCAAAACAAAGTATTTGACTACGAACAGAATTTGTGGAGTTATTAATAATTTTAATTAAGATACCGTAAAAAAGGGAGGCATTATTGCCTCCTTTTTTTATTTTCTGTATTAGACAAGTTATGTGGAAAATTATCCAGCCCTTATAAATAAATACCTATTTTTTCCCCCTTATTTTTATGTCGGTTTTTCATAGGATATTGGATTTTAAACGGGGCTGGATTTTCATCCAGGCCCTTTTTTATGTAAATAATTAGTGCATGTTCTCGTTATTTATCACCGGAGTTAAAATAACTATTAATAATCTCAGCTTTTGAATTTCCAACAGCTTCTGCAAGTTCTTCCTGTGAAAGTTCTTTTATTCTTTTAACTGATTTAAATTTTTTTAAAGATTGTCTGCGGTACTTTTTCCAATTCCTTTTATCATCTCCAGTTCATTTTTAAAAGTTCCCTTGCTGCGCTGGTTGCGATGGAAACTAATTCCAAAACGATGCACTTCATCTCTTATCCTTCTTATTAGTTTAAGGCTTTCACTATCCCATGGAAATTTTATAGATTGCCTGTCGCCGGGAAAAAAAATTTCTTCTTCATTTTTTGCAAGTCCAATGATTGTGTTGTCCCTTCAAGACTCCAGTTCTTCCAACGCTTCCACTGCTGCATTTAGTTGGCCTTTTCCACCATCAATAATTATCAGTTGTGGCAAGTGATGTCTTTTCATTTTTCAAACTTTTATATCTTCTGTCAACAACTTCTTTCATGCTGGCAAAATCATTAATACCGGTAACTGTTTTTACATTAAAATGCCTGTATTGGCTTTTATCCGGCAATACCATTTTTAAAACAAACCATTGCAGAAACAGGATAACTTCCCTGGAAATTAGAATTGTCAAAACATTCAATATGTACCGGAATCTCAGCCAGGTGAAGATCTTTTTGCAATTGCAATAATGCCTTTTGCTTTTCTTTATCTGATTTACCTTCAAGCTGAAGCATCTTCTTACGCTTCAATTCTTCAATAAAATAGTTCACATTCTTTTCAGAAAGTTCTAAAAGTTTTTTTTTATCTCCACCTTTTGGAATAGTTAACAATACTTTTTTTCAGGATAATCAATTTTAAATGGAACAATAATTTCTTGGATTCACTATTGAATGTATTTCTTAAGTAGCGCAATGGCAAATATCAAAACTTCCTGCTCTGTTTCTTCCAGATTTTTTTCCAGTACAATTGTTTTTGTAAGAATAATAGTTCCTTCATTTACCATCAGATAATTTACATAAGCAATATCTGCTTCTTTCAAAATTGAAAATACATCTACGGTTCCTAAATTCTCATTTACCACCTTCGAACTGGCTTTGTAATTCTGCAAGATGTTCAATTTTTTTTCTTATAATTCTGCTTTTTCAAATTCCATATTTGCAGCGCATTGCTTCCATTTCATTTTTAAAATGATGAATAACAGGATTAAGATTTCCTTTCACAGATTTTTAAGTCTGCGCTAAACCTTCGTTATAATCTTCTGCAGATTGTAATCCTTCACAAGGCCCTTTACAATTTCCCAAATGATATTCAAGGCAAACCTTAAATTTTTTTCTTTCTATATTCTGCTCGTGTAAGATTTAGCTTACAGGTACGCAATGGAACATTTTGCCTTATAAAACTAATAACTCCCTTACTTTTCCTACTGAAGTAAATGGGCCAAGATATTGAGAGCCATCATTAATTTTTTTTCTTGTTAAGAAAACTCTGGGAAAAGGTTCTTTTTTAATGACTGATATAAGGATAGGATTTATCATCTTTAAGGTTAATATTAAAGCGGGTTGAAATTGTTTTATCAATGAATTTTCCAGCAAAAAAGCATCCTGTTCAGTATTAACAATGGTAAATTCTATTCTTGAATTCGTCTTAACAAGCTCATGTGTTTTATAACCTGTAAAGGTTTTGGTAAAATAAGAGCTTACTCTTTTGCGAATACTTTTGGCTTTACCAACATACAACAATTCACCTTTGTTATCATAATATTTATAAATGCCCGGTTGAACTGGCAGCGTTTTTATTATAGTCTGAAATACTTCCAACGTCATAATAATAATTCAATTAAAACCTTTCTAAGTTAATAGAAAGCTTATTCATCAAAATCCCATTTCACAATTTCTTCTTTTACCCGGGGAGCCATTTTCGGCTGTTGTTGATAGTTCTAATGCTACACTCTTTATTGACTTTCCAGGTTAGTTGCGTCGTTACTGTTGCTTCATTAATAATTTCTTCTTTAACCATATAAACCCTTTGCACCGTATTCTTTTGAGGATCTATATAAATATCCCAATGATTCAATTTCATAGAATCAGGTAGCTTTTTTATGGGATCATAAGAAAGTGTGACTGCGTTTATCGTTTGATCCATAAATGATTTTTCTTCAAAAAAATTTTGCATAGAAATTGAATCAATTACAGGATGGAGAAAAGGTATGGCAAATGGCCGGATGTCTTTTTTTTTCAGCCAGACAGAATCACGTTTATCGTTATTAATGGTTATTTTAAGCGGAGTTACAGGCAGGCTATCTATTTCTTTTAATTGTCCTAAAAGAAATTCAGTAACGGGAAAAATTGATTGAGATTCTTTAGTAGCAGTATCAACCACAGTAACGTCTTGATGCTGATTTGCCGCTTTATTATGACAAGCGCATAGAAAAAACAATGACGTTAAATAAATCGAATTGAAAAGTTTTTGCATCCTCAAAATTACTAATAAAAAAGCGCTGCGAAGGAAACAAGAGGCAACCACTTTTTTACAATCGTGGTCGAAGTGAAATTATCAAATAAGATTATTTTCTCAATGGGGAAATGCCAATCCTTATTCCGTAATTAATTAAATGTTCCTTTACAGTATAATCAGTTTTATAAGTAGAAAGCCACTGATAACGGACATTTGGACCAATTTGCCACTTAAATTTAGCAGAACTGAACGTGGCAAACAACCCAAAGTTGCTGCTCATATTTATTTTTCTCAACAGATCAGGATCATTTATATAATTGTTTCCATCAGAAGAAAGAATGTAAGCATTACTTTTTATAATCATAGAAGGTTCGTAATCACCAGCTACATGAAACTGTACTTTATTATTGCCGGAAAACTCATATTGAAATCCTATTGGTATGGAAGCCTGCAAATTATAATTTCGTAGTAAAATTTCCGTTTGCCCGGTACCATTTCCATAGTGGGTAATGTAACTTTTTGAATATACATTACCCGTTACAGGATCTTTCAAAAATAAATTTGCAAACGTAGGATGTACTTCATTTGAAATTATGTTATAGCCAGAATAAGTAATGTGTAAGCCTGAAGAAAAACTCAGTTTTTTAGCAAGCAGATAATTTACCTGAACACCACTTTCAAAGCCAGGTGCAGGGTTATGCAATACTTTATTATTGTTTTGGTTAATAGCAATGAGGGAAGGATTGATAATGTCCGGATGCACCGACTCGCCACCGAATACCACACTATTAACCTGGGGAGCTAAGAAATAAACCCAACTTATTTTATTATTCTTTTGCTTTAGGTTATTCGGCTTTTTATCCGTTTCGGAAAGATCATTTTTTACAACCTTGTTACTATTGTTATCGCTTAAAATTGTTGTATATCTTAAATTGATATTTTTTATAGTGATTTGTTGATCTGATTGTAAGTTATCGGAATTATTTACTGTGATTTGCCCTTCAATAATATCGTTAGACTTTATCCCACTAATGCCTTGTGACTGAACAATAATGTTTGTTTCAGGAATATCATTTTCTGTATTATTTTTTTCAAATTCGGAACCGGATTGATGAATAAGGAATGTGCCTTGCGCTAACAAGGCATCAGCTATTGCACCGGTCGAATAATTACTATTAATATCAACTTCTGGTTTCGATTCTATATTTTCAAATTTTGATTTAGCTGATTTGGCAATTGTTACAATTGTGGAAATACTTTTTTGCAGAGCAATTTCTTTCGCCTTTTTTGAAATTTCTACAGGCTTCAAATTACCAGCTGCATTTTTTGATTGAAGAGAAATATTTGTTGAATTAAAAGGTTTGTATCCATTATGGGTATTAAGATGCCCAACAACTACTAGTGTAAATATCAACAAAAGAGACATTGTAACAGAAGGCCACCTTCTCCCGGGATGCATGTCATTGTATATTCCATGCCATACCCGCTTAGAAGGAATCATTTTAAATTCATCTGCGTGTTCTTTCAAAGATTGCTCAAAATCATTCATCGAAAATCTGCGTTCCATCGTTCACATAATTTCAGTTATTGGTAATATAGGTTAACATTGTTTTCATGCCGCAATTAAGTGTTTCCCGCAACCATTCTTATCTTCTCTCTTGGTTGCTGAATAATTTTCTTTTTCAAAAGGATATCTTCAAGCATTGATTTTGCACGGGTATATTGAGATCTGCTGGTACTTTCTTCAATATCGAGTATAAAAGCAATCTCTTTATGCGAATACCCTTCAATTGCGTAAAGATTCAACACAGTTTTATAACCTACGGGGAGCAACCTTATACATTCAACCACCTGCTTCGCCTGTAATATCGAAGGGATATTATTTTCGTTCAGGTAAACGCTGCTCGCATGAAAGAGGTCTACACTATCCGTAAATTTTTTATTCTTTTTCAACACATTTATACAAGTGTGTACTATTATTCTTCTAATCCAACCTTCAAGTGCACCCTGATTTCTGAATTGGTGAATCTGTGAAAAAACCTTTATAAATCCTTCCTGCATCATATCTTCCGCATCTTCCCTGTTTCTTGCGAAGCGATAGCAAACCCCCAGCATTCGCGGGCTAAAACGATTGTACAAAGTTTCCTGCGCAGTAGCTATGTTATCAAGACACCCTTGAATCATTAGCTCTTCTGTCATAGTTTTTGAATGGTTTTACCCTACTAAGATATGACAAAATATATGTATAAAAGCTGCTTGGTATAGAAAAATATACCCTTTAGTATACATATTTATCACCAAACACATGAGTACGAATGATCGATTTAAAACTCACGCCCGAGCTTTTGAAAAGATGTTATAATCTTCAATTCTTGACATATGTCCAATTTAAAAAGCTTTTTGAGATAAGGCAACCGATGATCAAGGTTGTATGTTCCAATACCATGGATACACAGAATTATTGCTATGACAATCGTTGCAGGAAACTTTCAAGATATTCTGAACATTTTCCGGAACCGGATATTTAGAAGAAATGTCGATGGCGGCCATGTCTTTGGAAATATTCTTTTTGGGGCTTATAAATTGAATAACTATTAATACTGCGAGCAATATTATTAAAGAAATTCTTATAATTTTTCTCATTGTGTGTAAACAAAATATTAATGGTGAATTAAAATATTGCCCGTCATTTCGAGGGGAATAGGAAGTTGCATCATAGTTAAAATAGTTGGGGCCAAATCTCCAAGCTTTCCGCTTTTTAATTCACCTTTCCATTCTTTGTCAATAATAAAAAATGGAACAAGATTTAGAGTATGAGCTGTATTAGGAGTTCCATCTTCGTTAATCATATAATCAGCATTACCGTGATCGGCTAGTCAAAAATATTGTATAGCCATTTTCAAGCCAGCAGTTACTATTTTTTCAACACATTTATCTACGGTTTCCACCGCATTTATTAACAGCATCCCAAACTCCTGTATGTCCTACCATATCAGCGTTTGCATAATTGAGACAAATAAAATCTGCTGTTTTATTTTCTATTTCAGGTAGTAAAGAATCGGTTACTTCATAAGCGCTCATTTCAGGCTTCAAATCGTAGGTGGCCACTTTGGGTGATGGAATCATAATCCTGCTTTCACCTTCAAAAGGTACTTCGCGACCGCCACTGAAAAAGAAAGTTACATGAGGATATTTTTCGGTTTCAGCAATGCGGATTTGCTTTTTATTGTTGTTGGCTAATGATTTCTCCAAACGTATTTGACAGATCATCCTTCTCAAAAATTACATGAATATTTTTATAAGTATGATTATACATCGTCATGGTTGTATAATCAAGCTGCAAAGGCTTCATATTATAATCCGGATAAGTCAGTTTGGGTAAGTACTTCAGTAATTTCCCTGCATCTGTCTGTTCTGAAATTAAAACAGATAACTGCATCTCCATCTTTGATTCCTGAATCCGGAGTATCTGCATTAATGACAGGTAGTAAAAATTCATCGGTAATATTTTTTTCATAAGATGTAGTTAATGGCAGAAAAAATATTATCCGTTACTTTCCCCTGTGCGATGCACCAATGCATCATAGGCCACCTTAACTCTTTCCCATCTTTTATCACGGTCCATGGCATAATAACGGCCAGTAACAGTCGCAATTTTTCCGGTAGTTTGATCAAGATGTTTTTGCAAATCTTCCAGAAAATGGAAACCGCTTTTTGGATCAGTATCACGGCCATCCGTAAACGCATGTATATATACGTTATCTAAATTTTTTTCTTTACAAAGAGTTGAAATAGCTTTTAAATGATTTATGTGAGAATGTACGCCGCCATCGCTTACCAAACCAATGAGATGCAGAGATTTATTATTTTCTTTTGCATAGTTAAGGCTGTTAAGCAATATTTCATTCTTTTGAAACTCTCCATTTTCAACTGCAACGTTTATCCTTTCTAATTCCTGGTACACAATTCTGCCTGCGCCAAGGTTTAAATGTCCCACTTCGCTGTTGCCCATTTGCCCCTCAGGTAATCCAACAGCTTCGTCCGCAGGTTATTAATGTTGAATTTGGATATTTTTTATAAAGTGAGCTCACAAAAGGAACATTTGCATTTTGTATCGCGTCACTTTCTTTCTTTTTGCCAAGCCCCCAGCCATCCATAATTATTAGTATAACTTTTTTTGTTTCCATATTCCAAAACTAATTATTCAATTGTAACAAACCTTAAATTGTTTACTTTTAGTACGAAATATTAGTATTTTTTTTATATAAGAAATATTTTTTGCCTTGGCACGTTTTTAGTAAATTATAGATTAACCAATAATTTCTTTATTATGAAAAATTTTTTACTCTTGGCCACTCTTTTGGTAATAGCTTCTTCTTTTATTTCTCAATCGTCTGATGATGTGGTTAAAGCAATAAAGGCAGGTGATGCTTCGCAGGTGGCAAAATATTTTGACAATACCATTGAAATTACTCTTCCTGAAAAAAGCAATTCTTACAGCAAAAGCCAGGCGATATTGGTATTACAGAATTTCTTTGCTTCCAACACTGTTAAGGATTTTGAGATTCTTCATCAAAGTGATAATTCGGGTTCTCAGTATTGTATTGGTAATTTGAAGACTACAAATGGAACTTTTCGCACAACAATTTTTATGAAACAAAAAGGATCTACAGAAGTTGTACAGGAACTTCGTTTCGAAAAATAAATTATAAAAATTTATGATTATTAAAGCCCGGCAATGCCGGGTTTTTGCATTACACAAAGTTTCTGTTTCAATATCATGTTATACATTTGTTTTTATGAATTACGCGACAACTTTTGAAACTAAACTTCATCAACTTATACAAAATGCATTAGCCGAAGATATCGGAGATGGCGATCATAGTACGCTCGCTTGCATTGAACCCAATGCACGTGGCAAAGCAATTCTAAAAATAAAAGATAATGGAATATTAGCAGGTGTTGACATAGCTGAAAAAATATTTTTGTATTCAGATCCAACATCAATCATAAAAAAATATATGCATGATGGAGATAAAATGCAAAGTCGGTGAAATTGCATTTGAGGTAGAAGCAAAAATTTATACCATACTTACATGCGAAAGGCTTGTACTTAATTGTATGCAACGAATGAGTGGCATTGCAACTCTTACCAAAAAATATACTGATAAATTAAAAGGCTATCATACCAAATTACTAGACACAAGAAAAACGACTCCCAATTTCAGGCTTCTGGAAAAAGAAGCCGTAAGAATTGGCGGCGGTTATAATCACCGGTTTGGTCTTTATGATATGATTATGCTGAAAGATAATCATATTGATTATTGCGGTGGAATTGAAAAAGCTATAAAAAAAGCATGGCAATATGTTCAGGAAAAAAAACCAGGATTAAAAATAGAAGTAGAAACAAGAAGTATTGAAGATGTAAAAAAAGTTATGCGCATCGGAAAAGTGAATCGAATTATGCTGGATAATTTTTCACCCGATGAAATTAAAGAAGCCTTGAAAATAATTAACGGAACTTATGAAACAGAAGCAAGCGGTGGAATTAATTTTGAAAATATTGAATTGTATGCAGCAACAGGAGTTGATTTTATTTCAAGTGGCGCTATTATACACCAGGCTAAAAGTTTAGATTTAAGTTTAAAAGCAGAAATAATACAATAATATGCCGAAGAAAAAGTTATATAATACGAATGGCATAGTTTATTCAACTGATTCTAATTTTAAAGAGGAAGAAGCAATTGAAAAACAAACATTACCTGTTAATGAGCAAGAGCTCAAAGTGAGGCTGGACGCCAAACACAGAGGAGGAAAATTGGTAACATTAGTTGAAGGATTTTTAGGTACCCGAACAGATCTTGAGAACCTGGGGAAACAATTAAAATCCTATTTGCGCTACCGGCGGTTCAACAAAAGATGGCGAAATAATTATACAAGGCGATAATAGGGAAAAGATTTTTCAATGGCTTATAAAAAACGGGTATAAAAAAATTAAAAAAATATAGGTACCCTTTTATTACGTATGTATTTAAACAAACATAAAAAATATCATTAGAATATTGTACCGAGTTTTGATAACTTTATAACCAACCACCAGATATGATTTCAAAAATATCAGAAGGCGTTACGATAAGTGTTGAAACATTTTATCAGCCTGAATATAGCAACCCTGTAACAAACGAATTTATGTTTGCTTATAGAATTACTATTGAAAATAATAACACGTTTCCTGTTCAGTTATTAAGAAGGCATTGGTATATTTTTGACAGTAATGCCGAGCATCGTGAAGTAGAAGGAGAAGGCGTTATTGGAGTGCAACCTGCATATAAATCCTTCAGAAAAATACCAATACGTTAGCGGCTGCAATTTAAGAAGTGAAATAGGTAAGATGCATGGCATTTATTTTATGGAAAACAGCTAATAACAAAAAAACATTTCTTGTAAATATTCCCGCTTTTGAAATGATTGTTCCTTTAAAATTGAATTAACTCCTCGGCTTATATTTTGTTTTTGTATAAATTTCGTTTTCATCTAGTTTTCATAAGCTGAGGCAAAGTTGTTTCCGGAAATTTTTCCAAATATTTTTTTACAATTTGCAATCCGCTAAATGTACCGATATTGCCCGGAGAATCTTCACCGAGTTCCTGTGTTTTCGGGCTTTCTCCAATATAATTTTTAATAATACTTTGTTCTGAATTATTCAAGAGATCATTGTTTAAAAAGAAATCCCATATTACAGCTTCATTGGCATAAGCAATCCTTCAATTGTTTTTCAGTATAGCCAAAACATATATACTCCGGTGTATTTGGTAAAAATTTTGTGAGAAGATAAATTCTTTTCCCTTTTTCAACCATTTGCTCAATTAATGGTTTTCCGTTTGTTTTGTCAGGATATAAGTCATCAATTATATTGCGCATACAGTTCACCGTTATATGTGCTGCATCAAAATTATTAGCGAGGTAATCGGGATATTGCTCCTGTCCTTCCATGCTTTTATACAATGAAAAATTTTTGCCCATGTGAAGCTGCAATGCTATTCCGAGTCCTTCAGAAGTAATAATATCGCCTTGGGTGCCGAATGAAGTTTCAAAATTGGCATTGATTGGTCCTATAAAAGTTACCACAGATTTTGGCACGGGATATTGCGGGAAATAATATTTTACAAATTGCAAGGCTTTTTTGATGTCATCTGATTTCATTACTGAAATCTTTATAAAGTAAATCCGATGAATCTTTTACGGCTTTATAATCATGAATAAATAAACGAATTGCATTGTCTTGCGCATTTCCGGGAATTAACAGGCTATCCATATCAAGTCCAAGAATATTCTCTACAAAATCAGGCGTAAACTTCGGATATTTTTGCAGCAAAGAATTCATGGATGCGGCAATATTTATTGTATCCATTGAAAAGAAATCCTGTTCATATCTCTTTGTTTCCAGGTTTATTTTTATGCCTGACACATCAGGGATATTTTTATTATTTCGGCAGGAAAAACAAAAAACAATACACGATAACGGAATTAATATTTTCTTCATACCCCAAATAAAAGCAAAAAAAAGAAACAGCTTTGTTAATTGAAAAAACCTTTGAACTTTTAATCTCCTAATTTTGCAAAATGAAAATTATTCTTGCCCAGCAAAATTATCACATCGGCAATTTTGAAAGTAACACGAACAAAATTATTGAAGCAATCATTTCTGCAAAAGCTAAAAACGCAGATCTGATTGTTTTCAGCGAAATGTGCATCTGTGGCTATCCTGCAAGAGATTTTCTGGATTTCACCGATTTTATAAATAAATGTTATGAAAGCATTGATATTATTAAAGAATATGCCGAATAATATTGCTGTAATAGTTGGCGCACCAGATCGAAATCCGGTGAGAGAAGGAAAAGATCTTTTTAATGCAGCTTTTTTTTTATATGAAAAAGAAATTAAAAGATGTTGTGCATAAAACCTGTTTGCCCAATTACGATGTGTTTGATGAGTATCGTTATTTTGAACCTGCTTATAACTGGAATGCTAATAGAATTTAAAGGGAAAAAAATTGCGCTTACTATTTGTGAAGACATCTGGAATCTCGGTGATAATCCACTGTACCGCATTTGCCCGATGGATATTTTAATGCAACAGCATCCTGATGTGATGATAAATATTTCTGCATCGCCATTTGATTATACACATGATGAAGACAGAAAAGCAATTATAAAATCGAATGTTTTAAAATATAAACTTCCGCTTATTTATTGTAACGCAGTTGGCAGCCAAACAGAAATCGTATTTGACGGCGGCATCATTGGTTTTTGATAAAGACGCCAATCTTTGTTATCAGCTTCCGCAGTTTAAAGAAGTAATAGCTGAAATAGAATTGAATACTAACGGTACCATAAACGCCGCTATCATTGAACCTGCGTTAACAGTGCCTGATGAACAATTGGATCCTTTGCATTATATCCTGAACTAAATATTTCGCAGGTATATGAAGCAATTATATTGGGAATAAAAGATTATTTTATCTAAAATGAGATTTACCAAAGCCATTATTGGAAGCAGTGGTGGAATTGATAGCGCAGTTACGTTGGCGCTTGCTTGTAAGGCGTTAGGTAAAGAAAATGTAAGAGCAATTTTAATGCCTTCGGAATTTTCAACGTCACATTCGGTAAATGATGCTGAGCAATTAAGCAAAAACATCGGCAATCCTTATGACATCATATCCAATAAAAAATATTTATACTGCAATTTTTAAAAGAACTAGAACCTGTTTTTGAAAATCATGCCATTTAGTGTAGCGGAAGAAAATATACAAAGCCGCACAAGAGGAAATTTGTTAATGGCAATTGCCAATAAGTTTGGATATATTTTATTAAACACTTCTAATAAAAGCGAACTGGCCACTGGCTATGGAACATTGTATGGAGATATGGCCGGCGGACTTGGCGTAATCGGCGATTGCTATAAAACACAAGTGTATGAGTTGGCAAAATTTATTAATTCAGAAGAAGAAATAATTCCATCAAATATTGTTACAAAGGCTCCGTCAGCAGAATTAAGGCCAGATCAAAAAGATAGCGACAGCTTACCTCAATATGATATTCTTGATAAAATTTTATATCAGTATATTGAAAAAGTGAAAGGGCCTAACGAGATTAAACAACAGGGATTTGATGCGGCACTTGTTGACAAAATTTTGCGATTAGTAAATTTGAATGAATATAAGCGCAACCAATTCTGCCCGATTATTCGTGTATCGCCAAAAGCTTTTGGTGTTGGACGAAGGGTGCCTATTGTTGCAAATTATTTGAGTTGATACTTATTTTGTTTTTTGCTTATAACAAGCATCGAAGATATATTTAAACATTTCTTTTTGTGGGATATGAAGTAAATTGCTTAATTCGTTTTTGAATAGATAATAATTTTTTTATGGAAGCATATATAATAGCTGGGTATCGTACGGCAGTTACCAAATCAAAAAAAGGCGGCTTTCGCTTTTATCGTCCTGATGATTTAGCGGTTGATGTAATTAAAGGCTTACTGGCAAGCGTACCCGAATTGGATGGCAAAAGAGTGGATGATCTTATTGTAGGAAACGCTGTACCTGAAGCCGAGCAAGGCTTACAGGTTGGACGAATGATAAGTGTAAGAGCATTGGGAATTGAAGTTCCGGGCATGACCGTTAATCGTTATTGCGCAAGCGGATTAGAAACAATTGCAATAGCTACTGCAAAAATAAGAACCGGAATGGCTGATTGTATTATTGCAGGTGGTACAGAAAGTATGAGCATGGTTCCTACCTCGGGATGGAAAACCGTGCCTGCTTATTCGGTAACTTCAGAAACGCCTGATTATTATTTGGGAATGGGCTTAACTGCCGAAGCAGTTTCCAAAGAATACAGTATAAGCCGTGAGCAGCAGGATGAGTTTAGTTTGCATTCTCATCAAAAAGCAATAAATGCAATTACTAACGGTTATTTCAAAAGCGGCATACTGCCTATGCCGGTTGAAGAGGTGTATGTTGATAAAAACTTCAAAAAACAAAACAGAACTTTTGTAGTAGATACTGATGAGGGCGTACGTGCAGATACTTCAATGGAAGCGCTTGCAAAATTAAAACCTGCTTTCGCTTTAGGAGGAACGGTTACAGCGGGTAATTCCTCACAAACCAGTGACGGTGCAGCTTTCGTAATTGTGATGAGCGAGAAAATGATGAATGAATTAAAATTGAAACCGATAGCCCGGTTGGTACAATGTATAAGCGCAGGCGTTCATCCGCGTGTTATGGGCATTGGCCCGGTTGAAGCAGTTCCGAAAGTTTTGAAAAGGGCCGGAATGAATTTATCTCAAATAGATTTAATTGAATTAAATGAAGCCTTTGCTTCGCAATCATTGGCTGTTATTAAAACATTGGAATTAGATCCTGAAAAAGTAAATATTAACGGCGGCGCTATTGCATTAGGCCATCCGCTTGGATGTACAGGGGCAAAGCTTACTGTTCAAATTATTAATGATATGAAACGTCTCAATAAAAAATATGGGATTGTAACTGCATGCGTTGGCGGTGGCCAGGGCATTGCAGGCATTATTGAAAATTTATAAAAAGCACCTGGTAATTTTCAAAAGAAATATTGTATCTTTTTTTACTTAAACCACCTCATATAGTTATAAACTCCCAGGTAAGTTTTCTTTTCCTTCTCCATAGAAGTTCCCTTGACGGGTAAGAGTTGAGATGGTCTGTTTTTAATTTCACGATTAATTCAACTCCAAATAATGATTTTACTTGTACCTCAAGGACAATTATTCTCATAAGTATTATGTTCAGGAATTATTAAACGAGAATAAAAATAAGAATGGTTTATTATTAATATTTTTCTAACCAAGAAGATTTTAAATTGTTGCCATAAAAAACAATTACTTTGTAAACAAAATTTTAAAAATTAAAAGATCTATTATGGAAGAGCTAATCCAAAAATTACAAAGCGTTCATGGTTTAAGTGCAGAGCAATCTCACAGCATTTTAAATACTATTACCGGGTTCATTAAAGAAAAATTCCCAATGGTGAGTGGAGCGGTAGATAATCTTTTTCAATCGGGAACTACACCTTCTTCTCCAGGAACTACTCCTGCCGATGTTCAATCTTCTGTAGCAAATGCAGCCAAAGACGAGGGAAGCTTTTTAGATAAAATTTCAGATTTTATTCCTGGCGAAACCGGTGAAAAAATAGAGGCTTTAGCAAAAGAAAAGCTGGGAGGTTTTTTTGGAGAAAATAAAAGTGTATAATGTTTAAAATAAAAACCGGTTATAATAACCGGTTTTTATTTATGTATTTTAATATTGCTATCTTTTTAGGTTGATAGTTGTTTCTTCATATTCAGTATCAGAACCCAACTTTGCATAAAGTACAAACTGTGAATTGGTAAGGGTTTTTATAGTAAACGAAATTCCGTTAACTGCCATTTGTGTGTCACTTGTAATTGAATAACTTCCTGATGAAGTGTCTCCATCAAATTGAGTGGTAAAAGTTCCATTCACATTAAACTCTATAAAATCTCCAGATCCAGGAGCAGGTGTTGTGGTGGTAATATCGTCGCCGCTTGCATCATGGGAATTGTCAATTTCGCTCACGATAGTCCACTTATGCTGAACTTTTTCCGCAGTAGTGGGTGCCTTATCTTTCTTGCAGGAAAAAAGCAATGACGATAAAATAAGCATCATTGCTGTAAATAAAAACGTTTTTTTCATTTGTGTCTTTTGAGAATTAAAAATTTTGATATTGTGCTTACGAATGTCATAATCGCGTAATCTTAAACGTAAGTCCAAAATTTTAATTGTGGTGCCCAATGAAAAATTATTTCAATACTTCCCGCGCTATTACGATCTTTTGTATTTCACTCGTTCCCTCTCCTATCGTACATAATTTACTATCCCTGTAAAATTTTTCTACAGGAAAATCTTTGGTATATCCATAACCACCAAAAATCTGAACAGCATCAGTGGCAACTTTTACGGCCACTTCGCTGGAATAATATTTAGCCATAGCAGATTCTTTCGTGACATTTTCTCCCTGCATTTTTATTTCGCACGCCTGGCTTATTAATAATTCTGAAGCGGTAATTTCAATTGCCATATCTGCCAACTTGAAAGAAATGGCCTGGAAATCAGCAATAGGTTTTCCAAACTGGTGCCTTTCTTTTGCGTATTGAAGCGATGCTTCATAGGCGCCTTTTGCAATGCCCAATCCTAATGACGCAATTGAAATTCGCCCTCCGTCAAGTACATACATTGCCTGTTTAAAACCATCTCCCACATTTCCCATCCTTGCCGAATCAGGAATTCTACAATCATTAAAAATCATTTCTGCTGTTTCGCTTGCACGCATTCCCAGCTTGTTTTCTTTTTTACCACCTGCAAAACCGCTGGTATCACGGGGAACTATAAACGCAGTTGAATTATCCCTCGTATGTGGCTCGCCGGTTCTGCAAATTACAACTGCCACGTCTCCGCTTTTACCATGAGTAATCCAGTTTTTCGTTCCATTAATAATCCAATTATCTCCGTCTTTTTCTGCAACACATTTCATATTTCCGGCGTCACTTCCGGTGCCAGGCTCGGTTAATCCCCAGGCACCGATATATTCCGCAGTGGCCAACTTTGGCAAGTATTTTCTTTTTTGTTCTTCATTTGCAAATGAAAGTATATGACCCGTGCATAAAGAATTATGGGCAGCAAGTGATAAGCCAACGGAGCCACAAACTTTTGAAATTTCCTGTATAACGGCGCTGTACTCGAAATATCCTAAACCAGAACCTCCGTATTCTTCCGGTACCAAAATACCCATCAATCCAAGTTTTCCAAGTTCCTTAAATATATGAACAGGAAATTCCTGGCTTTCATCCCATTCCATTACATGAGGTTGTATGTATTGTTGTGCAAAATCTTTTGCTGTTTGTGCAACCTGTTCAGTAAGCTCCGTATTTTTGAAATTCATTTTTAAAATTTAATCAGTTGCAAGATAAATGAAATAGCAAATACTAACGGTTGTTAGTTTAGAATAACCTCATTGAATTGCAAGATAGGGCGCAATTTTATCGAAGACATCTTCGGTTACCAACATGATTTTTTTAATTTCTTCAACCGAATTATAATTGCCATGTTGCTGTCTATATTGAAAAATTGCATTTGCCAGGTCATATCTCAAATATGGGTGTACTTTCATTTCATCTATTGATGCCATATTAATGTTTATTTGTTTAACATGGCTGTCACTTATTATTAGCCTTGCCCTTATTTTTTGAAAAGTTGAATCAGGCAAAAGATAGGTTTCTCCAACCTGGTTAATAGAATAAAATCCACCCAATTTGTCCCGAAATGCAATTATCCTTTGCGCTAATTTGCTTCCTATTCCCGGCAAGCTTATGAAAGCAGTTGTGTCAGCAAGGTTTACATCGATTGGCTGATTTGTTTTTACCGGATAAGGATATGATGTTTTAGAATATTCCTTCTTTTCAAATAAAGCATTTTCTTTTCTTTCATTTTTTATACTAACGTAGGGGATTAAACGCTGTGCATCTGAGGACGATAATCCCCAGATTTTACGAATATCCTCCGGCTTATAAAACTTACCCCCTTTCGAAAGATAATTTTGAATAGTATGAATTGTTTTATCTTTCAACCCTAATCTTTTCCATTCATTGGAAGAGGTCGTGTTTGGATCAAAATAAAAAACTTCAGCTTTTATCCCGTCATATTTTTTTTCTGAAGAAGGAGAATAATCATCAGACAATTCGTTATCAAAATTTTTTGCATATTGCTTATTTTTTGCAGAATCATTTTTTTCGATATTTAGCGTAGCAATTTCATTTTCAAACTCAGTATAACTATATTTTTTTTTCTTTATAAAAAAAGGATAAAGTAAAGGAAGCAAAATCAAAATCAAAACAATTGTAAAAATGATACCAATACCTGCTCTTTCTTTGTGGCTATAGCTAAAATAATTATTTAGAAATTGCTTCCACATCACTTAATTTTTATAGTAAAATACTCAATTAAATGAATAAATCAAATGGATAAATTCAAGGAATAAAATCAATATTAAAACTGAAGTTGCAATCCATCGTAAGCCAATTGCCTGCCAGGTCCAAGCTCTTTATTAATCTCATCATGCAAGCCCAACTGATGGCTGAGATGCGTGAAATACACATGGGGTATTTTCATTTCGTCTACGAGAGCTACCGCTTCCTGTAAAGTAAAATGCGAAATATGAGCGTCTTTCCGAAGTGCATTTATGACGATTGTATCGCTGCCGATAATTTTTTGTTTCTCTTTTTCATCAATTCTGTTGGCATCTGTTACATACGTAAATTTCCCAAACCTGAAACCAAGAACCGGCATTTGCAAATGGTACACAATAATTGGGACGACCGGAATATCACCGACCATAAAAGTTTTATCGGTAATGGTGTGCATAGCGATGCTGGGAACTCCCGGATATTTCTTATCTGCAAAAATATAAGAAAACTCTCTTTTTAAGCCTTGCTGTGTTAACTCATTTGCATAAACATCCATCGGCTTTTTTTGAAAAAAATTAAAAGCCTTAATATCATCAAGACCGGCAATATGATCTTTATGCGGATGCGTAAAAAGAACGGCATCTAATTTTTTTACATTAGCCCGCAGCATTTGTGTACGAAAATCAGGTGTAGTATCAACAACTAAAGTGGTTGTACTGCTTTCAACCAAAATGCTGCTTCGTAATCGCTTGTCTTTCTCATTGGGAGATGAGCATACATAACAACCACAAGCTATCATAGGAACCCCGCCACTGGTACCTGTTCCAAGGAATGTAATTTTAATTGAAGGATAATTCACTTAATCAAAGCTAAAAAAGATAAAGACAAATTTTTCAAACTTGAATTTTATTTCTGCAAGGTTTCGCTCTTCGAAACTACTTCGTCATACATTTTCTGAGAATCTTTTGTAAGCATATCGTAGTTTACATTTACAGAAGGTATTAAATCCATTAAAGTATTTATTCTTCCTTCAGGATTTAAAAATTTATTGAGTACGACAACTTTTTTATCTTCGAGAATACAGTATCCGCTTTGGAAAGAACCACGTTCATACCGGACAATGTAACCACAATCTTCAAGAATGGTTTCTAATTTTTTTAATATAGTTTGATTGTACTTCATGGAGGCAAATCTAATAAATTAAAATGTTTTTATTTCCCCTACGGTTAGGGGCTACACTTTTGTAGTCATTCGTATTACAGGAATAATCATTTCTTCCAGACTTACGCCGCCATGCTGAAATGTGTTGCGATAGTAATTTACAAAATGATTATAATTATTGGGATAACATAAATATCCATCCTGCCTTGCAAATATGAAAGATGAATTTACATTAGGAACCGGCAAGCCTGCTTGTCGCGGATCGCGAAAAGCCAGTACATCTTTTGCCTCATAGTTCAAATTGCGACCATGTTTATAGCGAAGATTAGCAGTAGTTTGTTTATCTCCAATAACTTTTTGCGGCGTATTTACTCTTACGCTTCCATGATCTGTTGCCACAATTAAGTTTAATTTTTTATCGGCAATTTTCTTTAATGCCTGGTGCAATGGCGAATGTTCAAACCATGATGCAGTAAGGCTCCGGTAACTTATTTCATCTCCAGCAAGCTCTTTCAATACTTCCATTTCAGTACGGGCATGGCTAAGCATATCAACAAAATTGTAAACAATAATATTGATGTCATTACTCATCATATTATGAATATTATCAACTAATTTTTGCCCATCCTGGTGGTTGGTAATTTTTGTATAAGAATATTTTAAATCTTCTTTTCTAAGCCTTTTTAATTGTGCTTTAAAAAAATCTTCTTCAAATAAATTTTTACCGCCTTCTTCGTCATCATTCTTCCATTCGGTAGGAAATTGCTTTTCTATATCTATTGGAAGCAAGCCGGCAAAAATTGCATTGCGGCTGTATTGTGTTGCTGTTGGTAAAATTGAATAAAAAGTTTCTTCTTCGTGTATGCGAAAGTTTTCTGCAAAGATTGGCTGAATGGCTTTCCATTGATCAAAACGAAGATTATCAATCAATAAAAAAATGGTGGGTGTTCGCCTTTTTCAACATGCGGAAATACTTTATACTTCATTAAAGTATGGCTCATTATCGGCGCTTGTGCGGCAGCGTTAGTAACCCAATTCGAATAATTTTTGGAAATAAATTTAAAAAATTCGGTATTGGCTTCATTCTTTTGCGATTGAAAAACTTCCTGCATCTCGGGGCTGTCACTTTTTTTCATTTCAAGTTCCCAATAAACCAGTTTTTTATAAATTTCCATCCATTCATTGTAATCAGGATTATCATTCAGCGCCATAAATAAATCCCTGAATTGTTGCTGATATGCCGACGTTGTTTTTTCAGCTACCAATCTTTTGTTATCAATTATTTTTTTTAATGAAAGCCATACCTGGTTAGGGTTTACAGGCTTTATTAAATAATCAGTTATCTGTGAACCGATCGCTTCATCCATCAAGTTTTCAGTTTCATTTTTGGTGATCAGAACTATAGGAACTGGTTGCTTATTTCTTTTATCTTTTGCAAGGTTTCCAATCCTGTAATGCCCGGCATACTTTCATCAAGCAGCACTACATCCACAACATTTTCTTTTACATAATCAATTGCATCAAAACCATTGCTCAATGATTTTACTTCATATCCTTTATTTTCCAGAAACATAATTTGAGATTTTAAACTTTCCATTTCATCATCTACCCATAAAATTTTTGCTGCACTCATTTCAAATTTTTTTTATCTGATTCTACTATAAAAAATATTTTGTCCCCTGCCTTAATCATTCGTTATATTACACAAGCCATTGTTACAAATGTAATTTATTCCCTTCCCAAAAATTACCTTTGCAAAACTCTGCAGGCATTTTAACAATTTAGAATAGATGGCATTTAGAAAAATAATTAATGATCCGGTATATGGTTTTATTACTATTGATGATGAATTGATTTACTCAATTATATCTCATCCTGTTACCAGCGACTGCGCCGTATACATCAAATGGCAATGGCACAGTTGGTTTATCCCGGCGCTGTGCACACCCGTCTTCATCATTCATTGGGCGCTTATCATTTAATGTGTAATGCAATAAATGAATTAAAGGGAAAAGGATTTTCTATTTCTCCTGAGGAAGAACAGGCAGCAAAAATTGCAATTCTTCTACATGATATTGGCCATGGGCCATATTCGCATGCATTGGAAAATGTTTTAATAAAAAACGTAAGCCATGAAGCATTGTCGTTAATGCTGATTGAGAAAATGAATACAGAATTATCGGGTAAGCTGCAGATGGCTATAGATATATTTAAAGATAAATATCACAAAAAATTTCTTCATCAATTAATAAGCGGCCAATTAGATGTTGATCGGATGGATTATTTAATTCGGGATAGTTTTTTTACCGGAGTAAGTGAAGGCGTAATTGGTTACGATCGCATTATTAAAATGCTTACGGTACATAACGGAGAACTAATGATTGAAGAAAAAGGAATTTATTCTATAGAAAAATTTTTAGTTTCCCGGAGATTCATGTACTGGCAGGTTTATCTTCATAAAACAGTTTTATGTGCAGAAAAAATGTTCGTAAAAATTATTAAACGGGCAAGAATTGTAAAAGCACAAGCGCCTTCTGAAGCTTTTAATATCTTTTTACACAACGATTTTAAAGACAATGAAATTGAAAAATATCTTGATGAATTTTGCCTGCTTGATGACTATGATGTTTTTTCTGCAATAAAAAAATGGACAAATCATCCTGATAAAATTTTATCCGTTCTTTGCAGTGGAATAGTAAATCGCAGACTTCTTAAAGTAAAATATTCCGGAGCTATAATTGATAATAACCTGTTTAAAGAAAAGACAGAACTGGCAATGCAATATTTTAAAATTAGCAAAGAAGAAGCCGGCTATTTAGTTTTTACGGGTGAGACAGGAAATAAAACATATAGCAACCAGGATGAGCATATTAATATTCTGTTTAAAGATGGAAAAATTAAGGATATTTCAGAAGTTGATAATGCCCTTATAAATCAAACATTATTTGGCACGGTAAAAAAATTTTACATTTGTTTTCCAAATATGGAGTTACTATAGTTTTTAACTTTTAAATTCATTGATCGTCTGTATACATAGATAAAAAAAGTATGGAGTTTACTGCAAAACAAATATCCTCGCTGATAAATGGGGAAATTGAAGGCGATCCTGAGGTTATAGTTTCATCATTCGGAAAAATTGAAGGCGCAGAACCCGGCCAACTTGCATTTCTTGCCAATCCTAAATACGAAGAATTTTTATATACAACAAATGCTTCTGTTATAATTGTTAATAACACTCAGCAGGTAGAAAAAAAAGTAAACGCTACACTCATTCGTGTTCCCGATGCATATTCTGCATTTGCGGTTATTTTGTCGGCATACCAAAAAATGGCAACCGCAATCTTACCGGTATTCAGCAACCCGTCTATATTTCAGATGTCGGCTATGCTGGGTAAAAATGTTTTTATTGGTGCATTTACTTACATTGGAAATAATGTAGCAATTGGAAATAATGTAAAACTTTTTCCACAGGTATATATTGGAGATAATGTTACTATTGATGATGATTCCATTTTGTTCCCGGGAGTAAAAATTCATACATGATTGTATGGTAGGAAAAAATGTTACCATTCATGCCGGTACAGTTATTGGAGGTGATGGCTTTGGATTTGCACCACAGCAAGATGGAAGCTTTAAAAAAGTTCCTCAAATTGGGAATGTAATAATAGAAGATAATGTGGAAATAGGTGCTAATGCTACAATTGATCGTGCAACGATCGGCTCTACTTTAATAAAATCAGGGGCTAAACTTGATAACCTAATACAGATTGCTCATAACGTTGAAATGGGTAATAATACTGTAATAGCGGCCCAATCAGGCATAAGCGGCAGCACTAAAATCGGCAATAATGTGATGATAGGAGGCCAGGCAGGAATTGTGGGCCATATACAAATTGCAGATGGAAGCAAAATAAACGCACAAAGCGGAGTGAGTAAATCTATTAAAACACCCAATACAGCCGTTACCGGATCTCCTGCTTTTGATTATTCACATGCTCTTCGCAGCCAGATAATAAACCGGAACCTTCCGGAACTGGAAAAAAGAATTAAAGAACTTGAGCAAATTGTAGAACGGCTGATTAATGAGAAAGTAACAGGATAAGAAATTTAAACAAAATTTTAAAATTTCGTCTTGCACTTGCAATCTTTAGTTCAATAGTTTTCATACTTTCGTACCTATGGAATCATTGATCGCAAAAGAACAACATTTTCAACATACTATAAAGGAAGAAGTTATTATTTCAGGTGCAGGTATCCACACAGGTCAATCTGTAACCATGCACATAAAACCTGCAGAAACCAATACTGGAATTAATTTTCAACGAACAGACCTCCCGGGCAAACCCATAGTAAAGGCCGATGTTGACAATGTAATAGAAACAAACCGAAGTACAACTATTGAAGCTAATGGAGCCAGAGTAGGTACCATAGAACATCTGATGGCAGCCCTTACGGGAATGCATATTGACAATGTACTTATAGAGATTGATGGTGAAGAAGTACCTATACTTGATGGCAGTTCCCAACTTTTTATTGAGCATCTTTCAAAAGCAGGAATTAAAAAACAAGATGCTGCAAAAATCTATTACAATATTCAACATAACATAAGCTTTGTTGATGATGATAAAAAGGTAGAGATGGTAGCTTTGCCTTATGATGGATACCGCATTAATACTCTTATTGATTTTAATTCACCGGTGTTGGGAACTCAACATGCTGACTTAAGAAATATTCAGGATTTTAAAAAAGAAATTGCGCCAAGCCGAACTTTTTGTTTTTTTCATGAACTGGAACTTCTTATTGCCAATGATCTTATAAAAGGGGGCGATATCAATAATGCAATAGTGGTGGTAGATAAGCATGTGACGAAAGACCAGGTAGAAAGGATTTCAAAAATATTCCATAAAAATGATGTAAAGGTGAGCGAAGCCGGAATTCTAAATAATCTTACGCTCCGTTTTCCAAATGAACCCGCAAGGCATAAGTTGCTTGATGTTGTTGGTGACCTTGCCCTGGTAGGCTATCCATTTAAAGCGCATATAATTGCCAACCGGCCCGGCCATTCTTCGAATATTAAGTTTGCAAAAAAAATAAAAGAACATATAAAGAAATATAAGCACAGGCAGGACATTCCAAAATATGACCCAAATATTCCTCCGTTACTTGACATCCAGGAAATTGAAAAGACTTTACCGCACAGATATCCTTTTTTATTGGTTGATAAAATAATTGAGCTTACGTGAAACACACGTAGTCGCCATAAAAAATGTAACTTATAATGAACCTTTTTTCCAGGGACATTTTCCCGGCAATTCAGTAATGCCGGGAGTATTACTTGCAGAAGCTCTTGCGCAGGCAGGAGGATTTATTGCCATTCCAAGAAATTCACCTGATAAATATGATACCTATTTTCTAAAAATTGATAATTGCAAATTCAAGCAAAAAGTTATTCCCGGAGATACACTTATTTTAAAGATGGAATTACTACATCCGATACGAAGAGGAATTTGCGAAATGAGAGGTACCGTATATGTTGGTGATAAAGTAGTTACTGAAGCCATGTTAATTGCTCAAATAGTAAAAAGACCCAAAGCCTGATATATGATTAGTTCTCTTGCCCATATTCATCCTGCTGCGCAAATTGGTAACAATGTAAAAATTGATCCGTTTGTTGTTATTGAGGAAGGTGCCAAAATTAATGATGGCACTCACATTATGGCACACGCTGTTATTATGAAGAATACAAAGGTGGGAAAATCATGCAATATCTTTCCGGGAGCAGTTTTGGGAGCTATTCCACAGGACTTAAAATTTGATGGCGAAGAGACAGTTGTTGAAATCGGAGATAATACAACGATCAGGGAATGTGTAACGGTAAATCGCGGTACAAAAGATAAATGGAAAACAATAGTTGGCAGCAATTGTTTACTAATGGCATATTCACATATAGCTCACGATTGTATTTTAGGTGATAATGTAATAATCGCTAACTCCGTTCAGCTTGCCGGTCATGTAGAAATAGGTGATTATGCAATAATCGGTGGCATGGCAGCGGCTATTCAATTTGCCAAAATAGGAGCACACTGTTATATTGCAGGTGGTACTGAAGTTATAAAAGATGTTCCTCCTTATATTAAAGCAGGTCGTAGTCCATTGAGCTATGTAGGAGTAAATTCTGTTGGATTACAGAGAAGAGGATTTACTGCAGAAAAAATAAACAGCATACTCGAAATTTACCGCAACATTTATATGAAGGGACTAAATATTACGCAGGCAACTGAATTTATTGAAACCGAATTACCAGACACAGAAGAAAAAACTGAAATCATAAAATTTATAAGAGATAGCAAACGAGGCGTTTTAAAAGTATCTGCCAAAGAAATCACTGATGAAAATTAGCCTGAACAACCTTGGCAAGCGCTATAACAGCGAATGGATATTCCGTAATCTTAATTTTCAATTTGACATTACCAAACACTATGCAATTACGGGGCCTAACGGTTCAGGAAAATCAACCTTACTTCAAATCATAGGCGGATCAACAATCTTTAACGAAGGGGGCATTTCTTACAGCGAATCTGGTAAAAATGTTGAATCTGAAAAAATTTTTAAAAAAATTTCTTTTGCAGCGCCTTATCTTGATTTGGTAGAAGAGATGACGCTTACAGAGTTTTTTACTTTTCATAAAAAAATGAAAGGTTGGATTTCTTTATTAAATACTGAAGAAATAATTTCTCTAATAAGCCTTAAGAAATCTTCGGATAAGCAACTCCGTTATTTCAGCAGCGGAATGAAGCAAAGGGTTAAGCTTGCCCAGGCAATCTTCAGTAATGTTCCTGCAATATTATTAGATGAGCCCCTTACCAACCTTGATGACGAAGGGATTTTGTTGTATCATTCACTTATAAAAAATTATTGCGGCAATCGCCTGGTAATTGTTAGCAGCAACGATAAAAATGAATATAGTTTTTGTGAAGAAAATATTGATATGCTGAATTATAAATAGCTTACCTGCTGCTTGCAATCAATAAATTTAAATCAGTGAACTTTAAATCAAACCGTTCACTAAGATGAAAATTTGTAAGCGCTCCTTTAAATAAATAAATCCCACTACGGATATTTATTTTATACCAAACAAGATTTTCGAAGCCGCCTTCATCCGCCATTTCAAGCATTAAGGTCATTAGTACATTACTGATAGATTGTGAAGCGGTACGTGCAAAACCGCTTGGAATGTTAGGCACACAATAATGAATTACATCGTATTTTCTAAATACCGGATCTTTATGAGAAGTAATAGATGAGGTTTCAAAACAGCCGCCATGATCAATACATACATCAACAATTACACTGCCGGGACGCATTCTGCTTACCATTTCCTCCGTAACAACAAGAGGTGTTCTTCCTCCATAAGAAGATAAAGCGCCAACAGCAACATCACAGGTTTTAAGTTGTTTTGATAGAATCCCAGGCTCTATAACGGAGGTGTATAAACGCACCCCAATATTATTTTGCAGTCTCTTTAAGCGATAAATGCTATTATCAAAAACTTTTACACTGGCTCCCATTGCCAATGCTGTTCTGGCAGCTTGCTCCCCGACTATACCTGCACCTATAATGATAACTTTTGTTGGAGGAATACCTGAAATTCCACCCACGAGCACACCTTTACCATTATTTGCATTACTAAGATATTGACCGGCAATCAACATAACTGCACTTCCTGCTATTTCGCTCATGCTACGAACAATTGGATTGTGTCCACTGTCATCTTTTAAATTCTCAAAGCTTAATGCGGTAATTTTTTTGCTCATCATCTTGGCAAGAATATGTTGTTTCATTGCAGCAAGATGGATCGGTGAAATAATAAATTGATGTGTTTTTAACAGATCAAGTTCGTCATCACACACGGGTGCGCTTTTTACAAGAATATCACATTCAAAAACTTCCTTTTTACTTTTAGCAATTTTAGCGCCTGCCTCACTATAATCCCTGTCAGAATAGCTGGCTCCTTCACCCGCTTTACTTTCCATGATAACTCTATGGCCATTGGCAACTAATACACTTATTGCTTCCGGGGTAAGTGCAATACGGTTTTCCTGGAAAGAGGTTTCTTTAGGAATACCGATAAACAACTCAACTCCCTTTGGTTTTACATCCAGCGTTTCTTCAAGGGTTTCATATCTAAAGGAGGGCGAAACAAACGGTTTTGATGTTGCCATTTTCTTATATAATTAAAGGGACTATAAAAATAATTTTTTATTGGGGAAGTTCAACAATCAATTTTCGCATATTATTGGAAAGTGTTTGTAAAGAAGCATAAATTGTTTCTGGTGGAAATAGCTGACGAGCTTTCTCTGGCCATTCAACCAAACATATATTTTTACTTAAAAGACAATCTTCTATTCCCGCGTCAACGGCTTCTTCAATGCTTTTTATGCGATAAAGATCCATGTGATAAATAATGCCGGTATTTGAGTGATATTCCTGGATGATAGCATAAGTAGGACTCGTAACACTTTCTTCTACTCCAAGTTGTTTGCAGATTTCATTAACAAGGGTTGTTTTACCGGCACCCAGTTCCCCACTAAATGCTATTATTTTATATTCATCAATTAATGAAACAAATTCTTTTGCAATTTTTTGAATGGTGTTAAAATCAAAAATAAATTCCATCAAAAATATTTTTGTAAAAATAATACTAACAGCAGAGTGATTTTTTTAAAATAGACTCAATTTCAGGTTCTTCAGAGTTTTCAGTAGTATTTTTATATAAATCATTGTAGAAAAAATTATTTTAAAGTTTATTAGAGTACATGGAAGATCCTGTTGAGATTTTAAAAAAATACTGGAGTTATGATATCTTCAGGCCTTTACAGGCTGAAATCATTAACTCTTTACTTGGCGGTCATGATACACTTGCATTAATGCCCACAGGTGGCGGTAAATCAATTTGCTTCCAGGTTCCTGCAATGATGAAAGAAGGACTGTGCCTGGTTATTAGTCCATTAATTGCTTTAATGAAAGACCAGGTTGCCAATCTTAAACAAAAAGGTATTCCGGCACTTTCCATCTATTCGGGAATGAGTTATGTAGAAGTGGTGAAAACGCTTAAAAATGCGGCTTATGGAAATTTCAAATTTTTATATGTTTCACCGGAAAGACTCGAAACTGAATTATTCTTAGAATATTTCCCTGCAATAAATATTAATCTGGTAGCAGTTGATGAAGCGCATTGTGTTTCCCAATGGGGATACGATTTCAGGCCACCATATCTGCGTATAGCCGCTATACGTGAGATATTAAAAAATGTTCCTGTTCTTGCACTAACGGCATCCGCAACTATTGAAGTACAAAATGATATTTGCGATAAGCTTTCTTTCAAAAATAAGTACAACAGGTTTCAGCAATCTTTTGAGAGAAGCAATCTTTCTTATAGCATCTTCACCCCTTCTTCCAAACAAAATAAATTAATAGAGATTTTAAAAAAAGTAAACGGCAGTGGCATTGTTTATTGCAAGAGCCGCAAAAGAACCAGGGAAATTGAAGAACTTCTTACGCTGAACGGTATAAAAGCCAGCCATTATCATGCAGGACTTTCTAATGATTTAAGAAATACGAGGCAGGAAGAATGGATCAATAATAAAACAAGGATTATCGCCTGTACCAATGCTTTTGGAATGGGCATTGACAAGCCTGACGTAAGAACTGTTATTCATTACGATGTGCCGGATGCTCTTGAAAATTATTACCAGGAAGCAGGCCGGGCTGGAAGAGATGGTAAAAAAGCTTATGCGATTTTATTTTTTACAGAACAGGAAATTAATGATTTAAACAAGCAATCATCCAAAAGATTTCCTGATTTGCCAACGATAAAAAAAATTTATGCATCCCTCGTAAACTATTTTCAATTGCCCTCCGGTAGCGGAGAAGATTTGTCATTTGATTTTGATATAAATGACTTTGTAAAAAAATTTAACCTGGATGCTTTTACCGTAAATAGTGCATTAAAAATATTAGAGCAGGAAGAATTAATAAGTTACAGTGATCAGTTTTTCTCTCCGTCAGTAGTTGTCTTTACTACTGAGAAAGCAGAAATGGAATTATTTGAAAAAAACTATCCGCAATACGAGCCGGTAATAAAAGGCCTTCTCAGGTCTTACGATGGAATATTTGATTATCCATCCCCTATTAATGAACATCATCTTTCAAAATTTATTTCAAAGAAAAAAGAAAAAATTATAGCAGACCTTTTTGAAATAAAAAAAACAGGTATAATAGATTATACACCTCAAAAAGAAAAGCCGCAAATAAAATTTCTTCAGAACAGGGTCAATACGTCAGACCTTTTCGTTAATCAAAAAAACATACTAAAAAGAAAACAGGCTTTTGAAAAAAGATTACAAGCTATTATTGAATATATCAGAGACCAACATGCCTGCAGAAGTAAAATGATAGCAGCTTATTTTAATGATTTAAATGTGAAGCGCTGTGGTATATGCGATAATTGCCTAAAGGAAAAAAATATTACAATTACAAAAGAAGAATTTGAAAAGATAAAAGAAGGAATCAAAACCTCAATTTTAACCAAACCTTTAAATTTAAAACAGTTGCTTCCCAAAATGCATAGTTTCAAACAAAATAAAATTATGAAGATCCTTCATTTTCTACAGGAGGAAAATATTGTATCTATAACCGAAGATGGATTTATTAAAATGAAAAATAATTAGCCTAAAATAAAAAAGGGACCCAGATAGAAATCTAGTCCCACTTTAAAATCCAATATCCTATGAAAAACCGGGACGAAATTAAGTCAATAATTTGATAATGCAAGAAAAGAGAAATCGAATCTTGATTAAGCAGGAGCTATGTATATATAAAAAAAAAGGGACCCAGATAGAAATCTAGTCCCGCTTTAAAATCCAATATCCTATGAAAAACCGAGACGAAGATAGTATGGAAATTACTATTAAGCAAGATTTTTGAAGAGAATTTTAAAAAAAGAAGGAGTTGCTGCTACTGAAATTTATTTAACGGTAGATTCTACTGAGTAATAGGAAAGCATAAATTGTCGGGGAGAATATAAAATTTTAGAAATAAAAGGTATAAGTTATTTTTTCCCAATTCTCTCAATTTTTATTAACGATCAGAACCAGCTTTTAGTTGAACTTCTGCTTCTTCCACCAAGCCCTAACGAACCTAATAAACTTCTTACTATGGTTGTTCCTGCGGTTCGCATCATACTTTTTACTATTGTATTATTGGCAACTTTTTCTAAAGTACTTTCTTCAGGCTTAGCGGTTTTCGATGAAGAAGAAGCATTTGCAGATGTATTCGCGGCGGCTTGTTGCAATTTAGCAGTAAGCATTTCATAAGCGCTTTGCTATCAATTACCTGGTTGTATTTTGCTACCAGTTTTGAACTGGCAACTATATTATCAATTTCAGCGTCTGTCAAGTACATCCATTCGACTTCGGGGTGTAAGCATCATTACCTGAGCAAGAGGTGTTGGAATTCCCTTTTCGTTTAAAATGGTAACTAAGGCTTCTCCAATACCCAGTTGGGTAATCAGGTCTTCTGTTTTATAAAATGTTGTTTCAGGATAATTTTGCGCTGTTTGTTTTATAACATGTTCGATCAGCTGCGGTAAAAGCCCTTAAAGCATGTTGAATTTTCAAACCTAACTGTCCCAAAACACTGGCTGGTACGTCCATTGGATTTTGGGTACAAAAATAAATTCCTATTCCTTTGGAGCGTATCAGTTTAATGATGGTGTCAATTTCTTCCAGCAAGGCTTTGCTCGCCTCCTCGAAAATCAGATGTGCCTCGTCAATAAATATGATCAGTTTTGGCTTATCAAGATCACCTTCTTCCGGGCACACTGCATAAAGTTCTGCCAGCATTTGCAACATAAAAGTTGAGAACAATTTTGGTTTATCCTGTATGTCAGTCACCCTTAAAACACTGATCATTCCACGACCATCATCACTAATGCTCATCAGATCTTCCACTTCAAAACTTTTTTCTCCAAAAAAAATATCTGCACCCTTGTTGTTGTAATTCTATTACTTTACGTAAAATTGTTCCGGTAGAGGTTGTAGAAATATTTCCATAGGAAGCCTGCAATTCTGCTTTTCCTTCGTTACCTACATATTGTAATACTTTAATGAAATCCTTCAAATCAAGCAAAGGCAGTTTATTATCATCACAATATTTAAAGATCATCGCAACCACGCCACCCTGCGTATCATTCAATCCTAAAATTTTGGTAAGCAAACTGGTCCAAATTCGGAAACGGTAGCTCTTAAGCTTAACTCCTTTTTGTTGGCTCAGCGTCAGCAGGTCCACCGGAAATGGGCAAGGCTTATATTCCATTTTCAAACTTTGATAACGTTCTGTGATTTTATCATTTACTGTTCCTGCTGCTGCAATGCCACTTAAATCCCCTTTGATATCCATCAATAAAACGGGCACACTTGCATCACTTAATCCTTCAGCGATCATTTGAAAAGATTTTGTTTTGCCGGTACCGGTAGCTCCGGCTACAAGTCCATGGCGATTCATTGTTTTTAAAGCGGCAGAAAAATTTCAGCTTCAGGAATCACTGTTGCCATCCAAGGATAGCCGCACCGATTTTTATAGTTTCTCCTTTAAATGTATATCCGCTTTTGATGGCTTCGGTAAAACGTTTCTTTATTGGCCATTTTATTTTTTTTGAAAGTTACAAACTCAAAATGAAATGATAAGAATGTTTTAACTTTTTAAGTACACCAATTATCGCCGTAATTAGCAGCCGTATACAAATATGTAAATCAAATTTTAATAAAAACTAAATACCTTTATTACAGAATAAAAAAATGATTATGGAGAATAAAAAACCTAAAATTCTTAATTTGTGAAGACGATCCAAATCTTGGAATGGTCTTAAAAAATTATCTTGAACTAAACGATTACGATGTTATACTTGGAAAGAGATGGAAGGCTTGGCCTTGCTGCTTTTCAGCGTGAAAAATTTGATATATGCCTTCTTGATGTAATGATGCCAAATATGGATGGCTTTACCGTTGCAGAAGAAATAAGGAATGTGGATCCGGATATGCCTTTATTCTTTCTTATCTGCAAAAACCATGAAGGATGATATTATTAAAGGATATAAACTTGGAGCAGATGATTATATTACAAAGCCATTTGACAGTGATGTTTTATTACACAAAATAAAAGCTATTTTAAAACGCAACGAAGAATTGCATCGGGAAGAAGCCAATGCAGAATATGATTTGGGCAGATATCATTTTAATCCAAGCTTGCGCCAGTTAGGAGTTGGTAAAGATGTACAGACTTTATCTCCAAAAGAAAATGAATTGCTTAAAATGCTTTGTGAATACAAAAATGATTTGTTGCCAAGAGAAACGGCTCTTAAAAAAATATGGGGAAGCGATACTTATTTTAATGGGCGTAGTATGGATGTTTATATTGCCAAGCTTCGTAAATATTTAAAAGACGATCCAAGCATTGAAATTGTAAATATTCATGGAAACGGCTTCAGGCTGGTAGTGCAGGAATAACTTCACCCTTTTCGAAAGACAGAGCAAAAATTTATTTATTTAAAAGCAAGACCGCAGCGACAATTCCTGCGGTCTCTGTTCTTAATCTTGTTTCTCCAAGGCTTACCGGTATATAATGGTTATTAAGCGCAATTGTAATTTCATCTTTTGTAAAATCACCCTCTGGGCCTATTAATATTATTCGATCCTCTTGTTGAAATTACTTCTTTACTTAAATTCCTTTTTTTATCATCAATACAATGGGCAATATATTTTTTTTGACATAGAATAGTTTTTTATAATCTCTTTAAACCTTATGGGCCGTTGCAATTCGGGTAGCCATGCCTGTTGCGATTGTAGCATGGCACTTACAATAATATTTTTCATTCTATCATGCCTGAAATGCTGCTTTTCTGTACGCTCACAAAGAATTGGAATAATCTCAGAAACACCAATTTCGGTAGCCTTTTCTAAAAACCATTCAAATCTGTTGGTATTTTTTATGAGCGAAATTCCAATCGTTATTTTATGAACGGGTTTGAGGACAAACTGATTCGTCTGATTATTTGCACCTCGGCATTTTTTTTATTTGCTTTTGTTAAGATGGCAGTAATCACCTGGCCTTGACCGTTAGTAACAAGAAGATTTTCCTTTTCATGCATACGTAATACCTGCACAATATGTTTTGAAGTTTCTTCACTTAGCAAAAATTTCTCTTCATCAGGCAAATTTTCTTCAAAAAAAAATGGCAATTGCATTGCAATAAGATATTAATGAAAAGTAGAACCGGTGCTATTAATTTAAAAAGGTGTTTCGTCATCAAACTCACCATCATTCATTTTACTTCCTTTTTGTATATACAATTTTGCGCCGTCATTATCTATATCTTTTACAGGTTTCCAGTTTCCACCCTGCGGAAGACTTTTATTAAAATCATCACTATCGTCTTCTATAAATTTTTGTATATGCAACAATGCTTTTAGTTTTATAGTGTCAAGCTGACCATTACGATGTTTTGCAATACGCACATGCGTTTCGCCTTTATTGCTTTCGCCTAATTCATTAGCAAGTAATGTCATAATATTCCGGGCGGTACAGAAACATTACCATATCAGCATCCTGTTCAATTGCACCTGATTCTCTCAGGTCACTTAACTGTGGCATTTTATTTCCTTCTTTTCTTTTTTCTACTTCCCGGCTTAACTGGCTCAGGGCAATTATAGGAATCTGCAATTCTTTTGCAAGGCCTTTTAAATCTCTTGAAATACGGCTTATTTCCTGTTCGCGGTTGCCATTCCGGTTTTCACCGGCACCACTCATCAATTGTAAATAATCAATAATAATTAGACCTACATTATGTTTATTTTTTAATCTGCGGCATTTGGCTCTTAATTCAAAAATATTTAGACGCTGCAGTATCGTCAATATGAATAGGCGCAGATGCAAGTTTCTCAATTCCTTTTTTGTACAATTGCTTCATTTCATGTTCCTCCAGGCGTCCCCGTGCAATTTTTTCCAGCCATATTTCACTTTCTGCACTAAGAATTCTTTGTACTAATTGCCCGGCACTCATTTCAAGAGAGAAAAACCCAACTGCTGTAGGCTTTGTTGGGTGAAGAGCGGCATTACGGGCAAGGTTAAGCGCAAATGCCGTTTTACCAACAGAAGGACGTGCAGCCAGAACAATTAAATCAGATGGTTGCCATCCATAAGTAAGATGATCCAGAACCTGAAAACCGGTAGGTACTCCTGTAATTTCATCCTGGCGTGTTCTAAGATCTTCAATTCGTTGAATAGTTTTTACCAGTACGGTGTCAATGCTGGCATAATCTTTTCTAAGATGATTATTGGTAATTTCAAAAAGTTTTGTTTCTGCATCATCAAGAAGATCGAATACATCAGTACTGTCTTCATAGGCATCCCCAATAATTTCGCCGCTTATACGAATTAATTCTCTTTGAATAAATTTTTGCAAAACAATCCTGGCATGCGTTTCTATATTGGCAGATGAAACAACAGCGTTGGTAAGTTTGGTTACATAATAAGGGCCGCCGATAAGATCAATTTCTTCTCTGAACTTTAATTCTTCCACTACTGTAAGTAAATCGATTGGAGAATTCTTTTGTTGAAGACCCTGCATCGCCCTGAAAATCCGTTGATGAGCTTCGAGATAAAAACATTCCGGTTTTAAAATTTCGACCACAACATCAAATGCGTTTTTTTCAATCATTATTGCCCCAAGTACCGCTTCTTCGAGGTCTTTTGCCTGTGGAGGAACTTTTCCGAACATCATTGTTCCTAATTCCAGGGAGCCGTTTTTTCTTCTTGATTTTTCTTTCTTTGTTGAGGTTAGTAAGATCCATGTTATATTAAAAGGCGGTTTATTAGTAATGTTAAATAATTAAATAAATTTAGTTTAAAAATATTCAGTGGGCGGCTAAGTTAAAGTACATAAATCTATTTAAAGAAATTGTTAAGGCCTAATATTTATCCATATCCATTCACATTAAAAGCTGAAAAAAACATAGGTTACTAACAAAAAATATATTATAATCCACAATTTAAAATATTTTTACGTTTTTTGCTCAACTTAATTCACATACAATTGTGCAGAAAATATTGGTCATTTTTAGGTCAATTCACAAATAAATTTGTTAAGAAGTTGCTCTTGAATTTTTATCTATTTTTCTGAAATAAAATAGCTTTTTTTCCGAAATCCTTATTGCGAAAGCTTTAAAGAAATCATTACTCATTTTCTTAGCGCCATCTTTCTTATTTTTGAATATTAGAAAAGTAAAGAAGATGAATTCTTAATAGATACATGAAGATTAGTTACAATTGGCTTAGGGATTATTTCCCACGATGATGAAATAACTAAGCTATTCAAAAAGCCCGCAAAAACTTTCAGATATTTTAACTTCGGTAGGGCTTGAGGTAGAAAGCCTGGAAAAATATGAACAAATAAAAAATTCCTTAAAGGCTTAATTATAGGCGAGGTTATTACTTGTGAAAAACACCCTGATGCGGATAAATTAAAAATAACGACGGTTGATAACGGTAATGGTGAAACGCTCCAAATAGTTTGTGGCGCAAATAATGTTGCGGCAGGTCAAAAAGTAATTATTGCTCCGGTTGGTACTACCTTATATCCTATAAACGGAGAACCTTTGGCAATAAAAAAAACTAAAATACGTGGAGTGGAAAGCAATGGAATGATATGTGCTGAAGATGAAATTGGCATTGGAGAAAACCAATCAGGAATTATTGTCTTCCCGGGGATGCAAGGCAGGAAAAACTGCCTACGATTATTTTATTCCTTACAGCGATTGGGTTTTTGAAATAGGCCTTACGCCTAATCGTATGGATGCCATGAGCCATCTCGGAGTTGCAAAAGATGTATGTGCTTATCTTGCTCATCATCATAAAACTCACATACAACCGGTTTCGCCTTTTAAAAATAATTTTAAAGCCGATAATAATTCACAAAAAATAAACGTTACAATAAAAAACCAGGAAGGATGCAGTCGCTATGCGGGAGTCAGTATTTCCGGTATTAAGATATCTCCTTCTCCTGTTTGGCTACAACACAAGCTTAAAAGTATTGGTGTACGACCTATTAATAATATAGTTGATATTACCAATTTCATACTTCACGAAACCGGTCAGCCACTGCATGCATTTGATGCAGATAAAATAAAAGGAAATACAATAATTGTAGAAACACTTCCGGATAAAACAAAATTTGTTACGCTTGATGAAAAAATTCGCTCATTAAGTAGTGAAGACATCATGGTATGTAATGGAGATAATGAGCCTATGTGTTTTGGGGGTGTTTTTGGTGGTCTTGAAAGCGGAGTTACAAAAGATACCGTTAATATTTTTTTGGAAAGCGCCTGGTTTAATTCTGTGTATGTTCGAAAAACATCTTTCAGGCATAATCTAAGAACTGACGCGGCCATACGTTTTGAAAAAGGAGTAGACATCAGCAACACCGTGAATGTTTTAAAAAGGGCAGCTTTATTAATTCGAGAAATTTGTGGTGGACTAATTTCTTCCGAAATTATAGATGTATATCCTGTTCCTAAAGCTCAAAATGAGATTACATTACAAAATTATTATCTAAAAAAGGTTAGCGGTAAAAATTATCACCAGGATACTGTAAAAAGCATTTTAAAAAGCCTCAATTTTTCAATTATAAAAGAGGGTATAGACGAACTAAGAGTTGCTGCGCCTTTCAGCAATCCAGATATAACGATTCCTGCAGACATTGTGGAAGAAATTATGCGGATAGATGGTCTTGATAATATAGAAATTCCTTCAACTATTAAAATGGCACCGGCAATTGAAACCGGGGCTGATAAAGTGGCTTTGAAAGAAAAGATAGCAGGATGGCTGGTGGCAAATGGCTTTTCAGAAATTTTTACCAATTCAATTACCAACAGCAAATATTTTGATGAGGCAGTTTTGTCTAAAACCGTAAAGCTTATAAATAGCTTAAGTGAGGATTTGAATGTAATGCGACCTTCAATGATGCCTACTGGGCTTGAAAGTATTGCATACAATCTTAATAGAAAAAATGCTGATCTGTTATTTTTTGAATTTGGTAAAATATATGATGAAATAGAAAAAGGAAAGTATAATGAGACCGAAAGCCTCGCCATTTATTTTAGTGGAAATAAAAGTGAAACCGACTGGAAAAATAAGGCAAAAAAAACAGGCATCTATTTTGCAAAAGGAGTTTGTGATATAATTTTCCGATTAGCTGGATTGGATAACTTTAAATTATCTGTTAGTCCTGATAACCATCTTGATGATTTTATTATCGTAACCATAAATGGAAATTCGATAGCAGAAATGGGAAGTATAAAAAAGTCGATTCTTGAAAAGTTTTCAATAAAGCAACCGGTCTTTTATTTATATATAAACTGGCAGCAATTTGTTTCATCAACAAAAACAAAACAAATTTCTTTTGAAGAAATTCCTAAATTTCCCCAGGTAGAAAGAGACCTTTCAATTGTGGTTGATAAATCAACTTCTTATGAAAAGCTTGAGGAATCGGTAAAGATATTAAGGATTGCAAAACTTAAAGAGTTTAAATTATTTGATGTATTTGAAAGCGAAAAATTAGGTGCGGACAAAAAATCAATGGCTATCAGTTTCATATTTTATGACAAAGAGAAAACATTGACCGATGCAGAAACTGATGCAATGATGAATAAGATTATTAATTCAATCGAAAAAAACATTTCTGCCGAAATAAGAAGAAATAATTAATGAGCATTCTTGAAGAACATATTAATTTAATAAATTCAAAATTGCAATTGCTGCTAAAAAAATATGCAGCACTGCAAAAAGAAAATTCAATTCTTGCCAAAGAAATTGAAAGCTGCAGAAAAAATGAAAAAGACTATTTGCAAAAAATTGATTCTCTTGAAATGCAGGCTGGTATTCTTAAATCTTCCGCCGGGCAATTAAATGATAAGGAAAAGCATGATTTTGAAAAAAGGATTAATCAATATATAAAAGAACTTGATAAATGTATGGCAATGCTAAATAATTAATATGTCAGCAGAACTTATTCCGGCAAATATTGTAATTGGCGATAGAAGCTATCGTATTAAAATACTTCCCTCAGATGAGGAGGTGGTAAGAAAAACCCTGAAAGTTATCAATGACAAAATAATGGAATTCCGCACCCAGTTTGCAGGCAAGGATATGCAGGATTATATATCTATGGTTTTAATATGGTATGCAACTCAGCCGCAGTCTGCTTCAAACAATAATCCTTCAAATGAAGAATTTGTTGAAGCGCTTCAGAAGATAAATAAACAACTTGATGTTGTTATGTAAAAAACTCTCTCTTGAGTTTTAAAAAAGGTAATAGTCGATTTTGCATTTTTTTCTTTTACCGCTTCCGTCCATAATTTTCCACACAATTTTGCTATCTTCGTCTATTCGTCTGTTTCTAAATAAGAAACATGCATAAAGAGGGTAATAGATTATGAAACGCATTAAAAAATCATTAAAAAACAATGGAACAACTCATCCCAATAATAGTTGGTGCTATCGCTTTAATCGTAGGCATCATACTGGGTAAAATTTTATTTGCCAAAAACACAAAAAAACAAGTAGAAACTGCAGAACAACAAGCACAAAAAATTATTTCTGACGCACAAATCCAAGGCTGAAACCCTTAAAAAAGAAAAGCAACTGGAAGCAAAGGAAAGATTTGTTCAGTTAAAATCAGAGCATGATAAAGAGGTTTTTCAGCGTAATCAGAAACTGAGTGATGCCGAAAACCGTATCAAGCAAAAAGAACAAACTATCAATCAAAAAGACCAAAACATTGAACGGATTATAAAAGAAAATGAAGCAATAAAAGAAACGCTCAACCGGCAGATTGAAGTTGTAAATATTAAACGTACTGAACTGGAAAAACACCAGGAGGAGCATATCCGCAGACTCGAAAAGGTTTCAGGACTTTCCGCCGAAGAAGCTAAGTCTCAGCTTATAGAAACTTTGCGACAGGAGGCCAATTCGCAAGCCATATTAATCCAGCAGGAAATAGTTGATGATGCCAGGCTAAGAGCAAATAAAGAAGCCCGTAAGATAATTATTCAAACTATTCAGCGAACCGCCGCAGAACAGGCAATTGAAAATGCTATTACAGTTTTTAATCTTGAAAGCGATGAAATAAAAGGCTCTATAATCGGCCGTGAAGGCAGAAATATAAGAGCAATAGAGGCGGCTACCGGCGTGGATCTAATCGTTGATGATACGCCCGAAGCAATTATTCTTTCCTCATTCGATCCCCTACGCCGCGAAATTGCCCGTCTATCTCTTCAACGCTTAGTAGCTGATGGCCGTATTCACCCTGCCCGTATTGAGGAGGTGGTTGAAAAAACAAGAAAACAATTAGAAGAGCAGATAATTGAAATTGGAGAACGAACAGTAATAGAATTAGGCATTCATGGTCTCCATAAAGAATTAGTAAGAATTGTTGGCAAGATGAGATTCCGTTCTTCATATGGCCAGAATTTATTAATGCACAGTCGCGAAGTTGCCAATCTTTGCGGAGTAATGGCGGCTGAATTAGGTATGAATGTAAAATTAGCAAAACGTGCCGGTCTGTTACATGATATTGGTAAAGTTCCTGACGATGAAACAGAATTAAGCCACGCACTTTTGGGAATGAAGCTGGCCGAAAAGTATGGAGAAAATCCCGCCGTATGCAATGCAATTGGCGCCCATCATGATGAAGTAGAAATGCAATATGTTATTTCACCAGTTGTTCAGGCCTGCGACGCGATGAGCGGTGCAAGGCCAGGCGCAAGACGGGAAATTATGCAGCAATATTTACAACGCATAAAAGACCTTGAAAATCTTGCATTAACTTACCAGGGTGTTGAAAAAGCCTATGCAATACAAGCAGGTCGTGAGCTTCGGGTAATTGTTGAGGCAGATAAAGTAAGCGATGGAGATAGCGATAAGCTTAGTTTTGAGATAGCGCAGAAAATACAAACAGAAATGACTTATCCGGGCCAAATAAAAGTTACGGTGATAAGAGAGAAAAGAGCAGTAAATGTGGCAAGGTAAAAATTACCTGATACGTAAAATATATTGATTTTTTATGCTGTTATGTTAATTAAACAATTAAACATTGCACCAATTTATTAAAATTGCCTTACCTTCGCACTCCTAAAATAAAAAGCCATGAATGCAATTGCATTTATTCACGAACAATTAACTCAGAAAAAAGAGCTTCCTCAATTTAAAGCTGGAGATAATATTACTGTAAATTATAAAATTCAGGAGGGTAATAAAGAACGTATTCAAAGTTTTAAGGGAGATGTAATTAAACGCCAGGGAGAAGGTGGAACTGCAACTTTCACTGTAAGAAAAATAAGTGATGGAATTGGAGTTGAACGTTTGTTCCCTCTTTTTTCTCCTAATATTGAAAGTATTAAACTGCACAAAGTAGGTAAAGTACGTCGTTCTAAATTGTATTATTTACGCGAAAGAAGTGGTAAAAGTGCCCGTATTCAGGAAAAAAGAATGAAATAGTCATAAATATTTTAATAAAGACCGGGAAGCTATTGTTTCCCGGTTTTTTATTTTATATACTTGCATTTCACTTAAACCTCTGAATGATATAACCTTTACCTCACTATTATTTAATAAAATGAGAAAAGTTTGTATCATTGCTTTAACAGCATCTATAATTTTTGCATCCTGCGCACGTGGAATTTCGCCTTATGAAGCTGCTAATGGCAGGGCAAAATGCGGCCGGTACATTAACAGATAACAATCTCCTAAACTGTTAAACAAATTTGAAATAAGGATCGCTTATTTCACATTGTTATTATTGATGTATCTTTGAACTTCTAATTATTTAACAATGACAATTAATTTATTAAAACCCGTATTGTTACTTTCAATGCCCGGTGGCTCGGAATGGATTTTAATTCTCCTGGTAGTTCTTTTGTTTTTTGGAGGTAAAAAAATACCCGACCTTATGAGAGGAATTGGAAAAGGTGTAAGAGAATTTAATGATGCCAAAGAACATGTGAAAAATGAAATTGATGCCGGCATGCGTGAAAAAGATACCCCTCCTCCGGTACAGAGACAGGACACCCCAAGGCAGGAAGTTGTGAGAGAAACGAAGGCCTCCTGAAGTAACCAATCTACAGAATAAATTCACGGCTAAGGTGTACGTTTATTACAAACGTCAGCGCTTTAGCCGTTTTGTATAAATTACCATTTCGTGTTTCAATATAACTCCATAAACGAATACCAAAAACAACTTGACAAAGGCGAAACTAATTGCTCTGAAGCAATAGCATATTATCTTGAAAAAATTAATACAAATAAAAAACTGAATGCGTTCGTTGGGGTGTATGCATCAGAAAGTATTGAACGGGCAAAACTTCTTGATCAAAAACGAAAAGGCGGACAAGCATGTGGCAAACTTCACGGAGTTATTATTGCAATAAAGGATGTTATATGTTACAAAGACCATACAGTAACTGCATCTTCGGGAATTTTAAAAAACTTTGTTTCTGTTTACAATTCAACAGCTGTTGAAAATTTATTAAAAGAAGATGCTATTATTATAGGCACATTGCAATTGTGATGAATTTGCAATGGGAAGTACCAATGAAAATTCAGTGTATGGAAGAGTATTAAATGCGCTGGACGAAACCAAAGTGCCCGGAGGTTCGTCTGGTGGCTCTGCTGTAGCTGTACAAGCTGGTCTTTGTATGGTTAGTTTAGGTAGCGATACAGGTGGCTCAGTAAGGCAGCCTGCCGATTTCTGCGGAATAACCGGAATCAAACCATCGTATGGTTCCGTATCACGGAACGGCCTGATAGCCTACGCATCATCTTTTGACCAGATAGGAATTTTTTCAAATAATGTAGAAGATGCGGCCAAAGTACTTGAGGTTATAAATGGACCGGATCAATATGACAGTACGGCAAACCAGGAGAAACAAAAGAGTTTTTCAATTTCAAAACAATCTAAAAAACATAAAATTGCGTTATTAAAAAGTGCGCTTGAACATAAAAGTCTGGACATAGAAATAAAAAAAAATATTTACGGGTTAAGTGATCAGCTAAAAAAAGATGGGCACGAAATAGAAGAGATTGATTTTAGTCTCATCGATTTTATTGTGCCTGCCTATTATGTTCTTTCTACCGCAGAGGCTTCGAGTAACCTATCTCGTTATGATGGAGTGAGATATGGCTATCGTCATAAAAATAATGGTAACGACCTTACTGATTTTTATAAAAAAACGCGAAGTGAAGGTTTTGGAAAAGAAGTAAAAAGGCGCATTATGTTAGGCACATTTGTACTCAGTGAAGGTTACTACGATGCCTACTTTACAAAAGCTCAGCAGATCAGAAGATTATTGGTAAATCAGACCTCAGAAATATTTAAAAATTTTGACGCTTTAATAATGCCAACTGTACCGTCTACTGCATTTGAAGCAGGGACTATGCAAAAGGATCCAATAGCGATGTACCTTGCAGATATATATACTGTATATGCTAATCTTACAGGAACTCCTGCCATTTCATTACCGCTATTTAAACATTCAAATGGAATGCCCTTCGGTCTCCAGGTCATAACAAATAAATACGATGAGCTAACTTTACTTGAAATATCTGATATGCTTATGAAAGATTACAAAAAGTATTAAAGAATGAAGAAATTTTTAATCATATCACTTTTATTAATTTTTTTTCAGACAGGTTTTGTGCAATTTTCATTGGGAAAGAATAAAAGTTGTCTGCAAAATATTTCGGACACTACCCTTCCGGAAAATGTTGCAGAAGCTAAAGCAATAGACGAAGTAATTAAATCTCCTACTCCTCCCAAAAAAGAAGAGGTTAAATACGTGAGCCAGGTTACCAAATACGGATTTAAAGATCTTTTCAAAAATTATTCTTACAATTCTGCAATACCATATTCTTCGCAGGTAAACCCAAATGCAGAAACTTACATGCAGGATTATTTGCAAGCTCATGGAAAATACCTGGAGCAAATGAAAGCAACTGCATTGCCTTATTTCAATTTAATTGATGGTATTCTTACCCAATATGGATTGCCGCGAGAATTAAAATATTTAGCCGTAATTGAAAGTGACCTTAAATCAGATGCTCTTTCAGTTGCGGGTGCAAGGGGGCCATGGCAGTTCATGACTTATACCGCCAAAGATTATGGATTAAAAGTTAATCAATATGTTGATGACCGTATTGATTATTATAAAAGTACTCACGCTGCTGCAAAGTATCTTCTTAATCTCTATAAAGATTTTAATGATTGGCTTCTTGTGATTGCCGCATACAATGGAGGCCCTGCAAGGGTTTATACAGCTATAAACAAAAGTGGCAGCCGTAATTTCTGGAAACTCCAATATTATCTTCCTGAAGAATCACGCAACCATGTAAAAAAATTTATTGCAACTCATTACGTGATGGAAACGTCCGGTAATAATTTTAATTATACAAGCTTAAACGGAATGAGCGATCCTGCAAAACCAAATATTTCAGAAGAAGAATTATCAGGCTCTGATTCGATGGCTATTTCCGGAAGATTTATATCATCAGTAATTGCAAAAAATCTTGATATGGATATAAATGATTTTAATCGTTACAATCCCGGATTTGATGATATGCTCGCAACCGGTGGCACCTTTTATATGAAGTTACCTAATGATAAAATGAATCTTTTTGTTGCTAACAAATATCCTATACTGAATGAGTGCGTAGAAAAATTACTTGGAGATACAAATATTGATACAAAAGCTACTCCCAAAAAATCACAGCGAAATAAAACTGCCAATTAAATTATTCAAGTGCCTTTTTCATCGCAGAAATCTTTAATAAACATTCTTCATATTCGTTTTCGGGATTGCTTTTAAATGTTATGGCTGAGCCCGCCTGTATAGATAAATAAGAATTTGATCTATTGTAAAACATACTTCTTATAACAACATTAAAATCAAAATCGCCTTCAGGATTTATATAACCTAATGTTCCCGAAAATAAACCACGCCTGGTTCTTTCATATTTTTCAATTAATTCCATTACCTTTTTTTTAGGAGCTCCCGTCATAGAACCCATCGGAAACATCGCATAAAAAATATCTGCAACAGAAATATCTTTTTTAAGATTTCCGGTAATGGTAGATATCATTTGATGCACCTGGGGGAAAGAATAAACACTCAGAAATTCTTGTACCGACACAGATCCTTCGGTACATATTTTTGCAAGATCATTCCTCACAAGATCAACAATCATTATATTTTCCGAACGCTCTTTATCACTATATAACAAATTATTTTTCCTTAGTTCATCAGCTTTTAAATCATTATGAATACGATTAACAGTTCCCTTTATTGGTTGTGAAATAATAGTATTTCCCATTTTTTTAAGAAATCTTTCAGGGCTTGCACAAATAACATATTTATCCACATACTTATAAAAAGCTGAAAAAGGATTTGGTGATAGCTCACTTAATTTTCGATAGACCAAGGGCGGATCAATCACAACATCCTCGGCATAAAATTCCTGGCAAAAATTTATTTCATAGCAATCACCTCTTAGGATATGTTGCTGCAACTGCTTAACAGTTTCTTCGTACTCTTTTTTTGAAAATCTTGACTCAAATATCAGAGATGGTTGTTTAATATTTTGGAATGATTTCGCTGAAATGATTTCGCTGAAAATTTTCTGAGTATCAATAGAATTATAAACTCCAATCTTCAATTCATTTTTTGATAGAATGAAAACAAATTCAGGAACAAAAAAAAGAAAGTCGGGAAAGCCTATTCCATCCGGGTTTGATGATTGAAGATCTTCGATTTCATTTTTTACATCGTAAGCAACATGGCCAAAAATCCAATCTCCGAAATTCTTCTGAATTTGATGAATGTCTTTTAAACTATTATATTCACCAGCCATTATAGAATGTAAAACGCCGGCACCGGCTATACATTCATAAGATTTATTAAAATTATATTCGTGGTTATCAAGAAAACAAAAAATGCTAAACCTCTGCAAAAAGTTGAGCATTTGAAATTTAAAAGTTGGAAAATTCTGAATTGAATATGATGAGAATTGTCTTTTCAAAATTATTTATCACAGCCAGAAAGTTAAATAAATTTAGCTGCTAAAAATCATCTTCATCATCGTCCACATCATCACTATCATTAAAAAGATCGAGATCTTTAAAGTCATCATCGAGATCAAAATCATCATCGGCCTTGCCTTTTTTGCCGGCCGGCTTTTTTATTTTTGATTTTGGGATATCAAACTCTTCAAAATCAGGGTCGAAGTCATCAACATCATCATTTTTCTCCCAATCATCATTAACCTCTACATCGTCGTCATCATCATCATCGTCCCCACTTTTCTTTTTTGATGAAGCTTTAGTTTTTTTTACGGGAACATCATCGTCATCATCCTCATCATCATCTATATCCTCATCCTTTTTTTTTGATGAAGTCTTGGTAACTTTTGATTCAGGTTTGTTTTCAGGAATTTTTTTTTCCTTCTCAGATTTTGCTTTCATAATTTTCTTAAAGGATTAATTGTGTAAAATTTCAATTAGATTTTTAATTTGCCAAAAAAATATTACTTTTTTTTTTAATTCATCAATCATAATGCCACAATAATCTGATCGCTGCCGGGGCCATTAGAAATAAATTTTATCGGGAACCCCTAATGTTTCATTGATATAGTTAATATATGTGTTCATTTCATTGGCAAGTTATTAAAATTTTTTATTGATGTGATATCAGTTTTCCATCCTGTAAATTTTTTATACACCGGTTCTATACTTGCCCTCATCATTTGAAATGGTATTTGATTGGTTTCTATTCCATTTATTTTATAGCTGCTACAAACTTCTAATGTATCCATCGCATCAAGAACATCTGCTTTCGTCATAACCAGTTGAGTAACGCCATTTATCATGCACGCAAAATTCAGTGCTACCAGATCAATCCATCCGCATCTTCTTGGCCGGCCCGTTGTACTGCCATATTCCATTCCTGTTTTTCTCAAAAGTTCACCATCTTCATTATCCAGTTCTGTAGGAAACGGACCGCTTCCCACTCTTGTGCAATAAGCTTTTGTAATACCAAATACATCTTTAATTTTTTGTGGCGCTATACCAAGACCGCTACCTACACCTGCAGTAATTGTATTGGAAGAAGTAACATAAGGGAACGTTCCAAAGTCAATATCGAGCATGCTTCCCTGGGCTCCTTCTGCAAGAATTTTTTTACCTTTTTGAATAGCGTCGTTTATAAAATATTCTCCATTTACAATTTGTAATTGTTTTAAGAATTCCAGCGCTTCAAAAAATTCTTCTTCCCAGGTTGAAATATCTTCATTAAAAGAAAAATTATCTAAAAGCTTTTGATGTTTTAAGCGCAGCTTGATGTATTGGGAAATAAAATTTTTATCCATCAGATCTCCTACTCTTAAGCCATTTCTTCCCGTTTTATCCATGTAAGCAGGGCTGATACCTTTAAGCGTAGAACCTATTTTATCATTTCCTTTTGCCAGTTCGCTGGCTTTATCAAGCGCCCGGTGCGAAGGCAATATCAAATGCGTTCTTTCGCTTATATAAAGATTTTTTTTACAGTTAATTCCCATTGCTTCTACAGCATCACACTCCTTTTTTAACGTAATTGCATCGAGCACCACACCGTTGCCTATTAAATTAATTTTATTTTCATGAAATATACCGGAAGGTATTTGATGAAGTACAATTTTTTTCCCATCAACGTAAAGTGTATGCCCCGCATTAGGACCACCCTGGAACCTTGCAATTACATCATAACCAGGAGCAAAATAATCTACAATTTTACCTTTTCCTTCATCACCCCATTGCAAACCAAGAATTACATCAACCATCTCAAATTATTTTTTTAAATGAAGTGCAGAAAATTTTACCAATAATCATTTCGGGTAAAAATAAAATGAAATAAATAAATGGAGATTATAATTTCAGCTTTTTTTTAAATAAGTGGAAAAGAAATAAGAGTTGAAGTTTTGAAAAGGAATTTACAAGAAATAGAATTTAAAAAATAAACATTATGCAACCTTCAACATGCTAAGCTTGCTAATTTTAAATTTGTGCTGGGCATAGTCTATAGTAAGAGTAAACGTTTTTACTTTTTGAGATGGCAATTCATACATTGCATCAGTCAAAATGCTTTCGCATATGCTTCTCAGGCCCCGGGCCCCCAATTTATACTCCATAGCCTTATCAACCATAAAGTCGTACACTTCGTTTTCAATTACCAGTTCTATTCCTTCCAGCTCAAATAATTTTCTATATTGTTTGATAAGGGAATTTTTTGGATCGGTTAAAATACTTCTTAAAGTAATTTTATCAAGGGGATTTAAATAAGTTACCACTGGCAGCCTTCCCAACAACTCCGGTATAAGGCCAAATGATTTTAAATCCTGTGCATTAACAAACTGCAATAAATTTTTTCGCTGAAAATCCTGCAAGTCTTTATTTACATTAAAGCCAATTGCATTAGTATTAATTCTTCTGGCAATAAGTCTGATCTACACCATCAAAGGCTCCTCCGCAAATAAAAAGAATATTACTTGTGTTTAATTTTATCAATTTTTGCTCCGGGTGTTTGCGTCCTCCTTGTGGCGGCACCAGCACTTCGGTTCCTTCAAGCAAGTTTAAGCAATCCTTGCTGAACGCCTTCCCCGCTTACGTCACGCGTGATACTTGGGTTATCACTTTTACGTGCAATTTTATCTATTTCGTCAATATAAACAATTCCTTTTTGTGCAGCATTCACATCAAAATTACACACCTGCAACAACCGGCTTAAAATACTTTCAACATCTTCGCCAACATAGCCAGCTTCGGTAAAAACAGTTGCATCAACAATAGCAAATGGCACATTAAGAACACGGGCAATTGTTTTTGCCAGCAACGTTTTACCCGTACCGGTTTCGCCCACCATTATTATATTACTTTTTTCTATTTCAACATCACTGTCTATTTTTTGATTGAGCCTTTTGTAATGATTATATACTGCAACTGCCAAAACTTTTTTGGCATCATCCTGCCCAATTACATATTCATCAAGAAACTTTTTAAGTTCAATTGGTTTTTTTACGGAAAGTTTATAGGCAGACGACTGACTATTTTTTTCCGGCATCGGAAAAATTTCCTGTGTGATAATTTCCTGGGCATGTTCTACACAATTCTCGCAAATATGGCCCTTCCTGCCCCGCAATCAGAATCTTAACTTCATCGCGGCTTCTTCCGCAAAAAGAACAATGTAATGTTTGTTGTTTGGCCATTTGGATCTAATTATTTATAAGAATTTTATATTGACCTTTTATAAATTACGTTCTTTAATTGTCTTTTCCAAGTTTCCTCAAAAAATACACTAACTAAATGACAATCAAATAACGCAGAACGTTGCTTTATAGTTTGCTTATAATGCCATCAACTATACCATACTTTTTACTTTCAGCAGCATCCATCCAATAGTCTCTGTCAAAATCTTCCATTACTTTATCGTAGGTCTGACCACAATTTTCAGCAAGAATTTTAGCGCCAAGTTGTTTTGCTTTTTGAATTTGGACAGCAATAATTTCAAGGTCAGCGCTGGTTCCCTGTCCACCTCCACTTGGTTGGTGAATCATTACTTCACCGTGAGGGAAAATAAATCGCTTTCCTTTTTCACCACCACTTAACAAAATGCTGCCCATACTGGCTGCCATTCCCATACAAACAGTACTTACAGGAGATTTAATCATTTTCATAGTATCATAAATAACCATGCCGCTTGTAATAACTCCACCGGGGCTATTAATATAAAATGTAATTTCTTTTCCGGAATCTATCGCATCAAGATATAATAAGCCTGTTGGTAATATCCTTGGCGCTTTTATCATCAACCGCACCCCAAAGAAAAATCTTTCTTTGTTCAATAAATTTTTTATCAAACATCATTCCTCCCATCATTTTTTCCATAGGGTTTTCAGGCAAATGATTTTTCCGGCTCTTCTTCTTCTTCGAAACGTGTTAAATTTCTTTTATAAAGATTCATTGATTATTGTATTTTGTTGATTATCTATTTTTTTGTCTTTTTTGAATTAGTCAGTAACACTTCATCTATCAGGCCATAATTTTTGGCTTCTTCGGCTGTCATCCAAAAATCTCTGTTGCTATCTTTAGTTACCTTTTCAATTGTTTGACCAGTATGATTACTTAGTATTTCATACAATTCATATTTCACTTTTCTAACCTCATTTACGTAATTTCCACATCCGATGCCTGTCCTGCTGCCCCGCCGCTCGGCTGATGCATCATTATTCTTGAATGTTTTAGAGCGCTTCTTTTGCCAGCGGCTCCTGCTGCCATTAATACCGCTGCCATACTTGCCGCTATGCCCGTACAAATGGTGGCAATATCTGGTGTTACAAATTGCATAGTATCGTATAATCCCAAACCCGCATATACGCCTCCGCCCGGAGAATTGATGTATAGTTGAATATCTCTTGTTCTGTCCGTACTTTCTAAAAATAATAGTTGAGCAGTAATAATGTTAGCTACTTCATCATTTACCGGGATATCCCAGAAATATAATTCTATCCATCATGAGGCGGCTATAAACATCCATAACAGCCACATTCATAGGCCGCTCTTCAATAATATTCGGAGTAAGATTGGTGATGTTATGATTTATATATCCATGCAAGGTATTACTACTAATGCCTTTATGCTTAACAGCATATTTTTCAAATTCTTTTCCAGTATTCATAAATTAAGTTTAGTAAAAAAGCAATTTTACAGACATGAAGTTCCCAAATATTATGCTAACAAAAAAAAGAGACAATATGGCAAAAGACCTCTCACAAAGTATTGTCCTTTATTGTTTCGAAGAAGGAGTATTAGCGAGTGAGGCTTACTATTAATGATGATGTGATGCTGCATAGCTAACAATTCTTCCGGTGAAGATTGTTTTTCCATAGGCGTCACCTGTGTTTCAATAAAATTGAACAATTTTTCTGTCAGTTTTTTTCGGTACGTGCTGTCAACTTGTTTTTCATCCTTCATCATCCTGTCAACATAACTATTTATCCATTCGTTGGTATCGCCCATGTTCATTTGTCCAAAATAACGCAAAATCTCTTCTTTCATGGATCCTTTTAATTCTTCTTCAGAAACATCAATCTTATTTTCATTAATAATTTTATCACTTATCAATGTCCATTTTAATTGATTGGCAAAAGATGGATATTCGGCCTGAACTTCGTCAGGTGTTTTTTTCTTTTCACCACCTATGGCAATCCACCTTTTTAAAAATTCATCAGGCAAAGTCATTGGAGTATCTAATAAAGTGTGATACAACTGATCATGCATCTGGCTTCTGCTGGCAGCATCCCATTGTTGTTGCAATTGTTCTTTCATTGTTTTACGAAATTCATCTTCTGTTTTTATTTCTTTACCCGGAAAAACCTGGTTAAAAAATTCTTCATTAAGGTCTTTTTTTTCAACCAAACCAATTTTGGTTATCGTCATTTTAAAATATTTTTCTCCTGGTGAAGCATCATCTTTATCAAGACCTAAGTCTGATAAAATCCATTCTCTTTCTTTTTCAGGAAAAGCATTTTTTAATTGTAACACTACAAACTCATCTTTACTTTTGCCCATCAATTGCGGACGAAAATCTTCAGCAAAATATTTTACCAAAATAGAGTTATCTTTTGAAAGCGCTTCCGGCAAAGGATTTCCCTCTGCGTCACTTTCTTCAAACAGAACATTCAACACATTTTCAGGGCCTGTTACTGTTTCTGCATCTTTCATATCTCCATGCTTGGTAACTAATTTTTCTATTTCTTCCTCCACCATCTCATTGGTCACTTTCACTTTATATAAAGAAGGTTTTGCTTTCGATAGGGCATCTACTGATAACTTCCGGTTTCAGTCCAATTTCAAAAGGGAAATCATAGTCAGCAGGATTTGACATATCTAAATTTCTCAGGTCACTTTCCATTGGCAAAGGCTGCGCAAATATTTCAGGCTTTTCTTTAGTAAGATATTCCTGCATCTCTTTTTCAACTGCTTTAATAACTTCATCATAAAAGATAGAGGCTCCATACATTTTTTTAACCATGCCCTGAGGAACCATCCCTTTTCTAAAACCAGGAATATTCGCTTTTTTGCTATAGTCTTTTATAGCTTTTTCAAATGATGGATAATAATCTTCTTTGGATACTTTTACTATAATCTTATCATGAAGATTGCCGATATTTTCTTTTGTTACGTTTGCCATTAATCAAATTTTTATCAACCGTTATGAAACGGCGTTTATAATTTTCTCTTTAAAAAAATTATGTTGGAGAAGTGCGCATGGAGGGACTCGAACCCCCACACCTTGCGGCATCAGATCCTAAGTCTGACGTGTCTACCAATTTCACCACATGCGCTTTTGGGGCGGCAAAAGTAATGGATTTAAGTTAAAAAATTATTCTAACGATTTATTATCTTCAAAAATTCTTCTTTCTTTCTTCTTGCGACATCAACAAAATTTCCATTTTGCATTTCTATCTGGCCGCCATCGCCTTTGAGATAACGCTTGATATAAGTGAGGTTGATGATATGCGAATGATGGGTACGAAAAAATATATCAGAAGGCAGCAGGTCTTCAAATTCCTTGAGTATTTTGCTGGCAATTAATTTTGGATGATTATTAAAATAAATAATGGTGTAATTACTGCTTGCTTCAAGATGCACAATATCATTGATATTAAAAAACAAGAGACCATCAAATGTGGAGATAACTATTTTATTAAAAACATTTTTGCCGCCCATATTTTGTTCAAGCACCTCCAGTTTTTTTGCGGTATATATTTTTTGATGAGAATAAATTTTTGAAATGGCAAGCCTTAATTCTTCAATATCTACAGGTTTTAGCAGGTAATCAAAAGCCGAAAATTTAATAGCTTTAATAGCATATTGATCGTACGCCGTTGTAAAAATTAAATGAAAATTTTTTTCGGGTAACCGGCGCAGCATTTGAAAACCATCCATACGCGGCATTTCAATATCAAGAAATACAACATCGGGTTTGTATTTTTCAATGAGCTTTATTCCCTCATCACCGTTTTCGGCTTCTCCGGCCAATTGCACATCGGCACAATAATCATGAAGCTTTTGTTTAAGCGCAATGCGCCCCTTCAATTCATCGTCTATAATAATTGCGGTTAACATGCGTCAATTTTTAAGTAAACTTCCACTTTTGTTCCCGAAGGTTTTCCATTGCGAAACAAGTCTGTTATTTGTACTGATGTTTTCTCTTCGTTGTTAAAAAGTTTTACTCTCTCGTTACTCATATCTATTCCGTAAGAAACTTTATTTTTTTGTAAATGATTATTAAAAGTATTTCTGCCCACACCATTATCTTCTACAATATATTGCAGATAATTATCCAGTTTGCTTATTGAAATAAACAGTTTTCCATTATGGTCGTGCCGGTATCGCAACCCATGTTGTATGGCATTTTCAACAAAGGGTTGTATAATAAGCGGAGGCACTTTATAATCGTCCTGCAACAGTTCGTCATCAGCTTTTATTTCGGCGGTAAATTTATCCTCATGACGAAATTGTTCCAGCTCGATGTACAATTTTAATGTATCTAAATCATTGGCAAGGCTTACAGTATTTTGTTTGGAACTATCAAGTATATTACGAATGAGCTTTGCAAATTTATTAAGATAGATGGTCGCATTATATTTATCATTGCTTTGAATAAGGGCATCAATACTATTAATGCAATTGAAAATAAAATGTGGGTTCATCTGGCTGCGAAGCGCTTCCAGCCTGGCCTTTGAAAGCTGCTCATTTATACTGTACATTTCCAACCTGGCGCTTTGCAGCAATTGCTCCGCTTCTATAGATTTTATTTTATCGGCAACCAATGTGGCAATAGTATTTAATATTTGCAAATGCCTTTGGGTGAAAAAATTCTTTTCACTGTGTTCGCTGTCTATCACTCCTATCAGTTCACTGTTATAAATCACCGGTACAGTTAGCTCACTCAATCTTATCATTTCGTCAGGCCGGTAACGATCTTCTTTTGAAGTATCGGGAATTAATATCGCTTCTTTTGTTTGCATCACGTATCCTACAACACCCTGCCCGGGCGATACATCAAAGGGCTGTTTACTTATTTGCTCAATTGATCCCTTGGGTCCAAAGCCCGCCTTCTGTATCATTTTAGTTTTATCCCCGTTCCATAAATATATCATGCAGTCAACAAATCCAAGGCGGCCAATCAGGTTTTTAGCCACATCCCATAACACATCTTCTATATTATTTTTATCGATCAATGAAGAAGAAAAATAATTGATGATCTGCTCGAGCTCCAGCTTGCTTTTATATTGCTCAGCATTTAATTGCTGCACTTTTAATTTTTCTGCGGCAATAGTTTTAATATTTTTTATACGCCATTTCACAAACCAATAGACTAAAAGAAAACTACAAAAAGAGAGTAAAGAAATAAACCACCATGTTTTCCAAAAGGGTGGAGTAATAGCGAAATCAATTACGACAGGTCTTCCCCAAGCACCGTTCCATCCTAACGCTCTCGCTTCAAACCGGTATTTTCCCGGCTGAAGCCCTGCATAAGAAACGATATGCTGGTTGGCTGCTGCAGACCACTCAATGGCAGAACTGCCGGACAAGCGATAGCTATATAAAACTTGCTTTTCGTTAATATAACCCGGCGCAGAATATTCAAACTGTATTTGATTTTGATGATAATTTAATTGTATTTTTTTTGCATGAAGCGGATACGTTGAATCGGCTGAAAATATTTTTGTAATATACACTGGCAGAGGCGGCGTTTTTTCCAACTCTCCATCTTTTATTTTTACAAGCCCTTCGCCTGTTGCCAACCACAATGTATTATCATCATCCGTTTCTATACCTGTTATGCTTGCAAAATAATTATTAACCCTGCTAAAGTTAAAAACATGAAAGCTATCATTGCGGAATAGTAATTTATCAAGACCATGATAAAAAGCAATCCAAAAATTTCCATTTGCATCTTCTCTTATACCTTTTACAAAATTGGACGTAAGCCCGGTGCTTTGATTAAAATTTATAATAGTAAAACTGTCTTTTTCATTTTTGGACAGCCGGTAAACACCCTGGTAACGGGTTCCGGCCCATATATTGCCTTTTGAATCTTCATAGAGGGCACGGATATTTGCATCGGGTAAAAAGTGTTCTTTTTTTAATACCTGTATATGGTTATCAACTACCTCACAGTGCAGACTGAAAAGGCCATTCTGCCAGGTGCCTACCCACAAATTATTATTCTTATCGATGAACATACCCGTAACACGATACTCAAGAATTTTATGAAGCGTATTGACTGATTTAAAAAACAAATTATTTATATCGCTTAAAAAAATGTTGCCGGTCTTATCACTTATCATTCTTGACATGACGTTGTAGGGAAGGGGAGAAATATTGGTGACCCGCATGCGCAGTGAATCGAATTCTGCCGTTTTAAACAGGCCTGTCATTAAAGGAGGATTGGTATTTGCTACTACATTATAAAAAAAATAGTTGTGGTCTGTAATGGGCGAAAAGCTACCTGTTATTTTATTGAAGTCCAGGGTACCCTTGAATGTACTTACCAGAAAATTATTTTTTTTGCACGGATACATCAGGTATAAATTATCATTTGACCATATCCCATTCTCCAACGGGTATAACCTGATGCCCGATTTGGTAACTAATTTTGAAAGACCAACCGCGGTACCAAACCAGATATTTTTTTCTTTATCCTCGAAGATGCTCGTAACGATGTTTGAACTGAGGCCATCTTTTACAGTGAAAATTTGTTGTGAGCCGTCAGTATTTATTTTTATAATTCCGGCTGATGTTGCAAACCACATTGCACTATCCGCATCTTCAAATATGTCGTTAATATTTATTTGCTTATGGCTAAGAATACCAAATGCTGCCGGTGGCGAAACATAAGCTACGGGTTTATTTATTTCAGGAAGCCCCTTGATTAATTTAAGTTGCAGGCCGGAAGCAATCCAAATTCTTTTTTTTGAATCTTGAAAAATTTTTATTGCAGAAAACTTGCTATCAGCTGCTTTTATCTTTGCAATGAGTTTATAATTTCTGTTGAATACCGCTACATAATTTTCGCTGGTTGTAATAAATGAAGTATCATTGAGTTTTAGTATTTCGTAGAAAGAGAATTGCGGCAAATCCTGCATAGGTTTTATTAGTTTGCCCTTAGTAAAATTCTGTAATCCATTGCCATCCGTTGTTGCAATTACCTGGGGCCACGGACAATGTCATAAAACGGTTTATTACCACTGATGACGAAACAGCTTTGGGAATAATTTTATCGTCGACAATTTTATCAATGCTTCCGTTGTTAAGAGCCACATATAATTGCCCGTCTTTCGTTTCATAAAAATCATTTACCATATTATGAGAAAGACCGTTGGCAGTGGTGTAGTTAGTAAAAGTATACCCGTCATACTTGCTAAGCCCTTCAAGGGTACCTATCCATAAGAAACCTTTTGAATCCTGGAACACCCGTCGTACAGTATTAGAAATAAGGCCATCGTTTACGGTGTAGTTTTTAAATATTTGTTGCTGGGCTTTTGCAAAGTTGATTGAGCAGGCAAAGGAGAAAACAAATATGGTAACTACGACAATTCGCATAGTTTAAAGTTACTTTAGATTTAGTGAGAGAAAGTATTTAAATCGCTTTTAAAAGTGAGGCTGCCTTGCAAATTTTGTCTTTTATTTTTAGATGTTTTTGCTCGACAATTTTTTTTATTGCTTTCCATATGTAAGCGCAACGGCCCAATACTTTAAATCCTTTGCTTGCGGGAATTTATGTTTTCTTCATCAAATAAATTTGCAGTAATTATTTCTTCTGCCACTTAATCACAGAAACATTATCACTAATTGAAAAGCTCATCAGATCTTCTCCCATAATTATTGACCCTGAATAATTTTCTTTTGTTCGCTTCATAATCTCATCTTCGTTACGTCCATAAAGTTTTACTATATGCGAGTACACGGCAAGGCTTGGTTTTACACTATTAAATACTCTGGCAGCCTGCTCCGGCGAGGTGTCATGTTCTGCTATATTATATTTAGGATCCGTTGAAGGTAAGAGTCAGGAGCAATAACTACTTCATGTATTAATATATCTGTGCCTTTTGCAAACCTGATTAAGTTTTCAGAATATTTTGTATCACCAGATAGTACTGCCGAATGCCCTTTATAATCTATGCGATATCCAAAAGCTGGTTTTATTATACCGTGATCAACTTCAAATGCGGTCACTTTAACGCCGTGGTTTTCATAAATAACCCCTTGTTGTATATCAGTAACTAAAAGTTTACTTCCTTCCCGTGGAGCTTTATCATCTTCTATGCGTATGTTGATGTCAAATGCATAGGCCTTTTGCAAATACTCAATCATGTTAGCCGTGCCCACAGGCCCAAACACTTTAAGAGGTGTCGGCCTTTTTGTTATAATCCAACCCGTGAGCCACAGATCAGGTAAGCCAACTATATGATCTGAATGCAGATGTGTAAGAAACAGTGCTGTTAACTGATCGTAAGACAAGTTTAATTGACGCAACCTTTGCAGACATCCACGCCCCGCATCAAACAACATCATCTCACTACCGGCCTCAACAAGAATAGACTGGACCAAACCTTTCCATAAGAGGTTGGGGCGTGCCGGTTCCAAGCAAGGTAACTTTTATAACAGGCGTATTCAAACCAGTATCTTTATTTGCATTGATTTGTCCGAAAGAAAAAAGTGCAAATAAAGAAGTGATTAAAGTAAAAGAGATATGTTTCATTATTTTTTAAAGATGTTTAAACTATTTGCATTAACGCTTTTTTTTAGGTGCCGGTGTATCCTGCCTTCACCACTATCTATTTTAAAACCATTATTTGTTCTCAAATAAAAAAAGTATAAAAATTAATCTTTTTATTCACTCCGTTTTTACAATTCCACAGCGCAGGTTTCCTTCACAGGACACAATTTCGATGTCCTTAAAATTCTTATCGCATCAAGTGAAAACTCCTGGGCAGGCAATGGACTAATAAACATTTGCTCTGTACCCGGCACCCTGTGAAAAAGCTCCCCGTTGTGAAAATCATTACGCGGCATCAGCTCAATGGATAAAACACTTAGTGATGTATTATCATCTATACCAAGAAAGCGCAGCTTTTCCCTTACATCTTTCATATTCCAAAAGGTAACTCCATAAGGCGGTGAACCCGGCAGCAATACGGGAGGCTCGGGTGGAGTAAATGGTTTGCCAATCTCTTCGTTATCTTTTCTGCGTTTATTGTATGCCGTTACCTCATCTAAATCGGTGGTAAAAAAGGGTTTTAGCAACAATAATTTGTCAATAAGAATATTGCGGTAATGAATGCCATCCGCCTGCAATACTTGTGCGTACAGGCAGGCATAAATATCCGTTCTGGGTTTGGGTGGCGTTACATTTCTTCCTTCAAAAAATGATTGTGCATGACGAGTACTTACCAAGACTTTATCCCTGTCTCTTGTGGTATTTAATATCATTGGCGGCGCCGGATGCTGAACACCTGTTATCCGAAGGGGTGAGCCAAAGCGGCCCTGTGCTGTTGACCATTTTTTTGAATTAAAATGTCCTACACGAAATTCATAAGTAAAAAACCCGAAAAGTTCTTCGGAATCAGGATAAATACCTGCCGGCAAGGGCAGCAGAAAGTGAGTTGGTTTATCATCAGGCAGTAATGTATTAGCTGGCGTCATGGCCTGCATGGCATCTATGCCGCTTTGATCAAAAGGCTGTCCTGTTCTTACGATACGCACAATCTCAGGATCTAAATTTATAGGTGGTTCGGGTTGTTCTTTAAGTAAATAATCTTCCCAGCTTTTCTGGTTCCAGGCATTACCGGGGCCTGCACTTAGATTCCCACTATTTAATGATGCACCAACTAATTTTTCGTCCAGCGCAGCCAACATTGGGTCGGGCGAGTAAGCAAGGACCCGTGCAAAGTACATGTCTTTAACGTCAGCAAGCGGTTTATCAAATTCAACCCACAGGTAACGGTTACGATTAAATGTTTCTGAATAGCGGTTGGCTATTAATTCTTCATCAGCACTATCAGGTGATAAAGCGATACCGACAGAAACTATTTTAGGAACCTGCGCCGGAACGGTTGTTATAGGCAGTAAATTATTGAGCTGCTTAGTAGTAGTAACTTCATCAAATACCAGATCAACCTGCACGCCATTTTTATTAACCTGCTTAAACTGTGGTTGCGCAAAATATTTTACTTCAATTGGCTCAGGAAAATTTCCGGTAGAAGGTTTTGGGTCTAAGGCATCAATAAAAACTAATCGCGTGAAAGATCGATCGGGTTCGTTCATTGCCTGCCAGTTCAATCCTTTTGTAAGAGCTATGGCTCCTAGTTCTTCTTTGTCATGGAAATCATTCTCATTATCAAATTTCCATTGCCGGAAAACTTTAAAGCTATCAGGCTTTAGAAGATCCCATGTCCAGTCGCGGTTAAGATCGAGCTGTATCACATTAATCCATTTATGATAAAAATCATCACGGCTGGCAAAGGTTATAGAGCTATGATCGGGTGAAACAGAATGATTAATAATTTTACTACAACCCATTTGTGTGCGAATATTATCGTTGCCGATGATTGATTCATTTTTATGAACCAGTCCTGTTATTGCCGCTAACCTGTCGAGTAAATCTGAATCGGTTTCATTTCCTTTGCCACGTGTTTTTTGTTCTTCCCTGTATTGTGGAGTAATGGCAGGTTGCCGCTGAAAGAAAATGCTTAACAACGAATCTTCAGTCTCAAGAAACAAAGGTTCCTTTTCAAGTTTTGCAGGATCCTGGCGAAGGAATTGCACTGTCGAAATACTTAGTCTTGTTTCTTCTGAACCAAAATACTCAGGAGTTTCATCCGGGCAAAAAGAACGGACAGTAATGCGTATATCCCTTGCCGTTGGAAGAATCAATGGCCCTTTACTGCTATGTATTTTTCCAGATAATCCCAGCTTATCAACAGGCGCTAAAAAATTGATGAGACTTATATCCTGGTATTCAAACTCAAGATCAATCACATCTTTAGGCGGGTTGTGCTTTAATACATATTTTGGAAAATTTCGAAAAGTCTTATACAAGAAAATGTATGCTTCTTTTGGTGTTGTTTTGGTGATAGCATTATACGAATCTTCCCGATCCATGTCCAGTGTTTTTATTTCTACTACAATTTCCACCTGCGTTACATCAGGGTCAGGCAGACTTACCTCACGAAGCCATTTTCTAAAATTGCTTTTCCCATCCGCCCTGTTACGTAAAGCAATAAGATCCTGCCGGTCGGCTAATAATTCAGCAGTGGCATTTTTTGTATCAACATTAGTATACAATATTGCGGGATAGTTGAGGCGTGGCCTTTCAATACCAATGGATTTATTATCGTTTGCTACTTTTACATTTGGTGGTTGAGGAGCCACATATCTTTTAAATTTTTGAACAGCAATTTTATGTTCGCCTTTATTTAACGGATTGACTGCCTGGCCCAGGACCGCCAGCTGATATATCGGACAAGCGTACACGAAATGCATAAGCACTGCCATATTTTAATTCTATCTTATCATCTTTTGGCTGGCTATAAAACGCTTTGGGAATGTCATCAGGATTTTTGTCTTTATTCATCTCCTCTTTTATTTCATCAAGCTGGTTAAGCTTTTCGGGAAGCGGATCGGGGATGGATAAACACGTGCCATTCCAGTTAGTGAAATAAGCAGGCAGCCAATAATTTCCAGCATCGCCGTGCTTTGCAAATGAAACAGATATTCCTGATTCAAACGTAACATTGCCCAAATCAATATCACCGGTTTTTACGTTATCAGCAGTTATGGATACCTGTGATTTCCATTTTTTGTTATTATTTAAATTTTCTTCCAGTTCTGCAAGAGTTAAAGAAACTTCGCCTGGCTCAAGTTGTGCAGCATCTACACGATACTTGCTAATGACTAATGGTATATCATTCACACCGGCAGGAACTGCATTTATTTTTTCTTGTGATTGAAGTCCCCTGTTATACCATTCAAGTACTTGTTCATCGTCCCAGGCTAAGCGAATACCCATGTCCGTTACAGGGGCCGTACCGTTAGCTTGTTCACCAAGATGATCGGTGCTTACCGGTTGGCTGGTATGAACAATTTTTGCAAAACCATCGCTATATTTCAGCACCTCATCAAATACATCATCGAGAGGTTGTGATAATGCCGGCTCTTCCACGGGAAAAAGTACCGGGCTGAATAATTTCCTGCTTTCAGTAATCGGCGGAATCCAGGCAGCATAACGCTGTACATCTTCAGGCAGCAATTCTTTATAAGAAGATCCATCTTTAAAATCCACATACACCCAGCCCCCATCTATGTAATATTTTGCTTCAGGCAATTCCATTTCAACATTCTCATAAAGCAATCCTAATTTGTTTGCCAATTTAGGCTGATGTAAACAGAAAGACATCACCTGCGCCCAGTTAACGGTATCCTTATCTTTAAGATCAAAATTTTTAAAAGCATTTTCTTTTAATGCGCAGAAATAACTGTCGTCCGTAACTCCACCCTGCCTGCTACCGGCAAACCCAAACGCCTTCCGGTAACTTTCCGGCAAGTATTTTTTAATGGGTATAGCAGTTCTTGCTTCTCTGCCATGTTCATCGTCTATTGTAAAAAAAGCGCCCACTTTTTGAAATAAGTTTGTGCGATCAGGATCAACTGCATTAAGCGTTGTTGCGGCTATTGCGTAAGAATTATCATGGATTTCCAGCGCCGGCAGCAATTCATTTCCTTTCACCAAAAATGCATCCAGTTGAATATTAGATTCAGCAAAGGCAACGGTGTCGTCAGTTGGTGGTATAGTTGGATTAAACTTTGGCATTACAACAATATTGCAGAGCAGCTTTTTTTTATCTGCAGTAATTATAATTTCCTGCGGGAGTGCGAAAATGAAAAGCTTTGTATTTGTTGAATTCATAACTTTTGATTTATATTAATTTAAAGCGATTTCTTCCCTGTATTTTTTTTCAAAATCATAGCTTATTACAAACGCCAGGCTTATGTCAAGTGAAAATATCATTTCAAAAATGGCTGTCGTTTTAGGGTCGTTACCTATTTTATCTTTTCTTTCAGCGCCTGCGCTGCCTTCTATCTGGATGGAAACAACCAGCAATCCACCGGCAAGAGATAAAACACCACGCAGCATCTGTCCGGCAACCGCTTTAAAACCACCTGAGTCAATATTTCCTGCAAGGCTGAACGAGCGGGTAATAGATGCCAAACCAACAACGGGCAAATCCACAATTACTGTTGCTCCAAAACCAAAGGTGAATTCAAATGTCGGTTTGGGGTCAGTGAAGTCAACGTAAGCTTTTACTTTGGTAATGCCCACGCCATAAGCTGCGGCAATACCAATGGTGATCAATTGAATTTGTATCATGCCTTCAAATCCAAAAACAGCGCCTGCGCCAGGTTTAATAAGATTTTTAGGATCGGGGCTTAATGAAAGATTAAAGAAAATTCCTAACGAAAGGCTTGCTTCAATAATCAATGGCGGTGGTGTAGATAATGTAATTTCTTCAGTGGACGGAAATTGGATAACCGGGATGTTTTGGTCTATGCTCATTTTGTAGTTGTACACGCCGGGACTGTTTCCCATAACTACTTTTAAAGTATCATCCTGGCCTTTTCCAGCCAGAAGTGCCAATATCTGAAGAATATCCTTTACAGCCTGCAGCTCATTACCTAATTCACATTGCGGATTTTCAAATTCCGGATCTTTACCTGCTTCGGAACGAAATGTACCTCTTAAAGTTAGCAATGGTTTTATGCTACCCAGGTTTACTTTTATAGCCACATCTTTGTTTACGGTCTGCCATTTTTTTCTTTCGCCTTCCACGGCTTCTTCAATCGCATCGCTGTTTAGGTCAACTTTAAAAGCCGAAGCGGTTTTACCTTCGTCTGGCGCATCTTCACTTTCATCTTTATCTTTCGAATGGTAACTGATAATTATTTGAAAACCCGATTCATCCAATAGAGTATAATCCCCTGATTTTACTACATCTTTCAATTGGTGCGGAACAAAATTATTCAGGCTGCCGGGACCATTGAAAAAGCTTTCATCAAATTTTAATCCGTTGCCATCTCCTACAATATTCAATGAGGTAACAAAACCAGGCAGCGATAAGGTATCATTTAAATTAGGAAAAATTGTTTTGCACTTCAGCAGCCTGAATGCATCGGCAAGATCAGGCACATCATGAAATATTTTCTTTGGTTCTTTATCAAAAAACGATGGTTTCCTGAATAATAATTTTTGTGTGCCGGTGGTTTGTAAAAAGCTATATTGAATGGAGGGAATAGAAACTGTGTTAGCAGCATATTTATCGATCTCCGCCGGGTCGCCAATGCTATGAGGCGAGTCTTTGAAATTAATCGTTTTTAAATCAATAGGATCAAGCAATCCATTACGAATGACAGGAACCGCTTCTGCACCATTTAAAGGAATAACATCTTTCGAAGCCAGGCATTTAACAACCGACCAGGAGCCTTCTTTAGGAAAATCAACCGTTCCTCTTACCGCAACAACAAATGTGGGAGTGGCTTCATCGCTTGCAGAAACATCTACTCCCGTAAGCTGCATACGCTGGCCGGTGGCTGCTATGTTCATTATGGCATTTACAGGACCGCCAAGGCTGCCACCTATTTTCGCATTCAGCAAAAGCTCCTTAAACATACCTGCCGGGAAAAAATTGACTAAACTTGTTTTATCAGTTAAATCTTTAGGATCAGCAAGCATTACATAACCAAACTGTCCCGCTGAATGTACCATTGAATAAGCACCGTCAAAAGAAAGCGGAAGTGCTCCTTTTAATACATTTTCTATTTTAATATCCCCGTTGAAATAAACACCGGTAAATCTTATTGAATTACCCATCGTCGTTCTTCATCAGTATATCCATCGCTGCGGGAAGATTTTTTATTTCTCTTACATTATAAATTCCTTTTACCATGCCGGGATGAAAGTTATATGGATTGGCTTCTTCAGGATTTAAGTGTGCACGAAAATCAAATTCACCCGGCCCTTGTGCCACCCAGCCGGAATCATAACGGGTAACCGTACCCGTATTTTTTCTTTGTATAACAATCGAGCGAACAACAGGCACGCCCCAGGGAAATAAAATGCTTTTTATCTGTATTACTTCATGAGCCGTGCGACCGATAAGCACATCAAACCTTACCTGGCTAACCGCGCCAAAATTGGCGCTTTCATCTAACCAATTGCTGAAGATGCTTGCCCCATAACCTGAGAAATCAATTCGCTGTAAAGGGACTTTTTCTCTACCTCCTGTTGAAAATTCTTTGTTGAATTGGTCTGATATATCTTTTCCAAGAATATTATTAAAAGGAGGATTTTGTATTGCGGCTCCAATAAAATAAGTATGATGATTGTCTTTATCAGTTTCTACAAAACCTATCGGTGGAATGGCTTCAACGTGCAATTGCATGGCTCCGTCTATTTCCCCTGTTTTTTTGCCTGAAAAATTTGGTTGATTTTTAATGGCTTTGGCTGTTGGCAAACCGTCAACTATCTTACTATTAAAATAGGCGAAAGCGCAAATACCAAAGGGCAGGCTAAAATGCGCAGCCATTCCCCGGGGCTTAGTTGCATCGTTATAACCATCAATAATAAAATGGTATAAACTACGCGGTACCAATGCTACTTCGTTTTTTTGTGAACTTGAAATGCGTGTAGGCGCACCGTTATCCGAAAAATTTATAATGGAAGGAATGGGCAGGATTTTCCAGCTACTAATGGATTGTTAATTTGCATTACCGGCTCCCATTGAATATGGGGCAGCGTAAACAACCGACTCATTCTTCCGGAACTTACAACATCCATATTTTTTATGCTAAAAGGAAAACTTGCTTTGTAACCTAAATTTTCCACAAGTCCAAAACGCTCAGGTGCTATAAAATCTGAAAAGGATACGCCCCAGCGATTTGCGCTTTCAGAAACATCTACCAGGCAACGATCACCAGGAAGTAATCTTAGAAAGCCATCGGCGCCTAAAACATTTTCGGCATCGAACCTCACTAATTTTCGGATATCTTCATTATTATAACTCTCGTCGACAATCTGGCCCGCATGGTGAAATGCTGTTTGCTAATGTGTTCACCAATTCGTCAGTACTTATTTTGTTAGGCATTAATGATTGGTTCATGCTAAACTGCAGGCTTGTGCCTTCTTCATTCCAATGTGTTATGGAAAAAATAGTAAACCGGAATTGATCGGGCAGCGTATCGGCTCCATTCAGCCACAGTTCATTAAAACGCCTTACATCAGCGAGATCAAAAATTCCATCCTGGTTGCTGATGTATGGGTCAGGCAATGTGCTTACTACTCTGAATACAGGAAAGGTCAATCCAAAAAAACCTTCACTAATAATTTCATTATTCAACAAAAGGCCTTTTACAAAAATGCTTATAGGGTCGCCGGTTGTAAGCAATGCATTGTGCAGGCACAGGCTTTGGAGCAATCGTCTTTTTTTAACTTCGTCCGGGGCAGGTTTGCGATGATTTCCGATAATAAATACTGAAGTTTCATCTTTTATTTTTATAAATTCAATTGCTCCCTGATGGTTCGATATGTCAAAACGTTTTTGGTTTGTGTTTAAAGGCCTGTCTGCTTTTGCTGAAACAATAACGAGTTGTATCAGCGCTTCGAGGTTTTGATTATCGCTTATACAAATACCTGTTCCGGCTAATGCTGGTTTAATAGTAAAGGATGAAAATGATTCACCTTCACCATTTGCTTTCCAGGTTGTAAATTGCTGGCTTATCTTCGTTTGTGCGTTATAGTTATATCTAAGATTCATTCTTCCCGGCCTTGCCAGCAACAGGAATTTATTTATTGACAGCTTACCATTTTCGGGGCCTGGCCAATCAAGTGATAACCCATCTGTTCCTCTGAAACCAAGATAGCCCGAAAAAATATTCGTGCCCAACATACCAACACCGCCATTGTTGTCTGTACTTACAACAGGTAAATACAAACCGGCGTCAGTTGTGGCTGCCTTTCCGCTTAGTTGGAAACGTTCCGTATCATTTTCTATAATTTGCCATGAACCCTTATTATCGTTTATTGGAAAATGAATTAAACTTTCGGATTCAAGAAATACCGGGGTAATATTTTCACTTCTATCAAATTCAATAGTATCGTCCATTTAGATTGATGCTGGATTTATCGAAAGATTGCAACGTCCATTTAGTTCCGGTAAAAGAAAAATCGATGCTCTTAGGATACACGGCTTTTGATTGAACATCTCCTTCAATTCCATTTTTAAATTCATCAAAGGGTTGAAAGGAAATTTGAAAATCCGTTGAGATAACGGAAACTAACTGAGAAAACAAAACTTCGGCTATACCGGAAAATTGAATGTCGCACTTTTTGGCACGAACGCCTACGTATCTTTTATCTGCGTTACCGGAAACAGCAGTAACGGAAATCCAAATTGTGCAATCATCAAAGTTGAGCGTCTTATGCCTTCCATCTTCAGGTATTATACCTCCATCCGGAATAGTTATTATTAAAAAATCTGTTGTATTTAAAACCCGGAATCTTAATTGTTTTTGCACCTGGAAAAAATCGAACCATACAGGTATTAAATTCTGATTAACAAAAGGACCAAAAGAAAGCGTGGGTTCAATAAAGTTTTCAATGCTTTCTTCTATACCTGCTGTGATGGCTACATCCCTTTGCCGCAGCCAGAAAACAGAGTCAGTTGGTTTTCTGTTTACCTGTTCCAACATAATTTTATCGGCCATTTTATCCAGTGCATCACTTAACTCTTCAGGCAACATGTGTGCTTGCAGCCCGGGAAATTCAACACCGCTTTTTCTAAACTCTAAGGACGGTTGCGTGAGCGCCTGCATAAGAAAATCCTGGAATTTATCAAAGTGAGACTCTGCTTGCTGTGGCTGCATTTTTAATGGGCCAATCAATTGAGTGAGTAAAGAGATAATATCATTCTGTGTCATGTTTTTCTTTGTTAAGAATGAAAAAAGAAAAGTCAACCGTTGCTATATCTGCACCATATATTACCGGCTGATTCAAGTTTGTAATTTCTATTTTAGCTTTCATAGCCTTGCATTGTTTGTTTTTAATCCTCGTTAAAAGATTAGCTATTTATTATTTCGCTTCCAATGCAGTTAATCTTTTTTCCAACAGATCAATTTTATTTTGTTGATTAATTATTATTACCTGTTGCTCTTGCATTGCTTTTACCAATGGAACTACAAACTGTTCGTAGCTTAAGGTGTAAAGACTCCATTGATTTTTTGGCGCAGCATATCCGCTAAAATCGTAGTTTGCTGCTTTTGCTGCCAGTTCTACTTCCTGGGCCAAAAAGCCGGAGTATTTTATTTTTTCACCATCGTATTTTCCGGGAAAGTCAGGAGTTTCTTTATTGCCGGTTAGCGTGGTAATGGCTTTGTTACTTACGTGGTAAGTAACAGGCCTCAGCCTCATAATAAAATCTAACCCTTTTACATCTTCATTAATTGTATTTTTTACACGGGCATCCGAAATAACACTCCAGGGTACTTTACCCCCAATAAAAGCAGTGCTGGTATTACCTATAATAACCTGGTTCTGGAATCCATTTAATATATCATCATTGCCTATGCTGATGGTGTTGTAAATATTGGGGGCATAGGTGGCAGTTCCGGAACCATATCCTATTGCAATATTATTGTTTCCTCCACTGTTGTTTGAAAGCGCATCCGGTCCTATGGCGGTATTGTAACTTCCTGCAGTATTGTTGTAGAGTGCAGCTCCCCCATTGGCAGTATTGGCGTCTCCGGTAGTATTAGAATAAAGTGCCTGATATCCATTTGCAGTATTCGCTCTTCCGAAAGTATTAAATTTAAGAGCATTAAATCCGTTGGCGGTATTTGCCAATCCATTGATGTTTGAATAAAGTGCATAAGATCCAGTGGCCGTATTTTGTTCTCCATCCTTATTAAAATAAAGTGCATTTGTTCCATTGGCGGTATTACCGAATCCTGTTGTGTTGTTAAGAAGTGCTCCATTTCCATTGGCGGTATTTTCACTTCCGGTTTTGTTGGAGTTGAGTGCCTTCACTCCATTAGCTGTATTATAATTTCCGGTTGTATTGTTAAGAAGTGCTTCAAATCCATTGGCGGTATTTTCACTTCCGGTTGTGTTGTAAGAAAGTGCATGGGATCCATTGGCTGTATTATAAGTACCTGTTGTGTTGCCATTAAGTGCATCTGTTCCATTGGCGGTATTATAACTACCTGTTGTGTTGGAGTGGAGTGCACTGGTCCCATTGGCGGTATTATTGCTACCTGTTGTGTTGAAATAAAGTGCATCTGTTCCATTGGCGGTATTATAATCACCTGTTGTGTTGTAAAAAAGTGTTTGAGATCCATTGGCAGTATTACTGAATCCTGTCGTGTTGGAAAAAAGTGCATAGATTCCATTTGCGGTATTATGATCACCTGTTGTATTATTATAAAGCACCTTATATCCAAGAGCAACATTGGCATCACCTGATGTAACCAAATCAAGGGTACGGAAACCTATTGCCGTATTAAAAGAGGTTGAATCAATTGTTCCGGCATTAATATTATTTATCCGAAACTTTAATGGCTGTGCATCCGTAGTACCAATAAAATTTGTGGAAGGATTAGTGGCTGCATTTCCTGTAAGGCCCCATCCATTGCCCACGGCAGATAATTGCGCCCATGCGCTACCGTTATGAAACCAAAAAGCGGAGCTTGTTGTATCATATAAAATCAATCCCTTTGCCGGATTTGCAATTGCATTTCTTGATGTTGTTGATGTGCGTGGCAAAAGCATTCCCTTGGTATTGCTTTTTACATCAAGTATTGCACTCGGGTTAGGGAGAGTAGTATTAATACCAACTGATTGAGCAATTAAAAAAACAGATAATAAAATTCCGGTCAGAGTAAGGAAAATTTTCTTCATAATATTTTTTTGAAAAGGTGCTATTTTTTTTATTTTTTCAATTGCTGAATTTCTTTTTTCATTTCATCGATTTCTTTCTTTAATTCCTGGATGGCGAGTTGCTGTCTTTCCATCACGATTGGAAGTTCCGTTGACTTCGCCTCAACCTGTCTTTGCAAATTTTCAATTACCACCTGCTGTTCCTGCATGGCTTTTACCAGTGGCATTATAAACTGGCTGTAAGCAAGGCTATAATGATCTTTATCGTTTACAGGGGCATGTAGCCCATCAAATTCATAACCTAATTCATTTACTATCTTTTCCACATCTTGTGCAAGAAACCCTGTGTGCAATTGCTTTTCTTTTGTATTGGGTGAAGTAAGGATATTATTATTTATGATGCCTGTTTTGCTGTAAGCGTCTAATTTTTGAACATCTAAATAATAAGTAACTGGTGTAAGTTTTTTTATAAAGTCCAATCCCGGAACATTATTTTTTATATTGTATTTAAACCTCGCATCAGAAGGAAAACTATACGCAACCTGCCCTTCGATAACAGTAACATAAGCGTTACCCAGTCGGATTTTGTTGCTTGCGTTTGCAATTGCACCAGCACCAATAGCAGTCGCATTCGAAGCACCGGTATTAGTGTTTGTCTCAAAGCCAATAGCAGTATTATCATTTCCACCTAAGTAAAAATTGAGGGCCAAGGCACCAATAGCTGTATTTTCATATCCTGCTATATTATTTCCCAAGGCTCCATAACCAACAGCTGTATTATCATTTCCCCCCACATTATGTGTAAGAGAGAGAGAGCCAATACCGGTATTCTCAATACCCCCAACGTTTGATAAAAGAGCCTCGGAGCCATTAGCTGTATTATCATTCCCTGTGGTATTCGAATAAAGCGCCTGGTATCCGTTAGCGACATTTGCTATACCTGTAGTGTTGGAATAAAGCGCCTGGTATCCATTTGCGGTATTATCCGCCCCGGTATTGTTGCTTAATAAAGCGTCAACCCCTGTGGCAGTGTTAAAGCTACCTGTTGTGTTGGAAAAAAGCGCCCGGTATCCGTTAGCTGTATTTTCGTTTCCAGTAGTGTTTAAAACAAGAGCCTGATTTCCACTCGCAGTATTTTTTGTTCCTGTCGTGTTGTTATAAAGAGTTCTGCCTCCACTGGCTGTATTCTCACTGCCTGTAGTGTTGAAAAAAAGTGCCAAAGACCCGGTAGCAGTATTCTCAACGCCGGTAGTATTTGTAAATAAAGAATATTCACCAGTTGCTGTATTATCTGTTCCTATTGTGTTTGACTGTCCTGCGCCTATACCAAAAGATATATTGCCCCTGGTGGGATGTATTTCCCCTGCCCAGGTATTATTTACTCTAAATCGTAATGGTTGGTTATCTGTAGTGCCAATAAAATTTAATAAAGGATTAGTAGCTTGCATTTCCTGTGAGGTTCCATCCATTACTGCCGGCAGATAACTGTGCCCATGCTGTACCGTTATGAAACCAAAAGGCGGAGGTTGTGGTGTCATACAATATCAATCCCTTGGCAGGATTAACTATTGCATTTCGTGATGTTGTTGATGTGCGTGGGAGAAGTATTCCTTTTGTAAAGCTTTTTACATCGAGGATGGCGCTTGGGTGGGGAAGGCTCCCATCGGTGTTAATTCCGACAGTTTGCGTAATCCCTTGCATTGATAAGAGTAGTAGGACTGTAACATTAAAATGGAATGTAATCCGTTTCATGATAACACATTTTATTTTATATTCATGTTGTTTTTCTTATCATCTCACACCACCGCAACCTTCTATATAAGCCTGGAACTTATTTCCCTGTACAACTTTAAATCCTGGTAATAAATGTACCTGCACACCGGCGTCATACTTAATAAATGAATTACTGATAACCTGCGCTGTTGATGTAATGGTATTATTGGCTTCATACTTTCCCATAATACTGTTGTATGGTAAGCCAAAAGTTAGATTATCTGCACAGGAACCCGGACAAATTTTTGCCCACCATGTGCTCCATCTTCCTGAAGAAGTGGAGTTGCCCACTCTTGGTCGCGTATATTCCTGAATGGTCCATGCGGTCACGTCATCCTCGGGATCTATGTAGGTGGCAGAATAATCGCCCCAGCGATTTAAGCCGCTTGTTGGATTTAAATTGACATACCAGTCTTCGCCGCTTTTGAAATAATAGAAGAAAAAGCCTTGCCCATCGTTCCGGCGATAGCTTATGGTGGAGGTAACAAATGAGTTACTTCTGAAAGTTGAGTAGCCGAAAAATATATCATTGCTACGGTTAACAGTTATACTAGGATAGGCTTGCATAAGAGACCCATTAGTATTTGCAGAAGTCCTGATATTTTCTGTGGCGGTGCCGGTGGCAGTATTAATAGCTACCACCTGCGCAGCGCAGGTAGTAGGGTTAGCGGCGGGCAAACAAACAGTGTTACCAACCCATAATGTCCCACTCCGGAAAGTGGACTGCAGCATCCTGTCATCTCCTAAATCCAGCCCGGTAGCAGAACCCGATTGAGGTCCGGTTACACCGCCGTTACTCCATGAGCCGCCAACGTTTACTGTGCTTTCTACATTAAACACCGGGGTCGCTTGTGTACCCGTTATGGAAAACAATTTCAGGAAGCCGCTGTTATTAGAGTTGGGGTTGAACACACTCACTAGCCACTGCTTGTTATCTGTAGGGCTATAGGTTACGGCCGGACTAATGTGGAAATAACTATTCTGATCGAAGAAGGGGACGGTTATATTGGAAGGGGCTGCATATAATACTGATTTATTGAGAACCCATACGCGGCTTCTGCTAACTGTATCTGCCGCGCCACTTGCACCCGTTATTTTAAAAAGATAGCCGCCAACCGTAATCCAATTGCGATTGAATCCAAGACTGGGATAATCAAACCAAAGCTTGTTGCCCGGATCGGCCTTAATAGTATAAGTGATCCAACCACCGGTTGGGTCAGGTGTTTGCGATACCGCTATCAACAATGCTGAGTTGGTAGCATCCCGGCTGGCGCAGCAAACAAAGAACCAGCGCTTATCGTAAGGATCGTAAGTAATCTTTGGATCATAAATATCTGTATGGCCGCCAAGCCCGTTCCAAAAGCCAAGTAGTGAGGTAGTGCTTAGCGTTGTGCCTTGTTTGTTCTGAATACTGACTTCTGAATTTAATGTCACCATTAAATGATCAAAGCCGGCCGCGCCATGAACGTCGGGAGGAGAGATGACACTGTTTTCATTAAGCGCCAAAAAATTATTACAGGGAAATTCATTAATTTTTTGTGGTTGCCCGGGCGACGTTTCCTGGGGTATAATAGTTGTTCTTCCGGTGAATGGCGGAATAAACCCGGTGACTTTATTTTCAATTTCAATTTCCTGTTCTTCTTCTTTTTCCTCAGGTGGTTGCTGCAGCCGGATCACCTTTTCAGGATTTTCTTTTTCAAAATTGGCTACTTCAGTAAAATTTGTTGTTCCTTTTTTACCGATCGTTTTTCCTGCTATAGTTTGTTGGGCAAAAAGAAGTGTGGAAAAACAGTTCAGTATAAGAACCATTAATATTCTAAAAATGTATTTCATGCTTAATTTTTTAATCGAATAAATTCAAACGTTATCGGGCAAATTATTTTTTAAGGCTATTAGTTTCCAACATTGTTATTTTACTCTTTAATGTTTCAATTTCCTTTTTTGAATTTTTTATTTGCTCATTTGCATCAATCATGTACAGCGTTAATTCCTCAATTTTTTCCATCATTCGTTTTTGAGTATCGCCTAATTGCAATCCATTTTTCTCAACTTCGGCTGCTGAGGGAATATTGGGTAAATGTTTATTTTGTTGAATAAATTTTTCTACTTCCTCCAGGGATTTTAATTTGTATTTTTCATCAAATACATAATCGGACCAGCCGGTTTCTACCACGGCCTCGGTGCACCTGATATTGCCCAGCACGGAAAGTTTATAGGTTGGATTGCTAGTTCCTATTCCTACATTGCCCGTTGCCTCGGCAACAAAAATTGCAGAATAGCCATTGGCAAAAATGCGCATGTTAGTGTGGGAAAAAGTGCCTATTCCTGCCGATGTTCCTCCCATTAAAGTTGCGAGTATGTTACCTCCTTCGCCTAAATGAGATATTCCATAACTATTATTCAATGTTACTACAGTAAATTTTCCAAACGCTCCGGCATTATTATCTCCCACCACCACTTCGCCAGTAGGGTAAATAGACATTTTACCGCTGCCGGGCCCCGCAGTTAGCCTCAATGCGTGACTGGAAAAAGTACCTATAGCTGCAGAAACTCCGCCGATTGCTTCACCAACAATAATAGAATCCGCGCCGCCTATGTGCTCCCAGCCCGTAGTGTTAATAGGTGTTTTTATGGTAAGCGGATAGGCGGGAGTGTTAGTACCTATCCCTACGTTGCCGCTATTATTATTGAAAATATTATTTCCATTAAGCGACCAGTAACTGCTGCCTCCTCCACCACTCATCTGCGTCCATGCACCGCCGTTATAATAGTAATAACCCACAGTATTATCAGTTTGAAAAATCATCAAACCTGCAGCCGGCGATGCAATGGCGTTGCGCTGGGCTAAAGTCATTCTTGGGGTAAGAAATCCTTTGGTAGTACTTTTTACATCTAGCATGGCGCTCGGGTTAGGTTGAGAACCATCTGTATTAACACCAATACTTTGAGCGCCCAGTTTCATCGAGACGAAAAAAATTAAAAGTGTTACGGTTAGCATCTTTTTCATAATTTTTATTTTTTTATGAACTCTATTGTTAATTATAAACAGGAGCTGACACGCCATCTCCTAATGTGAATTATTTAATTATTAAAATCAGGTGCCCAAAGTTTAGAAATTTTCATAGGCACTTATCTAAATTATAGAGAATAGATTCTATAAAAACCATGATTGAGCCGTTCCCAGAATAGGATGAGCAATTGGCTTAAAGGATTATTTGTGGATACAAAAATGGCCTTACATTTTTGAGCAAGACGTTTTTCTTTGAAATTGTTACTGAAACAACTTTTGATAATACCAGCTTCATTTATGTTGCATTTCAAAATATTAATAAGCTTGTAAGATTTGCGTTACGTTTTCTTATGTAAATTCGTATACAATGGAAACTACCCTCGACATACCCAAATATTCGCTGAATGAAGAGGAGGAAAAAAAAGAAATTCTTCGACATTATCGGGCCTTACTCAGAGTTTTAAAACCAAAATTAAAACCTGGATGATAAAGAACTGGTGACGCCGTGCTTTTGAAATTGCTGCAGAAGCACATAAAACCATGCGGCGTAAAAGTGGCGAACCTTATATTCTGCATCCTATAGCTGTAGCTATGATTTGTGTTGAAGAAATTGGCCTTGGCGTTCGCAGTACCATTTGTGCTTTACTGCACGATACTGTTGAAGATACTGATGTAACGCTTGAAGATGTTGAACGAGAATTTGGAACTGAAATAGCACAAAATTGTTGACGGGCTTACCAAAATTTCCAATGTAATTGATACCAATACATCCCAGCAGGCAGAGAATTTTAAAAAGATATTACTAACGCTTACCGATGATCCACGAGTAATTCTAATTAAGCTTGCAGACCGGCTTCACAACATGCGTACGCTTGATTAGCATGAAGCGTGAAAAGCAATTAAAAATATCCAGCGAAACAGTATATGTGTATGCACCGCTTGCACATCGTATGGGTTTTACAATATTAAAACTGAAATGGAAGATCTTTCCATGAAATACCTGGAACCGGATAGTTACAGTTATATTGCTCAAAAACTTGATAATACAAAAAGAGAACGCACCCGCTATATTAATGAATTTATCAAACCAATAAAAGAAAAATTGCAACAAGGCCGATTTTAATTTTGAAATTTATGGCAGGCCTAAAAGTATTCATTCCATCTGGAATAAAATGAAAAAGAAAGGGGTTCATTTTGATGAAGTATATGACCTTTTTGCCATCCGTATTATTTTAAATTCACCTCCTGAAAAAGAAAAAGAAGATTGCTGGAAAGTTTATAGTCTTGTTACAGATGAATATATTCCTTCACCTGAACGATTACGCGATTGGCTAAGCAATCCCAAAAGCAACGGATACGAAGCCTTGCATACAACAGTTATGGGTGCCGCAGGGTAAATGGGTTGAAGTGCAGATACGCACCAAACGCATGAATGAAATTGCTGAAAAAGGTTTGGCAGCACATTGGAAATATAAAGAAGGTACTGATGATGAAAACCGTTTTGATAAATGGTTTCAGCAAATAAGAGAAGTGATTAGCAGCCAGGATACTAATTCAATTGATTTTTTGCAGGATTTTAAAGTTTCATTTTCTTGCAGAAGAAATTTATGTGTATACACCAAAAGGCGATGTAAAAATGTTGCCTATTGGCGCATCTGCGCTTGATTTTGCTTTTGCTGTACACACTGCTGTTGGCGAACGATGTATTGGCGCAAAAGTGAATCATAAACTTAGTTCCGATAAGCCATAAACTGCGCAGCGGCGACCAGATAGAAATTATTACCATCAACCAAACAAAAGCCCAACAGCGAATGGCTGAAATTTGTTGTAACCACCAAAAGCAAAAACCAAAATAAAAGATTCGCTTAAAGAAGAAAAAAGAAAAATAGCGAGAAGAAGGCAAAATATATCTGCAACGAAAACTTGAAAACATGGGCGCTGCTATGAATCCGCCAAATATTGATGAGCTTATCAGTTTTTATAAAGCTTCATTCATCGCTTGATTTGTTTTATGAATATTTCCGTAAAAAAAATTGACCTTAAAGAACTAAAAGAATTTAAGGTAATCGGGGATAAACATTTTTGCTCCAAACCAGTACATAAACCATTACCTGAAGAAAAAACCGAAACAGAAAACAAGCATCTATACATAAAAAAGATGCAGAGCTTATTATTTTTGGCGAAAGCAGCGATAAAATAATGTACACACTTGCCAATTGTTGCAAACCTATTCCCGGCGATGATGTATTTGGTTTTGTAACGCAAGGAGAAGGACTAAAAATTCATCGCACCAATTGTCCCAATGCTGCGAGGTTATTATCAAATTATGGGCACGCGTAGTTGTAAAAACCAAATGGGTTAAGAATAAAGAGATTTCATTTCTTAACCGGTGTAAAAATTATTGGTATTGATGATGTTGGCGTGATAAATAAAATAACCAATCTTATAAGCGGCGAAATGAAAATTAATATTAACGCCCTTACCATTGAAGCAAAAGAAGGTCTGTTTGAGGGTAACATAAAAGTATATGTTCATGATAAAGATGAACTGGATGAACTGGTACAAAATTTAAAAAATCTTCCCTGGAATAGAAAGGGTTGACCGTTACGATACAGAATAATTATTCCATTTATATTAAAAAAAATCAATCAATTATCTTCGCAGCTATCATGTATAAATTGCTGCGCAATATTTTATTTTGGTTCGATGCAGAAAATGTTCATTATTTTTCAATGGACTTCTTAAGGTTTTGCTGCAAATTTTCTTTTATAAAAAAAATTCTCCGTAAAAAATTTAGTGTTTATTCAACAGCGTTAGAACGAAATTATTTCGGTCTTGTATTTCCAAATCCTGTAGGGCTTGCAGCAGGCTTTGATAAGAATGCAAAATATCTGAATGAGCTGATGATATTAGGTTTTGGGTTTGTTGAAATTGGCACCGTTACACCGCTGCCACAGGAAGGAAATCCCAGACCAAGGTTGTTTCGTTTGCCAAAAGACAAGGCAATTATTAACAGGATGGGCTTTAATAATGATGGTGCTATTGTTGTTGCAGAACGCTTATATCAATTTAGAAACAGTAAGGTGTTTTTAAATGAAAGAAAAAAAATAATCATTGGCGGAAACATTGGTAAAAATAAAAATACACCGAATGAAAATGCATGGAAAGATTATGAAACTTGCTTTAATCTTTTGTACAGTGTTGTAGATTATTTTGTAGTAAATGTGAGTTCACCAAACACACCGGGTTTAAGAGACTTACAACAGAAAGATTCTTTAAAAAAAATTCTTTTGCATTTACAAAGTTTAAGCAAAATCAAACCAAATAAAAAACCTTTATTACTAAAAATTTCTCCGGATCTTTCACCGGATGAATTAGATGATATTATTCAACTTGCTATAGAAATAAAACTGGATGGGCTTGTCGCAACTAACACTACTATAAAAAGAAATAATTTAAATTCATCAAAAAAAGTAATTGACAAAGCAGGTGGAGGAGGATTAAGCGGAAAACCTCTCTTTATAGAATCTACTGACATTACTAATTTAATTTTTAAAAAAACAAAAGGCGTAATTCCGGTAATAAGTAGTGGTGGAATTTTTACCGCGGATGACGCAAAAGAAAAATTTATGGCGGGTGCAGCAATCGTGCAGGTTTGGACCGGTTTTATTTATGAAGGTCCCGCAATTGCAAAAAAAATCTGTACTTCACTAATATAATTTTCAGAACACAAATAAAAAATGAATTATTTATTTACCAGCGAAAGCATTATAAGTTTTTTTATTCTTGTTATACTTGAGATTGTTTTAGGTATTGATAATGTAATTTTTGTAAGCATAATTATTAATCGTCTTCCTAAAGACAAACATAAAAAGGCCCGTCTGTTCTGGATTATACAAGGCATGACTGTAAGAAGTATCATGCTTTTGGGATTGGGATGGTTGTTATCACAAAAGGGTAAAGCGGTTATTACCCTATTTGAAAAAGGATTTGACCTTGCAAGCCTGGTAATGATTGCAGGTGGCATTTTTCTTATTTATAAATCGGTGCACGAAATTCATCAAAAGCTGGAAGGTGAGGACATGAACATACGAAAGGGCGAAGAAAAATTTTTAAGTTTTACAAAGGCGGCGATTCAAATAATGTTGGTGGATATGGTCTTTTCTTTTGACAGCATAATTACAGCAGGCGGCACTGCAAAACATGTGGAGATTATGATTGCTGCAGTTGTTATAGCGCTCATCATAATGTTTTTATTTAGCCCGGCAATTGCCGCCTTTATACATAAGCATCCAACGTTTAAAATGCTGGCACTTTCATTTTTGGTCATGATTGGCATAAGCCTGGTGGTTGAAGGGTGGGATTCAGAAAAGGCCGAAGACCTGCATTTGAAAAATTATATATATTTCGGAATGGCCTTTTCGTTCCTGGTTGAATTATTGAACATGAGAGTAAGAAGCAGGCAGGCAAAAAAATTGGTACAATTTAATGAACCCCGTTTTGATGAAGATAATTCTAATGAAGGGGATATAGCCAAATAAATCTTATAAAGATTCTAAATCAGATTCACTAACGGGATAGGTAAGACGAAAATATACAAAAGTAATCTCAAAAAAGTTATTTGCAATTTCTCCAAATAAAAAACCACTGGGAGAAAAAAAGTATACTGTTAAAACAATTTCTCTAAAAATTTTGTTTCCATAAGCGGTAAATCTGCTGCATAAAAGAAATTGTAAATTGCGCGGTAATTGATAAAAATCATATTATGAATATAGGAATCGTTTGTTATCCTACTTATGGAGGAAGCGGGGTATTGGCTACAGAACTAGGCAAAGCATTGGCAGATAAAGGACATAATATACATTTTATTACCTACCAGCAACCGGTACGGCTAAATGCCTTTCATGCTAACATTTTTTATCATGAAGTGAGCGTACCTACTTATCCATTGTTTGATTATCCTCCTTATGAAACCGCATTGGCAAGTAAAATGGTTGATGTTATTATTAATAATGAAGTTCAGCTTTTGCATGTTCATTATGCAATTCCACACGCATCCGCCGCATATATGGCAAGGCAAATTTTAAAAAAAGAAGGACTAAATATTCCCGTCATAACAACACTCCATGGAACGGACATCACTTTAGTAGGAAAAGATAAAACCTATTCCCCGGTTGTGACTTTTTCTATGAATGAAAGCGACGCAATTACTGCCGTTTCTACCAACCTTCGCGATGAAACTTATAGAAATTTCAGGATGGAAAAAGAAATTGAAGTGATTTATAATTTTGTGGATATAAAACGTTTCGAACGAATACCAGTGCAGGCATTCAGGCAAATTATCGCACCGAAAAATGAGAGAATTTTGCTACATGCTTCTAATTTCAGAAAAGTAAAAAGAGTAGGTGATGTCGTAAATGTATTCAAAGAAGTTAATAAGCAAATACCATCCAAACTTTTGTTTGTAGGCGATGGGCCGGAGCGCACTTATATTGAAGGACTTTGTCGTCAGATGGATGCGCATGCCGATGTAAAATTTTTGGGAAGACAGGAACAAATGGAAGATATTCTTGCAATTACTGATCTTTTTATTTTACCAAGCGAATATGAAAGTTTTGGCCTTGTTGCCCTGGAAGCAATGGCTGCCGGAGTTCCGGTAATATCTACTAACGCCGGCGGGCTACCCGAAATAAATATTGATGGCGTAACCGGATTTTTAAGTAATGTGGGAGACGTGGAAAATATGAGTAAAAATATTATAGGGATTTTTTCTGATGATGCTGCATTTAAAGAAATGAAAAAAAATGCATTGGAACAAGCCCGCAAATTTGATATTACTACTATAGTTCCGGTTTATGAAAATCTTTATAAAAAAGTATTAGGATTCTAATATGAGATTTTCTTTTCTAATTTAAGTTTAATGCCTTAACCACTGCTCAGGATTTACATTAGTACTTTCCTGCATTATAATAAAATCAACTTGTCCCTGTCCGTCATCATTTACGCCAGCCTTCCCAATTACCTGTCCGGTTTTTACCTGGTCTCCCCTTTGTACATTCGCAGAAGATAAATTACTATAAACGGTAAAATATTTTCCGTGCTTTATAAATACCGCCTGTTTATCTTCAATATAACTTACAAGAGTTACTTCACCTTCAAATACAGCTTTAACTGCTTCACCAATTTTAGCTCCAATCGTTACTCCCGGATTATCATAAACAATTCCTCCTGGTAATTTATTAGAACCGTAATGAGCTATAATGAAACCTGACACTGGCCATGGTAGTGAACCCCGGTTATTTTTAAAACTTGCATCCAGGGCTTTATCAGCATCAGAACTTACTAACACACTTCCGGTAGGCTTAGCTGTAACAGGAGGATTAACAGTTTTTATATTCGTATTGGACGTTGTATTTTTTGTATCCGTATTATTTTTTTTCAATTCTGCCAACCTTGCCTTTTCTTTTTTTGCAGCTTCATTTCTTGCAATTTCAACTTCTCGTCTAATCATGGCCGTTATCATATTCTTCAGTTTGGCATCCTGTTTTTTTTTCGCATTAACCTGTGCCAGTTAATTCTTTTTGCTGGCTTTTTAATTTATCAACAATAACCTTTTTTTCTTCTTGTTGTTTTTCAAGTTGGGTCATTGCTTTATCCTGTTCCTGCAATACTACATTCTTTCTTACTTTAGTTCCGGATAGAACTTTGATGCGATCTGCCAGCATGTCCTGCGTTCTCAAAATATTTTCCGCCTGCATTTCACGATAACTTCTGTAAGATTTCAAATAAGCAATTCTTTTTATAGCATCATTAAAACTCGATGCTGAAAAAATAAAATTCAAAAAATCATAGTTACTTCTATTTTTATAGGCATATACCATACTATTGGCATACTCCTCTTTTAGTGTGTCTAAAATCCGGGACATTTTATTGACCTCTTTCTGAGAGAGGTATATATTATTGTCTAAATTTTTAATCTCGCTGCTGATATTATCGATAACATTTCCCTGCAGATCCATCTTTTTATTAATAAGAGATAGCTGGCCCATATTTACTTTAGCAGTTTTCCTTGTTTCATTAAGCGCTTTCTCAGTTTCATCAATTTCTTTTTTAAGTTGCTCACGCTGTTGCTGCAAGGCATCTTTATCGTCAGTTTGCTGCGCAGTTGCCTTAAAAAGAAATAAAAGAAAAGTTATTGCTATTACAATTGTCTTTTGCATGCAGAGAATGTTTTATTAAAAAAATATGTAGTTATATACGCAGACAGCTATGAATTTACAGTAGAGATATAAATAATTAAAAGTAACGTTTATTTTGTTTTATAATTTTTGGGGATTCCGAAAGGGAACGATAATTCCTTGTTAAAATCATATTGCTTGTAATTGAGATTAATATCAACTTTTGTTTTTTCTGCAACCGAAATTTCGCGATTGGTAGCAAAATAAAAACCATCATTTTTTTCATAATCGCCATAGCTAAGATCGGCTGTCCGGTTTTGTCCAACACTAATATCATCCAGTTTACTTTTTTCAACTAAATTATTATCTGCAGATATCGTCAGGAGATTTTTATAAAACTCACTTACTGTTCCCAACAAAATATGATTTTCTGTTTTTCTATAAGATACAATGCTATCGCCCACATAAACCGGGTTACCGATAATTATATCCTGAAGCGTAGAAAAATTTAATGGAATATGTGCAATGTTTTCAATGTAATTGAAGGTATGGTATTCAACTTGTTTATTCAGTTTATTTAAAATGATGATAGAATCTTTAGTTATAAGAATTCTAAAAGCTTCAATACTAAGAAATGTTGCATTAATGGAAACCCACAAAACACTGTCTTTATATAGCCTGACGAAAGCATTAAAGTCTGGTTGCTTTCCTCTGTAATCTTCATAATCAACTTTTATTTTGGCAGAAAAAGTTTTAAAATTTATCCTGTTTTTGTTAAGCGATTTTAAAATATCAGAAACTTCTTTCAGTGAATCGTTAGTTGCAGGAGCGGGAGCTTTTGTTACCAATGTATCTTTTCTGCTAACAGCAGTTTGCAATTTTTTTGTTGATCTGCAACTGCTCATTGAATACAGTAAAGTAATACCAAAAACAACCGTAATAAAATATTTCATTATCCTGCTTTACATTTAAAAAATCAAACTTTGCCCGTATGGCCAAAACCTCCTTCACCTCTTAAAGATATTTCTAATTGTTCCACCTGCTGCAGCAACGCCCTTTCAACTTTCGATATAACGATCTGGGCTATACGCTCACCATTATTTATTGTTTGTTCCCGGGACGATAAATTGATAAGGATAACTTTTAATTCTCCGCGGTAGTCGCTGTCAATAGTTCCCGGCGAATTTAAACAAGTGATTCCTTGTTTATAAGCAAGGCCGCTCCTGGGCCTCATTTGAGCTTCATAGCCAGGAGGTATTTCCAAAAAAATTCCTGTAGAAATCATAGCCCTTTCCAAAGGTTGCAGCGTAACAGGATTTTGCACGTAAGCCCTTATATCCATACCTGCCGATCCTTCAGTTGCGTATTCAGGCAAATTATTTCCGGATGTATTTATGATTTTTATTACCACTTCATGCATTGAGACAAAGATAAGGATGCACCGGTGTAAAAAAATAAAGTTGCATTAATTATTAATTGAAATAAGTAAAGCTGTTGCGTAAGCTGCAACTCCTTCTTCCCTGCCAACAAATCCCATTTTTTCTGATGTTGTTGCTTTTATAGAAACTGCATTATCATTCAATGAAAGAATTGTTGCAATAACATGCTGCATTTCGGGAATGTATTGTTTTATTTTAGGCTGTTCAAGGCAAACAGTTGAATCAATGTTTTCGATTTTATAGCCAGCTTCACCAATAAGCATTAACGTTTTTTGCAAAAGTATTTTACTATCTATATTTTTAAAATCATCTGACGTATCCGGAAAATGAACCCCAATGTCACCAAGGCATGCAGCGCCAAGCAATGCATCGCAAATAGCATGAAGTAATACGTCAGCATCGCTGTGGCCGAGTGCACCTTTTATGTGAAGCAGTTTTACTCCGCCAATCCATAAATCTCTTCCGGATACCAATTGGTGAAAGTCAATTCCAAAACCTATTCTAAATGACATTTATTAAATTATTTATTATTGCTTAGCTGCTGCTGACTTCTATTGTTCCAATTTCTTATCAAATATATATTAATCAATAGAGATAATTTTTCAAGTAGTCTTGTTGTATATTAAATTTTTAAAATAAAAACGCCTCATATGCTGAGGCGTCAATAAATTCTTTTATTAATACTTAAATTATTGTTGTGTAGTGCCTACTGCAGTTTCTTTATCAAGATTAAAAATAATACTAAACCGAATTGTATTTGATAATGGATTCCTGTTAACTCCACTTCCGGAAGGTATCAGGTACGAAAAATTAAAACCAAGCATATTATAATTTAAACCGGCACCAACTGTAAAATATTGGCGATTTCCTTTATTAGGGTTTTCATAAAAATACCCTGTTCTGAACGAGAATTGATTATTATATGAATATTCAGCACCAACAGATATCTGGAATTCCTGCAACTCTTCGCTAAATCCACCTGGCGCATCCGAAAATGAACTAAACCAACTGCTTACTACGCCTTGGTTATGATAATCTGCAAGGCCTGCAGAGTCGCCGGCAAGAGGAGGGGTTGGAACCATAAGTTTATTAACATCTAATCCGAAACTAACCTTGTTGCTTTCATCAATAGGTTTCACATAGGCAATTCCTAAACCCATATTAGCCGGAATAAAATCTTTCTCCGACGCATCATTAGTATAAGATATTTTCGTACCAAGATTGGTAAGCGATATTCCCCAGTTAAATCCGGCTCCATTACTGCTGTTTACTGTTCCATCATGAAATAATGAAAGATCCGCTGCCACAGCACTTCCTGTTTTATAAGTAGAGCCACTTGCAGATTGCCCACTTGCTAAATTTGAATTAATATACCTAAGTGCAATACCTAATCCCAGGTTATCAGAAAGCTTAGTGGAATAGCCTGCATCAAATGCAAATTCGCGGGGCCTGTAAGTTTGAAGATTATTACCTAAGTTATCGGTGAATTGTATGTTTCCAAGACTGAAATAACGTAAAGATGTTGAAATAACTTGCTTCTCATCTAATTTATAATATCCTGAAAGTGCAGCAAGGTACACATCATTTAGATCCAGCCCTTTTAGCCAGGGAGTATAGGTAGCTGAAATTTGAGATTTACTTACAGCAAATGGATATTTTGCCTGGTTCCAGAAACACGAATTTGCGTCTGGTATAGTAGACACGCCTACATCTCCCATACCACCAGAGCGGGCATCTGGTGAAATTCTTAAAAAAGGTACTGCTGTTGTAACAACATTAATTGAATTTGTACTGCTTTGTGCTTTAACGACAAACGCACTTCCAATCAGCATCACTAATGCCGTTAGCCTCAAAGTTGCTTGTTTCATGTGTAAATTTTGCTTAGTTAGGTAGAGCTAAACTTTATAGGAATTATTTTTGGGTTTTGTAAAAATAAATTTTTTATTGAAACGGCCAATTAAAATATAAACTGTATTAAAGCAACAATACTTATTTTGAAAAAGGGATTTAGGAATTCTTTAAAAAAATATTTATAGTTTTTTAATGATACCTGAACGATTTTATTGTATATTTATTGCTCGAATAAGCCGCCATTTACTCATTAAACCAACAAAAAAAATTTACATTTCTACAAAAAATAATTCTTAGGGTAAATACAATTTAGAGATGGCGCTATACTTTATTTGTGAATGGTTTGCAAAAAGTTTTTGTACATTTTAGATTTGTTCTGTATTCAAAATAAAATCAAATAAAGTATTTATATTCGCATTTACAAATTGATGCCCTAATACAATAATAGAGAAAACCTTTCGTTAAATAATCTGTAAACGAATGCACATGCAAAAATCAATATCTGCCGGAAATTTATGTCTTATTATCCTGGCCTCGTCTTTTACTTTTATGTCTTGTCATAAGAAGAAAGATAAATCCTCAGTAACAGGATGGAATTATGATGATAAGAACTATGGTAATTTCCATGTACTTAAAGCGAAAGAACAGAAAACTGGCCCAGGCCTTGTTTTTATACAGGGTGGCACGTTTGTTATGGGTGCCAAAGAAGAAGATGTAATGGGCGACTGGAATAACATACCCCGTCGTGTAAGTGTCAACTCATTTTATATAGATGAAACGGAAGTTGCCAATGTTCATTACCGCGAATATCTTTATTGGCTTGGTAATACATTTGATAATGATACGGCCATAATGAGAATGGCCTTACCTGACACTTTAGTTTGGAGAAGTGAACTGGCCTATAATGAGCCTTATGTAGATTATTACTTCCGTTATCCGGCTTACAATTATTATCCTGTAGTAGGTGTAACATGGGAACAGGCGCATGATTTCTGTATCTGGAGAAGTGACAGGGTAAATGAAAAAATACTAATTGATAAAGGCTATTTAAATAAAAAAGCACCCTTATCAGAAATGAAAGGTGGCCAGGGTGATCAAACATTTAATACAGATACTTATTTAATGAACCCCGATCTGATTAATAATAAAACTGCTCCTAAAAAAAGTGACCTTAAAGATGTTGGTGGAAAAACAAGGAAGGTAATTACTTTCGAAGATGGCCTTTTATTACCCGGATATCGCTTGCCGACTGAAGCAGAATGGGAATATGCAGCTTATGGTATTATTGCAGAAAACCCTCATCCACGTACCAAGGAAAAAAATCATGGTGAAGAGGTCCTTTCAAATCAGCAGGTTTATTCCTGGAGCAAAAATGTAAATGGTTTACGTGATAATCGTCGTGGAAGCTGGCAGGGACAATTTTTAGCCAACTTCAAAAGAGGTAATGGTGATGTGATGGGTGTTGCCGGCGGTCTTAATGACCGTGCTGCTATACCTGGTCCGATAAAGTCTTTTTACCCAAATGGATATGGATTATATAATATGAGTGGTAATGTAAGCGAATGGGTAGCTGATGTGTATCGTCCGCTAACATCACTTGATGAAGATGATGTAAACCCGTATCGTGGAAATAAATTCAGCAAATTTTATAAAGATGCCCAGGGCGAATATGAAAGAGATACGATGGGCCGCCTGAAGAGAGTTGTTGTTACCGATTCTGAAGCCGTTAGCCGTCGCAACTATCAAAAAGGTGATGTGATCAATTACCTCGATGGTGACTCAATCTCGAGCGTTACGTATGGATATGGTATATCATCTTTAATAAGCGATAAATCACGCGTTATTAAAGGTGGAAGCTGGAATGACATGCCTTATTGGTTATCACCGGGCGCAAGACGTTATATGGAGGAAGATCAGGCAAGCAGCACTGTTGGATTCCGTTGTGCGATGACAAGGCTTGGAAGCCCTGAGGGTAATGGATTCAAAGAAGGAAATATCTTTGGAAGCCGCAAACAAAATAAAAAGAAAAAAGCCTGATAAATTCTTTTCAATAAATTGAAACCTCTTATTGTGAAATGAGAGGTTTTTTTATTTTAGCAACAAAAAGTACGCTTTAAATTTGTAAAATGCAGATTGAAAACATTTATAAAATATACCGGCAATATCCTTCCATTCAAACTGATACAAGGAAATTAGAAAAGGACGATTTATTCTTTGCATTAAAAGGTCCCAATTATAATGGAAATCTTTTTGCAGAAGAAGCTCTCAAAAAAGGAGCAGCCTATGTATTTACAGATGAGGAAATTTCGTTTAACCATGACCGTGTTATTCAAACAAATGATACGCTTGAAACTTTACAACAGCTTGCAAAATTTCACAGGCAACAATTTAATATTCCCTTTATCGCTATTACAGGAAGCAATGGAAAAACTACTACTAAAGAACTTGCTCATGAAGTGCTTTCAGCGAAATATAAAACTTACACAACTACGGGAAACCTAAATAACCATATTGGAATTCCGCTTACTATCTTAAAAATTAAGCCGGAGGCAGAAATTGCTATTGTTGAAATGGGAGCAAATCATTTGAAAGAAATAGCTGGCTATTGCGAATATGCAATGCCAACACATGGTTTAATAACCAACATTGGTAAGGCGCATCTTGAAGGTTTCGGCGGCGTGGAAAATGTAAAAAAAGGTAAAGGCGAACTCTTTAATTACCTGCGGGATATCGATGGTACCGCTTTTATAAACTCAGATGATGTTGCTGTTGTTGAGCTAAGTAATTATTTAAATAAGAAAATATTTTATGGTGTTTCCGGAAAAGATCTTCAGGGTAAAATAATTAAATGCGATCCTTTTGCTGAAATACAAATTTCAGGTTCTATTTCTATGGACATAAAATCGAAACTGGCCGGAGCATATAATTTTTCAAATATAATGGCCGCGGTTTCTATTGGCAGATATTTTGACGTTGAGGATAAAAAAATAAAATCTGCCATTGAAAATTACATACCATCTAACAGTCGTTCTCAGCTAATTCATCAAAATAGTAACACTATTATTTTAGATGCCTATAATGCCAATCCTGGCAGTATGAAAGCAGCTATTGAAAATTTCGCAACAATGAAAGGAAACAAAAAAATTCTTTTGCTTGGTGCCATGATGGAACTGGGAACAGAGAGTGAGAAGGAACATGCAGAATTGATTTCACTTATTGATAAATATATTTGGCAGGACGTTGTGCTTGTAGGAAAAAATTTTAATACACTTAATCATAAGTATATTAAATATGATTCTGCTTTACAGGTAAAAGATTGGTTACAAAATCAGCATCTTGAAAATGCACAAATATTAATCAAAGGTTCCCGTAGCATGCAAATGGAAAAAGTGTTGGAATGATGTACATTTGCCATCCTTTTTTATGAAGTTATAATAATGGAGACTTGTCCGAGTGGTTGAAGGAGCACGCCTGGAAAGTGTGTATACGGGAAACTGTATCAAGGGTTCGAATCCCTTAGTCTCCGCTGGAATTATTCATTTACAATTAAGTGAATTTAAGAAATCCGGCAAAATCAAGGGTTTCAAAATTTTACACTTTCTTACTTTATTCCTAACTGGATGTATTTTATTTTATGCTCCACTCCATTTAACATTCACTTAAAAATTCCCTTTTATACAATAGGCTTTGACCGGTAGTAAAGATTGCAATATGAGTCTGGTTACAACAACAATTTTAGCTTATATTTGTTAAGTAATTCCCTCTTGTTTTATTTTATCCCTCAGGAAATTATATGATTGCTATTAATGGAAATCAATTATTGGTGCAATATCATTAGCGGTGATAAGGAAGCTTTTCTTTTATTTTATCACAAGTACTATCGTGCTCTTTTTTGCTATGGGTTCAGTTTATCGGCAGATCGCGAATTAACTAAAGATTGCCTCCAGGAACTTTTCCTGGATATCTGGAACACCAGATCAACATTAAATAAAGATGTTGAAAATATTCAATCCTATCTTTTTACATGGCTCAGAAGAAAAATCAGTCGCAAACAATTAAGGCTTTCTAAAGACAGGACTTATCAGCATTCGGTGGAAGGCAGTCAGAGTGAAGAATTCTCTTATGAGGAATTGTTAATCGCTTTTCAAACAACAGAAGAAAAGAAAGAACAACTAAAGCTGGCGCTTGAAACGCTTACAAAAAAGCAATTGGAAATTATAAGATTAAAATTCTTTGAAAATCTCAGCTATGCACAAATCTCCGCAAAAACGTCACTAACCACCCGCAGTATTTATAACATCATTCACCTGGCTATAACCCGTTTACGGGAAGCTATGCCGATTCTCCTATAAAATTTTTATTAAGACAGAAACAATTTATACGTGTTTAATAACCTCCGTACCCCAATGCAATTACAGTAATTCGTGTAACTCATTTAAAAATAGTTTGAAAAAAACAGGTAAAAATGTGCAGTCCCGTGCACTATACTATTAGACGGTTGGAAATAAAGTTAATTAAGTACCGGAAAAGTTAAAGAAGTAATATTATAAGTTATATGGACGAATTGACACGTGAAAATTACGACCTGGAAGATTTTATCTCAGACGAAACTTTTATAAACTATCATGTTAAGTCGAATATTGTTGACCAGCTATCATGGGAAAAATGGCTATTGAATAATCCTGAAAAGAAGTTATTAGTTAAAAAAGCAGAACAAGTAATTAGTGAATTATCGTTTGCTATTTCTGAAAAAGAGTACCGGGAAGAATTAAAAAAAATTGTTTCCGCAATTGACAGAAAAACTCCTGCATGATTCGCTTGTTCAATTATCTGGTGGCAATAAATTTTTTAAATCTTATCAAAGAAGAAAAAGAGTCTTTCAATTTCTAGTACCACTTTTATTAATAGTTATTGCCGGAGGATATTGGTTATTTCGGTCTGCAAAAAATAGTTCCGAAAAATTAACTCAGACGATTAACAACAGCACTTTGCCACTAATACTAACGTTAAGTGACAGTACGGTTGTATCACTTGAGCCGGGCAGTTACCTGCAATATCCGCTGTATTTTAAAGATAAAGAACGGATCGTTTACCTGCATGGTAATGCACAATTTAGCGTAAAAAGAAATATTGATCATCCATTTAAAGTACATGATGAAAATATTGTTGCCACTGTTTTGGGAACTGTATTTAATATGAAGAGTTCCGGCGATTCTGCCATTGTTGTAGAACTATTAACTGGCAAATTAAATGTCGAGATCATGAATGATAAAATGGAAACAGAACAATCTGTTTTATTAGCGCCCAATGAAAGAGCCGTATATGTAAGAAAAAATAAACACCTGTATAAAAACCTTATTGCAACAGAGCATCATCTTTCTTTCAGCAAAAATAATTTTGATGAAATAGCCGCACAGGTTAAAAACGCTTTTGGAATAACGCTCATTAATGAGAGTCCGGCGAAGAACTGGCGTTTTACGGGAGAATTTAAAAATTCGACAGCAATAGATATCGTTGAAAATATTTGTCTCGTTAAAAAATTATCCTTTGTAATTAAAGGCGATACGATTGTAATTAAATAAAGAAGAGGATAAAATTTAAAATACTTGATATGAGCACAATGCACAGGTTTCCTGTTCTTATAAAAATAGCGTCTGCAATTTTTATTGTTGTATTCACAACTTTTTCTACAAAAGCCTATGATCCGCGTGTTGATGCTTTCAATGATGTATATGTAATTGTAAATAATGCGAAAGCTACAATTGGAGAAATATTTAAGTTGGTTGAAAATCAAACTTCGTTCTCTTTTGTATATGATGAAAATGATATAAACATTTCAAAAGAAATAAAACTTGCAAAGGGACAGCAACTTTTAAAGGAAGTTCTTAATGATATTTCAAAGCAAACAGGCCTTCACTTTACAGAAAAACAAAACATCATCCTCGTTAACCAGGAAGCTGCGGGTATTAAAACTGTTGCGCTTGAAATAACGGCAACACCCATTAATGGTGTGGTGACTGATATATCCGGCAGTCCGCTGGAAGGTGTTACGGTATCTGTAAAAGGTAGCCGGGTTGCCGTGCAAACAGATGCACAAGGAAAATTTTCAATAGAGGTTCCCGATAATGGGATATTGATTTTTAGTAATGTTAGCTATAAAACGCAGGAGGTACCTATAAACAGGCAGGCATTTTTAAGTATAACAATGGTAGCTGCCAACAAGGAATTAAATGAGGTGGTTGTGGTAGGATATCAAACCCGCAGACGCGGTGATCTTTCCGGTGCCGTGTCTGTTGTTGATGTCGGAGGCATTTCCAAGTTACCAAGCCTCAGTGTGGATCAGGCTTTGCAGGGAAAAGTTCCCGGGGTAAGAATCACTCAAAATACCGGCCAGCCTGGTGATGGCGTTGTAGTAAGAATAAGAGGCGTTGGAACTATCAATGATAACAATCCGCTTTTTATAGTAGATGGAATACCAACCAAGGATGGTATCAATTTTCTTTCTTCTAATGATATTGAATCTATCGTTGTTTTAAAAGATGCGTCTTCGGCAGCCATCTATGGTTCACGTGCAGCAAACGGCGTTGTCCTCATCACAACAAAAGGTGGCAAAAAGGGAAAGCCTCAATTTAATTATTCAGGATATGGCGGTGTTCAAACTCATGGTGACCTTCCAAAGATGGCAAATACTGCAGAGTATGTTCAACTATACAATGAGGCAGCTGATAACGATAATGCCGGGATTACCAATCCTGCATTAATAAGGCCTAAAATTCCCGATGGTTTAGCAACAGCAAATACTGATTGGTTAAAAGCCATTTTTCAAAATGGTGCAATTCAAAATCATCAATTATCAGTAAGAGGCGGAAACGAAAAAACGCTTTATTACATTTCGGGAAATTATTTTAAACAGGATGGTATTATTATCAATTCTTATTATGAGCGCTATTCATTATTGTCGAAATTAAATATTGACCTTACTGATAAATTAAGTATTGCTAACAACATTAATATTTCTTATTCCAAAAAAAATTCAATAGGCAGTTCCGGAGATGGTTATGGTGGTAATGGTGGAAGTGTTGTACGTTATGCATTATTTCGTACACCCCCTATACCTGTGTATGACAGCACTGGTATTTATTCTGATCTTCCTGCTTATCCTGCTTTCTTTGGTGATGGTTATAATCCGGTTGCTTTGGCAGCAAAAACTGATAACAAAGAAATTGAATACCGCGTATTTTCCAACCTGTATGCGGAATATAAAATTTTAAAACGATTAAAATTTAAATCAGATATAGGGCTTGACGCAATTATAACAGATGATAAACGCTTTGATGAAAATTATGGAACTAATAATCGTATCAATAATCCAAGCAGGCTAACGGTGGGCAGTTCAACTAATATGAACATCATCTGGAATAATACACTTAGCTATTCTAAAACATTCAGAGATGTACATAATATATCCGTGCTTGCGGGCACAGAAGCTATCAGTAACAAAAATAATTTTCACCAGGGAACAGACCGCGATTTTGCAAATCAAACTCCCAATTTCAGATTCATTGGTAATGGAAGCGGAGTGATAGGATCTACCGGGGCTACTGAAAGTCAAAGTGAATCGGCACTTTTTTCACTGTTCGGAAATGTAAATTACTCGTACAATAATTTGTACTTATTATCTGCAAATGTACGCCGCGATGGGTCTTCACGATTTGGACCGGATAACCAGTACGGCACTTTCTTCTCCGGTTCGGCGGGATGGAATGCACAAAATGAAAAATGGGTGCAGGATCATTTACATGCAATTTCTAAATTAAAAGTAAGAGCCAGCTACGGACAATTGGGCAACCAGGAAATACCTGACTATGGTTACGTTTCCCTTATAGGAAATCTTTATAATTATCCATTCGGAGTAACACCTGCCAGCAATCCGGGATCAACTATTTCCACCCGTGGTAATCCAAAAGTAAAATGGGAATCATCTACACAGGCGGATGCCGGTATTGATGTAGGTATATGGCAGGATAAATTAAATCTGACAGTTGATTATTTTATCAAAACTACTTCGAACATGTTGATTCCTGTGCCGCTTCCTTTAATCGGAGGCAGTGCCAAACCTCCATATTTAAATGCAGGCAAAGTGCAAAATCAGGGGTTTGAAGTGGATTTGAATTTTAAAAATAATGATCATAAACTGAAGTATGATGTTGGGATTAATTTTTCAACCATTGCAAATAAAGTTCTTTCGTTAAGTAACGGCCAACCAATTGCTGGCGGAAGAATTGATAATAACTACAATGCAACCCTAACCACGGTAGGTCATCCGATCGGTTCATTTTATTTATACGAACAGGAAGGCATTTTCCAGAATGCTGCTGACATATTTGCAAGCGCTTACCAGGGTAAAAATATTCAGCCCGGCGATGTAAAATTCAAAGATCAAAATGGTGATGGGGTTATTGATGAAAACGACCGGACCTTCCTTGGAAGCGCCATTCCAAAATATACTTTTGGTGCAACAGCTAACCTGGAATACAAAAATTTCGACTTCTCTGCATTCTTCCAGGGACAAAATGGTAATAAGATTTATTCGCAGGTAAATATGGATATTGAAGGCTTTTATCGTGCCTTCAATGTTACACAAAGAGTATATGATGAACACTGGACAGGAGAAGGAACCAGCAATACTATGCCAAGAGTTTCTTTCAGTGGCGCTTCCAATAACAAATATCCTTCGAGTCGTTTTCTGGAAGATGGCTCTTATGTGCGATTGAAAAATGTCCAGTTGGGTTATACTATTCCCGAAAAAATAACCAACAAGCTTCATGCAAAAAGTTTGAGGGTTTATGTAACAGGACAAAATTTATGGACATTGACAAAATTTACCGGTCTTGATCCTGAAATGACCATTAGCGATAATGTAAAAAGAGATACTTATGGGGGAGATGTAGGTGCCGGAATTGATTGGGGAACATACCCAAGCGCCCGGAGTTATATCGTTGGATTAAATTTAAATTTTTAAACAGATAACGATTCTTCTGTCGTCCTGAGCTTATCGAAAGAAGCTAATTAAAACAATTGTATGAAAAAAAATATTATCAAATACCTATATGAAAAGATACTCACGTGCCTATCCTTTTGGAGAGTGATTGGAGTGAGGCTATTACTTCTGTTGTTTTTCTTTTGGATATCCGGATGCAAAAAATTTATTACGAAAGAACCCGTTGGGCAATATCCTGAAAGCGAATTTTATACTACGCAGGCGCAAGCTTTATCGGCAATCAATGCAGCCTATGAGCCGCTTGCCTTTACAACTTCCAATAACAACAGGTTGTGGGTATTTGGAGATGTAGCATCAGATGATGCGGCAAAAGGTGGTAATCCCGGAGACCAGGCAGATATAGGATTTATTGACGATTTTAATGTCAATTCCACCAATGGCAACCTGGCAAGTATATGGGCGTTGTTATATGATGGTATTACCCGCTGCAATCTTGTTTTGGATAAAGTTCCGGCAATACAAATGGATAAGAACCTCCAATTACAAATTCTGGGTGAAGCAAAATTTTTGCGTGCATATTATTACTTTGAACTGGTAAATATCTTCGGAGATGTTCCCATTGTTTTAGTGCCTTTGGATCCTGACCAGTTACAGATTGCTCAATCAACTGAACAGCAGGTATTCGAAACCGTTATAGAACCCGATCTTACAGATGCAGCAGGAAAACTTCCCGAAATTTATACCGGAGCAAACGTTGGCCGGGCTACATCTGGCGCGGCTAACGCCCTGCTTGCAAAAGCATATTTATTTGAAAGCAAATGGGATCAATCAGCAACTTCGGCTGCAAAAGTTATTAATAGCAATGTGTATAATTTAATGCCCGTTTATACCGAAAACTTTAACCAGTATTTTAAAAATAATATAGAATCCGTTTTTGCTGTACAGCATTTAACCGGCCAGGATCCAAAGTTAGGCAGTGAATTAAATCAATACTTTGCTCCGCAGATTGATGGCGGATATTACTTTAATGCACCCACTCAAAACTTTGTAGACGAGTTTGAAAAGACTGCCGGAGGCATTGATGATCCACGCCTGGATTATACGGTGGGCCGCGATTCTATGCCCTGGTTTAATAATAGAATATTTGATAAAGCATGGTCAGCGAGCACAGGTTATCTTACCCGGAAGCACCAACAATCGCTTGCTGAAGTTGCTAACAAAAGCGATGGTAATCTTAATTACATAGCTATCCGTTATGCGGATGTTTTGTTATGGTATGCCGAAGCTTTGAATGAATCGGGACATACTGCGGATGCATTAGCGCCTCTTAACCGGGTAAGAAAAAGAGCCAGGGAAAGTTACCTGTACGATTCTACTTTGTCAGGTTATCCAAATATTCCTGCCGGCTTGTTGCCTGACATAACATCCCTTAGCCAATTGGATGTCCGCAAAGCAATACAACATGAAAGACGTGTAGAATTGGGATTTGAATTTCATCGTTACTTCGACATAATACGCTGGGGTAAAGAATACGCAACGCAGGCACTAAGTGATAAACCAAATTTTAATTACGATATCAATAAACATTTTCCTATTCCCCAAATTGAAAGGGATAGAAATAAGGCTTTGTATTAATTACTTCTTTTATAAACATTATTAAACAATTTAAATTTTAAAATTATGAAATCATCCGTTCTTAAATTCAAAATTATTAAACATCCACTTGTATGGTGTTTAGTTTTAATTATTGCAGCTATTTCTTGTAGCAAAAGTTCTACAACTACAGTTCCGGTAGATAAGGCTGCATTACAAAAATCAGTTGATACTGCCCAATTCCTCAACGATAATACAGTGGAAGGGACAAAGCCTGGAGAATACGAAGTTGGCTCAAAAGCCCCATTAACTTCAGCATTAAATTCATCAAAAACAGTTTTAGCAGATGCTAATGCTACCCAAACGACAGTTAATAATACAGTAGCACAGTTGAATGCAGCTATAGCAACTTACAGATCACATCTCATTAAAGAAATTGCCGCTGCCAATCTTATCGGATACTGGAAAATGAATGGTAATGCCAATGATTCTTCAGGGAGTGGTAATAATGGAACGGTTACAGCGGGCCATGCATTTTTTGGTGCAGGCACACCATCTCTTACAAATGATCGCTTCGGACGTGCAAATATGGCCTATCATTTTGACCATGGTGGAAATATAGAAGTTCCTTATAAAGCCTCTTGAATCCTGCAGAAATATCGATAAGTCTTTGGGCCAAGCAAGATACAATCGGGAGAACAGTAAATCCTGCTAACTGTTACATGGTTGCTTTGAATCGTTGGAATGGATAGAAATTTCAATACACAAGCCAATTTTACCATTTCTTTACTGTACAGCGCAATTGAACCTGCTGGTGATACAACTATATTATGATAGAGATGATGCAGGTGTAGCAATAGTTCCGGGGCCAACATGGTATCATTTAGTGGTTACTTTTAAACCAGGATTTGAAGAATTTTTATATAAATGGTGACTTTAACACATTGAGGACGTGGACAACGATGTACCAGGTAATCCAATAACCGTTGCATAATACTATCAACTTGACAATCGGTTCAGATCTTCCAACAAGTAAATATCTTACTGTCGATGCTACGGGAAATTTCCTCGTTGATTACGGTGGATTCTGGACAGGTGATTTGGATGATGTAATGTTTTATAATGTGGCATTAACTGGCCCGCAGGTGAAATCTATTTTTACGAATCAAAATACACTCTAATATTTTAGGGTTAATTAATTTTTGAAAACCCCTGCAGAAAATTCAAAAACCTGTAGGGGTTTTTTAATAAAATCTTTCTCAAAAGATATTTCAAATCATTGTTGGCCATTTATTCAAATGAATTCTATTAAAACATATTGGTGTATTCTAATTTTATTTTTCCTTACTCAATCATGCAAGAGTGGAAAAAATGAGGATAAAGATTTACTATTCTGGTGTTCCAACAACAACCAGGAAATAAAACTTTGCGACACACTAACGGTCACGTGGAATCGAAATAATCCGTCTGCACCAATTCATATACAGCCGATACCGGAAGGACAATCCAGTGAAGAAGTAATACTTGCTGCAGTGGTTGGAAAAACAACACCTGATATATACGCCAATATGTGGCAGGGTAATGTTGAAATGTATGCGCATGCACATGTGCTGATTCCGTTAGATACTTTAAACGGCTTTCTTGATTTTATAAATGCGAGATGTGATAGCGCTGTTATTAAAGAGATCACTTCATCAGACGGGCATATCTACCAGGTTCCCTGGAAAGTAAATCCTATCATGACCATTTACAATAAAAATTTGTTTACTGCAAACGGAATTCAATCTCTTCCAAAAACATACAGCGCTTATCTGCAGGCTGCGCAAACTTTTAAAGGAATAACAGCAATAACTTTGTAAATGAAAAGATTTGGTTATACAGCAGTAAAACCAATCTGGTATGAGATGCGTTTTAACTTTTATCCATTATATCTTGCTGCTTCAGGTGGCGGGCATTTGATTGAAAATAATAAAGCGGTTTTCAATAATAAATATGCTATCGGTGTTTTTCGTTTTTTGCAAAGCCTGTATAGTGAATGACTATTTTTCAAAAGAATCTGCAGCATCTTCTGAGCGATATTTTTGTATCGCAGGCTATCGCAACAAAATGGACGGGTCCGTGGGAAATTCACTCATCTTAAGGCATTCCAAATCTTGGTTTCAAATATGATTATTATGAAGAAATTGTTCCTGATGATCATGCAGGGCCGGTCTATACATATGCAGATCCAAAAAATATTGTGATATTCAATACATGCAAAGAGCCTCAAAAAGCATGGGAGTTTATTAAAACGATTATTGATAAAGAAGGCGACCTGCAACTTCTAAAAATAACGGGCCAGTTTCCCAGACGAAAAAATTTATTGACAGATTCCTTTTATAGTTCGTTTTTACAAGCGAATCCTCAATTGATGCCTTTTGTAAAACAACTACCTTATTTAAAGGGTGATGATAATTCAGAAGTGATTGTTGAAGTGCTGGATATTATTTCACAGGAATATGAAGCATGCGTGGTATATGGAAAAAAAACTCCTGAAAAAGCAATAGCAGATGCAGAAGCAGCGGTAAATGTTTTGCTTAATAAAGAAGACTGAATAAAATTTATTTATAAAATTTTCCAATTGAATAAACAGAATCAAAATAATTCCGAAAGTTCTCCTGGTAAGGTAGTTCCCCTCTCCTTCGGAGAAGGGGTTGGGGGTGAGGCCCTGAATATCGGAGTTATTGGAGCAGGTGGCTTTGCATTATTTGCAGTTAATTCATTTTTACAAATAAGCGGAGTAAAAATAATTGGCATCACCGATATTAACCAAGAAGCCGCATTGCAGTTCTCCGTCACAACTAATGCAAAGGTTTATGATGATTTAAATTCTTTACTCGGAAATAACGAAGTAGATTTAGTTTATATAGCAACCCCACCCTACCTGCATTATCTACAATCAAAACAGGCACTGCTTGCCGGCAAGCATGTTATTTGCGAAAAACCGGCTGCACTAAAAACAAGTGAAGCAGAAGAACTAAATGAGTTGGCATCAGCAAACAATTTATTGTATGTCGTAAATCTTATGCAACGCTACAATCCCTTATACGTGGTGGTTAACACAATTGTAAAGAACAAAATACTTGGGAATTTTTTACATGGATTTTTTGAAAACTATGCAAGCGATGAGAATCTTGCCATTAATCATTGGTTTTGGGATGAAACAAAAAGCGGCGGAATATTTATTGAGCATGGCGTTCATTTCTTTGATATGTTTTCTGGCTGGCTTGGTAATGGTGAAGTTGTAAATGCATTGCAAATACACCGTCCGGGAACTAATAAAAAAATTACAGATCGTGTACACGCAACCGTTATGTACAAAGACGGGGCTGTAAATTTTTATCATGGATTTGATCAGCCCAAAGTTTTAGACAGGCAGGAAATGAGAATACTGTTTGAACATGGTGAAATCACTTTGTATGAATGGGTTCCTGTAAAAATGATATTACACGGATTGATAAAAGATGAACAATTAGAAATTTTAAAAGAATTAGTTGGAAAATGCTCTATTACTCATGATAATAAAACACAAACAGCAAATCAAAAAGTCCGGGGAAGATTTACTGATATATTTTTCGATAAAGAAATAACACTTGAATACGGAAATATTGAAGACAAGCAAAAAAGATATGAGCAGCTTTTAACAGGCATGCTTACTGATCAATGGAACTGGATTAAAGATCGTAATCATAAAAGAATAATAGATGGAAGCAATGCGGTGGAGTCATTGCGAATGGCCGAACAGGCAACAAAAATTGCGCAAAAATATTAAACAGCTTGAAAAAAAGAGATTCAAAAATAATTCAGAAACCGCTCGGTAAGTTAGTTCCCCTCTCTAAAGGAGAGGGGGTTGTGGGTGAGGCCAAACGCTTTCAAAAGAAAAAACTATTGCCTTATCTGCTGGTATCTCCCTACCTGCTTTTTGTAATTAGTATTTGTTGTATTCCCTGTGTTGTTCTGTTTTTTTCTCACTTTCAACAAGTGGAATATTATTGCCCCGATGCATTTCATCGGGCTGAATAATTATTCCCGTTTATTTCATGATCGCTTATTCTGGAAAGCCATTGTAAACACGCTGCAGTTTTTATTACTGCACATTCCTTTACAACTTGTGGTTTCTTTATTTCTCGCATACCTGCTAAATCAAAAAATAAAAGCAGCGGCTTTTTTCCGGGCATCTTTTTTTATGCCGGTGATTGTATCTGGTGTAGTGGTTACTATATTGTGGCAACAATTGTTGGGCTATGATTCAGGATTAATCAACAGGATGCTAATGTCAACAGGAGGTAAAAAAGTTGGTTGGTTAATAAATCCTGATATCGCTATTTATTCCATTGCTGCAATGGCTACCTGGAAAAATGTAGGGTTATATGTTATTCTTTTTTTAGTGGGCCTGCAAACCGTTCCCACACAATATTATGAAGCAGCAAAGATGGAAGGCGCTACACGCTGGCAACAGTTTTATCATATTACATTGCCGATGATCAATCCAACTATTTTTATGGTAGTCATCTTATCAACCATCGGCGGCTTTAATTTATTTATAGAACCTTATATCATGACGGGAGGTGGCCCACTTAATTCTACTCTTTCTGCAGTACTCTATATTTATAAACAAGCATTTCAATATTACAACATGGGATATTCTGCAACACTCGGATTTTTCTATGCTATAATGATCATGAGTGTCGTGGTGCTACAGAAAAAATTTATCGAAAAAGAAGTTTGATGATTAACCATACAGAAATATTAAAATGAAAAGTAAGAAAAATGGTAAGTGGTAAATTAGTTCCCTCTCCTTCAGAGAGGGGTTGGGGTGAGGCTATTTTATTATATATAGCTCTTTCGCTCGCTGCACTCACTTTTATTTATCCTTTCATCTGGATGATAGGAGCTTCATTCGCGCCAGCGCACGAAGTAGGCACCATGACGCTATGGCCTGCACATCCGACCTGGGGAAACTTTAAATCGATGATAGCGAAAATTCCTATCTGGCGTTCTCTTATCAATAGCTTACTGGTAGCGGTTTTCACAACTTCATTAGTAATCATCACCGGTTCAATTGTTGGCTATGCTTTAGCTAAAATGCAGTTTAGGGGGAAACAGTTGATCTTTTACATCATCGTTTTCACGATGTCTCTCCCCTTCCAGGTTACGTTGATTCCTAATTATATTACGATGATCAATTTAAGAATGGTAGATACTTATTTTGCTTTAATCATTCCATTTGCAGTAAGTGCATTTGCAATACTCATGTTCAGGCAGGCTTTCCAGGGATTACCACAGGCACTAATAGACGCAGCACGCATGGACGGTTGTAATGAAACTGGAATCATATTCCGGATACTTTGGCCAAACATAAAACCAACAATTGTTACAGTTGCTATTCTCTCTTTCATTGGTTCATGGAATGAGGTTCTATGGCCCCTGATTGTTGTGAGAAATGAAAAGTTAATGACGATGCCGCAACTGGTTACCTTATTTGCAACCGGAGGAAGAGCGGATAGCCAGTTGGGTGTAAAGATAGCGGCAGCAGTGGTTCTGGCGCTACCTGTTATGATTGCATTTTTATTTTTTCAGAAACATTTTATACAAAGCATGGCTTCGACAGGATTAAAGGATTGAGGGATGAATATAATGTGCGATGTACGATGTTGGACGTACGATGCCGATATTGATAGTTTATAAAAGATAATAGAGATAAAATAATGAAAGTAACAAAGAGTCCCATAAAATTAAATGCTTCTCCAAAGGCTGTCATAGCACAATTTTTATCATTACCGGGAGAGGGCAGAATCACGAATATTATTCAGCGTGTAAAAAATTTAAATAATGATGAAGTTGAATCTTTGCTGGAAAAAGTAATGAAAGAATTTGCCAGCCGTCATCGAGATATTAAATCAATATTTATAAATCATTTCAACAAGATAAATAAGCAATATAAAAATGATCTTTTACTATTTTCGGAAAATAAAAAATTATTACTCGGCGCTTACTTCACCAAAGAATATTCCATACAGGCAGCAGCTTTATTCAATCCTTCCATCGTTCCGCATCCCGATCAGTCGGGATTACAGCAAGGCGAACAAAGATTTATAATGAGTTTGAGAGCTACCGGCGAAGGACACATTTCATCAGTTGTATTTCAAACGGGTATTCTAACAATACAGAACGATATTATACTTGATGCATCTTCAGATTATTTTACAAGCCTGAAAAAAAATGAAGAAGCAACTTATGAAAAATCATTTATCATCAAACGTTCCGTTTTCTTCCCTGAATTCAAAAAACAACTATTAGATATTTTGCCTGGTACCTTCACAGCAACTGAAGCAATACAGATTATTTATGAAAATAAAATATCAACAGATCCTTCACTGGCGGAATCCATTCAACTGCTCAAAAATATATTGGATACCAATTATGAATTGGAATCATCAACGCATTTACCCATCAATGAGAAAGTAATCTTTCCAAATGCAAAAGCGGAGAGCATGGGAATGGAAGATGTGCGCTTTGTAAAATTTGAAGATGATAGTGTTTCCTGTTATTATGGTTCTTATACCGCCTATAACGGTCATCATATTAAAACCCAATTGATAGAAACAAAAGATTTTGATGTATTCAAAATAAGAACATTATACGGTGATGCCATCTCAGACAAAGGAATGGCACTGTTTCCTGAAAAAGTCAATGGCAAATACGTAATGATCTCAAGGCAGGGCGGGGAGAAAATCAACATCATGTTTTCAGATGATCTGTATGTGTGGAATGAATTTCAAACTTTGATGGAACCGTTATATACATGGGAATTGGTTCAACTGGGTAATTGCGGTTCACCGATAAAGACTGATAAGGGATGGCTGCTACTTACACATGGTGTGGGCCCAATGCGTACTTATGTTATCAGCGCTATTCTTCTCGATTTAAATGATCCTTCTCTTATTCTAGGAAGACTAAACAAACCAATACTTGAAGCAGATGAGGAAGAAAGAGACGGTTATGTTCCCAACGTCGTGTACACCTGCGGGTTATTACTTCACCATAACGTATTAATCATTCCCTACGCGGTTTCTGATTCTGCCACGGCTTTTGTAACAATTGAATTAAATGACATTTTAAATGAACTCATTTCAAAATAAATAACCATGAAAAATAAAATACTTTTTTTACTATGCTTCGCTGCGATTATATGCATGGCAGTCACCTGTAAAAAGCAGAGTTCGGGAACGCCGGTAATTCCGCCTAAAGACACATCGTTGGTTAATTTGAGCCATCTAAATTACCTGTATGTACCCATAACATTCATAGATGGAACCAATGCAGCCGGTGTATGGATTTATGCTGATGCGCCTAATTATACCTTAACACCCGCATCGGGAGAAGGATATACCTGCGTGGATGATGTATCACGTGCGGCCCTGGTTTATTTGCGAAGCAGCAAATTTTCTACTGATACTTCCATCCAGTCTAAAACATTTAAGCTAATAAATTTTATAATAGAGATGCAATCTTCCAACGGATATTTTTACAATTTTCTTTCAACGGGAAATCAAATTAATACGAATGGCGCTACGAGTATAAATAATCCGGAATGGTGGTCGTGGCGTGCATTGCAGGCTCTTACTGAAGGGTCACCCCTGGTTAAAACAAAGAATGCACAGTTGGCGGTAAAAATGGATGACGCAGTGAACAAATTAGTTGCTGCATTAAAAATTGATTTGGTTAATCTTCCGCAAACGACAAAAACGGTGAGCGGCATAACGGTTCCACAATGGTTGCCTGCAGGAAGCGGTACCGACCAGTCAGCGCTGCTGATTCTCGGTTTGATACCGTATTGCACCAGTACCAATGATACAATAATGACAGCTTATGTGAAAAAACTGGCTGATGGCATTGCGCTTATGCAACAGGGAGATGCAACACATATTCCTTATGGAGCTTTTCTTAGCTGGGAAAATACGTGGCATGCGTACGGTAACGATCAGGCATATTCGCTTTTAAAGGCTGGCATCTTTTTAAATGACCAGTCTTATACTTCAGCAGCACTTTTGGAGGTAGATAATTTTTATCCCTGGCTATTGCAAAATGGATTAAGGGCTTCGTTTGTTGTGGCAAATAACGGAACCGGCATACAACTGAGCAGCGAGTTAAGTTACGACCAGATTGCTTACGGAATAAGGCCCATGGTTTTCGCGGCAATTGAAGCATACAAAGTAACAGGTTTAGCCAAATATGCTGATATGGCCGGACATTTGGCTGCATGGTTTCTGGGAGCTAATGACATTAATCAAAATATGTATGATATAACCACCGGTCGCGGTTATGATGGTTTATCATCAACCGGTATAAATATTAATGCGGGCGCAGAATCGACGATTGAGGCATTATTAACAATGGAAAGAGTAGAAAGTTATCCCGCAGTAAAAGCTGCTTTGGATAAATACAAAAAGTAGACAATAGTAAAAACTAAAGCAGTGTCCTTGCAGACAAAGCTGAATAAATGGATAACAATTTTATCAAATCGGATCGTTTAATTTTTTCACCGGGTGATGTTGATCTGTCTCAATCTCCTTTGAGAAAAGGATTGAATGAAGGTACTACCTATGTGCTGGGCGCCTTTAACCCCGGGCTTTGCCGTTTACTCAATGGCAATTTACTGCTAATGGTAAGAGTTGCAGAAGCATTAAAAAAACCGGTACTCAATGACGACGCGTACTGTATAAGATGGGCTGAAGAAAATGTTTACACTACTGATGCATGGTCACTTTCAGATGTAACCATGAACGACCCGAGGAAGTTTAAAATAAATGCTTATGGATTTCCTGTTTATGCGCTTACGTCCTTATCATGGCTTTTGCCCGTGGAGTTGAACACGGATGGATCAGCAATAAATACCATTCATTATGACAAAATAATTTCTCCCCAATTTACCAGCCAGGAATATGGAATTGAAGACCCCAGGATTTCGTTTATTGATGGCCGTTATTACATGACGGTTTGTTGCGTAAGTTCAGAACGACATTCCACGATGTTGTATGTTTCAGATGACGGATTAAATTATACATCGCTTGGTGTAGTACTCGACCACCAGAATAAAGATATGTTGCTATTTGAAGGACAAATCAATAACAAATATTATGCACTAACAAGGCCTATGGGCGAATGTTATTTCTCCAGCTCTCCTTCATCTTTATATCACCCAGGTGCAGCGGTGCACATGGCAACATCGCCCGACCTTTTACATTGGAAACCTTGTGACAGAGCATTTTTGCGGGCAAGGCGATCATCAATTTCAAATGTAAAAATCGGCGGTGGAACTCCTCCTATACTTACCGATGACGGATGGCTGATGCTCTATCATGGCGTGGAAAATAAAACCGATGTGGGAATCTACAGGACCTTTTGGGCGCTTCTTGATAAAGATGATCCTTCAAAAATTTTACATCTTGAAGATAACACGCTCCGTTACTCGAAGCAAACCCGGAACTTACAAAGAACATCAGTGACCAGGTATATCTCAATGATGTCGTTTTTACAACAGGAATCGCAACGCATAATGAAGATTATATAATTGCGTCCGGCGAACTGGATCTGGCATGCCGCATCACAAGAATTTCGAAAAATTATTTTTCAACAGCATTTTCTAAATAACAAACTATGGCAGAAGTTACTTTACAAAATATCTCCAAAGTATACGACGATGTAGATAAAGAACGAGGCAGAAAGAAAGCCGTTGATGATATTTCCTTTACTGTAAAAGACAAAGAATTCATGGTGATAGTTGGACCATCCGGTTGTGGAAAATCAACTTTATTGCGAATGATTGCTGGTCTCGAAGAAATAAGTGAAGGTTCTACTAACGATCGACGGTAGACGAATGAATGACTTAAGTCCACGTGATCGTGACATTGCAATGGTTTTTCAAAATTATGCTTTGTACCCTCACATGACGGTGTATGATAACATGGCTTTTGGATTAAAGCTTAAGAATTTCAGTAAGAAGGAAATTAAAGAACGTGTTATGCAAACTGCAAAAATGCTGGAGATAGAAGATGAATTATATCGCAAACCAAAAACATTATCGGGAGGTCAGCGACAAAGGGTTGCCATTGGACGAGCGATTATACGACGGCCCAAAGTTTTTCTTTTTGATGAACCTTTGAGTAATCTTGATGCCAAACTCAGAAGCCAGATGAGGATTGAGTTGCAGAAATTGCACAGGGAAATCAACGCAACGATGATATATGTTACTCATGACCAAACGGAGGCAATGACATTAGGGAACAGGATAGCAGTTCTGAATAAAGGAACTTTAATGCAGTTAGATACGCCAATGAATTTGTACAACAATCCCAACAAAAGATTTGTCGCAGGATTCATCGGGTCACCAACCATGAATTTCATAAAAGGAATTCTTAGGAAAGAAGCTAATAACTTCTTGATAGAAGTTTCAGACGGTACAAAAGTTCATCTTGGTTCTCAAATACCAGGTTTGGTTCAAAACAAAATCGGCCTTGAATTAGAAATCGGTATCCGTCCTGAAAACATTAATGTCTCTGATCAAAACATTGCCGGTAAGTGCAACGTCGGCTTAGGCGTTATGGCTTATGAAAATATGGGTAATGAGCAATTGGTTTATCTAACCATGAAAGACCAAACTATAATAGCAAGAAGGCATGCACAGGATAGTATTGAAATTGGTTCAACTCTTTTTGTAAACTTTCCTGCGGAAAAAATAATTTTTATTGATCCTTTATCGGAAGAAATTTTTTCATGAGGAGCAGTGATCAACTTTAGTTGAATGACGGCGTAAAATCAGGCACGTAATAACTATTAATCCTAATATTGTAACTTATTCTACTCTTCTAAAATTTAGTTTATGAGATACCTCCTTGTTTCAGCCCTGGTAATTTTTTGTTTTGCCTGCAATCAATCAACACAATATGATACTATCATCCGTAACGGGATGATATATGATGGTAACGGAGGCGAACCCTATAAAGGTGATATTGGCATCAATTCGGATACAACTGCCTTTATAGGTGATCTCAAAAATGCACATGCAAAAAATGAGGTAGATGCCAGCGGCAAGGCTGTTGCACCGGGTTTTATCAACATGATGGGGCATTCGGAAGAAGCGCTTATACAGGACGGCAGAAGCCAAAGTGATATCAGGCAGGGTGTAACAACAGAGATATTCGATGAGTTTAGCATGGGCCCGCTCAATCCGCAAATGAAAGTGCAATTGCAAAAAGGCGAAGGCGATATTAAATACGCGGTAACATGGAATACATTAGGAGAGTATATGAATATGCTGCAGCGAAAAGGTATTTCCTGTAATGTTGCCTCCTTTGTGGGAACCGGCACCATACGCCAATACGTGATTGGCGAAGATGACAAAGCACCTACTCCGCAACAACTTGATAGTATGAAACTGTTGGTTGATACTGCTATGGAAGAAGGCGCCCTGGGAACTACCTGCGCTCTTATCTATCCTCCCGATAATTTTGCAACAACAGATGAACTCATTGCACTCTCAAAAGAAGCGTCAAAATACGGTGGCACTTATATAAGCCACATCCGTAGTGAAGGAAACAAACTTATTGAAGCGATAAACGAAATTATTACCATTGCGAAGCAGGCAAACATACCAGTGGAGATTTGCCATTTAAAAGCCGCGGGAAAAGATAACTGGAACAAAATGGATAGCGTGATAGCTATAGTGGAATCAGCAAGAAAACAGGGTATTGATATCACCGCCAATATGTACACCTACACGGCAGCAGCCACAGGATTAACTTCCTGTTTTCCCCCAAAATTACAGGATGGTGGATTTGGCAAATTAAGACAGCGTTTACAGGATCCCGTTATACGAAAACAAATGATCATTGCTATGCATACTAATGCCAATGATTGGGAAAATTTATATTATGCCAGCGGTGGCCCCGATAATATTTTGCTCCTAGCCTTTAAACAGGATTCGCTGAAGAAGTTTACGGGGAAAACATTAGCAGAAGTCGCAAAGATCCGCGGCACATCGCCGGAAGAAACAGCCATGGATATTATTGTACAAGACAGTACCCGCGTGGGTGTTGCTTATTTTTTGATGGATGAGAATAATATAAAAAAGCAGGTGCCGCTGCCATGGGTAAGCTTTGGAAGCGATGAAGCTTCCTACACACCCGAAGGCGTTTTTCTTAAATCAAATGCGCATCCCCGTGCTTACGGATGTTTTGCCAGGGTAATTGGAAAATATACCCGTGACGAAAAATTAATGAGCCTGCAGCAAGCTATTTATAAATTGGCCAAACTTCCTGCAACGCATTTAAAATTGCAAAAGCGGGGAGAATTAAAAGCCGGCAATTATGCGGACGTTGTGATATTTGATCCGGCCGCGGTTCAGGACCATGCCACGTATGATAAGCCGCACCAATATGCTACCGGCGTAAGTGATGTGTTTGTAAATGGCGTGCAGGTATTAAAAAATAATATACACACCGGCGCCTATCCCGGAAGATTTTTAAAGGGTCCCGGCTATAAGGGATCGTAAAAAGAATAAACACAGAGAATAACTAATTTTAAATAATAAAATTCAGTTATGAAAAAAATAAAACAATATAAGTTCAGGTTAAGCATCGTGAACCTGTTCCTGGTAACAGTATTATATGCATTCACATCATGCAGCGCTCAATCAACAACGCATGAATTATTATTAGCGCTTTCAAAAAATAATCACACGCTTGCTATTGTTGATCCTTTTACATTAAAGGTAGCAGCAACGGTTCCTGTTGGCGAAGATCCGCATGAAGTTATTGCTTCCGCAGATGGAAAAACAGCTTATGTTTCGATTTATGGCGGTGGTAGTTTACATACCATAAATGTGATTGATCTTGTTGCACAAAAACGGTTAGCCGATATTGATACAAAGCCATTGTTTGGCCCGCATGGCCTTGTGTTTGCTGACGGTAAATTGTGGTTTACTGTTGAAGGTTCTAAAGCGATTGGCTGTTATAATCCATCAACTAAAACAATTGAATGGGCAATGGGAACAGGGCAGGATAGAACACATATGATCTATGTTACCAATAATGCTAAGAAAATTTATACAACCAATGTTTCTTCCGGAACGGTAAGCATTTTGCAGGATACCATAATGCCACGCGGCAATTTCGGGCCACCACCGGGCGGTAACGCTTCAAATGGCAACATGCCACCGCCACTGCAGAGTAACAGGTCGCCGCAAGGTATGCAGCAGCACTCTGAATTGGGAACAAACCATCATTCCTGTTTCAAAAGGCTCTGAAGGGTTTGATGTATCGCCGGACAGCACTGAGTTATGGACAGCATCTGCTGAAGATGGAAAAATTTTTATCATTGATCTCACAACAAAAAAAATTGCAGCTACCATTGATGCAAATGTAAATGGCGCTAATCGTTTGAAGTTTACGCCCGATGGTAAACTTGTATTTATTTCAAGCCTTGGCGGTGGCAATCTTACCGTTTATGATGCAAAGACACGCAAGTTGTTAAAGCAAATAAATATTGGCCATGGGGCTGCGGGTATTCTTGATGCAGCCTGATGGTGCACGTGCGTATGTTGCGTGCACGGCTGATAATTATGTTGCTGTTATTGATCTCAAAACATTAGCGGTTATAAATCATATTGATGTTGGCGGCGGCCCTGATGGACTTGCATGGGCGGTGCAATAATAAAATGTTTAATAGTAGTTTGAAGATTTAATTGTTGATCATAGCAATGCTGCGGTTCACCACAATTACTTTTAGAATACGGTTGCCTCTTGCAACTGCTTTGTAATTTTATGATCAATGAAATTTAAGATTACACAACAAACTTTACCAATGGAGTTTTCTTTTATAGCAGATACAATACTTTTGGCTGTTGCTATCTTGAAAGAAGCCACAGCCAAAATTTTTTTTAATTTTTTTCTGTAACTTTTTTATTTCCTGTCCGTATTACTTTTATCTCTTTTCAAAAAAATAAATTGTTATGAAAAAATTATTGTTTGTTTTATTTGCTTTTGTAAGCATAAACTCATTTGCTCAAAATTGGGAGACCATTAAAGGCAATGGCCAAGTAAAAAAGGAAACCCGTGAACTGAGCAATTTTACCTCTTTATCTTCACAGGGTTCTATGAATGTTCAGATTGCTTATGGAAATTCCAACAGTGTGATAATAGAAGCCGATGAAAACCTGCTGCCTTATATTGAAACAACCGTAGAAGATGGCAAGCTATCTATAAGGTCAAAGAAAAATGTAAATATTAAATCCAGCTCAAAAATGAATGTATACGTTTCAATGACCAAAATAAATTCTTTACAACTAAGTGGGAGTGGAAATATTAAGGGAAGCGGAGCATTTACCAATGATTCCAAAACAGATATAGCTGTTTCAGGTTCAGGTAATCTTACATTAAATTTTGATACTTTTAAAGATCTTGATCTTTCGGTATCAGGAAGTGGTAATATGGATTTGAAAGGTAACGGAACCAACACACTAAGTGCTCATATAAGCGGAAGCGGAAATATAGATTGCAGCAACATCAGCAGTAATGATGTAGATGCAAAAATTAGCGGAAGTGGAAATGTAAAAGTATATGCCAGCAACAGTATTGATGCAAAAATTAGTGGGAGCGGAAATGTATTTTATAAAGGAAATGCAACAAAAATCAACAGCAAAGTAGCCGGAAGCGGTAAGGTTTTGAAAATGTAAATAGCCGGATTTTTTATAAAAAACAATAATGCCACGGATAACAATCGTGGCATTATTGTTTTGTAAATACTCATTATTAAATAATAAAAATCGAAATCTTTACATGTATAAAATATCTTTGGATTCTTTTAAAATAAATTCAATAAAATAAATTGAAGATGAAACGATTGACTTTCTTATTTGTAGCGCTTCTTTTGTTATACACTAACGTTAATGCACAAACATATACTCCAACTGCTGAAAATTTAAAAGCAAGAGAAGTTTTTAGTGATGACAGGTTCGGACTTTTTATTCACTGGGGGCCTTTTAGTATTCCCGGTTCCGGCGAATGGGTAATGAACAACAGGAATATAACCGTAAAAAATTATACAAGGCTGATGGATTTTTTTAACCCGATAGATTTTGATGCCGCAGCATGGGTGAGCATGGCAAAGAATGCAGGCATGAAATATATTACGCTAATTACCCGACATCACGATGGTTTCAGCATGTGGGATACGAAATATTCAGATTTCAATATCATGCATACTCCTTACAAAAAAGATATTGTAAAAATGATGGCGGATGAATGCCATAAGCAGGGCATACAACTTTTTTTATATTATTCTTTATTAGACTGGACGAGGGATGATTATCCGCATGAGACCGGCAGAACAGGCCAACACACCGGGCGAAAAGGCAACGGGGATTATGCCAGCTATTTACAGTTTATGAAAAACCAGCTGACGGAATTGCTAACAAATTACGGAACCATTGGTGGTATTTGGTTTGATGGATATTGGGATCAAACACGCACCGGAAGGAGCAGAAGACCGTACACCAAGAATTGACTGGCATCTTGATGAAATTTATGCCTGATTCATAAATTACAACCGCAATGTCTCATTGGCAACAACCATCATCTTACTCCGTTTCCCGAGGAAGATTTCCAGATGTTTGAAAAAGATCTGCCCGGTGAAAATAAGTCAGGGCTTAGCTTTCAAAAGCCTTCTGAAAGGCTACCGTTTGAAACGTGCGAAACAATGAATAATTCATGGGGATTTAATATTACCGATACCAGCTATAAATCAATGAAAGAATTAATTCATTATCTCGTAAACGCAGCAGGCCGCAATGCTAATTTTTTATTGAATGTTGGCCCCATGCCCAATGGAAAAATTCAACCTGAATTTATAGACACCTTAAAAGAAATTGGTAAATGGCTCCAGGTAAATGGAAAAACAATTTACGATACCAAAGGCAATATTATTGTTCCACAAAAATGGGGTGTTATAACTGCCGCCGATAAAAATTTATATGTACATATTTTAAATGCGCCTGTAAATGAGACTTATATTTTCGTTCCCGGATTAAAAGAAAAAATTATTGATGCTGCTCTTTTGGATGATGTTAGCAAGATTAAATTTAAACAATTACCTGAAGGTTGTTTTATTTATTTAGAAGGACTAAAAACAAATAATGTAGATACCATCATTCAATTAAGAATTCAATAAGCAATCAAAGATAGGACTGGAAAAAAAATAAGGCGATTGCTATTGCCGCAATGATAATAATTGTAATTATAACGGGAAGAAACAGGGATCTTTTTTCACGCTCGCGATACATTTCGTCAGCATCTGTAAAGGTCTCCAATATTTTATCACGTGAGCTGGTATTCACTTTCGAATTCACCGGCAAAGGAGGCGGTGTTGCTTTTTGAGTAAAAAATTCGTTCAGGTCATCAATGTCTCCGGCCTTTCCCCAATCTTTTAAACCATCATACCATATTAGTGTTTCTTTTTTTAAAGGCTTTGCCTTTAGCTCTTCCAAACTAAATGGGCCGTCTTTCATTTTGCCATCATACATAAAATACTTCCTCATAGAAACACTGAATTATGGTTAAAGAGATTTTTATTTTTTTTCAAAACGATATTGTCTTCAGTATTATTTTCCGTGGTGAAATAATGCCGCAATTTAATCTAATATTAAATTAAATATTTACAATATTGAAGGTTTGGAATCTATTGATGTTGTAAAAAAAGTATAAAAAAAATTACAAATTTCTCTTTCTACCGATTCAAAATTGGTTTCTTTGCTTATGTCTTTATTTGTTACATCTTTAAATTCAGGAAGCAATGGAAATTGTTATTATATAGGCAATGAAAATGAAGCTGTACTTGTAGATGCCGGCATTTCATGCCGTGAAACCGAAAAACGTATGAAGCGTCTCGGGCTTTACATGGATAAAGTAAAAGCTATTTTTATTTCGCATGAACATTCGGATCATATTAAAGGCCTTGAAACACTAAGTAAAAAATACCAGCTGCCGGTTTATATCACTAATAAAACACTCTATCACTGTGGAAATCTGAAAATCGAAAAATCTTTACTAATCTCTTTTGAGGCTTATCAAAATATTACTTTTGGCAATCTTTCGGTTACACCCTTTTTTAAACTACACGACGCAACTGACCCCTACAGTTTTATTATAGAATGCAACAAAATAAAAGTGGGTGTTTTTACAGATATCGGTTCATCGTGTGAACATGTAATTAAAAATTTTCAGCAATGCCATGCTGCTTTTCTTGAAGCTAATTACGATGAAAAAATGTTGAAAGATGGCGCCTATCCATATCATCTTAAGAAACGAATTAGTGGTGGATTGGGACATTTGTCTAATACACAGGCATTAGAACTTTTCTTAAAATACAGGCCTTCTTTTATGAGTCATCTATTTTTATCGCACCTTTCAAAAAATAATAATACTCCGCAATTAGTACAGGATTTATTTAACAGCTATGCCGGCGAAGTGGAAATAATCGTAGCATCACGATTTGAAGAAACTGCTGTTTATCATATTCAAAATGCACAAACGATTTATAAAACCGTAAAGCCCGTTCATACAAAACCTCAACAGCTTTCATTTTCTTTTGCCTGATATTTTTTACTCCCGAAACACTCTTATTACTTCTACAAATCTTAGTTCAAAATATTTACTCATACCCGAAATAATAACTCCTATAGATTTTCCTGAAGCGGAATGAATGAATTGTATGTTGCCATTTTCATTTTGTGTTATAATGCCCATGTGGCCTACAATCCAGCCGGTAGTATCTGTTCCTGTAAAAAGGATAAGATCGCCAGGTTTACTCTTTTCTAAAGAAACGGGTGTGCCTGCATTTGTAAAATCTTTTGAGACACGGGGCACTTGTATTTTAAAATGATTAAATACATAGGTTATAAATCCTGAACAATCAAAGCCCTGTTCTTTTATTGCAGAACCATATTTATATTTTGTTCCAATAAGCGTTTTGGCGAAAGCAACTACTGAATCAGGAGCTACATTTTTTGTATTAATAATTACGGGAGGAACTGTGTTATTTGTTTTGTTTAATTTTTTTGGTGTCGCTGAAGTTTCATTTTTTTCTGCTTCAACTGATGATTTGGTTGAACGTGTAGACCGGCACGCTTCAAAAAAAAATATCACGAATATTATTAAAGTAAGTGGTGTAAAATATTTCATCGGTATAAAGTAAAGTTAGCCAACTTTAAAACTAATAATATTTTAAAACAATATTGTTCCGTAAAAAAGATCACCTGCTTTTAAAACTATTCTATTTCAAATTCTAATAAAGAATCATCTTCAATAAATGTCTCTAGCTTATCACCGGTTAGTAATTCTCCAATATTAACCTGCGATCCTGTAAAAATTATATCTCCGATGTTTAAAGTATAAGAATTTGAAATAACAGAAATGATTTTATTAAAATTATAAATCATCAAACCGGAATTACAAAGCTGAACCATTTCGCGGTTTTTGTATAAACAGAAATCAATATTTTGCTTATCGCTGAAAATGTTTGCCGGCAACCATTTCCCCGCAACTGAAGAATTATCCCATGCTTTTGTTTTTTGCCAGAACAGCTTTTCATTTAGCTGTTCCGGATCATTATCAAAGGCAATAAAATTAATTCCAACTGTTATTGAATCATAAAAATTTGTTGCATCATCTTCATGAAAGTTTTGCCCGCTTTTAGAAATATGTAATACCAATTCGCAGGAGCAATAAAGTTCGAGAGCAAATTCAGGATAAAGGAAAGTATTGCCTGGCTGTAGTAAGGCGCTGTAAGATTTTGTAAAAATTAAAGGTGTATTATCAGCGCCATTTAATTTTTCTTTTTTATTTGAAAAATAATTTTGTTCTACACAGAAGATTTGCATTTGTAAAAATTAATTATAAATATAGTCTTCTGCAAAAAATGATTCGCTAAATATATTTATAAAATAATCTTGGGTATACTGTTGTTTAATTTTTTACAATCCTGTAAGATTCATTAATGCCATCGAGCGTAAAATAAATAGTATAAATACCCGCCGGTACATTTCCCAAATGAATGTGCCCGTTATTAATTCCCCGCACAGCTGAAAGCTCCTCTTTTAGAATAAGCTTTCCTTGTGTATTAAACAGTTTTGCTATCATAGTTCCCGGTTTATCTGCATTAAACTGAAACATTAAATGCCCCATGCTGCTCACCGGATTGGGAGATAAAAAAATGATAAGTTTCGGAGCCGCGTTTTTATTTTTATAAACTTTAATAGGTGATAATTGTGTTTTACCATCTTTATCTACAATTGCCAAGGCATAGTATACATAGCTAGTTCCTAAGGAAATTTTATCATCTGAAAATGAATAACTTTTTCGAAGAGATGAATTACCGGTTGCGGAAACTTTACCTATTTCATGAAAATCAGTTCCATCGATACTTTTACGAATAGAAAAGTAATCAGCATTAATTTCTGTTTCTGTAGTCCATGTTAGCAACGGCCTGTCATTTTGTGTGGTTATATTAAATGCAGATAAAGTTACCGGCACAACACCGGTTACGGCAATAGTAGCAACCATACCAAATGAAGCATGAAAGGTACACTGGTAGGAATATGAGCCAGGTTGCGTAACGGTATAATCAAACGTGGTATGCGTTGCATCTATCGGTGCATCCCAGGCATCTGCTCCGGCCGGAACTGATGTGGAGGTAGTTGTATGGGTTCCTGCCACCCACACAAAATGTATCACATCGCCTACTGAAACATTAATTGTTGATGGAGAAAACTGAAAATTTTGAACACTTACATTGTGTGTCGTTGCATTAGTATGGAAGATTATAAAAGTAAATAAAAGGAATAGAAAATTTTTCATCGTTTAAAATTTATAAGCTTGAAAATTGAGAATAGCATTCCTCAAAATCTTTGCAGGATTTTATTTAGAAACGAAGGCATTCAAAAAAAGGTTGTCTCCGGAAAATTTATGGAGAAAATTTTTATCAGCTTTTATTGCAGTAAATAAGAAAGGGGAAATTGAATTTATAATTCAGCGTTAATATGCGGGATGTTTTTAAAATTCTGCTCTAAAATAAGAGCTAATAAATGATCTGATTTTTCTTCAGAATTAATAAGGTCAGATAAGGTTACTTTATCTAATAGCTGGTCTACCGAAAATTGTATCATCTGCCAAAGAGAACGCACAGAGCAATCTACAGAATTGGTGCAAAGTTTTAACGAACCGGAATAATCACCGCAGAAGCTTTTTTCAAATAAAGGGCCACCCAATGTTTTCAATACCTGGTTCATATTAATATTTTCAGGGAGCCGGGCTAATATATAACCGCCTTTATTACCGGGCGTACTGTTAATATATCTTTCCATACGAAGCTTTCGGGTAAGCTTTGCAACATAAGCGCCCGTAAGCCCTTCAGCTTCGCTCAACTGCGGAATGCTCATGCCGTTTTTATCACGGCACCTTGCAATCCGCAGTAGTATTCTTAAGCCATATTCTTCCTGTGCTGTAATCTTCATATTATTTTTTTAATTAAGCACCCAGCGGATCCATACGAAAACGCTCAATAAAACGGGAACGCATAGACGCAATTTCCTCATCAGAATTTTTCTTATTACAATTGGCTTCATAAAGACCTACCAAGGTATCTGCAATCTGTCCTGCTGATTGTCCTTCTATCTGGTGACGTTGTAAAATGTCAATCAGTTCACCATCTTTAAATAAAGCGATGTTGGGTGAAGTCGGTGTAATTCCTAAAAGAAAATTTTCACGGAAATAATTTACGGCTTCTTTTTCCATTCCTGCAAATACAGTACAAAGATTATCAGGAACTACTTCATTAAATAATGATAAAAGAACACCGGGTCTTGCCGCCCTGGCTGCACAACCGCAAACTGAATTTAATACGACCAAAGAAATTTTTCCATCTTTTTTATTCAGTGCTTTTTCAACATCTTCAGGTGTTAACAATTGCTCAAAACCTGATTCAGTTAATTCCTGTCTGAAAGGTGCCGCAATTTCTTCGCTGTAAGTTGGAGTAAGCGATTTGTTAATTAGTGAATTCAAACTTATTTGTGCCATGTTTTTATTTTTTAATTATTGATTATTAGAAATTTTTCTATTTAAAGACCTCACCCCAACCCCTCTCCGAGCGAGAGGGAACAGAAAACCATTTAGCTGCTTCCTTATTTATAACTCATCACTTACTTACTTATGACTTACTCACATAAAACCCAATTCTAAAGAAGCCGCCTCACTCATCATACTTTTATCCCATGGCGGATCCCAAACCACCGATACATCCACCTCATTTACTCCTTCTATCATTCTTACTTTTTGATCCACTTCAATTGGTATATCCTGGGCTGCCGGGCAACTGGGTGCAGTTAATGTCATTGTTATCTGCACATTGTTTATCGGCAAAATATCTATTTTATATATCAATCCCAATTCATAAATACTTACCGGAATTTCCGGATCGAAGATAGTTTGCAAACAGGCAATAACCTTTTCTTTTAATTCTGCTTCATCCATGATCAACTTACTTTTTCTTTTTCAATAGACGAATATGCCAATGCATAATTCTTCATTTGTTTCACCATTGCCAATAAACCATTAGAACGTGTTTGTGCCAAATGATTCATCATGCCAATCTCTCTTATGAAATCCAGCTTTGCATTTAAAATTTCATCCGGTGTATGACCTGACAAAACTTCTATAAGCATGCTCACCAAGCCTTTTACAATAACCGCATCACTATCAGCCTTAAAAAATATTCTGCCCTCATGATAATCTGCAACCAGCCACACCGTAGACTGGCAGCCCTTTATTATATTTTCCGGTAATTTATATTTATCATCAAGTGCCGGCAATTTTTTACCAAGATCAATAATGTATTCATACTTTTCTTCCCATGTATCAAATAAAGAAAATGACTCAATAATTTCTTCTTCCGTTTGTTCTATCGTTCTATTATCATTCATCAGGAAAGCATTTTAATTGCTTTTTGTAAACCAATTACTAACCTGTCAATTTCTTCTTTTGTATTATACATTGCAAAAGAAGCTCTCACTGTTCCGGGTATTCGAAACCGATCCATCAAAGGCTGCGTACAATGATGTCCTGTTCTCACCGCAATTCCCTGGTTATCTAATAAAACGCCAATATCCTGCGGATGTATATTTTTTATTATAAAAGAAATAACACTTACTTTTTCTTTTGCTTTACCAATAATTTCCAATCCGGGCAATGCTTCCAATTTTGTCGTTGCATATTTTAATAAATCATTTTCATGTTTTCTTACAACATCTTTTCCTGTTTCATTTATAAAATCCAATGCTGATTTTAATGCAACCGTATCTGCGATATTTGGTGTACCGGCTTCATATTTATAAGGAAGATTATTATAAGTAGTTTTTTCGAATGTTACTTCTTTTATCATCTCTCCCCCACCCATAAAAACGGGCATATCTTCCAAAATTTCTTTTTTACCATACAAAACTCCAATGCCTGTGGGACCATAAACTTTGTGTCCTGAAAAAGCAAAGAAATCACAATCCAAATCCTGAACATCAATATCCAGATGAACGGTTGATTGTGCACCATCAAGCATAACGATAGCGCCTACACGATGAGCTGCATTAATAATTTCTTTAACAGGATTTATTGTTCCCAATGAATTGGAAACATGAACAACAGAAACCAGTTTTGTTTTTGATGAAAGCAACTTTTTATAGGCATCTAAATCCAGCTCACCATTATCAGTAACAGGAATAATTTTTAAAACCGCTTTCTTTTCTTCACAAAGTATTTGCCATGGAACTATATTGGAATGATGTTCCATTCCTGAAATAATTATTTCATCTCCTGCATTAATATTTTGTCTTCCCCATGTATAAGCAACCAGGTTTATCCCTTCTGTAGCACCTCTTGTAAAAATGATTTCTTCAGGCAATGAGGCATTGATAAATTTTCTAACGATAATTCTTGTCGATTCATAAGCTGCTGTTGCTTCTTCCGCTAATGTATGAATACCCCGATGAATGTTTGCGTTGTAATTAGAATAATAATCAACCAGCGCATCAATAACCACCTGCGGTTTTTGTGAAGTAGCGGCATTATCAAGATACACCAAAGCCTTATCATTTAGCTTACGGTTCAGTATAGGAAAATATCCTCTTATATTTTCAACATCAAAAGCAGGCGATATTGCTGTTAGCGTTTCCATTTTTTAATTTATTGATAAGCGCTTCATAATTAATTTTTCAACATAATTACGCAAAGGCTCATGTTTTATCTGCGCTACTACATCTTCAGCAAAAGCGCCAAGTAACATGGACTGCGCATGCTCTTTTGAAATACCCCGTGTTCTTAAATAAAATAATGCTTCTTCATCTAACTGGCCTATTGTGCAACCGTGAGAACATTTTACATCATCCGCAAAAATTTCTAACTGCGGCTTGGTATTAATTGTTGCGTCGTTGGATAATAAAATATTTTTATTGGATTGATACGCATTTGTCTTTTGTGCATCAGGCCTTACAAATATTTTTCCGCTAAAGACGCCGCTTGAACTGTCATCTAAAATACCTTTATAAAATTCGTTACTGAAGCAGTTAGGCTTTGTGTTGTCAACCATTGTGTGATTATCAACATGGGTATTTCCCATTAACAGATACAAACCATACAAGTGCGCCTCATTGCCTTCTGCTTCCATAACAATATTCATGTTGTTACGGATCAATCCGCCATTTAATGAAATGGTTACCGCATGTGCGTAACTCTTACCAATCTGGCGTATATGCGTAGTAGTTACCTGGCTTGCATTCACTACATCATTTTGAATTTTATAGTATTCAACAATGGCATTGGTATTTACAACTATTTCCATAACCTCATTGGTAAAGCTGTCCATTGAACCATTCGTTGTATAAGATTCTATCAATTGTAATTTGGCACTCTGATCAACATATATCAAAATTCTTGGTTGTGCCAATGTGTGATTATTTCCTGTATCAGAAACATGATAGATGTAAATTGGATTTTTTAAAACAACATTTTTATTTACGTGAATAAAAATTCCCTCATCAATAAAAGAAGTGTTCAAAGCCTGGATTCCATCTTTTATTACAAGGCTGCTTTTATCAAGGTGCTCATTTACAAGATTTTTGTATTCACTTTTCACAGCTTCTTTCAAAGGCATCAAAACACATTCATTTTTAGAAGAGCGAATGGCCGAAAGTTCAGGAGCATATTTGCCATTCAAAAAAACTAATTCGTTTGCATCTTCGCCACCAGGCAAACGAACCGCATCAATATCAGAAGCGTTTATCTTTAAACTTCCTTCTGCTACATTGTATTCTTTCTTAAAGAGATTATTTATACTGGTAAATTTCCATTCTTCATTGCGGGTTGTTGGCACACCATTTTTGCTAAAAGTCTTAAATCCTTTTTTCCTGATATCATTTAAAATTTCATCAGTATTTGAAGATTGCAACTTATTAAATTTATCTTCTAAATAATCTATAGTAACTATATCCATTTTGTGTTTTAATAACAATTAATTATAAAGCTTCTGCAAGGCTTAGTTCGTCCTTAATAAAATCATATCCTTTTTCTTCCAGTTCTAATGCAAGTTCTTTAGTACCTGATTTTACAATACGACCATTTACCAATACGTGTACAAAATCAGGCTGCAAATAATCGAGCAATCTTTGATAATGTGTTATCACAATAATTGCCCTGTCTTTGTTACGTAATTTATTTACACCATTGGCAACAATGCGTAATGCATCTATATCCAAACCAGAATCTGTTTCGTCAAGAATGGCCAGTTTAGGTTCGAGCATAGCCATTTGAAAAATTTCATTTCTCTTTTTTTCTCCACCGGAAAATCCTTCGTTTATAGACCGCGTTAGTAAGGACTTATCAATGTCCACCAATTCCATTTTTTGTTTCATCAATTTTAAAAATGAGACTGCATCCAATGGTTCCTGTCCATGATATTTCCGCTTTTCATTTAATGCTGTTTTAATAAAGTTGGTCGTGCTTACACCTGGAATTTCAACAGGATACTGAAACGCCAAAAATAATCCTTCACGTGCCCTGTCTTCCGGGGAAAGTTCAAGCATATCTTTTCCAAGAAAACAAACCGAACCTTCAGTTATTTCATAGTCTTCCCTGCCTGCCAATATAGACGCCAGTGTACTCTTTCCTGAACCATTTGGTCCCATAATAGCATGCACCTCTCCTGCTTTTATTTCAAGATCAATTCCATTTAATATTTGCTTTCCTTCTACAGATGCGTGAATGTTTTTAATTGATAACATGTTTCTTTTAATATAATTTATAAATGATTTTTAAACCTCACCCCCTTCTGGCAAGGGTTTAACCAACACTTCCTTCAAGGCTGATGGCTAATAATTTTTGTGCTTCGACAGCAAATTCCATTGGCAACTGGTTCATTACTTCTTTTGCAAAACCAGTTACAATTAACGCCACCGCCGTTTCTGCATCTATGCCTCTCTGTTGGCAATAAAAAAGTTGGTCTTCTCCAATCTTTGAAGTCGTTGCTTCATGCTCAATTATTGCCGTTTTATTTTTTGATTCAATGTATGGAAACGTATGCGCACCACATTTATCGCCTAGCAATAAAGAATCGCATTGCGAATAATTGCGTGCATTTATTGCATTCTTTCCTGCACGAACCAAACCTCGATAACTGTTCTGGCTTTTGCCGGCAGAAATACCTTTGGAAACAATTCTGCTTTTCGTATTTTTTCCAAGATGAATCATTTTCGTTCCCGTATCTGCTTGTTGCCTATGGTTGGTCAATGCAACGGAATAAAATTCACCAATGGAATTATCGCCTTTTAAAATAACACTGGGATATTTCCATGTAATTGCAGAGCCGGTTTCAACCTGGGTCCAGGAAATTTTTGAATCATTTCCCTGGCATATTCCTCGCTTCGTTACAAAATTATAAATGCCGCCTTTACCATTTTCATCACCGGGATACCAATTTTGAACAGTTGAATATTTTATTTCTGATTTATTATGTGCAACCAATTCCACAACGGCTGCGTGCAATTGATTTTCATCACGCATAGGTGCCGTGCAACCTTCGAGGTAACTAACATAAGCTTCATCTTCAGCAACAATTAATGTACGTTCAAACTGACCGGAGCCTAATGTGTTAATTCGAAAATAAGTTGATAATTCCATGGGGCAACGCACACCTTTGGGAATAAAACAAAATGAGCCATCGGTAAATACAGCTGAGTTTAAGGCCGCAAAATAATTATCCGTCATTGGCACAACAGAGCCCAAATATTTTTTTACAAGAGCAGGATGATTTTGAATGGCTTCGCTCATGGAGCAAAAAATAACGCCTATTTCAGAAAGCTGTTTTTTAAATGAAGTAGCCACGGAAACGCTATCCATCACCACATCAACTGCCACGCCCGAAAGCCTTTTTTGTTCACTCAATGAAATACCGAGCTTATCAAAAGTTTTTAGTAATTCAGGATCTACTTCATCGAGACCGCCTAATTGCTTTTTTTTCTTTGGCGCTGCATAATAAATTATATCCTGGAAATTGATAGGAGGATATTGAACATTAGCCCATTCCGGTTCTTCCATTTTTAACCAATGTTGATAGGCCTTCAGCCTCCAGTTGAGCATCCACTCAGGCTCATTCTTCTTTTCAGAAATAAGGCGGATAACATCTTCACTTAATCCCTTTGGAACAACATCAGTATCAATTTCAGTTACAAATCCATATTTATAATCACTGGAAACCGTTTGCTCCAACACATCTAATTCATCTTTCATTACGCCTTAATTTTTTGTACGAATTATTATAATACCGGACTGCAAAGATAACGAGATTATCCTTTTGTACAAAATAGTATAAATAGAAATTTAATTAGCAATTCTGCTTCTTTATTTTTTTTAACCTTTCATTTTCGGTAAATTACATGCATGTTTTTTACGATTAAGCTTCATCAAAAATTTTTAATGAAGCAAATATTATCCTTTGCCTGTATATTATTTTTTCCTCTGTCAATTTTTTCACAAACGGTTGTTTCTATCAATATTAATGGAGGCATTAATCCCGCGTCAGCCGAATATATTCATCAATCTATTGCAAAAGCTGAAAGTGAAAAAGCCGAATGTCTTTTGATACATCTTAATACTCCCGGCGGCTTATTAAATTCGACAAGAGATATTGTGAGTGATTTTTTTAAATCAACTGTTCCTGTTATCGTATATGTATCACCGTCGGGTGCGCATGCCGGTTCGGCAGGCGTTTTTATAACCCTCGCGGCAAATGTAGCAGCCATGGCTCCCGGAACAAATATTGGTGCAGCACACCCGGTATCGATGCAGGGAACTACTGATACAATTATGAATACCAAAGGCACTAATGATGCTGCTGCCTTTATAAAAACTATTGCCGAAAAAAGACATCGTAACGTTCAGTGGGCCGAGGAAGCAGTGCGTTATAGCGTTGCCATAACGGAAGAAGAGGCCATACAGGATAGCGTTATTGATTATATTGCCAATGATGATCGCGAATTATTGATCCAGATTGACGGAAAACAAATGGAAGTAAATGGTGGCACTAAAATATTGCAAACAAAAAATGCGACTATCCAGTCAAGCCAAATGGGATTCTTTCAAAAAGTATTAAATAAGATAAGCGATCCGAATATTTCTTATATATTAATGATGCTTGGATTTTTCGGTTTAGTATTTGAATTATTTAATCCTGGTGCAATATTTCCGGGAATAGCAGGCGTCATATTTTTGGTGCTGGCTTTTTATTCTATGAGTTCTATGCCGGTTAACTATGCAGGATTATCTTTAATAATTTTTGGCATTGTTCTTTTCTTACTCGAAATAAAAATTGTAAGCCATGGGCTGTTAACCATAGGCGGAATTATTTCAGTATTATTAGGCTCCATGTTTTTATTCAGGCAAAGCCCTACTGAAAATATTGTGGCTGTATCCAGAAGCGTTATCTATGCAACTACCGCTGCCACCGCTTTGTTTTTTATTTTTATTGTGAGCATGGGCGTAAAGGCACAACGGTTAAAACCAGTAACAGGCCAAAAGGCAATAATTGGGAGCAAAGGAGAAGCCATTAATTTAATCGATCCAAATGGCATGGTAAAAATTAATGGCGAAATGTGGAGTGCCATTTCCCTTTCAGGAAAGATTAATGCCGGCGAAAGCATTATTGTAAAAGAAATAAAAGATCTTACGCTGTATGTTGAACAGGTATAAGCCTTCGTAACCATCTATATAAAAAAAAATTCAATTACATTTAAATAAAAATTATGCCACAACAACTTCCGATAGCGTTAATAATTATTTTAGTATTCATTTTATATATATTGGCAAGCGCCATCCGCATTTTGCGTGAATATGAGCGTGGTGTGGTTTTCAGGCTGGGAAGAGTGTTAGGCGGAGGTGTAAAGGGACCCGGACTTATTTTATTGATACCGATTATTGATAAAATGGTAAAAGTAAGTTTACGCACTGTTGTAATGGATGTGCCACCACAGGATGTTATAACACAGGATAACGTTTCTATAAAAGTAAATGCGGTAATTTACTTTCGTGTAATTGATCCGCAAAAAGCTATTGTAGAAATAGAAAATTATCTGGCAGGTACTTCACAGTTATCACAAACAACTTTACGAAGTGTATTAGGACAATCAGAGTTGGATGAACTTCTTTCGCAGCGTGAAAAAATAAATATACGCCTCCAGGAAATTATAGACAATCAAACAGAGCCGTGGGGCGTAAAAGTTACGCATGTGGAAGTAAAACAAATTGATCTTCCGCAGGAAATGCAGCGTGCAATGGCTAAACAAGCAGAAGCTGAAAGAGAACGCAGAGCCAAAGTAATTTCAGCAGAAGGAGAATTCCAGGCTTCACAAAGATTGAGCGATGCAGCAAAAATATTAAGTGAACAACCCAGCGCATTAACCTTGCGTTACCTGCAAACATTGCGTGAAATAGCAACAGAAAATAATTCAACTACCATCTTCCCCGTGCCAATTGATATTCTAAAGCCCTTCATAAAAATGAATGAAGAAGAGCAAAAGAAAAAAGAAGTTGGCTCATAGAATCTATGCTTTTAAAGGAAATAAAGTTACAGGCGAATGAACCCGCAGTGTTGCATAATTTCTATAAAGAAATTTTGGAATTTCCCGTTAGTTGTGAAGATAACTGCCTTGAAGTAACAGCCGGTAAATCGAAATTAATTTTTTATAAAACTGATCTTCCTGTAAATCCATTTTATCATTTTGCTTTTAATATTCCCTCCAACAAATTTGAAGAAGCCTTTCAATGGATGAAAAATAAAGTCGAATTGCTTTGGCTGCAGGATTATAAAAGTTATATCGCTGATTTTGTTAATTGGAAAGCAAGATCATTTTATTTCCTCGATCCTACAGGCAACATTCTTGAAATAATTGCAAGATTTGATTTAAATGATATTTCCGAAGAAATATTTTCGTGTAAGCTTATCCGTAATATAAGTGAAATCGGACTGGTATTTCCTGAGGACAATTTTCAAAATAATATAAATAAATTATTGCAGCAATATCCGCTTCCCTATTTTGCCAAACAGCCACCATTGCCAAAATTTAAGGCTTTGGGCGATGATGAAGGATTGTTTATAATTGTTTCCGAAAACCGGGTTTGGTTTTCAACAAAAAATACAGCCTCCCAAATTTTTCCATTACAAGTTATTTTTGAAACAGATGACAGGTTATTTCTGCTAAACTTATAATTTTTTACTTTTTAACACAAGAAATCAGCGATCGATTTAGGATATATTGCGGACGGGAATTTATATTTTATCTTTTTTATAGACAATAGATTTAATGAAATTATGATAATGTGAAATCTCATTAATCTGATAGTAGGAGTGACTGAAAAAAGAAGACATATTTACAAGCTCTTGTGTTTCGATGTGGCTTGTTATCCGAAAGAAAAAATACATCAGCTTTAAAAGAATTTTCTGCCATAAGCGGCCATTATGTTTATCGTACACAAAATCAACATATAGCCATATACCTTCTTTTTTAAGAAAGCTATCCAGTTTGGTAAACAGGTTTTGAATTTTATCAGCCTGGAAATTATCAAAAAAAAATGGCGCCAATATTACATCGTATTTTTCACTTGTGTTATAATTTTCAGCAGCCATCTGTATGAAGCTAATTTGATTGGTTCCGCAGTTTCTTTTTTTTGATAGCGCTATCATTTTTGCTGAAGATTCTATATATTCTATCATTAATCCTTGTTGATGAACCCTGCCAAACTCTTCTAATATCCACCCCGTACCGCCGCCAACAATTAATACATGGCTATTGACAGGTATATATTTTAATAAACAAACCTGCGCTTCCACCAGGGCTTTACCAAAAACAATACGACCCATTAAATCGTAGTATCCGGATATTTTATCATAATTACTTGCCAACGAATTCAATTTGGAATTAACAGGGGACGTAAATTTTGATGCTCAAAGGTATGCCAATAAAAGATTTACAATCGTTCGCTTATAGGGCATAACTTCCGGAAGATACTATCCGGCAACACGCTAATGAACAAACTGCATTGCTATGATTCCACAAATGGCTTTGACAAATATAAGGCCGTCAATTACTACAAGGTAATAGAGTATTTTTTTTTGCTGCAACATAGAATACGTAATAACTAACAAAAGCAAAAAAGGCAGCAGGTTAAAAAAAACAGACGGGAAAGTAAAATGCCGGTAGTGTGAAAAAGCCAGCATAAAAAATATACCTACTAAACAAAGCGGGAATAAAACAAAGAATATAGTTTTTTGCACACCAAACCTTACTACAAAAGTTTTTAACTGGTAATTGGAATCATCTTCATAATCTTTCATATCGAACATAATTGCGTTTACGGTGCAAAACATCCAGTTTTTTACAAAGAGTCCAATCACCAAAACCGGGTCGGTATAATAATAGCCATGTTCCAGTTGCAATACGATAATGGGCAACAGGCTTACGCTGCAGGACCAAACAAATCCTATTACCAACGCTTTTATCCAGCCGGTGTTTCTGAGATTTAATCTAAAAAAAGACCTCGGAAGCAAGCCATAATATAAAATTGCCGACAATAACATTGCCACAATTATCAGCCAATATTCCAGCGAGAGTTGCCGCAGATTTTCATAATACCGGATGGCCAATAACCCGCCCGTTAAGATACATATAGCCAGTAAAAACCACTGTGTATATTTTACAAAAAACCGGTGTTCGATATACCAAACCGATCGCGGATTATCGGAATATGTTTGCAATGGTTTCGAGTAGGCATAAGTGTAATACATAACGGTAGCGCTAAAAAGAACCAAGTAATACAAAACTGAATTAAATGGCAGGCGAAGCTGAAAATCTGTTTCAAGTGAAAGTATGATGGCAAGGAACCCTACAAAGTAATTCCCGAAAAAAATAAATTTTATAATTTTATTCCACATCGGCTTAAGTATCCAAATGTAGTTTCAATTTATACTCTGCCCTTTAAAGTCTCTAAATTTTTTTTACGACTAAACATTGCCTGAAAGCAGATATAATTAATTTGAGGATAATCAATTTTAACATGGCCAAATTAATTTCCTCTTAATCGATAAATTAATTCCATCAAATGTATGTGCCAGTTCATCAAATAATCAATCTCACGCCACCTAAGTCAGAAAGGCGATGCGGAAAGTGGTCACTCGGCGAACCTATAAACATGAAGTTGTGTGGGACATTCCACTCACTGCTCAGTCTATCAATTATCTCTGGTCCAAAAATTCCGGGTATCTGAATGTATTCAATTTTAATATCAGGATAAGCCCTGTCTAACGCTTCAAAATCACGAATAAAAGTTTCTGTTAACTGGTGTTCTTCCTGGAGTACGGTAACAATTTTTAATTTTTGAGTAATCTCATTTTCCGAAACATAAATAATTACTTTATTGAGGGTGGCAATATCATCGCCCCTGCTGAAAAAAACAAATGGCTGGCTATTGAGCTTTCTCATCTCTTTTGTAAGATGCAACCTGCTAAATACTGATACTTTCTGTAGCCTATCAAAAAATCTGTTAATATATATCAGCAAATATTTTATTACCATTTTTCTTTTTAAAAATAAATAGATAATAAGAATAGCCGGAATAAAATATTGTAAAAAAACAATCAGGTAATCGGGATGGAGTTTTACGTTTCCATACAGGGCGATGCATATACCTAAAATAGCAAGCGCAACAACTAACGGGGGCGCATACTCGGGCCTCGGCAACTTTTCCCGCTTAATTTTAAGAAGAAAATTTCCAAAACCGAAAAATGCCATTACAAATAAAAACGAAATAGTATATACGCCCGCGAGCGGGCCTAATTCACCCGAAGTAATAAAGAGTATGGAAAGGCATAAAATAAAAAAAGTAATTAATATTCTTGGAGAGCTGCCTCTTTTATTTTCTTTCAATAACATTTGAGGAAAAATGCGATCAAGCGTCATACGTTTTATAAGGCCACTCACGCCAACAAAAGCAGTGAGTACAGCGCCGCTTAAGACTAATGCCGCATCGAAAGATACAATTAATGCAAGCCAATGGCCACCGGTCTTATCTCCCATAAAAGATAAAAAAGCTTCTTTGTGGTTAACAGCATCGCCTAACGGCAAAATCATAACCGCTATTAATGCAATCAAAGGATTTATAATCATAACAGCAACCCACATATTGCGAAGGGTTTTTGGAAAAACACCGGCGTGCTTGTTCTTCAACAAAATTTGCTGAAGATTCAAACCCACTGATACCTAACATTGCAGTACTGAATCCTAAAAACAACGCATTACTAATGCTTCCTTTTAAAGGAGTATGAAAATTAATTTTGGCAATATCAAAACCCTCGGCGGTTAAAAAATAAATGCCGCTTCCAATCAGCAGCAGCAATACACTTAAGTGGGTAATAAAAATTATTATAGCAACTATAGATGATTCTCCAATACCCGAAATAGTAAGTATTAAAAAAAGAAAGAGTAATACCATAGTTGCAACGATGACAGAGAAAACAGGAAAAATGCTGTGCAGGTATTTCATTGCTTCGGATGCAGAAAGCACTGCGGTAGCCATATAGGAAAGGATCGTTAAACAGGCAGCAACCGATGCATTACTTTTACTGGTTGTATTTAAGAGAACATTATAAGCACCGCCGTTAAGTGGCAATGCTCCAACAACTTCACCATATATTTTTCTGAAAAAGAATAAAATAATCCCAACAATAATTAAAGAAATAAAAGCATATTGACCTGCATAAACAATCGTTAATGCTGACACATATAAGCAGGAAGAAGTGATATCATTACCGCAAATAGCAGTTGCAGCAAGTTGTTTTAATTTTTTAGGCGAGTGAATCTTAATATCATCCATATAAAATTAAATATTCAATTTATTCTACAGGCATTGTGTTATATAATTCCGGTTATTCTAAACTATACTTATTCATTTATGTTAGTACAATTATGTGAGTATGATTGATAATAAATAAAGATAAGGTTTATTATTCAGGCGTTTAGCGACACAAGATTATATTAAGAATACGAAATTCTCAAAATTTAAATGCTGCACTTACCCTGATTCCAAACCTCGGAGTGTTGGGATTATCTAAGTACGTTAATCTCCACAAACCATCAATCCTTAGAACATGTAAAATATTATCTATTCCCACTCCTGTTTCCACGTAAGGTTTTTTATCCGGAACAGTAAAATTGGGGTTTATAGCAGGATCATAATAACCATTGGCAATTTTGTTCGTCTCAGACATGCCACCGGTTACCCCTTTGAAAGTTACAAGAGAACGCCATTTTAGCCTTTTCATTAACGGAACATATTTAAACGGAAAGCTGCCAAACGATTGCTGAACGGAAAGGCTTATATATTTGTCAGTTACAAACTCATAGCGATTCATATTATTGAAAGCATATTTATTGTAATAATAGGTATCGTTTCCTTTAAGCACATTCAATAATATTATTGGCAATACACCATTGGTATAGCCCACATCAAGTATATAAGAAAGATTTCCAATTCTTCCATCGGGAAAATTATGTTCTAAATATAAATTCCATTTACTGAAATTAAAATCACTTTTTAAAATACCATTATCTACTTTTATTCCCCTGGTATAGGTAAGCGTAATAATCGGATAATAACTGCCCAGGCTTCCTCTGCGGTAGTGTTGTGTAATGTATCTTTCTTTATGAGACCATCTTAGAGAAACGGACGCTTCATTAATTGTATAATGATTAGATTCTGAATGACCATCATAAATATATGGCGTAAAATTCCCGTAGGTATAATATACATTAAAGAATGGCGTAAGTACATTGTGATTTATCCCGGCGCCTATTGCCCAGTCGTTATTTAAATATTTAAGATAAGAGACATTTGTATACTGGCTATTGATAAGCCTTGACTGAGTATATTTAACTCTTCTTAAAAGAGCTGCAAAAATTGAATTTTGATCCAGTTCATCATTGTGATCATAAGTTCCCGTAATATCATTACTGTATTCCAAACTAATCGTAGACCATTTCCAGGGATTTAAAACAAAAACAGATCCCAGCAAATACCGAAACTGCTTATCTCCCGTAGCATATCCTGCATAACCTCTTAACTGGATGTGACTATTAAACCTGAAATTCGTTTTTAAACCAAAAGTAAAGCGGTTGTCTTCAACAACATTGTTAGTATATATATAATAAATATTTCCAAGATCGACATTGCCGGTAGTATAATAGCCGGTGGTTAATGCTGAAATAATTTTGGCATAAGTAATTACGGCCGGAATTTTTGTAAGCGTATCCATTAATAAATACACCGATTTTTCAGATGTACTTAAAGGCTCAAAGCGTTGTATCGGCCTCATCTTGGCAGAATCAGCAGCGAATGCAGAAATGGTTACATACTTTTTATCGAATGCCGAATCAATAGAATTATTGTTTACTAAAATATTCTTATACATGATAGTTTTTTTTGCTATCACGCCTACTTGCTTTTTTAAAGGAACATATACATCCATGTAAATAATTGTCTTTGCAGGCAGAAATTTATTCTGATCATCCGGATCAAAAAATTGAGAAATCTCAAACTTTTTTACAAAGTTGATATTGACATTTTTATCCATATGCATTACCAGCGATTTTACAGCAAATGATGTGTCTGCAATCCACAGGTAACCGTTAAAAGTATTACTTCCAAAATGAGCTGCAGAAAACTGTACCTGTATGCATTGGTGATTATCAAAATATAGTGTATCTAAAATATTATAATCATAAAAACTTAAAGCATTATCCGCAATCGGGCTCACAAAATTTACATCGACCAGCTTAATGTTATTACTATAAATGTTTATTTTTTTGTAAAGCCCGTCAACAAAAGTTAGAATGGATTTATTATCGAAGCCGGAACTTTGTATCGCAGTGTAATCGTACCTTTCTTTCCCTGGAGACTTCTGGTAATAATAATTAGAATTAGTTTCTGATATAAAAACCGGTAAAAGTTTTTGATTATCTGCGGTAGTATCCTGGTTATTAAATGCAAATGCCAATGGGCGCATTAACCTGTTGTTTTCCAGTTTTTCGGGCAGATTTTTAAGGTCCACTTCCATTTTATCATATACCTGGCATTGCAAAGTTTTGCTATTAAAAACATCGTTATTGTCTTTATTTTTTATAACTTTTAAAATAAGTCTTTGCGCTTTTGTATATTTTGATTTGATAGCCACAACTACAGAAGCCATTTCATTTGCAGACGGCTCGGCCTCAAAATTAATTTCCTGTTCAGAGGCTTTCGACACTTGCTTTGTTACAGTTTTATATCCAATCATGGAAATCGCGATTGAATCAGTTTTGTCACTCACTGTAAAAGTGAATTTTCCATTTTCATCTGTAATAACACCGTTTCCTGAATTAAGAGAATATACGCTACATGAAACCAATGGAAGCCGTGTTTTAGCATCCGTTACTTTGCCAGCTATAATACGTTCCTGCGCATATACATTACCAGACATTACAAAAAGCAGCAGGCATAAAAACTTATATGATAAGTGATTTTTTATAGAGTGGCGGTTTTAACCAAACCGCTAAATTAGAGTACAAAATCCAATCAATGAATTCTTAATGTAGAACAATAATAGACCGTTATGCATTTACCGCCATAAATTTATATCTGAGAATACAAATAAGAAATTATTATCTTGAAGCAAAAACATTTCAAATTTTTGCTCTTAGTAATTGAAAAAATCCTGGCGCTCCTGGTGGCTTTTGGTGGAAACTACTTTTCTTTCCTATAAGTCGTAATCGGTTCTATACTTCCATCAGGATTGTAATGCAATTCTGTTACCTTAATATTTCTCAAATGTGTTTTGCCGGATAGTTGTATATCATGATAAAATATATACCATTTACCGTTGTCTTCCACAATGGATTCATGATTAGTCCATCCCTCTACAGGATTTAAAATCACGCCCTGGTAAGTAAAAGGTCCGTAAGGGCTATCACCAGTTGCATAACAAATAAAATGTGTATCACCAGTGGAATAAGAAAAATAATATTTGCCCATTGTATTTATGCATCCATGATGCTTCAAAGAAACGCCGGTTATGATCGCCCGCTAACAAAGGCTTTCCGTCTTTGTCAACAATTTTTACATCCTTCACCGGGCCGTCAAAATGCAGCATGTCTTTACTAAGCTTTGCGATCTTAGGGCTCAATGCAGGCACTGTTGAATCAGTTGGCTCCTGTCCATAAGTAGAATCAAACTTTCCTGTTTGCCATTTCTGCAATTGTCCTCCCCAAATACCGCCAAAATACATGTATGAGTCACCGTTAGCATCTGTAAAAACAGCGGGGTCAATACTGTAACTGCCCGCTATCGGTTGAGGTTCTGCTTTAAAAGGCCCTGTTGGTGAATTGCCGGTTGCAACCCCTATTCTAAAAATATCCTGCTTATCTTTTGCAGGAAAATATAAATAATAAGTTCCATTTTTATAGGCTGCATCAGGCGCCCAGAGCTGTCTGCCTACCCATGGAATATCTTTTATGTCTAATGCAATTCCATTGTCGGCAACTTTTCCACCAACACTATCCATCGAAAGCACATGATAATCCTTCATTGCAAAGTGAGAGCCATCGTCTTTTTCAGGAATACCGGCGTCAATGTCGTGAGAGCCATAAACATATATTTTACCGTTAAATACATGAGCCGCCGGATCTGCAGTATAGATTTCCTTTACCAATGGTTGTGATAGATACCATGTACTATCCTTAATTTCCACTTTAGATATTTCCGGAGTTTTATCTTTTGTATTATTACTATTGCATGAAGCAAATATTGCGGCAAACAATAAAAAAACAAAGGCCTTTTTAAATAAAAATTTGTTTTGCATTTTCCTGGTTTTGATTTTCATGATTTATTATTTGAGCATTTATTTTTAAGATATTTTAAAATTTTATTACTTCCCAATAAGCTTTTTTCCGCTGTAAATTTCTATCAAATAACAAAGGATAATCCTTTCTGTTCCGAACAGGGAAATTGTTCAGCCAGCTATACTTGTCGGAAATATTCCAGAAGGTTACTCCCGAAATATCACTTTTATATTTACGAAAAAGATCAAAGCACATTTTATAAATTTCCATCTGCTTATTTTCTCTTTCACTGGTAAATGCAGTATCTGCATCTTCAGGCCTTTCTGCTCTTGCAATATGTTCTTTAGGATAAATAGAGATGTCCATTTCTGTAATCTGCAAAGGCAAACCAAGACCCGAAAGTTCTTGTATAGTGCTATCCAATTGTGCCCGTGAAGGCTCGTTCACAGCCCAATGCGCCTGTATGCCTATGGCGCCGATTGGCACACCGGCATCTTTCAAACTTTTAACCAACTTATAAATCTTTTCTCTTTTTACTGCACCAATCTGGTTATAATCATTATAAAAAAGAATAGCATCAGGATCAGCTTCATGTGCGTATTCAAATGCTTTTGCAATATATTCTTCGCCACATATCTGATACCATAAAGAATTGCGGAGGTACTCATCCGGCTTATCCGAAATAGCTTCATTCACTACATCCCATGCATAAATTTTTCCTTTGTAACGATTAACCACTGTTGTAATATGATCTTTTAGTCTTTGTAACAAAACCTCTTTGGTTACCTGGTTTCCATTTTCATCTTTAAACATCCAGGCTGGTGTTTGACTATGCCAGCAAAGATTGTGGCCTCTCACTTTTAATCCATGATGCTGCGCAAAATTTACAATGCTATCTGCATCTTTCCAATAATACTCATTTTCTTTTGGATGAATTGGCCCCATCTTCATAGCATTTTCAGGAGTAAGACTATTAAACTCTTTTAAAATTAATTGTGCTTCGTCACCACTTAAATTACGGGGAGTAACGGCAACGCCTATAGGAAAATAATTTTTATAATAATCTTTCAAACCTTTATCATTTTTCGTTTGTTGTAAATGGTTAGTATGGTTGCACCGAAAGAATAGCAAAGAAACTGTTACCAGGAGTGATATAATTGTTTTTTTATTCATGATTTACATTTTATAAAGCCTGGAATTATTGCCTTGATTTAATATACTTTGCTATGTTAATCATTGGCGCTATCCAAATATCTTTTTCATTTTGTTGTAAAAAATGCAACAACATACTGTGCGCTTCCAATGAAACATTCAACGAATGTTCCCCACCCACACCATGAAAAAGAAACACCAGCAACGTATGTGTTTGCATAGCTTGTTTAACAAGATTAATCAACTGTTCTCCTGTTTCACTATTTATACCATAACAATCTACGTTATACAAATCCACTTTATCTATCGTTTGCATTGCCGGCGCTACGCCTCTTGCCGCAATGAATTCATTTTTTAATCCATCCAAATAAACGGTATCATGAATTTTCATATCACCACATGGATAAGCAAAAGTTCTTTCTGATTTTCCATCAATTGCTTTTAAAATATTGTTCATCGTTTGTATTTCTTTCACCATGCGGCTTACCGTGTAATTATTTAAATCAGATTCGGGCTTTACAAATTCTCTTCCCGATCTGCCGCCTTCGCATGGATGCCACACTGTATGATTGCCTAATTCATGACCTTCTTCTGCTGCTTTCCTCCATTTAAAAATCTGGTCTTTCAATCCATCAAAGTAATCAGAGATATAAAATGTTCCTTTCAACCCAACGGAATCCAATGCGGGAATTACATTGGTGAGATCAACATTCAAACCATCATCGTAAGTCAATACAACCGCGCATGATTTTCCATTCCATGTTGTGGAAGTTTGTGCACTCAAAAATAAATGCAACATCAACAGGCATGGTATAAAACAAAATATTTTTTTCATCTTTTAATTTATTATTGATTGAATTGTTATTTCGGTTTCTTTTCATAATCCAACATCTTGTCTGCCCATGGAATAAAATATTTAAAATTCGGCGCATCGGTATGTCCGCCATCATGCTGACGCCATGCAAGCTGCCCATCTAATAAACCAACATTCACCGGCGGCATGTATTCTTTCATATAATCATTGGACACACCCAAATCCTTTGCACCTAACAATTTATATGCTTACGCCTGCAGCAATGATGGCTTGATAACTGCCACGATGATCAAGCCAGTTTGCATCGCCTTTTTCAGGAACACCATAACTCAAAAACATAGGTCGCGGCGCACACAATGCAATCAATTCATGTGAATCAACCGGTAAGTCGCAGCCTGTCATTTTTCCAAACTTTGATTCTTCTGTTCCATACTTTAAAAAGTTTCCATCCATCCAATAAGATTCCCCTGTGGTAAGGCTTTCAACGGCTTCGCCAAAATTGCGGCGCAATAAAGTAGCGCCACCTTTGCCCGGTGAGCCAACAAGCGCCGTAGCAAATCGTGGTTCAAAAGCAAGCGTTATCAATGCCGCTTTTCCATATCTTGATACACCTTCAATACCCACTTTTTTTGCATCCACCAAACTATCTGTTTCCAGATAATCCAAGGCACGTGCAGCGCCCCAACTCCATGCTCTTAATGCGCCCCAATCATCAGGTTTGCGTGGCTGGCCTTTATTTATTAAACCAATAATTCCTTTGGTTAATCCATCACCATTATCAGCCTGTACACTTGTTGGATCAATGGTGCAATAGCCCCAGCCTGCTGCAAGTAATTGTTCTGTGGGTGTGGGGCCTCCTGCAGGAGGTGGTGCAAAAAAATTGAAACTCAATTTGGTAACAGGTGAATAGGCAGGATATTTATCAAAAATATTTTTTACTGCAGGATTGGTTTTTATCATCATGTCTTTGAACGTTGCATTCAAAGTTTCCATGTCATCATTAGATGGTTGTGCTGGCGAAGGAAATGAAGGAAACCCAAACATCATCAATACGGGAACAGGGCCTTTCACATTCATAGGTATTACCAGCATCATTTTAATATCAACATTTACTAACGGGTATTCGCTGTTGTCAACATGGCCAACAATTTGTTTTGCAACAACAGGTATGAAACCAGGAAAAATAAATTCGCGGTCGGTGACTTTTACTGTCCATGTTACTTTAGGTATGTTCTTTGGAATTCTTCCATACACTTCGCGTTCATAGTCTTCAACTATTTCAGGGCGTCGAACTTTCCACCACATATCAGCAGTGGTTACTTTCTTTCCATTTTTTGTGGTGAGAATATCCGGCAATTGCGGGCAAGGATCTGCTTTTGTTGTATCGTAGTTCGCATGATTGGGCGCTGATTCATTTCCGCTTGGCCCTGGTCTTAATGTTTTGATGCCTAACTGTTGCATCATATTATCCTGGTTTTGCTGCGATGTAAAATTTGCAGGCTTTGGATATTGTTTACCATTAATAGTTGTGTCTTGAGCATGGATAATATTAGCGATGCTCATCGCAATCATTACAAAAAAAAGTTTTCTCATTATGTTGCTTTTTTATTGCTTGTTTTTTATTACCTGATGTTTGCAATCACATTTAATCATTATTTATATTGATATAATGTAACCTTTTGAATATTCAATTCACCAACAGGAATTCTTATATGCCTTCCCTGGTGGTCCTGGTCGCCATTCATGCGCCTGCCTGCAATCCATTTCCCATCTGCATATTTGCCTTCATCAGCTTTTAAAATACCTGCTGAAACATTGTTTGCATTATTCACCGCAAACGTTACAACAACTCCTGTTCCGGCGATGATGAAATCATTATCCCCTTCCTGAATAATAAGTGCGCCACTCATCGGCCAGTCAGGTTTTTTTGCTTCAAGCGACCAGCCTAAAGTATAATCATGCGAAACAGTAAGGGTATAATTGCCCAAAATAATTTCCTGTTTTTTATTGGATGTATCAAGGAGCACTCCATCCATTTTTCCGGTGCCGCGATATTGTAAAATTTCAGGTGATAGCTGTGATAAAATCGAGTAGGCTTTGCCGATAGGTTCATCTTCAGGATGCCCTGTTGACTCAATGGAAAAAGGCGAAAAACCAAAAGCCTGGTAGTGGCCAATCGCATAAAAAACTTTTGCTGCGTCTGATGGTTCAAATCTTATTTCAGGAATAAATAATGGATTACTTCTTCTTGTATATATCGTCGCAATACTTTTTAAAATAAGGATTATAAAAATCAGGAGATAATATATCAATTGCAGGAGCCGCAGCCTGCCATATATCCATTAAATGCGGCAGTGGTCCGGCACTTGGATATTGTCCCGGCTCCACGTTGCGATAGTTTAATGCTGCATTCACATACATGGGTAAAGGATATTCTTTCTTCCCCGCTCTCGCAACGGCATTGGTATATTTTGCATAATACCAGGCCTGGAACAATTCATCTGTTGCAAGGCTTTTCCCAAAAACAGTTTCCCAATTTCCTTTAGTTGTAAAATTTGTTTTAGCCCAATGTTCTTTTAATTCAGGAACGATGGAATCTTTATCTGCGATTAGATAATCTATCAATTCTTTCGGCACTTCACTGTTGAAAGCTTTGTTCGCATCGGCCGTGTATTCTCTTGCTTCTGTCAACATGCCGATTTCATTTTCAACCTGCATCATTATTACGGTATGTTGGTTATCTGTTTCTTTTAAATGTTGCATCAATGCTGAAAAAGCATTTACATCAGCATCTAAATTATTCTTACTAAAAGCAGATAAAATTTCTAATCCTTTTCCATTTCTGATCCTGTGCACGCGGAAAACGTTTTTGATTTGTTTTAATCCATGCAGGCGCATAACAACTGATACTGTTTTTCCATGAACCAAACCAAAGCAAGATCAATTTTAAATTATGTTCACCGCTTGTTTTGATAATACTGTCCATCAATGTAAAATCAAACTTACCTTCTTCCGGTTCTATCAATTCCCAATATACAGGCGAAAGAATTGTATTCAAATTCATTGCTTTGAACTTGCTCCAGAACGGTTGCATATAATCCAAACTTGATGCGGTTGAATTACCTAATTCACCTCCTAAAACAAGGAAAGGTTTTCCATCAACAATGAGTTCCTTTGTTGTTCCTTTTTTTTGCAGATAAGGAATGGATTGACTATACAAAACCGAACAAGCAAATAGTTGAATTAATAAAACAAAAATGATTTTAGAAAATCTTTTCATGCAAATATTTATATAGACGTTTGTCATTATTGATCGGTTCTAAATGGCGCCGCCGGCAAGCCTTCCTTGTTGATTAAATTTGGATTTACCGGATTATCAGCCCAGGCATAGCGCACATACTTTGGCTCTTCCACTTCATCGCTGGATACAATTATGGTAGAACCGTTAATTACTGCCTTTGCCCACACAAATTTTTTATCATCACCTGCAATCGCAAATTCCGCAGGAGCTTCGCCATCATTGGTTGTTAAGCCCCTGCCTGCATTTGTAAAAGAGATAATTATTTTATTGCCCTCAATAGTTTGAGACTGATATAACGGCCCGGAGTAAACGATGTTATCGCCGTAAGCAATTTTTTCTGCAGCCAATGCAAGCCTGTCACCAACATCTTTTTTCCTGTCGGGATGCACATCATTCCATTCACCCACATCAATTGCAACAGCCATGGCAGTGTTAGGAACCAATAATGATCTTGTCTGTGCCTCTCTAAATGCTGCCCATTGGCTTTCTGAGGGTGAATAATTATAATCCATAAAGCCAGGCAACTGCACAAAAAGAAATGGAATATCACCTTCTTTCCATTTGCTACGCCAGTCTTCAATCATTGCAGGTTGCAGCTTCGCATATTCATCAGCACGACTTGTGTTTGATTCACCCTGGTACCACGTAAAACCTTTGATGGTGTAATTCGTGATTGGTGCAATCATCGAATTGTATAAAGCTGTTGGTTGATTTTGCAAGGCAATTGTTTTCGGAACATCATGCGGTGTAAATACCACACCAACTTTATATTGCCAATAACCAATCAAATTAATCGTATCATTTCCTGCAATCAGCTCGTAAGGTTTATCAGGAACAAAACCACCTTTAGCCAAAATTGTTGGTAACCCGCACGACAAATAAATTTTTGCCGGGCTTTAAAACACCATCAGGAATTGCATAACGGCGTTGCGGATATAAATAAGTTGTAGTAGCCAACTTTTATTCCATTAATGTATAATTCATCTGCATCAACAATTCTTCCTAAGAAAACTTTTGCAGGTTTATTAACCATTGAGACAGGCACATTAATTTCTTTTCTGTACCAAACAACACCATCTAAATCTTTTACGCCCTGGTCTTCCCAATAACCCGGAATAGCAATGGGGCGCCATTCTTTAGGAACATAATTCATATCATACCATTTTGCTGTAATGCCTTTGTCAACAGGTTTTGGCATTGATTGCATTGCGCTAAAAGCTTTGCGGTTTGTTTCATTTACATAAGCAGTGTCTTTATTTTTTTCTACTGTTTTAAGAATATCAGGAAATGATTGTAAACTTTCTGCACTCATCATTGCTTCAATGGGAATGCCACCCCAGCTTGCATTGATGATACCAATGGGTACATGATATTTTTGATACAAAGCCCTGGCGAAGAAATAAGCAACTGCAGAAAAATCTTTCACATTATTTGAATCAGCCCATTTCCAGGAGCCACCGGTCAAATCATTTTGCGGACTCACCAAATCCGTTACGTTGGGAATTTTAAATTGCCTTATTTCAGTATAATCTGCATTGGGTATTTCATTTGGATAATAAACACTGTGTAGCTTCAGTTGATGTTCCATGTTAGATTGTCCGGCACAGAGCCACACTTCGCCTATTAAAATATTATGCAGCGTGATATGATTACTTCCATCAATATTCATTGTGAAAGGACCACCCGCTTTCATGGGAGAAAGTATAACCCTCCAGTTTCCTTTTGCATCGGCAACTGTTTTATATTTCTTCTTTAAAAAATCAAGCTTAACTTTTTCATTCGGAGAAGCCCATCCCCATATTTTTATTGTTGCATCTCTTTGCAGTACCATACTGTCTCTAACGATCTTGGGTAAACGAACCTGCCCGTTAACAGGCTTATATGTTGTTATTCCCAAATAGACCAGTACAATAAAAATTACTTTATTTCTCATCAGGTTTTAAATTAATTCTGCCATTGCAACGCATAATATTCACAAGCACTATTGCCTGTATTATTAAGCGCATGCAATATCCCTGATGCAAGAAATATTATATCGCCCGCAGACGCTTTATAAAAGTTGTTTCCAATCTGCATTTGCACATTACCTTTTATTAATAATATCATTTCTTCTGCCCGGTGGGTATGTGGTGCATGGCTTACCTGTCCCGCATTCAATGTGGTTGCGTGTACGTCAAATCGTGCAAACTGTGAAGTAGGTGTGTCAAAAATATCCCTGTGCTCGCCCTTGTCAGTCTTGTGTACTGCAACGGTATCCCAGTTAACAACGAAAGAACCACCGGCTTTTTTTGCACGCTCATTGTTTGTTGGATAGCGTGACTTTAATTTCATTATATAATAGGTTGCCTTACTACTTCCGGCATTTTCAATTCCATGTTCGTCACCGGGCATTACCACGGCAACACTTGAAGGCCCTAACAGCTTACTCACGCCGTTTATAGTGAGCCGAACCGTTCCCTCTTTTACAACAATGAGTTCTTCCGTATCACCGTGAATATGTGCAGGATGCGGAGCCATACCGGGTTCCAGCGTTGAAGCATGTATTTCAAAATAAGCGAGATCGAGCGTTTCTCCTTTTAAAATTTGCCTGCTGATACTTGATTTTTCTTTTTTGGGCTGAAGCTTATTCCATGCATAAACACCGGATTTTACAGAATCAGTTTTTTGCGCTCTCAGGCACGACATGTTGAGGAAGCCACATAAAAGCAAACCTATTTTTAATAAAGATTTTTTATTATTCATTACTTCATTTCTATTTGATTTTTTTCATTGTTTATTTTCTGAAGCTAATTTCAATGCAGTAGTTGTTGTGTAATACTTAGCTATCATACCAGCTATTTCCCAGGCGGGTATATCTTTATTTTTCAGATACCCGAGAAATTTTTGCATAACCCTTGCAAAATGTTGTTCATGGCCTTCTTTGTATTTTTCAGGAATGATAACTTCCCAGCCGCTATCTATTTTCCTTAAAGCCACACCCGAATAATTTTTCTGCAACGACCCGATTTTTCCCTTTAATATTTTTTCATAATCAGAATCAAAGGATATAGGTTCGATATACAACGCCGGCATATAATTTTCAGCTGCACCCTGTTTTATTTCAAGGACAGCCTTTGTGCCTCTCATCATTGCATAGTACGTATCTCCGGTTTCCTCTTCTGATTTATACTTCCACGTTTCTGTTGTTTTTACATGAACACCGCGAAGCGTATAATTTATTTCACCATTACAAAAAACTTTAAGCAAGGCATCATTGGCAATAGCAGATTTTAAATAAGAGGGAAAGCTGTCAAGAAGCGTAAGTGTTTTAAATTCAGCAAGACTTAAATTTGTTGTCCAATGGTTTGCAGAATCTATCTGAATTTCTTTTTTATAATCAATTACCTGTTCAGGAAAACATTCCCACTGAACAAGATCAACCAAATGATTCATTACATCTGCAATACCTTCTCCCTGCTGTAATACATCAAAAAACCAGGGTGGGCGTGTTAATACATTGCCTGAAACATACTTATAGAAATAATGTGTACTTTCCTTTACTACTGCAGGATTTTTTCCCGTTCCTTTTTCCAATGTCCCGAAGATTTCAGGCATCATAGAAAACTCACGGAGAAGGATAGTTGTAATCTCGAAACGCTCTGTCATGATATCATAGAGTAATAAATTATTTTTTTGCGCTACATCAAAAGCCTGCGTCAATTTTTTAAATCCATTACCATCGATTGCCATTGGCTTATCAGCAAAAACGCTAAATCCATTTTGCAATGATTTTAAAATATAATCAGTCTTCTTTTCATTATTACCCGAAAGAACCACTACATTTCCTTTCTTATCTGCAATCATCTTTTCAAAAAAATCATTGCCTTCGTAAACATCTTCTTTCCAGTGGGTGGGATTTTCACTACGTGTATTGTAAGCATTGATTCTGTCAAGATGAAGCCTGAGATCATTTCCCGCCGGCGCATACACGTATACGGTAGTATCCACATCATCATACATTGTTTTTTGAACAAGGGCTGCATGAAAATGCCCGGGATCAAGTGTGATTAATTGCACAGGTTTATTTTTAGCAGGTTTATTATTACATGACATAAGAAATGCAATACTTATTATAGCGATGGATAATTTCATTATTGGAAAGTAAATTGATTTATTTCTAAGTTATGGTTCAAAACAAAAATTTTAAAAATCATATTTCTTACGACGTGGACGCGACAGCATAGCTGTTGCTTCCACGTCGCCATTTGTAAATACTTCCTTTTCCGGATTCCAATAAATTTTTCTTTTAAGCTTCATGGCAATATGGTGGAGAAGACATGCACTGCAGGAACGATGTCCTATTTCAACAGGCGATATTGGTTGCTTTCGTGATTTGATACAATCAAGCCAGTTGGCGTGTTGTTCCGGGCTTTCATACAAATGAATTTCATTTGGGCCGATAACAGAGTGAAGGATATTTGGATCGCTTGCGTCTATTGGTTTTACACCATCTGTATCTGCAACAGGATCGCTGTCTGTAACTTTATAATTACCGCGTGTTACCCATATCCATCCATCGGTGCCGATAAATTTTATGCCATTTGGAAGTTCATTAGAAACAATCATGTGAACTCCGTTCGCATACATTGCTTCGGTTTTAAATATACCGTGTACATTCCACAGGCCTTTATAGTTTGGATCATCAGTAGGAAATTCAGCCTTACCCCATATTTCGACCGGGCCGGAATATTCTGTATCCATCGCCCAATGCGCAGTATCAATATGATGAGCTCCCCAACCCGTTATCATCCCTGCACCAAATTGCTCGCAGCGCAACCACCCCGGCCTGCTAAGAACGCCTTTTGGTGATGCATCGGTGGAATGTACCCTGTCTTCTGTATAATATACTTCCGGTGTAGCGCCGAGCCATGCGTCATAATTCAGGTTTGATGGAACGGTCATTTGCTGTGGATTACCGCCGCCGGGATCGCCGGGCAATCCTACTTCCACAGTCATCAATTTTCCAATACGTCCGTTACGCACAAGTTCGCAAGCTCTTTTGAATTGTGGCCACGGATCAATAGAACGTTGCTGGCTTCCCATCTGCAAAATGCGCCCGCTTTTTTTTACTGCATCACTTAATATTCTTCCTTCTTCAATTGTAAGCGATGCCGGTTTTTGTAAGTAAACATCTTTACCGGCATTTACTGCATGAACGCCAACAATGGCATGTTGATGATCGGGCAAACTAATGTGCACCGCGTCTATATCTTTATTTTGAAGAACCTCATTATAATCATAATACACTTTAATATTCCAATCACCTGTAAGGCCGCCGTTTTCTTTTGAGGCTTTTATATAATTCTTTCTAACCGCTTCCGGTCCGGCATCAGCTCTGTTTTTATCCAGATCGCAAACAGCAATTATTCTTGCACCATTATAACGTGCTATAGAAGTCATGTCATGACTGGTTGAAATTCTTCCACATCCGATGGAGGCAATATTAATTCTGTTGCCCGGAGCATTTTTTCCAAATACACTTGCAGGAACAATCGTTGGAAAATTGCTTAGCAGTAAGGAACCACCGGCTGTCTTTGTGGCTGATTCAATAAATTTTCTTCTTGTAATTGCTTTTTTATTTTTCATTTTGAAAAAATTAAATGAAGAGTTAATTGTTTTTTATAATGCCAACCTTCATGTTGAATGACGACGAAAAATACTGCCTTGCACTTTCTGCTTAAAATCTTATACATACCATTTTTAATTTTCTCTTGTTTCCGGCGGCCCGAGATATGAAGGCTTTTCTCCTCCACAATCAAGAATCATCTTTTGCAAAACAATAGCAGGGCTTATCATCCAATACGTTACTATATGCTTACCGGGTTTAAAAATCTTATGTTCTGTTGTTTTAATGATGATATTATTTGAAACCCATTCCCCCCACGTTCTTGCGTTGTTGTCATCTTTATTAATAGAAATAATTTGAGGTTGTTCATCATCAATGGAAATGGCGATATTGTAATCCTAGAATCGTTATGAAAATTTAGTGTTGGAGAAAAGTATGCATTTAGCTTTAAATGATCCGGTATCGTACGCATAAAATTCATATTCAGGTATGGATGTATGGTTATGATGAATTGTGTTCATACCAGCAGTTACAGGAAAGGTTGTAATGCCATCGCCATCTCTGCCAATGTTGGGAATTACTTTCCATTTAATATTATTTGAATGAAAATGCTTTTGTATAATGTGAAGCTTCGATGGAAACATAACCATCTCAATTCATAAAAGATATTGCCTTTAGCGTTTTTAGGAATTAAATCTTTAGCTGACTTTGTATCTAAAAGTTCTCCGGGTATTTTGTTCATTTGCATGGTTCTGTGAACATATTTTACTTCAGGCATTTTTTGTTGATCAGGTTGTTGCCAATAAGTATAGCCAATATGTGTTTGGTCCATCATGTGGTTCCATTTGCCATTATTCAGTTGATTGTATTGAAGTGAGATCAATGAATCGTTTATATAAAACTGTTTTGCTTTATCTGCATATTTGTTAGCAGCTGATATTGTCTTGTTCAGCATAAATTTATTTTTAGCAACAGCAGTATATAAATTTTGAAGATTAGCAAAAGCTTTTACAGGATGCAGCACCAATTGAAAGTATGCATCTTTATATTCAGCAGGTAATTTATTATTGATGGCTTCTGCTTCTTTCTGCAGTTGATTCCATTCATTTGTTACACTGTTCAGCTTCGTTATAATTTTCTATGCTGTAAGTATCAGCATCAAGCAATTCAGGTTTTTTTCTTGAAGCATATTGAGCATATTTTTCAAGAATTTGCCCTATCTCTTTTGCATAAGTTTGTCCAAATTGTTTCGTTGCCCATTGTGTATAATAATCATTCAGATTGTCTTCATTCCATTTGTTTACATTCCATGCATAATCTAAAAAGAAAGAGATAGGAAATTCCATTGGCTTTAGATCGCCAACATTTACGATCCATATATTCCGTAACGTCGTATTCATAAGCCAGATGCATTTGCTCCCACACTCTTGCAATATTATTTGTGTTGATCCATTTATAATTTCTCGGGTCGCCTACATAATCGAAATGATAATAAATTCCATAACCGCCGCTTCGTGGTTTATCTGTAAGCTTTGGAAGCTTGCGGATATTGCCCCAGTTGTCATCGCATAATAATAATGTTACATCATCGGGCACACGCATGCCTTTATCATAATAATCCTGCACTTCTTTATACAAAGCCCAATCCTGCGGCGTTTCACGATGCAGGCTTTGCCGGTAACATCTTCAATAATTTTTCGTTGATCAGCATACAATTCTTTCCAGCAAATTAATAGCAGTGCCTTCTGTCATCGGCATATCGCCATCGCCGCGCATACCAATGGTAACAATGCTTTCATGATGATCCATGTTTTCAATTCCTTTTTTCCAGAAATCTTTCAGCACCACTTCATTGCTGTCGTAATTCCATTGGCCTTTGCCATAGCGTTTCCATTCCTGTTGCGCACGCAGCATCGGTTCATGATGTGAAGTGCCCATTACGATTCCCCATTTATTGGCAAGAACTGGATTGAGTGTATCATCATCATTAAAAGCATTTCCCCACATGGCAGGCCAGAGATAATTTGCTTTTAATCTTAAGAAGCAGTTCAAACATTTTTTCATATACAAGATGATTTACACCGCCGAATTTTTCTTTTGTCCAGCCCGAAAATGCAGGCGCTTCATCATTGATAAATATGCCGCGGTATTTTACTAAGGCGGCTTGTCGTACACGAAAGTCCCGTTTTTAACATATATTTCTTTTTTCTTTTTTACCGGCACATCTGCCCACCAATACCAGGGCGAAACACCTATTTGCTCTGACAATTCAAACGCTCCATAAGCCGTGCCGCGTTTATCGCTTCCTGCAATTACAAAAGCGTTTTGTATTCCTTTAAACGGATGCTGAACAGTTTGAATCTGGTATGCTTCCCATTTACCTTTTAAGCTATCACCATTAATTTTTTTTGATTGAATTAATTGCTTTAAGAGTGCTGATTGCGCAATGGTTCCAATAATGATTATGTTTTTTGCTGAAGAAGAAATTGCATGAATTATTGCGGGCTTTTTGCCGGAAACCTTTTCAATATCACCTTGTAAAAGTGAAGCCGTTTTTTGCACCAGCCAATCGTCGTTTGAGTCAGTATAAATTAATGTTGCATAGTGGGAGACGATCGGAAAATTTCCAACTTCATTTTTATCCGTAATAAAATTCTGGCAATAAGATTGATTTAATAAAAGAAATAAGAAACCCATAATACAAGCAATCCTTTTCATAACAATATTTAGATGTTTAATACAGTTGCTAAAAACCAATTGAGTTACCACCATCCACCGGTAACACTACACCCGTAATATATTTTGATGATTCTGTTGCAAGAAATAAAGCCGCATCACCAATATCAGCAGGCATGCCCATTGCCCCCATTGGTGTTCTTGACATTACTTTATCTTTCCTCTCTTTGTCGTTATTCAATGCCTTTGCAGACATGTCAGTTGCAATAAAACCAGGAGCAATACAATTTACACGAATCCCTTTTGGAGAAAGCTCAACAGCCATTGCCCTTGTCATTCCTTCAATTGCCGCCTTTGATGCGCTGTAAGCAATTACCCTGGGTAAGCCATATTGCGACGCCATAGAGCTTATATTTATAATACTTCCGGATTTTGTTTCTATCATACACTTCACTACTTCTCTTGACAAGACGAACATCGCTATTACATTGGTATGGATAATTTTTTCAAATTCGCCGTCGGTGACTTCTGTAAAATCTTTTTTTAAATTGATGCCTGCATTGTTTACAAGAATATCTATTGCTTTATAGTCTTTAATTATTTTATTTACAAGCGAAGGAATTGCAGAAAGCTTATCCAGGTCAAAAGATATCGGTATACATAACCCGCCTAATTTCTCTTTAGCCGAGTTCAATTTATTTTTATCACGACCAATAATGATTACTGTAATATTATTTTGAACAAATTTTTCAGCAATCGCCAATCCGATTCCTGAAGCACCGCCGGTAACAATAGCAATCTTTTTTTGACTACTCTTTTTCATTGCTTGATTATTTTGAAATTATATTTTTACATTATAGGTACATGAATAGTTGTTTCTTTTCTTTAGTCTTATTAAGATTATTCATGGTTCGACCTGAAAATTATTCCAATAAAATTCTTAGCTACGATGTTAGTTAACCTTATTCTTTAAAGATGATTTTCTAATTATTAACTCGGTTCGCACAATAATTGTATTAGTATGATTCATGTCGCTAATCCCTTTTAAATGATTGATAAGGTTTCTTGCTGCGATTTCGCCCATATCAATTCCCGGATAATTAATGGTAGTTAGTGAGGGCTCAACCAACTTCCCTATGGCATCATTATTAAAACCAACTACAGCAATGTCGTTAGGGATACTAATTCCATGTTCTTTAAGGGTACGCATACAAACTGCAGCAACAAAATCATTGGTTATAAAAGCTCCGTCTGGCATGGGCTTCATATGTAAAATTTTCATTGCTGCCTCAATTCCTGCTTTTTCACTAAGGTCATTTACTATTACTAATTTTTCATCTAATGGAATTCCATTATCAAACAACGCATCACGGTAGCCTTTATAACGTTGCAAATAAACATTGCGTTTAAGGCTCGACGTTATATGAGCAATTCTTTTACACCCTTGCTCAATAAGATGAAGCGTGGCCTGGTACCCACATTTGCAATTGTCAATGATTACTACCGTACTATTTCCATCCTGTTCCACTCTGTCGAAAAACATAACAGGAACTCCCCTGTCAATATAAGGTTGAAAATGGGAAAGATCAGTTGTATCAAAAGCAAGTGAAGCAATTAATCCATCTACCCTTTTATGAAATAGATTATTTGCATTGGCTTTTTCCTTTTCGTAACTTTCTGAAGAGTGAGCGATAATAAGATCATAGCCCGATTCAGTAGTTACTTTTTCAACGCCTGCCAAAACGGAAGTGATAAAATTACTATTAAGTTCATGCACAATAATTCCAATTGTCTTGGTCTGGTTTTGGCGAAGATTGCGGGCAAAATGATTAGCTCTGTAGCCCATTTCTTCAGCAGCATCAAATATTTTCTTTTTAGTCTTTTCATTTACAACAGGGTCATCTTTCAGAGCACGGCTTACAGTTGCAGTAGAAATATTAAGAGCTGATGCTATATCATAAATTGTAACTTCTTTGTTTTTTATCATTACAATCGTTTAAGTATTATTTGCATAAAGCTATACTAAAAAAAATATTTTTATAAAAAAATGTAATCGTTTACATTTTATAAAATAATTGTGCTAATTTACCCCTTAATAATATAGACTATCTATAATAAAACGATTGGCTTTGTTCTTCTATCCACTTAACTATAGTACTTTAATTTAAATCTTAAAAAATAAAAAAACAATCTATGCCAGTAATTTCAGGAAAAACAGAATTTTTTAAAGACATTGCTCAAATAAAATATGAAGGCCCTGAAAGCGATAATCCGCTTGCTTTCCGCTGGTATGATGAAAACAAAAAGATTGCCGGCAAAACAATGAAAGAATATTTTCGCTTTGCCTGTGCTTACTGGCATTCATTCTGCAATGTTGGTGCTGATCCTTTTGGTGAAGGCACGCATTTATTTCCATGGAATGAAAAAGCGGATGCCGTTGAAAGAGCAAAAGATAAAATGGATGCAGCCTTTGAATTCATTACAAAAATGAATTTGCCTTATTATTGTTTTCATGATGTGGATGTGGTTGATTATACCAATGATGTTAAAGATAATGAAAAGCGTTTGCAGGCAATTGTTGATTATGCAAAACAAAAACAACAAGCAAAGCGGCGTAAAATTATTATGGGGCACAGCCAATCTTTTTTCCAATAGAAGATATATGAATGGCGCCTGCAACCAATCCTGATTTTCATGTGCTGACACATGCCGGTGCACAGGTAAAAGCTGCACTGGATGCAACTATTGAATTAGGTGGTGAAAATTATGTTTTCTGGGGCGGACGTGAAGGTTATATGACTTTGCTAAATACCAACATGAAACGCGAGCAGGAACATCTTGCAAAGTTTTTACATACGGCAAAAGATTATGCAAGAAAAAATGGTTTTAAAGGAACATTTTTTATTGAACCAAAACCATGTGAACCAACCAAACATCAATATGATTATGATGCAGCAACGGTAATCAGTTTCTTACGTCAGTATGATTTAATGAATGATTTTAAATTAAATATTGAAGTAAATCATGCTACGCTTGCCGGCCACACTTTCACGCATGAATTGCAGGTTGCAGCAGATGCAGGCTTACTGGGAAGCATTGATGCAAACCGCGGCGATTATCAAAATGGCTGGGATACTGATCAGTTTCCCAATAATATTAATGAACTAACTGAAGCAATGCTTATCATTCTTGAAGCAGGCGGGTTCCAGGGCGGCGGTATTAATTTCGATGCAAAGATCAGGCGAAATTCAACCGATCCTGCAGATCTTTTCTATGCACATATTGGCGGCATGGATACTTTTGCACGAGCTTTAATAACGGCTGATGCAATTCTAAAAAAATCAGACTATAAAAAATTAAGGAAAACCCGCTACGCATCCTTCGACAGCGGTAAAGGAAAAGAATTTGAAGACGGAAAACTTTCTTTGGAAGACCTTAGAAAATATGCTATTGACAAAGGCGAGCCTAAAACTATAAGCGGCCGCCAGGAGTATTACGAAAATATCATCAACCGCTTTATCTGATATCTTAAACCAAAATAATGGCATTAATAAACGCAACTTCCGGCACAACTTCCGCAAGTTTTCAAAAAGGAAATCCAACCTACATTGTATTACTGACATTAGTGGCAACCTTAGGAGGCTTGCTATTTGGATATGATACAGCAGTAGTAAATGGCGCAGAAAAATCACTGGTGGCTTTTTATATCCAGGATATAACTTCGTCTAGCCATAACAGTTATGCAGTATCAATGATTACCCAATATAGAGCATTGATGGTTATTGTTCTTTTTGCCATCTTTCTTATTATCTCCGGTCAAATCATTAGACTAGTTGGTATTAAAAAAGGAGGTATTGCGGGAATAATCATCATTGCCCTGCTTACATTTTGGTCAGTAGGATTTATCGGGAAACCTGTACCGGTAGATGCTACGGCTTTGCAGGACACTGCAGATGTTATTAAAGGTTTTTTAATCGCAAGTGCATTAATAGGCTGCGTGATCGGCGGAGCCTCCGCAGGTTTTATTTCAAAATCATTGGGAAGAAAAAATGGATTGATGATTGCGGCAATTGCTTTTTTATTATCAGCAATAGGTGCATGGAAACCCGAAGCATTCAATTTTTTTGGAGTGGAAAACGCATACTCATTTGTAATCTATCGCATTCTCGGAGGTATTGGAGTGGGTATTGCCTCCATGATTTCGCCCATGTATATTGCTGAAATAGCCCCGGCAAATGTAAGAGGCAAATTGGTTTCCTTCAATCAATTCGCCATCATCTTCGGCATGTTATTAATTTACTTTATAAATTATTTTATAGCACAACAAGGCAACGAGCAATGGCTGATTACCGAAGGCTGGCGTTGGATGTTTTTTAGCGGTGCAATACCTGCAGGAATATTTTTCATTCTTCTGTTTTTTGTTCCTGAAACGCCCAGGTATTTGGTGATGAAGGGCCATGATGAAAAAGCGCTTGTAGTTTTAAAAAAGATTTCCGGCGCAAATAATGCTTCAAAAATATTAGAAGAAATAAAATCAACCACGCACGAAAAAAATGTGCCTTGGCTATCTTATGGTTTCTTTATAATTTTTATTGGAATTATGCTTTCGGTATTTCAACAGTTTGTGGGTATTAATGTAGTATTATATTATGCTGCTAATATTTTCCGCAACATGGGTTCATCCACAGATTCTTCTTTAATACAAACCATCATTGTAGGCATTGTAAATCTTTTATTCACAGTACTTGCTATTCTTACGGTTGATAAATTTGGCCGCAAACCCCTTATGATTATTGGTTCAATAGGCATGGCGGTGAGCATGATTGCTTTGGGCTTTGCATTTTATTTTAATCAATTAGGAATTGCAGCATTAATATTCATGCTAACTTATACCGCGGCATTTGCTATGAGCTGGGGCCCCGTTTGCTGGGTATTGCTTGCAGAAATATTTCCTAACAGCATTCGCAGTGCACTTTCAATTGCAGTGGCAGCACAGTGGATAGCCAATTGGGTTGTTTCACTTACCTTTCCTGTGATGAATGATAATGTTTGGCTCACCGATAAATTTCATCACGGTTTTTCTTATTGGATATATGGAGTCATGGGAATTTTATCTGCAATTTTCATGTGGAAATTAGTGCCGGAAACAAAGGGAAAAACATTGGAAGAAATAGAACATCTATGGAAGAAAAAGCCTAAGCAAACTGTTGAGGATGCCTTACTGACAAATACTGAATTTTAGATAAAATATTTCCGGTTTTTTTAAATAATAGATCCTTTATGAAAAAAATATTTATTTTATTTATAATTTTTTTTGCTATTCATAACAATAATGGCTACACGCAAACTCCTGCTTATTTAAATCCATCGTTATCCGTTGAAGCGAGAGTTAATGATCTTATTTCAAAAATGACACTCGAAGAAAAAGTGAGCCAGATGCTAAATTCAGCGCCGGCTATTGAGCACCTGAATATTCCTGCTTACGATTGGTGGAATGAATGTTTACACGGCGTGGCAAGAACAAAGTTTCATGTAACGTCTTATCCGCAGGCTATTGGAATGGCTGCAACTTTTGATGTAAATGCAATGAAAACAATGGGCGATTACACTTCTGACGAAGGCAGAGCTATTAATAATGAAAGCCTGCGCAATAACGATCACCAGCGGTATACCGGATTAACGTACTGGACACCAAACATTAATATTTTTAGGGATCCCAGATGGGGACGGGGACAGGAAACTTATGGTGAAGATCCTTTTCTTACCGGAAGTATGGCAAAATCATTTGTTAAGGGTTTGCAGGGTGATGATCCAAAATACTTAAAAGCTGCCGCATGCGCCAAGCATTATGCAATACACAGCGGCCCCGAACCTTCAAGACATACATTTAATGTGAATGTTAGCAATCACGATCTATGGGATACTTACTTACCGGCTTTCAGAGAGTTGGTAGTGAATGCAAAAGTTGCAGGCGTTATGTGTGCCTACAATGCTTATGCCGGTCAGCCATGTTGTGGCAGTGATAAATTGATGGTTGATATTTTACGGAATCAATGGAAATTTACCGGTTATGTTACTTCCGATTGCGGAGCAATAGATGATTTTTATAAGACACATAAAATGTTTCCGGATGCAGAAAGTTCTGCTGCAGATGCGGTATTGCATGGTACAGACGTAGAATGCGGCAACACGACTTATAAGACACTGATACAAGCTGTGAAAGATGGAAAATTAACCGAGAAAGATATTGATATATCATTAAAAAGATTATTCACTATTCGTTTCCGGCTCGGCATGTTTGATCCATCTAACATGGTAACGTATTCGAAAATACCTGTAACAGATTTGGAAAGTCCTGCACATGAAGATCATGCGTTGAAAATGGCAAGAGAATCTATTGTGTTGCTTCGTAGTGAAAATAATTTATTACCGCTTAATAAAAATATAAAAAAAATTGCAGTGCTGGGACCAAATGCTGATAATGCAAATACACAACTGGGAAATTATAATGGTGAACCTTCAGTTGTTACCACCGTTTTACAGGGAATAAAAGATAAGCTCAAAAATACAGAGATCTTTTATTCAAAGGCTACTGATTTCACAGCAACTGAATCACAGGATTTTTCAAAATTGATTGATAGTGTTAAAGATGCAGATGTAATCATTTATGTCGGTGGAATCTCTCCGAGGCTTGAAGGAGAAGAAATGAAAGTAACGAATCCCGGTTTTAGCGGCGGCGACCGTACGACGATTGCATTGCCAACCGTGCAAACCGATTTTATTAAAGCATTAAAAGCAACCGGTAAGCCAATTGTTTTTGTAATGATGACAGGAAGTGCAATTGCTATTCCGTGGGAAGAAGAAAATATCCCGGCAATTATTAATGCCTGGTATGGCGGGCAGGCTGCAGGGACTGCTGTTGCAGATGTTTTATTTGGCGATTACAACCCTTCCGGAAGATTGCCGGTAACATTTTATAAAAGCGACGCTGACCTTCCTGCATTTGATGATTATTCTATGACAAACAGAACTTATCGTTATTTTAAAGGAACTCCTTTATATCCTTTTGGTTTCGGATTGAGCTATACAAAATTTACTTATAGTAATCTAAAATTATCAAAAACAAAAATCAATAAGAATGAAACGATTAGTGCGGAACTAACGGTAATGAATAGTGGTAAAATAACAGGTGATGAAGTAGTTCAATTATATCTTACACATTCAAATGGGGCAAAGGATGATCCTTTATATTCTTTAAAAGGGTTTCAACGCATTCACCTTGATGCCAGGCGCTTCAAAAAAAGTTAATTTTACCATTACACCTGATATGATGAAACTGGTAAATGACCAGGGCGAAAACGTTCTAGGGTTCGGGCAATATTAAGATCAGCATCGGAGGCTCATTACCTTCAGGAAGAAGCCAGGAACTTGGAGCTGCAAAACCTGTAGAAGCTATCCTCGCTATTCAATAATTATTTACAAAATTTAATAAAAACCTATAATGCTTCTTTTAGGAATTGACATTGGCACATCGTTTATAAAAGTTTCTGTAGTGGATGCCGCCACACAAAAATCTATTGCAACAGCACAATATCCGGAAACAGAAAATCCGATCACTTCATTACAATCAGGATGGGCAGAGCAATCTCCTGAAATGTGGTGGGAGCAAACGGTAAAGGCTATACGAAATTTGAATAGCAGTAATAAATTCAATTCCAAAGACATTGCAGCAATTGGCATTTCATATCAAATGCATGGCCTGGTTGTGGTTGACAAAAATCAAAAGGTTTTAAGAGATAGTATTATCTGGTGCGATAGCCGGGCTGTTGAAATTGGCGAAACTGCTTACAATGCCATTGGCTCAGAAAAACTGCTCGTCCTGCTTATTAAATTCTCCTGGAAATTTTACGGCATCAAAATTAGGCTGGGTAAAAAATAATGAGCCTGAAATTTATAAGCAGATTGATAAAATTATGTTGCCCGGTGATTTTATAGCAATGAAACTAACAGGCCAAATCACTACAACATCTTCTGCTTTATCGGAAGGAATTTTATATGATTTCAAAAAAAATGAAATCTCATCTGATGTAATGAATCATTTTGGATTCGATGATTCTTTAATACCGGAAGTGCAACCGTTATTCTCTTCTCATGGAAAAATATTACCTGAAATTGCAAAACAACTTTCATTAAACGAAGATATTCCTGTTACTTACAAGGCAGGAGACCAGCTCAATAATGCCTTGTCATTAAATGTTCTTACAGCCTGGTGAAGTTGCAGCAACAGCAGGCACTTCCGGAGTTATTTATGCAGTTACTGATCAGTTATTCAGTGATAAATATTCGAGAGTAAATGCTTTTGCTCATGTTAATCATACGGTAACGGACAGACGCTTAGGTGTGTTGCTTTGTATTAATGGAACAGGCATTATGAATAGCTGGATAAAAAAAATGTGTGGTGATGGGTTGACTTATAAAGAAATGGATGCAATGTGCTCGTCGATTGCTGCTGGAAGTGATGGCTTATTTATTTTACCATTTGGAAATGGTGCTGAGCGCATGTTGCAAAACAAAATTGTTGGAGCTCACATTAATAATATTGATTTAAATAAACATTCCAAAGCTCATATTTTCCGTGCAGTGCAGGAAGGTATTGCATTTGCATTTCGTTATGGATTAGATATCATGAGAGAAAATGAATTACACCCAACTATCATTCGTGCGGGCAAATCCAATTTATTTTTAAGCGATGTTTTTGTACAATCATTTGTAAATGCAACAGGCGTAGCTGTTGAATTGTACAGCAATGATGGAAGTGTGGGAGCTGCATTGGGGGCGGGTATTGGAGCTGGCATTTATAAAACTGCCGATGAAGCGTTCAGCCAATTCAAGCCTTTAAAAAAAGTGGAACCAACAAATACAAACGTTATATGATGACCTGTATCAAACCTGGAAAAATCTTTTGGAAATACATCTAAAAAAATAGGTTAATGCCCAAATATTTTTTCGGCATTCTTTGTTGTCCGTTCAGCAACTTCTTCAATTGAAATATTTTTTATATCTGCTATTTTCTGAACTATATATTTTAAATAACTGCTTTCGTTTCTTTTGCCTCTGAAGGGAGCAGGAGCTAAATATGGCGCATCCGTTTCCAAAACAATATGTTTAAGATCAATATCTTTTACGATTTCTGCAAGCCCTGAATTTTTATAAGTAATAACACCTCCAATGCCAAGATAAAATTCATGATCAATAATATCTTTTGCATTTTGCAGCGTTCCGCTAAAGCAATGAAAAATTCCCTGTTAATCCTTTTCCATTATAGGATTTTATCACATCAATTGTTTCCTGCATTGCATTACGTGTATGTAACACGAGCGGTAATTCATATTGCTAATGCCCATTCCGCCTGTATTCGCAAACTTTCATATTGCTCTTTAATAAAAGTTGTATCCCAGTAAAAATCCAAACCTGTTTCCCCAATAGCCGAAAATTTTCTTTCACCTAATAACTGTTCTACTTTACTTAATTCCTCTTTATAGTTTTCTTTTACTGAACAGGGATGTAACCCAATCATAGCAAAACATTTGCCGGGAAATGCTTTTTCAAGTTCAAACATTGCACTTGTTTCAGTAGCTATCAATTGCAGGAAGAAAAAATTTATTCTACACCTTCTTTTTCTGCACGTTCAATTATTTTATTAATATCAGTAGAAAATTCTTTTAAATATAAATGCGTGTGTGTATCTATAAGATTCATGAAGCAAAGAAAAATAAAAATCTTTAACCATATATTAAACTTCTTCATGCAACTGATGTCTTAACTCTGGTTTAAAAATATTCATCTTAATCTTATCATTTATGAAGCACTTAAATCAAATTTCTAAAACAACCGGTCTGTGCTATTAATGGCCGCTGTTGTTGCATTTTCTTCTTGTAAAAAAGATAACACTACCAGCCAACCTGCAGATACACCTGAAGTAGCAGCAGCAATAGACGCAACACAAAGTGATGCAGTTGCAGACGCTCAATACGACGATGTATTTAATATTACAATGGGTGTTCAGTCATCTGATGTGGGAGATGCCATTGGTATCGGAGCTGGTGTTGGTGTTATTTACAGTAATACTATTAACCCTGACGGAACTCCTGCCAGCACACCTGATTCTGCGACTTCACGTTGTTTTACTGTAACAGTTGTTCCACACATTGCGCATCAGTTTCCAAAAACAGTAACCATTGATTTTGGAACCACAGGTTGCCTGGGAAAAGACGGTAAATTACGTAAGGGGAAAATTGTATCTATTTATACCGGACCAATGGCTATTCCCGGCAGCATTACTTCAACAACGTTTGTAGATTACTCTGTTGATAGTTTTAAAATTGAGGGAACGCATACGGTAGAAAATACCAGTTTATCCAACAAGGCACAATGGACTGTAAAAGTTATTGATGGGAAAATCACTAATATTAATAGCGGAAACTGGTGGAAGTGGGGCAGCGTCAAAGTTCACACGCAGGTTGAAGGAAATGGCACACCGCTTTATCCACTTGATGATAAATTTGAAATTACCGGCCATTCTTCCGGTTCAAATTCAAATGATAATTCCTGGACTGCAGAGATAGTAAACCCTTTGATTAAGAAATTTACCTGTCCGTGGAGAGTGAAAGGAGCTTTAAATATTACGAGAAATAACACTACGGCTGTTCTTGATTATGGCGATGGAACATGCGATGACAAAGCGACTGTTACCATAAAAGGAGTTACACATATTATAACCCTGCACAAGTAAAAATTGTTGTTGATTTGTTAAAAATAATTTATTAACTTCACAACAGTTTTCATAGGGTACGGATTAAAAACGGGCCTGGGTATCTACCCCGGCCCAATTTTTTTAAAGGCTTTTAAACTGAAACCCTTTTTTTGAAAAAAAACTTAGAGCCTTTGGTAACGCATATTCGAGTCTTGAGAAAGCTTTTTTACTATCATGAAAAACAATTATAGATCCGGGCCTGGCATTATTAATAACATTCAGGTAGCAATTTTCAGGAGAAATTTTTAGATCGAAATCGCCACTTAACACATCCCACATAATAGTTTTTAATTTGAATTTTTCTCCCTGCAGCGCTTTTAATTTAAATCTTGTTATTTTACCATAAGGAGGCCTGAAGTATTCGGAATCGATAATATTTGCTGCGTCCTTAACATCCTCAAGATATTTTTTATCCGGAGTCTTCCATCCATTCAGATGATTGAAAGTATGATTTCCAGGCTTATGCCCTTCAGCAATAACCTGCTTATAAATTTCAAAATTTTCTTTTACATTTTTGCCGATACAAAAGAAAGTTGCTTTTGCGTTATATTTTTTTAGTTCATCTAAAACAAATGGAGTTATCGCCGGAGTTGGCCCATCATCAAATGTGAGGTATAGTATATTTTCACTTGTCTTTACATTCCAAAGACATTCATGGTACAATTTTTTAAGTAACCAGGGCGTTTTTACAAAATAAAACATGTAAGAAAAATAAATCTTTTTAATGAATTAAACCTAATCCATTAAAATCCGTCTTAAGATTCATTAAAACTTATTTACAAAAAATCCTTTTATGAGACTAAAAAACTTAACCGTCGCTTTTGCGATAATTACTTTAAGCACTGGAGTTATCTCTTGCAAAAAAGATAACAACACCACTTCTACAGATACAGCAACTGAAACAAAAACTCAGGCAGATGACCAGAGCTTTTTTTCAGACGAAACTGATATCGCCACAAATGATGCGAATGCATCTTTTGAAGCTTACGGAGGCTCTTACACACAAACTCCTGTAGGTATTGCAACACCGCCTGCACTTACGCTTCCATGTGATGCAGCAATTACTGTGGACACAGTGAGCAGCACGCATACCATTACTATTGTTTACAATGGTACCAGTTGTGATCTTAAAAGATCCAGAACAGGAACAATTATTATTTCATTTGCACAAGGCTTTAGATGGAGAGATGCTAATGCGGTCTTAACCGTTCAGTTTGTAAACTTTAAAGTAACCAGGAAAATTGATGGTAAAAGCGTTGTTATAAATGGAACAAGAACTATTACAAATGTTTCCGGCGGCCTTTTAAAAGACCTGGCAACCACGGAAAGTATTACGCACAAGATTGATGATACAAATATGTCCATCACTTTCGACAATGATAAACAACGTACATGGGAAACTCATTTTACCAGAGTTTTTAAATATGATAACGGTATTGTAATTTCTACAACCGGTGCAGTAAATGGAACTAACAGGTTTGGAAATGAATTTTCCACAACTATTCTCCAGCCTTTAGTCGTAAGCCAAAGCTGCAATTTTAATTTAATCAGCGGGCAGGTACAACACACAGGTGCAAAGATTACATCAACTGTTACATTCGGATTAGATGCTTCCGGCAATCCTGTTAACAGCTGCCCAATATTGCTTTATTACAAAGTAGTTTGGAGTGGTCCTAACGGAACTTCCCTTACTTATATCGGAGTATATTAGTACCCGTATTTTCAAATAAATATAAAAGCCATAGTAATAGACTGTGGCTTTTTATTTTATATCGACCTCCATAAAGTTATATCTGCTCTTATCTTTGCAGCATGAAAAAAGTAAGAGTACGATTTGCGCCAAGTCCTACAGGCGGTTTGCATTTAGGCGGTGTTCGTACCGCTTTGTATAATTATTTATTTGCAAAAAAACATGATGGAGATTTTGTTTTAAGAATTGAAGACACCGACCAGAACCGTTATGTAGAAGGTGCAGAACAATACATTATTGATTGTCTTAAATGGTGTGGCATTCTGCCAGATGAAGGTCCGCATCATGAGGGTGATTATGCTCCTTACAGGCAAAGCGAAAGAAAAGAGTATGTATAGAAAATATGCTGAAGAACTTGTAAAAAAGGGACATGCTTATTATGCTTTTGATACACCGGAAGAAATCGAATCATTAAGAGAAAAATTAAAATCGGAAGGAAAAAGCAATCTTCAATATGGATATCATGTAAGAAACGGAATGCGAAATTCTCTTATCACTACCGGCTGAAGAAACAGAAGCTTTATTGAAAATAAATTTTCCTCATGTTATCAGAATTAAAATTGAGCCCAATGAACAGGTATCCTTTAATGATATGATTCGCGGCAATGTAGTAATGGATACTGATAGTATTGATGATAAAGTATTATTAAAAGCAGATGGAATGCCAACTTATCATCTTGCAGTTGTAGTTGATGATTATTTAATGAAGATAACTCATGCATTTCGCGGTGAAGAATGGTTACCAAGTGCACCTGTGCATGTATTGTTATGGAAATATTTTGGATGGGAAAATCACATGCCGCAATGGGCGCATTTTCCATTGATTTTAAAACCTGATGGTAATGGAAAATTAAGTAAGAGAGATGGTGAACGCTTGGCTTTCCTGTTTTTGCAATGCAATGGAAAGATCCTAAAACCGGTGATTTAATGAAAGGCTTTAAAGAACTCGGTTTTTTGCCTGAAGCATTTATAAATATGCTGGCCTTGCTTGGGATGGAATGATGGTACTGAACAGGAAATTTTTTCACTTGATGAATTAATTGAAAAGTTTTCAATTGAACGAGTTCATTCAAGCGGTGCAAAATTTGATTTTGAAAAAGCAAAATGGTTCAATCATGAATGGATTAAAAAATATGAAGCGCCTGCTTTGTTATCTTATGTGAAAGAAGTTTTTAACTCACGGGGACATGTACACGAAGACGAAAAAAAATTATTACATATAATTCAACTTGTAAAAGACAGATGTACCCTGCTTACGGATTTTTGGGAACAAGCGCAATTCTTTTTTATTCGACCGAAGGAAATTGATGTGGCTTCAATACTTCCTAAATGGGACGAAAATAAAAACCTTTTCTTTAATGAACTGGTAAGAGCATACCAGTTTACTAATGTTTGGGACCTAACAAATACTGAGCATGCCTTTAAAGAAATCGCCGCCGCAAGCCGTTTGAAAACCGGGGAACTGATGCTTCCTTTTCGTATCATGCTTGTAGGCGGCAAATACGGGCCGGGTGTATTTGATATTGCAGCCACCTTAGGCAGCGAAGAAACCATCAAGAGAATAGAACACGGATTGTTTTTGTTACATGAAAAATAGTTTTATAGAATGAAGCCTATCTTTATATAAATGAGGCCCGCATCAATAAATAAAAATAGAACACAAAGGCCCATAAGGGTATTAGTGGCTAAAGTAGGACTTGATGGCCACGACCGGGGCGCTAAAGTGATTGCCACTTCATTGCGTGATGCAGGTATGGAAGTAATTTATACCGGCTTGCGCCAAACGCCTGAAATGGTTGTGAATGCTGCATTGCAGGAAGATGTGGATGCCATAGGAGTAAGCATTTTGTCTGGCGCTCACAATACCGTTTTTCCAAAAATATTTCACCTGCTTCAGGAAAAAAATATGAATGATGTTTTATTAACCGGCGGAGGTATTATACCGGAAGATGATATGAAAGCCTTAAATGAATTAGGTGTAGGAAAATTATTTCCACCAGGTACACCTACTGCAACCATTGTTACCTATATAAAAGAATGGGTGAAAGAACATAGAGATTTTTAAATACTTAAAAAGAATTCCTGTTTAGCTTTTTTAATTTATTATACATATGTATCAAACACTTTTAACAGAATTGGAAAATGGAATATTCACAATTATAATCAACAGGCCTGATAAATTAAATGCATTAAACCAAACCGTTTTAAACGAACTGGAACAGGTGATACAAACCGTTTATGATAATAAAAAAATTAAAGCTGCGATTATAACCGGCCAGGGAAATAAAGCATTTGTTGCGGGAGCAGATATAGCTGAATTTACGAAAGCAAGTGATGAAGAGGGAATAGCATTAGCAAAAAGAGGACAGCAAATATTTTTTAAAATTGAAAACTGTCCAAAACCAATTATTGCAGCAGTTAATGGGTTTGCTTTAGGAGGCGGATGTGAATTGGCAATGGCATGTCATTTTAGGTTGGCAAGCGATAATGCAAAATTCGGTCAGCCGGAAGTAAATCTTGGATTAATACCGGGCTATGGTGGCACTCAGCGTTTACCCATGCTCGTTGGAAAAGGTAAAGCAATGGAATTGATTATGACTGGTAACATGATTGATGCAGCAGAAGCGAAAGCACTTGGACTTGTAAATTATGTAACCACTACAGAAAATCTTCTTGAAAAAACAAAAGAAATTCTTACCCTGATCCTTACCAAATCGCCCGTGGCAGTTTCAAAAGCTATTACCGCTGTTAATGCATTTTATTGTTTTGATAAAAACGGTTTTAATGAGGAGATAAAATTGTTTGGAGAAACTTTTGCATCAGATGATAAAAAGGAAGGAACTATGGCATTTATTGAAAAAAGAAAACCGCTCTTTAAAGGAAACTAATTGTTTAAAAAGATAAACCACATCTTGCAAATTGTTGTATTAACTTTGAGAAAATGAAGATTGCAATAATGGACAGGGTTTTCTTATTATTGTTATCAGTAATAATTTTATTTACTGCTTTCTGGATTTTTCATACACATACAGTTTTGGAGGCTACCGGTTCTCCAACTACGGTAGTTCGCCTGTTTGATCTCAACAATGATTTATTGTATAACATAGTTACCATTTTCTCAATTATTTTATTATTGATTTCAAACATTTTTTACTGGCGCACGGGCAATGGAATTTATTTTTTGTGGAGCGTTTTTTATTTTATGGCGGGTACCATATCATTAGCCATACTTGAAAATGCACGATTTTATTATACGAAGCAAAATGGAATATGGAATGGCAAATTTTCTTCAGGCTTTATTGTATCTGTCTATTTAATATTGATCGTAATTATTATAACGATCATCAATTTCTTTATTATAAATTATTGGAGAAAAAGAGCCATGAACAAACGCAACAAATATGAAAGTTTTTTCGGGAGAAAGACGGGTCCTTTAAATTAAGCATCAGTGTATTTACATCAAAAAGAGACAAAATAAATATGGAATATAGAATTGAAAAAGATACGATGGGAGAAGTGAAGGTACCTGCCACAGCTTATTACGGAGCGCAGACCCAGAGAAGTATTGAAAACTTTAAAATTGCACAGGATATAAATAAAATGCCTAAAGAAATTATCCGTGCATTTGCATATTTGAAAAAAGCTGCTGCCATTACAAATCTTAATGCCGGTGTTTTGTCTAAAGATAAATGTGAATTAATAGGCCGTGTTTGCGATGAAATTCTTGAAGGAAAATTAGACAATGAATTTCCTCTTGTTGTATGGCAAACTGGTAGCGGAACACAAAGCAATATGAACGTAAATGAAGTGATTGCTTACCGTGGTCATGTGTTAAATGGAGGCAGCCTTACTGACAAAGAAAAAATACTTCATCCGAATGATGATGTAAATAAATCGCAATCCAGTAATGATACATTTCCCACTGCCATGCATATTGCCGCTTATACAATTTTGAACGAACTTACCTTGCCCGCAATTGAAAATCTCAAAAATACTTTAGTTGCAAAGTCAAAAGAATTTATGCCTATTGTAAAAATTGGCCGTACACATTTTATGGATGCTACTCCATTAACACTTGGGCAGGAATTTAGCGGTTATGCTTCACAGTTAGAACATGGATTGAAAGCAATTAAAAATACATTACCTCATCTAAGTGAGCTTGCGCTCGGCGGAACAGCAGTTGGAACGGGAATAAATACTCCACCCGGTTATGCAAAAAATGTTGCTGAAAATATTGCGCAGCTTACGGGCCTTCCCTTCCATACCGCAGAAAATAAATTTGAATCTCTTGCTGCGCATGATGCAATTGTAGAAACACATGGAGCTTTAAAAACAGTTGCAGTAAGTCTTATGAAAATTGCCAATGATATCCGGATGTTGTCGTCAGGGCCACGCAGCGGAATCGGAGAAATTCGTATTCCGGATAATGAACCCGGCTCATCTATTATGCCGGGAAAAGTAAATCCCACACAATGTGAAGCTCTTACTATGATATCAGCACAGGTTATGGGAAATGATGTTGCAATAAGTATTGGAGGCGCTACGGGACATTTTGAGCTAAATGTTTTTAAACCGGTAATGATTTATAATTTTCTGCACAGTGCACGTCTTATCGGTGATGGCTGTAATAGTTTCAATGAAAAATGCGCTAAAGGAATTGAACCCATTCCGGATAATATTAAAAAACATGTAGATAATTCGCTGATGCTCGTAACCGCTCTCAATACAAAAATAGGATATTACAAAGCTGCTGAAATTGCACAGAAAGCACACAAAGAAAATACCACTTTAAAAGAAATGGCCATTAAACTTGGTTACGTGACTCCCCAGCAATTTGATGAGTGGGTGATACCAAAAGATATGGTTGGAAGCATAGAGTGAGTTCCTTCTATTCCCGAAAAATGATTTTTCGGTGTGGCCTTCCAGGTTTAGCCATTGACCTTGTTATAATTCTTTTGCTGATGAGAGATGCGTTTGCCGGAAATGTATCTTCTACAAGAGAAGGCGTTTGTAAAAACAATGGGTCGTAGTGCAGTGAAAAGTTGTTTAGCCGCCTCACTTTGATTACTTTTTTACCATTGTGGGGACTTTTTTATCGCTATTCACATCCTACAACCCGTTGTGCGTAGTTGTTTCAAACTATCAGGAAACCCTTCTTTATTTCTTACAAGCTTTTCGTATATCCCTGTCAGTTAGAAGATCAAATATTTGTAAAATCTTTTAAGCCGTTGCTAATTTTCCTACAGCCTTTTCATAATGTTGAGAAACTTTATCCCAGTTCACCACATTCCAAAAAGCTTTTAAATAATCTGGTCTTTTATTTTGATACTTTAAGTAATAAGCATGCTCCCATACATCGCAACCCAATATAGGTTTGCATTTGCAATCTGCAACATCCATTAAAGGGTTGTCCTGGTTAGGTGTTGAACAGATAGCAAGCTTACCATCAAGAACACCAAGCCACGCCCAGCCGCTGCCAAACCTGGTTGCGCCTGCTGTGTTGAATTTTTCTTTCATTTCATCAAAAGAACCAAAAGCTTCATCAATGGCTTCTGCTAATTTCCCTTCTGGCTTACCTCCACCTTCAGGAGATAAAATTTCCCAGAAAAAACTATGGTTCCAGTGACCACCACCGTTATTGCGAACTGCAGGACTTATTTTCCCGGCATTAGCGAGTAATTCTTCCAGCGATTTATTTTCATTGGGCGTTCCCGCAATAGCTTTATTGAGATTATCCACATACCCCTGGTGGTGTTTATCGTGGTGAATTTGCATAGTTTCTTTGTCAATGTTTGGCTCTAACGCATCAAAGCTGTAAGGCAGAGCCGGTAATGTAAATGCCATAATATATTATTTTAAAGGTGAACAATTTCTATTCTTACAAATTTACTTACTATATGTTGCAAAGCATGAGCGCATTGAAATAATTCCTCAATGCGAAAATGGATTGAAGTCATTTATCTTTTCTTTTTGAAAAAGCTTTGCATCATTGCCATACAATCATCAGCATAAATGTTGCCAATAATTTCTGTTTTAGGATGAAGCTTTACCCGGGAAAGTCCTCCATGCTTTGGATCGGTTGTTCCATAAACGAGTCTGCCTATTTTACTCCAGTATAAAGCGCCGCAACACATCACGCATGGCTCCACGGTAACGTATATTGTTGCCTCAGGCAAATATTTTGCTCCTAAAAAATTAAAGGCTGATGTAAGTGCAATAATTTCAGCGTGAGCAGTTGCATCATTAAGCATTTCAACCTGGTTGTAGCCGCGGCCAATGATTTTATTTTGCATAACAATCACTGCGCCAATTGGCACTTCATCGGCATCAAATGCCTGTTGTGCCTCTTTCAACGACTGTCTCATAAAATACTCATCATCCATATGCAGCACTTTATTTTATTATTAACTTTTGAAGGGATGAAGTTAACTTGGGAAACAAATGTAACAGATATGAGTGATTTTAATTCCCCACTTAAAGACCTTCGCAGTTTTTTTGAGAGCGGTGCAACACTTTCTTATGAATTCAGAAAAAGGCAATTAGAATCTTTTAAAAAGGCTATAATAAAATATGAAGATGAAATAAATATTGCTTTATACACTGACCTTAAAAAAAGCAAAGAAGAAGCATGGGCAACAGAAACCGGTTTGCTGATGGAAGAAATAAAAAGAGATATTAAAAATTTACAAAAATGGATGAAGCCAAAAAAAGTATCAGCCGGCTTAGTTACATTTCCCTCATCTGCTAAAATTTATCGTGATCCTTTGGGTGTTGTGCTAATTATAGCACCATGGAATTATCCTTTGCAATTATTATTGATTCCATTAGCCGGCGCTATTGCGGGCGGAAATTGTGCTGTCTTAAAACCTTCTGAGCTTGCCCCCGCAACAGAAAAAATTATTATAAAAATTATTGAAGAAATCTTTCCCGAAAACTATGTAAAAGTTATTACGGGTGACGGCGCTGTGGTAGTTCCTTCCATGATAAATAATTTTCGCTTCGATCATATTTTTTATACAGGAAGCACCCTTGTTGGGAAAGAAATTTATAAGCTGGCAGCTAAAGATTTAGTGCCTGTTACATTGGAGCTTGGCGGCAAAAGTCCTTGCGTAGTGTATGAAGATACAGATATAAAGATTGCCGCAAAAAGGATCGTTCTTGGTAAATTTTTAAATGTTGGACAAACCTGTATTGCACCTGACTACATTCTGGTTGATGAAAAAATAAAAGATAAATTATTGAACGAGTTGAAGGATGTTATTCAAAAATTTTATACAAATAATGCTGCAGCAAGTTACGGCTACGGAAAAATAATTAATGAAAATCGTTTCAAAAAACTGTTAACTTACCTGGAGGAAGGCAAAGTTTTTTATGGCGGGAAAAATGATAAGGACTCTTTGTATATAGAGCCAACAATTCTTATAAATATTTCACCAGAAAATGAAGTGATGAGGGAAGAAATTTTTGGCCCTATTCTGCCTGTATTATCTTTTACTACAACGGCAGAAGCAATGGAGATAGTGCAACAAAACCAAAACCCTTTGGCATTTTATTTATTTACAAAAGATAGAAATATTGAAACCAAATGGATACAAAGCATTCCTTTTGGCGGCGGATGCATTAACAATACAGTGTGGCATTTTGCTAATGAAAATTTTCCCTTTGGGGGAATTGGCAACAGTGGCATAGGCGCTTATCATGGTAAAAACACATTCGATGTTTTTACTCACGCGAAGCCTGTTTTAAAAACTTCAACATTCATAGATCCTTCACTAAAATATCCGCCATTTAAAGGAAAAATGAAATGGTTTAAGAAATTAATTGGTTAAAATGATCTGGTTAAAATAAAAATTTCTAATGCTAAAGAATTTAATATCTTATGTCATCCTGCTGCGTTTATGCAAGAGTTAGCTTTGCTGAAAATTAATAACAGAATGAAAACAACATTAAAACTTGAAGAGATTGCAATGACAGCAATTGCTATTTACTTTTTAACCATCTATAATCCTGGATTACCGGTTTGGCTTTGGGTCATCTTATTTTTTACACCCGATATTGGTATGCTCGGGTATCTCATTACCCCAAAAGTTGGCGCCTTTGTTTATAATCTTTTTCACCACAAAGGAATAGCATTGGTTATTGCCGCAACGGGATATTTTTTCCATAATGATATTACAACAGCTATTGGGATACTGTTATTTGCACATGCCTCATTTGACAGGATTTGGGGTTATGGTTTAAAATACGAAGACAGCTTTAAGAATACACATCTTAATGCCCTTCTTTAGTTTTATCTCCGGGCAAAAACATCAGCTAACTTTGCTAAAATTATTGTTACAAAAGCCGGCACAAATTCATATTTTACTTTTCCCTTGTTCTTATTTATTAATTTTACTTTATGGAGAAAAAATTATTTTTATTAGATGCAATGGCGCTTATTTATCGTGCGTATTATGCACTCATCCGCAGCCCGATAATTACTTCCAAAGGGAAAAATACCAATGCACAATTTGGTTTCACCAACACATTATTTGATCTCTTAAGTAAAGAAAAACCTACACATCTTGCGGTAGCTTTTGATACATGGGAGCCCACTGAAAGGCATACGGACTTTGAAGCGTACAAAGCTAACAGGCAGGATGCTCCTGAAGATCTGCTTACTTCTATCCCTGATATAAAAAAAATAATTGAAGGATTTAATTTACCCGTTGTTGAATGTGATGGTTATGAAGCGGATGATATAATTGGCGGACTTGCACAGCAAGCCGAAAAAGAAGGTTATGAAGTTTTTATGGTAACACCCGATAAAGATTTTGGGCAGTTGGTTACAGATAAAATAAAAATTTATAAACCGGGCTACCAGGGTGGTAAGTTTGAAATAATGGGACCAAAAGAAGTATGTGAAAAGTGGGGAATAAAAAATGTAAGCCAGGTAATTGATATTCTTGGATTGATGGGAGATGCTGTTGATAATATTCCGGGCATTGCGGGTATTGGTGAAAAAACTGCAGCAAAATTATTAGCACAATATGAAACGTATTGAAAATATTTTAGCTGATGCTGAAAACATAAAAGGCTCATTGGGCGAGAAGATAAGGGCTGGTAAAGATGCGGCGATTATGAGTAAGAAGCTTGCAACAATTATAACCGATGTTCCCTGCAAGTTTCATGAAGAAGATTTTAGGGTAAAAGCTTACAATACCGAAGTGCTTAAAGATTTATTTGCAGAGTTTGAATTTAAAACTTTGGGTAAAAGAATTTTAGGTGATGAATACAATGTTTTTGTTGTAGAAAAACAGGTAATACAAACGGACCTCTTTGGAAACGCAATGGAACAGCCGATTCCAAAGCCTGAAGAAGAAAAAGTTGTAAAGGAAGATAAGGGCCTTGCAGCAGAAAAAAATATTAATAATACGCCGCATAATTATTATTTAGTTGAGGGCGACGATGCAATTATTGATCTGGTAAAAAAATTATCTTCTCGAAAATGAAATTTCATTTGATACTGAAACAAATCATATTGATGCGAATGAAGCAGAGTTGGTTGGATTAAGTTTTTCATTCAAAGATTGTGAAGGTTATTATGTGCCTTGTCCCGAAGATGAAGAAGCGGTTGTTCATATTCTTAATCATTTTAAAGAATTGTTTAATGATGAATCAAAAATATGGATTGGCCAAAATATAAAATATGATTTGCTCGTGTTGAAATGGTATGGCTTTGAATTGAAGGGAAAGATTTTTGATACAATGCTGGCGCATTATGTAATAGAGAGTGAAGGCAGGCGTAATATGGATTTATTAAGCGCTCAGTATCTCGGCTACCTTCCTGTTTCCATAACAGAATTGATTGGAAAAAAAGGGAAAGCACAAGGCACCATGCGTGATGTTGAAGTTGAAAAAGTAAAAGAATACGCAGCCGAAGATGCTGATATAACCCGGCAGTTAAAAAACATTTTTGTCCCTTATCTAAAAGAAAAAAATGTTGAAAAAGTTTTTAATGAAGTGGAAACTCCACTGGTAAAAGTGTTGACAGATATGGAATATGAAGGAGTGAAAGTTGATATGAATTTTTTAAATGTTTATTCTGAAGAGTTGGAAAAGGAAGCTGCCAAATGCGAGCAAAGTGTGTATGAGCAGGCCGGCATAAAATTTAATCTTGCTTCACCCAAACAATTAGCTGAGGTATTGTTTGAAAAATTACAATTAGATAAAGGAAAAAAAACAAAAGGCGGCCAGCATTCTACCGGTGAAGATGTATTGCTGAAACTCGCAAAAGAAAATCCGATTGTTGAAGATATTTTAAACTACCGGGAGCTTACCAAATTAAAATCAACTTACGTAGATGCCTTGCCGCAGATTGTAAATAAAAAAACAAATCGTGTGCATACCTGTTACGGGCAGGCAATTGCGGTAACAGGAAGATTAAGCAGCAACAATCCCAATCTTCAAAACATTCCTATAAGAACTGAAAGGGGAAGAGAAATTCGCAAAGCATTTATTCCAAGAGATACAGACCATGTGATTGTCTCCGCAGATTATTCTCAAATTGAATTGCGCATCGTTGCAGCTATAAGCGGTGATCCTGCTATGTGTGCAGCTTTTAAAGAGCAGAAAGATATTCATACAGCAACGGCAGCAAAAGTTTTTAATGTTAGTGAAGATGATGTAACAAAAGAAATGCGCTATAAAGCCAAAAGTGTAAACTTTGGAATTATTTACGGGCAAAGCGCCTTTGGGCTCGCAGAAAACATAAATGTAAGCAGGACGGAAGCAAAAGAAATAATTGATGCTTATAAAAAAGAGTTTGCCAATATCCAAAAATACATGGATGAAACCATTCAGTTTTGTAAAACTAACGGTTATGTTGAAACGCTAATGGGCCGCAAGCGCTGGCTCAAAGATATTAATTCCGGGAACTGGACGGTACGGGGATATGCAGAGCGAAATGCTATTAATTCGCCCATACAGGGAACTGCTGCTGATATGATAAAACTGGCGATGATTAATATTCACGATGTATTTAAAAAGCGAAATTTTAAATCAAAAATGATTATGCAGGTGCATGATGAACTGGTTTTTGATGCCCATAAAAGCGAAGTGGAAGAAATAAAACCTATTATTATTGAATGCATGCAAAACGCTTTATTGCTGCCTAACGGTGTGCCCGCAGATGCAGAAATAGGCGCTGGCGATAACTGGCTGGAAGCGCATTAGTTTGCTAACGGCTTGAACTTTCTTCAAATAGGTAAGTCTAAAAATTCAGTCTAAAAAATTATTACATGAACTGGTCAAAATATTTTTTTTACATTGAAAAAATCGGGTTAAGGTATTTTATTATAGCCGGGCTTGCTTTTATAGTATTTTATCTTCTTTTAAATAAAAAAATTAGTTACCAAAAGATTCAAAAAAAATTTCCTCTCCATAAGGATTATGCCAGGGAAATAGGTTATTCAATAATCACCATTTGCATATTTGCGCTTGTACCGCTTTTTATACTCGGAACACCTTCTGTTAAAGCGCATACTTTTTTCTATACTGATATACATCAGCATGGATGGTTCTATTTCTTTCTTGCATTTCCATTGATGTTTATAATTCATGATGCTTATTTCTACTGGACACACAGGTTGATGCATCATAAAAAACTATTCAGGCTCTTTCATCTCGTTCATCATTATTCCACCAATCCTTCTCCCTGGGCTGCTTATTCTTTTCATCCTTTGGAAGCCGTTGTTGAGGCAGGAATTTTTGCCGTGTTCTTATTCACCATTCCTATTACTCCTTACCATCTTGGTATTTTCTTTTTCCTGATGATCGTGTATAATGTGTATGGCCACCTGGGCTACGAACTGTATCCCAAAGGTTTCAGCAGTCATTGGTTTGGGAAATGGATAAACACTTCTGTTAATCATAACCAGCATCACCAATACTTTAAAGGAAACTATGGATTGTATTTTCTTTGGTGGGACAGATGGATGCATACAATACGACCTGATTACGATGAAAAATTTAACGCTGTAAAAGGTGTGACCAAAACAGAATTGAAACAAGCTTCATGACTTTCTCAAAAAAGATCCTTTCATTTTTTAAAAGCCTGGATTTACGTATTGACCTGCCTGCCGGTGTTGACGTGATGAATCCTTTTAAGGATACGGCGACATTCGATCTTTGCAATAAATTTTACCATAAATATTATAACGACAACAATACACGACATCTGATCCTCGGAATTAACCCTGGAAGATTTGGCGGCGGCATTACCGGCATTCCTTTTACTGATCCCATTCGCTTACAAAATGATTGCAATATCGAAAATGAATTCGCAAAGAAGCAGGAATTAAGTTCTGTATTTGTATATGAAATGATACATGCGCTTGGCGGCCCGGAAATTTTTTACAATACTTTCTATATTTCGTCTATGTCACCGTTAGGTTTTACAAAGCACAATAAAAATCTTAATTATTATGATGATAAAAAATTAGAAGAAAGCCTTAAAGAATTTATGATTGATTGCCTTAACAAGCAACTAGAATTTGGCATTAACAGAACTGTTGCATTTTGTTTTGGTGAAGGAAAAAATTATTTATTTTTTTCAAAGCTTAATAATGAATTTAAATTTTTTGAGAAAATAATTCCCTTACCACATCCACGATTCATTATGCAATACAGGTTAAAAAAGAAAGATGAATATATTGAGCGGTATCTTTGTGAGCTTGGAATAGTAACTACCCAATAAATAAAATGAAACCAACTTTAATATATTGTTATGACGCTTACTGCGGCTGGTGCTATGGTTTTAGCGAAGTAATGAAGAAAATTTATTCTGAATATAAAAATAAACTGGTGTTTGAAGTACTTTCAGGTGGAATGATATTGCCGGAAGAACCAATAGCAATAGGCGCTACAGCAAAATATATTGAAAGCGCTTATAAGCGTGTAGAAGAACTCACCGGCGCAAAATTCGGCGAAGATTACTTATGGCATATTAAACATCCTGAACAAAGTGATTGGTTTCCCAACTCAGAAAAGCCTGCCATTGCATTATGTGTTTTTAAAGAGTATTTTCCGGAGCAACAAGTAAGTTTTGCTGCGGATATGCAATATGCGCTGCACTTCGAAGGCCGGGATTTAACGGATAATGAATCTTATCGCCTGCTACTTGAAAAATATAATATTGATGCAGGAGATTTTTACGGAAATCTTACTGAAGAAAAATACAAGGAAGAAGCATACTATGAATTTGCTTTATGCAAGCAGTTAAAGGTTACAGGTTTTCCCGCTGTATTTCTTCAAACAAGCGAAACAAAATTTTATATGATTGCAAGAGGTTACACGCCATTCGAAAATCTTGATGAAAGAATCAATAACGTTTTAAAAGAAGTGAACCACGATTAAAATCAGTCTATTTTCTTTTCAGCCTTTTCGGCGTTTTTTACAATATCACCGGGCTTACCCACAATGTTCGTGAGCACTATTTTCCAGTCTTCTTTCTGGCGTAACAAAAACTCAAGGTCCATGCTGAAATGCTTGAACTCTTCTTTCTGTGCATCAATCATAATAGCTTTAGCGTCTTTATCTTTTTCAACACTTATTCTTTGTTCATACCAATTAATGGCATCGGCTTCTTCAATTACTGCTTGAATCATCCTGGCAAAAGTTCTTGTCTTTTGAGAGAGTTCTGACGCTGGTTCATGGTATTGTTCTGTCGGCATCCGTAATTTTTTTTTGTTTAAAAACTGTCTTAAGCAATAAAAATACATAACCCACTTTATATAAAGTAAAAACAGAAAAAATAATAATAATTTATGGAATGCTTTAGTGTAAAAATGATTAGAATTTGAGCTTCTTAATTCTTGGCTGAAGATACAGAATGAGGTGAGCTGCAATAAGGAGCTCGCATACGATTTCTTTAATTATCATTAGGGTCGGGTTTGGATTAATTTTTCATCAATAAAAACGTTAGCAAAACAAAATTATTATACTAACGAAAGTTCTACCCTGGCAGATTATTAAGTTTCTTCTTAATTACTTACTCTTAAAGTTTAAGTTGTTACGGTTGTGAATTTAGTAACCCCATCCTTTCATTATTTGCAAATCCTCCTTCGCACAGGCTATCGGCGTTTTGCCCTGGTATGATTCCTGTTCAATTATAAATTCCGTAGTGCCACCTGTTTTTTTGCCAAGATCAACTATTTGCTTTACCGGTAAAATTCCTTTTCCCAAAACAGTGCTTTCATATTCATCACCCATTTCACCCTTGCCCGTTGCTTTTATTTCATCCTTCACATGCATGCTTGTAAATCGTCCCGGGTACTTTTTAATAATGTCCAGAGCCCTGCCACCGGCACCATACATGTTGCCAATATCAATTTGTTGCAACACCAAAGCGGGATCTGTTTTTTCCAGAATTATATCATAAATCTGTTTACCATTCAAAGAATACTTGAATTCAAAATCATGGTTGTGATACCCGAATTTTAATCCCGATTTTTTGCAAAGCTCACCGCATTTATTAAACACATCAAGAAAGCCAGTGAGACCATCATAGTTTTTACGAAGGCTCTCATCAAGCCAGGGACTTATCACGTATTGCTGGCCCACAACCGCAGCATCATCAACGGTTTTCTTCCATTTATCGGTAAAATCATTGGCGGCTTTATTCCAATCGTTATCATTCATCACGGTATGGCCACTTGGCATTTTTAATCCAAGATCATCCAGTAATTTCTTAAAATCTACGGGCGCATAACCATAAAATTTCCCGTCAACATAATTAGCATGTTCTACATTTTTATATCCCATTGCAGCCAGTAGCTTTAAAGTGCCGGATGGATCTGTTTTCATGTCATCACGAACAGAATATAATTGTATGCCCAACATGTGGCTACCGGCTGGTGAAAACATTTCATTTGCCGCTAACATATTTTTACCTAATAGCATGGTACCGGCAAGTGAGAGCGAACCGCTCATAAGAAATTTTCTTCTTGATACTGTCATATTTTTTTGTTTATAATTTTATAAATATCGCGATGTTTAGCTTTCCTTTACTTTACTTTCATCGCTACCGGATCCCAATGAATGATTTTATTTTTAAAATAGCTCTCATTGCAGGCAAGCGCCGGAGCGGCCGCCCTGAAACCAAAGACCGCATCTTCCACAACCGGCTTTCCATTTCTTACACTATCAAAAAAATTGATGTGGTGTTGAAGATGCGCATCATAGTTGTCCGGTTCTTTAAAGGTTAAGTCCGGCGTTGCCGCTCTTTTTTGTTGCTCCGGCGAATATTTTTGATCATAGTGGCTTTTTAAAGTTTGCTGCATAGCCTCAGGATAAGTTTGCAATGTATCCCATCCACCAATACCGGGCGCCTGGGGCATCTTACTATGATGAACCGTAAGGCTGTCGCCATTAATATTTATCGTTCCTTCGTCGCCTACGAACCTCGTTGTTTCCGAGCCTCCCGTGCCGCTTACAAAGTTCACCTGCAGGGTTAGCTGAAAGGGAGCATGCTCAGGTGTTTCCGGATATTGCATAATGCCCGCCATCACATCCGGCACATTGCGCCCGTCTTTCCAGTAACACAATTGCCCGGAGGCGTATATTTTTTCCGGGCCTTTCGAATCGGTAATTACATGTGTGCCTGATAGCAAGTGCACAAATAAATCGCCGGCCACACCTGTACCGAACTCTTTATAATTTCTCCACCAGAAAAACTTTTTGGGGTCGTAAGGAATTTTCGCCATGCCTTCAATATACCTGTCCCAGTCAACTGTTGCCGGCGAAGCATCCGTCGGCATTGTATATTCCCAGGCGCCTAATGCATCTTGCCGGTCGTACACAGCATTTACAATATTCAGCTTTCCAATTTCGCCGGACTTATATAATTCGTGCGCTTTTTGAAAAACAATATTGCTTACATACTGGCTGCCAACCTGCATTACCTTTCCGCTTGCTTTTTGCGCATTGATCACATCCAGCCCTTCATTAATATAATGTACCATCGGCTTTTCGCAATACACATGCTTGCCATTTTTCAAGGCATCTTTTGTTATGCGTGCATGCCATTGATCGCAGCTGGCTATAATAACTGCGTCTATGCCCGGCCGTTGTAAAATTTTTCGATAGTCATTCGTTACAAAAAGGTCTTTGCCATATAATTCTTTAGCCCTTTCAAGGCGCCCCGTGTACAGGTCACAAACGGCCACCATTTCCACGCCCGGAACCTTTAAAGCGGTGGCTGCATTATTGTTTCCCATAATTCCCATACCAATTACCGCAATATTTATTTTATCATTCGACGAAAAATGCTTTTGGTATTGAAGAATAGTTTCTTCATTTTTTTCCTGTGCCGCCAGGGAGGATAGTGAGCCTGCGCCGATCGCCAGTGTCGTTCCCGTAAGATGTTTCAGGAATTTCCTTCTCGTTGATTGTTGACTTGTATTTTGCATAAATAGGATTTAGTGAGTTGAGCCCGTAAGCAGACATATTTGTAAACTACAATATCAAACTTAATCTTAATTAAATGTAAGCAGATTTTTTAAAAACAAGTAATGCAAAATATCAGCATTTTATTTTAAGTATAAAATCACTTTCCGCCAGACATACTAATAAAAAAACCTGCAGCGTTGACAGAACTGCAGGTTTTTATTCAGACTAATAAAAGAAAATATTAAAACCAACTACCGGTCCATCTTTCATCATATTTGTTTCCCATCTTTCTTTTTCTTCTTGCAGCCTGGGCCCGATGAATAAACATAGTCACCAACATCAATGGCATAAATATAAAAGTTAACGGTGGAATGCCCAGCATGGATATCCATTTACCGCCGTATTGTCTGCGCATAGGACGCTTAAGTCTTTCAGCAATAAGATACATGCTTGGCACCATTATGAGCGTCATAAAGAATGCGAATGCTAATCCAAAGATAATTGTCCACGAAAGTGGCTTCCAGAATTGAGCACTATCTCCACCGAAAAATATGTGCGGATTCAGATCGGCAAACAACGTTACAAAATTGATATTAAATCCTATCGCTAACGGTATCAATGCAAGTATTGCAGCCAGTGCAGTTAACATTACAGGAATAATTCTTGTTTTTCCTGCTTTGATAACGGCTTCTCTCGTCTTCATACCACGTGCACGTAATTCATCGGCAAATTCAATTACCAATATTCCATTCTTTACAACAATTCCTGCAAGGCCAACAATTCCCAACCCGGTCATTACAATCGAGACCTGCATTCCCGTAATAGCAAAACCAAGCAGCACGCCAATAACACTGAACACTATTTCCGTTAAAATAATTACAGATTTACTTACTGAATTAAACTGCACAACCAAAATGAAAAGTATAATCATTAGCGCCATTACCAAAGCTTTGCCGAGGAAAGCTGCTGTCTCAGCCTGCTGGGCGCCTTCCCCGGTTTGTGTGATCGTAACGCCAGTTTGCAATTTTGGAAAGTTGTCAATGGCCGTTTTTATTTTTGCATTCACTTCCGTAGGAGTATACTTATCAAGCACATTCGAAAATAAAGTGATTACACGTTTTACATTTTTTCTTTTGATGCTTCCATAAGTGCTGGTATAATCAACATCAACCAAAGTGCTTATCGGAATTTGTTTAATGGCTCCCCCCGAAGCTATGTCGCGAAAAACTATCTTAGTATTTAATAATTCGGAAAGGCTCTGCCGTTGTATTTCACTATTGCGCAACTGTATTTTATATTCATCTTCACCATCTTTTATTTTAGAAACCTCCCTGCCAAATAATGCAGTGCGCAATTGCTGCCCGATCTGTGCAGTTGAAACACCCGCAATCATTGCTCTCTCACGGTCAACCGTAAGCGTAATTTCCGGGTTGGTAAGATCAACGTCCATTTTTAGTTCTTCCACACCGGGTATTTGCAGGCTATCTAAATACGATTTTAAAGCTTTAGCTGTTGAAGTAAGCTTGTCGAAATCTTCACTCTGTACTTCAATGTTAATTGGCGGATCGGTTGGAGGGCCTGCTGCTTCCTGGGCAACGGCAATCTGTGCACCGGGTATGCCTTTCAGTTTATTTCTTATTGAATCAAGATAAGGCGCTGTTGATTTATTATTTCGCTTTGCATACTCCACAAATGAAACCTGCACCCTTCCGAGATTAGGCTGGGTGCTATTATCGCCACTGCTTGGATCTGATGCGCCTACTGCTACATTAGAAATAATACTTTCAACAATAGGATTGGGCTTGCCATTTGGTTCAAGAACATTGGTAACTCTTTTCTCCAACACCTTTGTAATGGAATCGGTATAATTAACGCTGGTACCTACGGGCATTTTCAAATAGACGTAGATAAAATTCGGATCTCCTTTTGGAAAGAAAACAACCGGAACATTTCTTAGGTTAAAAAATACAACCGTAAGAATTAAAAGGCCAAATGTGCCTAATAGAAGGCTCACAGGTTTCCATCCTGAAAGCGCCCAATTTAATAGTGTTTCGTAACGGTGCATAATAGCAGGCAATGCTTTGTTTTGAAACTTATGAATCAAATCATCAAATACATAGGTATTTATTACAACTAATATTGATAATAAAATAAGAATGTTACCCAGAAAGGTTACATGCAATAAATCGAAAATAATACCTACAGCCAGCGTTAACCAAAATGCCGGCCGCTTAAATACATCCGATTTTCTTTTCGTTCCAGTATCATCCGGATGGTTCATAAAATCAACGGCAAAAACGGGGTTCATAATGAAAGCAACAATCAATGAAGCCGTCAATGTAAATATGAGCATCGTCGGCAAATAGATCATGAACTTGCCAATGATTCCCGGCCAGAAAAGTAATGGGAAGAAGGGCGCAAGCGTGGTAAGCGTTCCCGATAGCACCGGCACAAAAACCTCTCCCGCAGCCATTTTTGCCGATTCCATGGCCGAAAGTTTTCCTTTATTTTCAACAAAAATTCTATGTGTATTTTCTATAACAACGATAGCGTCATCTACAATAATTCCCAGGCCGAACAACAAAGCAAAAAGCACCATGAAGTTTAACGTAACATCAGAACCCGTAATTAAACTCGCGACCGGTAAAAATAAAAAAGCAACGAACATACTTAACGGCACGGACAGCGCCACAAAAAATGCATTGGTTACACCCATGAAAAACATGAGAATGAGCAACACAAGAATAAAACCTATAACAATTGAATTTACCAGGTCGTTAAATGAAGTACGGGTAGAAATACTTCTATCGCCTGTAATAACAACATGAAGATTACCTGGAAATATGTTTCCTTTCATTTCTTCAACCGTTTTTTTCACTTCGTCGGATGTTTCGATCAGGTTTTCCCCTGCACGTTTTACTATACTGAGCGTAACTACATTCTTGCCATTTAAACGGGCATAGCTCTCACTGTTTTTAACGGTATCTTTTATATCGGCAATATCTTTTAAATAAATAGGAGCGCCACCGGTATTCCTGATAATTATTTTTTGAATATCAAATACATTTTTAAACTGGCCTTTTACCTGCAAAGTTCTTTTCATATTACCAACATCCAGCAGTCCTCCGGATATATCAGCATTTTCTGATTTTACTGCATTGGCAATGTCATCAAAAGTTACATTGGCGCTTCGCATTTTATAATTGTCCACGTTAATCTGGAATTCTCGTTCAGGAGCGCCTACAATATCCACACGCGTAAGCTGCGATATTTCTTCCAATTTATCTTTTGCATCATCAGCAATTTTTTTAAGAGCAATCATATTGTAATCGCCACTGATGTTTACAAACATAATCGGCTGTTCACTAAGATCTAACTCCTGCACTTTCGGATCTGCTGTAAGGTCAGTTGGTAAATCTATCCTGGCTTTATCAACCGCATCCTTTGTTTTTTGCAAAGCCACTTCTTTGTTCACATTCGTTTCGAACTCAACTGTAATGGCAGAAAAGTCCTGTAAGGAAGTGCTTGTGATCTTATTTATCTTAGCACCTGTTATTCCCTTCAATTGCTTTTCAATAGGTTTTGTTACGAGGTTTTCAATATCACGGGGAGAATTTCCGACATAGGTCGTTTGTACGAAAATATTGGGTATTACAATATCAGGAAACTGTTCTTTGGGTAGAGTTGCAAACTGGTAAATACCTATCAATGACACAAAGATGATCACCAGGTAAATGGAAGTTTTATTTTTGATCGACCAACTCGTTGGCTTAAATTCCTTAAATTTTTCCTTTAAATTTTCCATTGCACTCATAAAATTTACATTGATATTTTTATCAGATAGTATTCAGTAATTAGGCGGTCTTGGTGGTTATCAATTGCCCATCGTAAATTGCCTGGTAACCTTCGGTAATTAACTGATCACCGACTTGCAAACCTTGTTTAATTTCAACCTGGTCGCCATACGTTTGTCCAATAATAACCTTACGTTTTCTGGCAATTAATTTATCCCCTTCCTTTGCAGCTACCAGCACAAACTTTCCTTCTTCATCATTTTGTAAAGTATTTACGTTTATAACGAGCGTGTTCGGGGCCGAATAGTCAAGAATTTTCACCAGGGCAATTTCGTTAGGTCTTAAAAACATTCCTGCGGGCACTTTTGCTTCAGCAGCAAAACCTCTTGTAGCGGTACCTATGGATTGGCTGATAAATGAAATTGTTGTATTGAATGATTTGTTTACATCAGGCACCTGCACTTCCACGGCTGTTCCTTTTGATATTTTATTTGCATAATTTTCAGGAATTGTAACCGTAATTTTAAGATCGCTTTTGTTGACTATTTTAATGTATCCGCTTCCCGGAGTAAAAGATTCGCCAACGTGTACCGTTATTTCATCTACTACTCCGTCTACATCGCTATAAACATTGCTTAGATTGGCTGTAGCTTGTGCGGCATTAACATTAGCCTGAACAGTTTTTAACTGATTCTCTAAAGATTCCACATTGGTTTTATCCTGCATTAATTGCACTTCAGTTCCTATATGTTGATCCCAAAGATTTTTTTGTCTTTCATAAACTGATTTAGCAAGAGCAAGTTGCGCCTCCAGGCTTCCGGTTTGCTGGCGAATGGCATTTACATTTTCCATTGCCACGGTATTATCTAATTTAGCAACCAAATGCCCTTTGTGAACAAGGTCACCCTGTTTTACATAAATCGCTGTTATTAATCCCTGGCCCTTTGGCGTTATATAGGATATACTTCTTGAATCAACAACCCCCTGCAAATCCAGGTAATGCTTAAAATCCTCAAGAGCTACCGGTGTTATTGCTACCAATTTTGCGTCTTGTTTTGTCGCAGCGCTAGTGTCCAGTTTGGCAATCTCTTTTTCCAAAGCTGTAATCTTATCGTCGAGCTTTGATTTATCAGTTTTAAGTTTTTCGAGATCAGCCTTTTTATCATTGAGCGATCCTTCTTTCTTATCTGTATTTCCACATGATGTAGCTATCGTTATGAATAGTATCATCAAACTTAGTCTTGTTAATTTTTGCATTGTATTTTAATTAATGAGATATTTATTTTTTTTAAAGTTTACCAGCAGTCTGCAGGTAATTAACCTTCGCAATAATTGCATCATATATTGAATTGTAGTAGTTATTTTGAGCCGTTACCAAATCGGTTTGTGCCTGGTTAATTTCCTGGTTGCTGCCCAGGCCCTGGTCATATTTTAATTTGGTTGAATTATAAACCTGCTGAGCCAAATCTATATTTCTCTTCTGATTATCGAGAGTTATCACTGCTGTTCTCATATTAATTCTCGACTGTGCAATATCATTATCAATAGACGCTTTTAATTGCTCAAGATTATTATTTGTTTTTTCAAGATCGAGCTTTGCTTCTTCTATTCTTGCATTTTTAGCGAAGCCTTCAAAAATGGGAACATTCAATCTTAACGCAACAAACGATGAGGTAAAATAGGTCCCGTTAAAAAAAATTATATCCTGATTTTGCGAAGTTTTGGCGAAATTACCGGCCAGTGAAAGTGTTGGAAGCTTGCTCAACTTGTATCTTTTTACCTGATATTCTCCAAGCGTTACATAATTTTCTAATAATTGATATTGTTTACTGTCAGCATAATTATAATTTTCATCAAGCAGATCAGATTTTATTTGTTCGTCAGATAAAGTATCTGTAAGAATAAGAATGTCCGACTGGGGCATATTCATCAGGAATTTAAGAGCCGCCATGCCCGCATCCAATTGATTTTGCGTTTTTAATTTTTCTGTTTGAAGATTGTTAAGCTGTACTTGTACTTTATCAACATCTAATTTTTCGGCAAAACCGTTATTATAAATAATGCGTGTATCATGCAATAGCTTTTGATAATCGACAATATTAGTATCAATAGTAGCTATTTGATTTTTTCCTACAGCAAGCTGGTAATATATTTTATAAACATTCGCTTTAATCTGCTCTTTGGTAACATCGGCTGTTAATTCAGCACTTTTTATCACTGCTTTTCTTGCCTGCAGACCAACGAAAACCTGTCCATCGAATAACAACTGGTTAAAATCTATGCCGGCGCTAATAGAATATTTCGAGCCAAATTGCGCCTGTATAACTCCAAAATCTGAAGGCGGTACGATAGGATTACCATTACCATTTTTTACACCTTCTCCTACCAATACATTATAAGTACCAGCAGAGATAAAGTTTGGAAAGGTTTGTACTCCAACATTTGGATTATAAGTCATGTTTGCGCTTCCTGTTACATTGGGTAGCGCTGCCGAGGTGATTTCTTTATTTTGCTGTTCCTGTATCTTAATATCAATCAAAGCATTTTTTACAGAGACTGCATTATTTAAAGCATATTCCACTGCCTGTTTTGCCCTAAAAGCGTGAGTATGGACTGTATCTTTTTGCTGAGCAATTCCTAAGAAAGGAAGGGCGTTTAAAAAGCAACTGAAAATTATTCCATTAATTCTTTTTGATTTCATTGTACTTCAGTTTTATTCTTCCGATTGCTGTCGGAACGTTCTTTTTGATATTTTAATATTAATTTGTAACCCTTTGGGCTGGCAATACCAAACAGGAAATATTCTATTAATTGTTGATGAAGCATCACCATCGGAAATTTATTTTTAGGAAACAATTGCTCGTTGAAAGGCAGCATCATTGTTTCGAGGCGAACTTTAGTAACTACATCAATATTAATTTCTGGCCTGTATAGTTCTTCCACTATGCCTCTTTCAATATTGTCCTTTACCAGGTCAAACAAATATTTGTATTTATATTCCTTAAATTTTTTATAGGTGCCGGGATAATTTCTTTCAATATCGAAAAGTATGGACGGGTTCATATTATCAAAAATCACCTGCAACATATCCAGCGCCCGAAATACTTCATCTATGGCATTATGAGAATTTAATTTATAACTTTCACAACATTTTTTATTAAATTGTAACATGTCAACAATTACCTCATCTACTAATCCTGTCTTATCGGAAAATGAGTGATAAATTGTTTTTTTTGAAACACCTAATTGATTGGCAATCTCATCCATTGTAACAGATTTTATTCCATACCTCCGGAAAAGTTCATCTGCTTTCTGTTTTATTCTGTCTTTTATTTCCATTGAGGCGCAAAACTAAGGAAACTATTTTAGTTGCCAAAGTTTCCAATATTATTTTTTTATTAACATCGGAATTTTTGGGATGAACGGTAACTGATATCTATAAAAATTGGAAGATAAAAAGATGGAGTAGTATTAGGTTTGGGCGATTTTAAATATAAAATATAGCGTTTACAGGTATCTTTTAAAAGTCGTCAGGAAAATCTTCAGGGTTCTCATATTTTTCACAAAATTCTTTGGTAACCCTTATTATTTCCGCATAATCTTCCCTGCTGTGGGTTTCACTTTGCATAATAGAAATACAGTCGCCGATTTTTTGAGGACGGTCAAAATACCTGTAAAATTTTACATACAAATCGATATGATGTCTGCGAATGTATCTTTCATAACACCAATAATAATCTTTTATCCATTGCGTAGTTTCCTCAATAGTATATTCATTATCCATAAATATATTTCTTGCGTTTTAGCTGTTTTGATCTACACTAAAATTACAAATTGCGCTCAATAATTTTTTGCGAATTTATTGGCATAACACTGAATCAACGGCACAAAACTTACCTTTATTTTTAATTTTATATTGTATGCCACAATCAGTACGTTACCAGAAAATAATCCAATACTTTTTACAGGGATTGCTCATTCTCGGTCCGGTTTCAATTACTATATACTTTATTTATGAAATTTTTGATAAGATCGATAGCATCCTCAGGCCTGTAATAAATATTCCGGGTATTGGTTTTATAATAATAATTGGTTTTATTATTACTACGGGTTATTTAAGTTCCTTTTTTGTAATGAGCCGCATCTTATCCGTAATGGATAAATTCCTGGAAAGAACACCCGGTATAAAACTTTTTTATTCTTTTGTTCGGGATTTTTTTGAAGCTTTCGCCGGCAACAAAAAAAAATTTACAAAAAGTGTATTAGCAAGTGTTGACGATACTGATATATGGCGCATTGGCTTTATAACGCAGGACGATATGAACAGCTTTGGAATGGAAAATCATGTGGCCGTTTATTTGCCTATGGCTTATTCAGTGGCTGGGAATGTTTATATTGTTCCCAAAGAAAGAATAAAGCCTATCACCAATATAAGCGCTACACAATCTATGAAGTTTGCAGTAAGTGGCGGCGTAACCGAAACCGGCGCTGAAATTACCCATGAGGATTTAGCCGGTTAAATTGGCCACTTTAAAATTTTAATTATTGAAAAAAATTCTGCTTGTCCTTTGCCTTATTTCCTTGACTGCTAAAAGCTATTGCTGGGGTTTTTATGCGCATAAAAAAATAAATTATCTCGCCGTTTTTTTGCTGCCTCCCCAGATGTTGATTTTATATAAACCCAATATTGAATTTATAACGGAGCATGCCGTTGATCCTGATAAAAGACGATATGCAGTGGCGGCAGAAGGGCCGAGACATTTTATAGATATTGATCGTTATGGAAAATATCCTTACACCGAACTGCCCCATAATTACAATGATGCAATTGCCAAATTTGGAGAAGATATTGTAATAGGAAACGGTATTGTACCGTGGCACATACAAATAATGCTAACAAGATTGACGAAGGCGTTTAAAGAAAAGAATTTTTCTTCCATAATGAAGAACAGTGCTGAGATAGGCCACTACATTGCTGATGCACATGTGCCTTTGCATGCAAGCAGTAATCATAATGGTCAATTGACAAATCAAATAGGGATACATGCTTTTTGGGAAAGCAGGATTCCGGAATTATTAGCAGATAAGCAATTTGATTTTTTTATTGGTAAGGCAGTATATATAAAAAATCCCGGAGCTTTCATTTGGGACAGGGTATTAGAAAGTGGCAGGGAAGCAGATTCTGTTTTATCAATTGAAAAGGAATTATCTAATCAATTTCCCGGTGATAAAAAATATTCTTTTGAGAACAGAAATAATCTTTTGGTGCGCCAATATTCTTCAGAGTATACAATAGCCTATAATAAAAAACTGAATGACATGGTAGAACATAGAATGAGACAAGCCATATTTGCGGTCGCATCTTTCTGGTACACTGCATGGGTAAATGCAGGCCAGCCCGATCTTTCAACTTTAAGCACACAAACATTTTCAGAAAAAGATTTAAAGGATTTCGAAGATCTTAATGAAAAATGGCAAAGCGGGAAAATTACAGGCAGGGAAGAATAGCTGTTTAATTTCTTAATTTTGTTACCTAATTTTTTATAAATGACAGAAGTTATTCCTGAAGTGCTAAACAAAAAAAAGCTAATACATAATTTTAACGGGGGACCATCTGTTCTTCCAAAAACTGTTTTTGAACAGGCATCAAAAGCTGTATTGAATTATAATAATACAGGCTTGTCTATTCTTGAAATCGGCCATCGCACTAAAGAATTCCAGGCTATAATGGACGAGGCAAGATTGTTGGTAAGAGAGTTGATGAGTCTTGATGACGACCATGAAGTTTTGTTTTTGCATGGCGGCGCTTCTACACAATTTATGCAGGTGCCTATGAACCTGCTCAATGAAAAAGATACTGCTGCTTATGCTGATACGGGAGTATGGAGTACCAAGGCATTAAAAGAAGCCAAGCTTTTTGGAAATGTAAATATTGCCTGCAGTTCAAAAGATACCAACTACAATTATATTCCTAAAGATTTTGCCATCCCCAATGATGCAACTTATTTTCACATCACTACCAACAATACCATTTACGGAACACAATGGCAAAATATTCCAACTGTAAGTATGCCGCTGGTTGCAGATATGTGCAGCGATATTTTCAGCAGGCAAAGAGATTTTAATTCTTTTGCATTGATATATGCAGGAGCACAAAAAAATATGGGGCCCGCCGGAGTAAATCTCGTTGTAGTAAATAAAAATATTCTTGGCAAAGTGAAGCGTGCATTGCCGACGATTATGGATTACCGCAATCACATAAAAGAAGGAAGCATGTTGAATACGCCACCGGTTTTTGCTGTATTTGTTTCTATGCTTACGCTTCAATGGTTGAAACAACAGGGAGGCATAGACGCAATTGAAAAAATTAATAACGAAAAAGCCGGATTATTATACAACGCAATTGACAACAGCTCTTTTTTTAGAGCTACTGCTGCAAAAGAAGACAGGAGTAAAATGAATGCCTGCTTTGTAATGAATGACACTTCTCTTGAAAAACAGTTTCTCGATTTTGCTGAACAACATGGAATTTATGGAATTAAAGGACATAGGTCAGTAGGCGGTTTCAGAGCATCTATTTATAATGCACTACCATTGAGCAGCGTTGAATATTTGATTGATTTAATGAGAGAATTTGAAAGTAAAATTTAACCTCATTTGAAATAAATATTACTACAATCATTTCTTTAAACGGGTTTTTAAAATCTATTAGGATAGAAAAATCTAAAATTACACATGTGCAGTCTTTAATCATCATCGATTGCATATATTTGCACCCCTTACAAATTAGGCTACTACCAGTTATAATCAATATAAAATGATTTCAATTACACCTTTTAAAGCACTCAGACCCCATGCTCAATTTGCGAAACAGGTTGCATCAAAGCCTTATGATGTATTAAATAGTAAAGAAGCTAAGATTGAAGCCCAGGGAAACCCTTTTTCTTTTTTGCATATTACAAAAAGTGAAATTGATCTTCCTTCAAATATTGATATTCACAGCAAAGCTGTCTATTTAAAGGCGAAAGAAAATCTTGATGCTTTTATAAGCCGGCCGGTACTTTTTAACGAAAGCAAACCTTGTTATTATATTTATCAATTAATAATGAATGATAAAAGCCAGACGGGACTTGTGTGCTGCAGTTCAGTAAATGATTATGAAAACGGGCTTATAAAAAAGCATGAATTTACAAGGCCTGAAAAGGAAGCTGACCGCATCGCACATATAAAAACTACGGGCGCACAAACTGGAAATGTTTTTCTTGCATTTAGAGATGTTGATGAATTGAATGAGATTCTTGAAAAATGGAAAATCGAAAAAAACGCTATTTATAACTTTACTTCAGACGATGATATTCAGCATACAGTATGGGTTGTAAGCGATGAAAAAATTATCAAACGCATTACAGAAATTTTTAAGACAAAAGTTCCATGCACTTATATAGCTGATGGACATCACCGTGCGGCATCTGCCGCTAAAGTAAAATACGAGTTGGGCGATTATGAAGAAGCCGGCTATTTTCTTACTACTTTATTCCCCGCAGAGCAATTACATATTATGGATTATAACAGGGTGGTAAAAGATTTGAATGGCTTATCACATGAAGAATTTCTTGACAGGATTAATAAAAATTTTACTGTAGAAAAAGAAAAGGAAGCCTATGCACCCGAAAGCCCTCATAATTTTGGGATGTATTTTGATGGCACCTGGTATAAACTTACCGCATTAGATGGTACTTTCTCAACAGACCCGATCGGAATACTTGATGTTACTATTTTACAAAATAATTTGTTAGAGCCTGTATTAGGTATTAAAGATCAGCGAACCGATAAAAGAATAGATTTCGTTGGCGGCATAAGAGGACTTACAGAACTGGAGAAAAAAGTAAAGAGTAAAGAAATGAAGGTTGCTTTCAGCCTATATCCTGTGAGCATTCAGCAATTATTTGATATTGCCGACACGGGTAATGTAATGCCTCCTAAAAGCACCTGGTTCGAACCTAAACTGCGTGACGGATTATTTACGCATTTAATTTGCTAAGTATATATTCCTTACAATAATCATAATTTCTTTTTGGCAAAGTTTCAATCGTAAAACTATTTTTATCTTTATTCAATGAAAAAAATTCTGCTGCTCTCTTGTTTTTCATTTTTATATGCGCTTGTATTTTCCCAATCTGATGATATTGAAAAACTTCATGAAAACGCAAAAGCGTTTATGCGCCAGGGTGACTATGCCAATGCTTCCCTTATATTAGTAAGAGCGCAAAGCCAGGCGCCGGATAATATTGAAATTACCAAAGACCTCGCCTTTGATTATTATCTTCAAAAAGAAAATGAAAAGGCATTAGAAACAATAAAACCCCTTCTGGAAAAGGGTAATGCCGATGACCAGGCTTACCAGATTGGAGGCAATATTTACAGGGCTTTAGGACAAGATAAAGATGCAGACAAACTATATAAAAAGGCTATTAAAGATTATTCGCATAGCGGTCCATTATATAATGACTATGGCGAAATGCTTTGGAGTAAGCAGGATGTAAACGCAATAAAGCTATGGGAAAAAGGCATCCAGCAGGATCCTTCTTATGGAAGTAATTATTACAATGCCTGTAAATATTATTTTCTTACTACCGATAGAATATGGAGTGTTATTTATGGTGAAATATTTATAAATATTGAATCATTTACTTCGCGTACAGCCGAAATAAAAAATATTTTATTAGATGCCTATAAAAAACTTTTTGCTAACGCAGATCTGCTTGCAAACAGTAAAGACAAAAACAAATTTGAAGTTGCTTTTTTAACAACAATGAACAAACAAAGCAGTGTTGCAATAAACGGGTTAAATGCTGAAACGCTTACTATGATAAGAACACGATTTATTCTTGACTGGGACCAGGCATATTCAACAAAATTTCCTTTCAGCCTTTTTAACAAACAGGAGCAATATTTACAAGAAGGGCTATTTCCCGCATATAATCAATGGATCTTTGGGGCAGCTCAAAATCTTTCTTATTATCAAAACTGGATAGGCACACATGCGGAAGAATATACTGCCTTTACTAAATTTCAGGAGGGAAGAATTTTTAAAGTTCCGGAAGGCCAATATTATCATTAGAAGATTCGTTTTTCTGCCAAGGCTGAGAAATTCTTATTTGAATTTGTTTCGCTTATTTGTTTAATTTAGAATCCAATCGGTTTTCAATAAAAAATTTAAGGAAACAGTTACTTAATTTTTCATTTTATGACTGAACCTACAAGATTGTTTGATTGTATTGAATGGCAATTGCAAAAAGGAGCTGTTCATACTATTATGGCCGCAAAAGAAAACGGCAGTTGGAAAGAATATTCTATACAGGAAGTTGCTGATATCGTAAATAAACTGAGCGCTGGTTTGTTGAAGATGGGGTTTGGCATAGGTGACAGTTCAGTAGAGGGAAGAGATAAAATTGCAGTTATTTCAAAAAACAGGCCTGAATGGCTAATGCTCGATCTTGCGGTTCAACAAATAGGCGCTGTGCTTACGCCGGTTTATCCCACTATAAATGAATTGGAACTTGAATTTATTTTAAAAGATGCAGCAGTAGAAATAATTTTTGTAAATGATGCCCCACTCGCTGAAAAAGTAAACAACATTAAAGCAAACATTCCGGGTTTGAAACAGATTTTTTCATTTGAAAAAACAGATAATGTAAATCATTGGAAAGAAATTTTATGTGATGAAGAAATTTATTTAAAAGAAGTGAAATCTATTTCAGAAAAAATAAAATACGAAGACCTTGCTACAATAATTTATACATCAGGAACAACCGGAAAGCCCAAGGGAGTAATGCTGTCACATAAAAATATTTTAAGCAACGTACTTGATAGTTTGCCTTGTTTTCCGCCAGGCGAAAATTTAAAAGCACTGAGTTTTTTACCACTCAATCATATTTTTGAGCGAATGATTAGTTACCTGTATTTACTTAAGAGCAGTTCTATTTATTATGCAGAAAGTATGGATACTATTGCGGATAATTTAAGAGAAGTAAAACCTAATTTATTTACAACCGTACCGCGGTTACTCGAAAAAGTTTATGAGAAAATAATGCAGAAGGGAGAAGAACTTTCGGGCATTAAAAGAAAATTATTTTTTTGGGCACATGGCCTTGCAGAAAAATTTGAAATAAATAAAAGCCAGGGATTTTTATATAGAATTCAGCTTTCAATTGCCAACAAAATGATTTTTAGTAAATGGCGTGAAGCTCTTGGAAATGAATTGATATGTATTATAAGTGGCGGCGCTGCTTGCCAGGTAAGGCTTATCCGAATTTTTACTGCTGCTAAAATTCCGGTTATGGAAGGATATGGACTTACAGAAACTTCGCCGGTAATAAGTGTTAACCGGTTTGCTGAAGAAGATAGAATGTTCGGGACTGTAGGCCCTTTAATAAAAAATGTAGAAGTGAAAATTGCAGCTGACGGTGAAATATTATGTAAGGGACCAAATGTTATGATGGGCTATTATAAAAGGCCGGACCTTACGGTTGAATCAATGGAAAATGGCTGGTACAAAACGGGAGATATAGGGATGATGATTGACAACAAATTTTTAAAAATAACCGATCGTAAGAAGGAAATGTTTAAAACGAGCGGAGGCAAATATGTTGCACCGGTAGCTATTGAAATGAAATTAAAGGAATCTCCTTATATAGAAAACTTAATGGTAATTGGCGCCGAACAAAAGTATGTAGGCGCTTTAATAATTCCTTCATTTAGTAACTTAAAAGAATGGGCTAAACAGCACAAAATAAACTTTACAAGCAATGAGGAAATAATAAATAATCCCGATGTGAAAGAATTATATAAAAAAGAAGTAGAGCACTATAACACCCAGTTCAATCATGTAGAGCAAATAAAAAAATTTGAATTACTGCCTTATGACTGGAGTGTTGAGACCGGCGAAATGACTCCTAAATTAAGCCTTAAAAGAAAAGTAATTATGGAAAAATATAAAGACGCGGTTCAGAGAATTTATTAACTGCGTCTATACAACCACGTTAATCATTTTATTTTTTACAAAAATTATTTTTTTAGGCTGTTTTCCCTCTATCCATTTTTGAACGATGTCATTGTTCAAAGCAATTTTTTCAACTTCATCTTGCGAAGCATCAAGCGAAATATTAATAGTCGTTCGCATTTTGCCATTGATAGACACTGGATATTCTTTTTCCGATTCAATTAAATATTTTGTTTCGAATTTTGGATAAGCAGCATCAAGAATTGTTACCTCACCCTTACCCTCTCCAAAGGAGAGGGAATTGATTGCATGATATAATTCTTCAGCAATATGCGGCGCATAAGGAGTTAATAAAATCACTAATGGTTCCAGAATTTCTTTTTTATGGCATTTTAAATCTGTCAGTTCATTTACACAAACCATGAATGCACAAACTGCTGTGTTATACGAAAAACGTTCTGTATCTTCTTCAATTTTTTTTATGGCTTTGTGCAATACTTTTAATTCGGCATCTGTGGCCTCTCCCCCCGCCCTCTCCAGGGAAGAGGGAGCCGAGGAATTCCAAATGGTCCTTTTATCTCATCATAAAACAAACGCCATAATTTTTTTAAGAAACGATGAACGCCTTCAATGCCTTTGGTATCCCAGGGTTTGCTTGCTTCAACAGGGCCTAGAAACATTTCATACATGCGGAAAGTATCGGCGCCGTATTTATTGACTAAATCAGTTGGATTCAACATGTTGAATTTTGATTTAGACATTTTTTCATTTCAGAGACGCAAGTCCTAAATATATTTCGTCATTAATATCTTCAAATTCACAATTGTACCATTTGCCTTTTAAATAAATCACCTTTACAAGTACAAATAGCATATTTTATTCTTTCCATTCATTTTCAAGTTCTTTGAGATTCAACATTGTAGTTATTGACAATATTTAATGGTAATATGTATTAATGACATATCTTCTTATGCTCTCAGAAATGAGTCTGCAGAGAAATACATTAGAATATGTTTCATTATCCAAATAATAACGTCGAAGATCTTTATTCTTCGTCGGAAACTTTGTAAGGAAACATATTCATTTTCATTTCTGCATCGGTGTAATGCTTTCAGTCGAGTTTTTAAAAGTAATCGAATCTATAAACAATCTTGAACTACCTTGTATCATTCCCTGATTCAACAATTTTTTATACGGTTCATCAAAACCTATCAAACCAAGATCAAATAAAAATTTCGTCCACATGCGGCTGTACAATAAATGACCAACTGCATGTTCTGTTCCGCCAACATATACATCAACCTGGTTCCAGTAATCACTTGCTTTTCTATCGCAAAATGTTTTATTGTTATGCGGATCCATGTAACGCAAAAAATACCACGAAGAACCTGCATAACCGGGCATTGTGTTGGTTTCTCAATTATCTCCGCTATCAAGCATTCACCCACTCGGTAACATTCGCCAACGGACCTTCACCTTCTGGTCCGGGTTTATAATTTTCAACATGTGGTAATTCAACCGGCAATTCATTTTCTTCAACGGATAGGCAATACCATCTTTCCAAACAATCGGAAAAGGTTCACCCCAATAACGCTGGCGACTAAAGCAGCATCACGCATTTTATAATTCACTTTTGCTTTGCCAATAACCTCGATCTTCAATTTTTTTCAACACAATTTCAATGGCATCTTTCATTTACATGCCAGTTAAAAAATCAGCTGTTAATTCAAGTCAGCATCTTTGGTTGGATTCGCTTCTTCTCCATTAAAATTATCACCGATAATATTGGTGATCGGAATATTAAAATGTTTTGCAAAATCAAAATCGCGTTCATCGCCGCAAGGCACCGCCATGATAGCACCGGTGCCATATCCTGCCAACACATATTCGCTAATCCAAACAGGAATTTCTCTTCCATCAAAAGGATTGATGGCATAAGCACCGGTAAAGCACCGGTAATTTGTTTTCTTCTGCCATACGTTCCCGGTCACTCCTGCTTTTTACCTAAGTTAGATATTCGTCAACTGCTTTGACGTTGTTCAGGAGTTGTAATCGCATTCACTAATTCATGTTCCGGTGCAATCACCATAAAGTCAACACCAAAGATTGTATCAGGACGGGTTGTAGTGAAACTTTGTAGTTTTTGCAGTCGATAGCTTTTCAATTTCAAATTCAATTTCAGCGCCTTCACTTTTACCAATCCAGTTCGTTTGCATTTCTTTCATGGCATCAGCTGAAATCAACTGTTTCCAGTCCTTCCAGCAATCTGTCTGCATAATCAGTAATGCGCAAATACCATTGCCGCAATTTCTTTTTTACAACAGGATGACCACCACGTTCACTCACACCATTAATCACTTCATCATTTGCCAATACAGTTCCTAAAGCTTCACACCAGTTTACTTCTCCATAAGCAGAAAAAGCAAGACGATAATCCATTAAAATTTCCTGCTTTTGTTCATCGGAAAAACTGTTCCATTCATCAGCTGAAAAATAATTTTGCGTTTGCCGCTGACCGTTATCTTCCTTATTGTCCCTGTTGTTCAAAAATTTTTATCGAGGTCTTCAATTTTTCTTGCCTTGTTGTGATTTTTATCATACCAGCTATTAAAAATTTGCAGAAATATCCATTGTGTCCATTTGTAATATTTGGGATCGCTGGTTTTTACTTCACGACTCCAGTCAAAACAAAAGCCAATCTTATCTAACTGCTCCTGAATGTTTCAATATTGTTTTCTGTAGTAACGGCAGGATGCTGCCCTGTCTCAATAGCATATTGTTCAGCAGGCAAACCAAAGCTATCATAGCCCATTGGATGCAGTACATTAAAGCCTTTCAGTCTTTTATAACGGGCATAAATATCGCTGGCAATATAACCTAACGGATGGCCAACATGCAAACCTGCACCACTTGGATAGGGAAACATATCCAGCACATAAAATTTCGGTTTGTCAGAGTTGTTGCTTACTTTATAAACACCTGTTTCTTCCCAATGCTTTTGCCATTTTTTTTCTATATCTCTGAAATTATATTCCATCCTTTAAAATTCAATCTTTGTTTTTTTATAAAAAATATTCCTGTTCATAGTTTTTTTAAAGACATCTATCTTTAAAAGACGCACTGCAAACTCAAGGCTTATTTATTTGTGAAAGAAATGTTATTCATTAACTGATTGTTACCTGCAATGCTGCATGTAAATTACATTAGCAATTATAAGTATCCTGCAAAAATACTAAACTGTTTAAAAACATTTAGTTTTGCAAACTGCTTAACCCTGTATTCTTACAATTAAATCGTCAATCAGTTTATGTCTCAAATTGGTAAATCATCTGCTAAAAAAGGAAAACCTTCTTATGTATATGCAATCATTGGTGTTTCACTGGTTTTATTTCTTTTTGGAGTGGTAGGCTGGATATTTCTTAATATAAAAAAGACGGGAGATTATTTTAAAGAAAATATTCAGCTTCATGCATACCTGTATCGAACAGCAAATTCCAAACAAATTGATTCAGTAAAAAATTATATTGATAGTTTACCGTATGCAGTAAATGTCGAATACATCACACGTGAAAAAGCTATTGAAAAATATAACCAGGAAAATGACACCCTTTGGAAAAAACTGGCTATAAATAACCCATTACCGGAAAGTATTGATTTTTTTGTAAAGGCAAATTACATTGACAAAGATAGCCTTGCCAATATTGAAAATTACTTACTCACCAATTACCCTACAACCGTGTCTGAATTTCAAACACCTAAGGAAACTGTTGCCAGTGTGAGCCAATATGTAAAAACAACCACTTTTGTTTTACTTATAGTGGCCCTGATATTATCTATTCTCGTTATTGTCTCTATCGATAATACCATCAGGCTTGCCATGTACAGCAATCGTTTTTTAATTAAAACGATGCAGATGGTTGGGGCAACAAGGGGATTTATTGCAAGGCCACTCGACGGCAGAGCAGTTATAAACGGGCTTATTGCATCAGGCATAGCAATTGGCCTTATGATTGGATTTATATGGCTTTCTGAAAATTTTATCCCTTACTTGAAACTGCTTCATGATACCAAAAACCTGATATTAATTTTTTCTGGTATCATTATCCTAGGCTTATTTATAACACTTTTTAGTACACATCGTTCTGTAGTAAAATATTTAAAAATGAAGCTGGACGATTTATATTAAAAAACAACAGCAATTTTATTTTATGTATTAATATTGCAAATTCAAATTTCACAATGGCAACACAACAAACAAAAAAAACTACAACATCTGTAAAAACTACACCGATAAAAACCGCACCGGTGCAAAGTTCTTCTGTGGGCAATATTCTTTTTACTAAAGACAATTACAAATGGATGCTTATAGGATTAGTAATACTGGCCCTGGGCTTTTTTTTAATGGCCGGCGGAAAAAGCAGCAGTCCCAATGCATTTACTGATAAAGATATTTACAGTCCGATGCGCATAACGGTTGCGCCTATACTAATTGTTGCAGGACTGCTGGTGGAAATTTTTGCGATAATGAAAAAACCGAAATAATTAAGTATAATAACGCAGGGCGGTGATTTATCATCGCCTTTTTTGTTTATTTGCGTTTAAGATTAATATATAAAAAATGAACATAGTCCAATCTGTTATTATCGGTATTGTTGAAGGCATCACCGAGTTTATTCCAATTTCGTCTACAGGCCACATGATCATCGCAGAAAAATTATTGAAGATAGACGATGATGCATTCAATACTGTGTTTACTGTTGCCATTCAACTAGGCGCTATTTTATCTGTAGTAGTTTTATACTGGAAAAAGTTTTTTGATTTTTCGAGATGGCAGTTTTATGTAAAGCTTGCCGTTGCTGTAGTTCCCGCTTTAATATTAGGATTTTTATTTTCTTCAAAAATTGATGACTTGCTCGAAAGTTCAACTACAGTTGCTATAAGCATGCTGGCAGGCGGTATTGTTTTGCTTTTTATAGATGAGGCTTTCAAAAATCCCGTAATTCATAACGAACGTGAGGTAACTTATAAAAAAGGATTTATAATAGGCATCTGGCAGTGCATAGCCATGGTACCCGGTGTAAGCAGGAGCGCTGCATCTATAATTGGAGGGATGCAACAAAAGCTTACCAGGAGCGCTGCGGCTGAATTTTCATTTTTTCTTGCGGTACCAACAATGCTGGCAGCCACTGTTTATAAAATTTATAAATACATAAAAGAGCATGGCGCCTTTACCTCAGACCAGATAAAAATTCTTACTATTGGAAACATTGTCGCATTTGTTGTAGCGCTTCTTGCCATTAAATTTTTTATCACGATGCTAAAAAAATATGGTTTCAGAATATGGGGCGTATATCGTGTGGTGGTTGGTATCGTTTTACTTATTATGCTTTATACAGGTTATTTAAAGTCATAAGTATTTGCCGTAACATAAACGATTTTCGCAATTCAATTTCTTTTCTTCCAAACAAATTTTCATAATTTGAGCAATCATTCATTTACACATGCAAACTGCTTCAAAAAAAGTTATCAACAGATGGGCAATGTACGATTGGGCCAACTCCGTTTACAGCCTTGTAATCACTTCAACTATTTTTCCCGCTTATTATGAGAGTGTAACAAAAAATAATTCCAATAATGAAGTAATTTTTCTGGGGCGCCATTTTGTAAATACCGCATTATATAATTACGCATTGGGAGTGGCATTTTTTATCGTCGCCATTATGTCTCCTATTCTTTCATCAATAGCAGATTATAAAGGCAACAAGAAAAGTTTTCTTCGCTTCTTTTGTTTTTTAGGCAGTGCATCCTGCAGCATGCTTTTCTTTTTTAAAGGAATTGAAACAATTTGGGTTGCTATTCTTTGCAGCATGATAGCGTGTATTGGTTTTTGGAGCAGTGTCGTTTTTTATAATTCCTATTTACCTGAAATAGCGGCTCCTGAAGACAGGGACAGCGTAAGCGCCAAAGGTTTTTCAATGGGTTATATCGGTAGCGTGATTTTGCAATTAGTGTGTTTCGTTTTTGTTTTTAAACCCGAATGGTTTGGTATGCAAAATGACGCTACGATGCCTGCAAGATTTTCCTTTTTGCTGGTGGGTGTGTGGTGGTTTGGTTTTGCTCAACTTACACTTAATGCAATGCCTAAGGGTACGCCTGCAGCTTCCCGGCCTGAAAATAATATTTTTGCAAATGGATTTATAGAGCTAAAAAATGTTTATAAGCAATTAAAAACGCTTTTGATTTTGAAGAGATTTCTGTTGGCATTTTTCTTTTATAATATGGGAGTCCAAACAATTATGCTTGTAGCTGCTCTTTTTGGAAGTAAGCAATTAAAATTGCCCACAGAGAAATTAATTATTACTATTCTTATTATACAAATTGTTGCTATTGCCGGCGCTTATATAATGGCAAAGCTTTCTGAAAAATTTGGAAATTTTCAAACACTATTATCCGTTGTGGTTATATGGATATTGCTTTGTTTGGGCGCTTATGAAATTGCAACAATAAGTGATAAAGGGGTAAACGCAGAAATGTATTTTTATGCACTCGCTGCTGTGGTAGGGCTGGTTATGGGCGGCATACAATCACTTAGCAGGTCTACTTATTCTAAACTGATGCCTGTTACAAAAGATACGACATCGTTTTTTAGCTTTTATGACGTTACCGAAAAAATAGGAATAGTAATTGGTATGTTTAGTTTTGGATTGATTGAAGAACTTACCGGAAGCATGAAAAATTCTGTGCTGGTAATTATGTGTTTCTTTATAATAGGATTTATTATTTTATTTTCTGCTCTTGCAAAACAAAAACAGCTTACGTTACATGAGCCGGTTGTTTAAAAAATATTAAAATGAAATTGTTTTCGATTAACACAGGTTATTTTAAACTTGATGGTGGCGCTATGTTTGGCGTTGTGCCAAAAAGTATCTGGACAAAACTGAATCCATCTGATGAAAACAATATGTGCAACTGGGCCATGCGCTGCATGCTAATTGAAGATGGCAACCGGTTAATTCTTATTGATAATGGAATGGGTTATAAGCAGGATGAAAAGTTTTTTGGATATTATTATTTAAACGGAGATGATACCTTAGAAAAATCATTAGCAAAATATGGCTTCACAAAAAATGATATTACCGATGTATTTTTAACGCATCTTCATTTTGATCATTGCGGCGGCTCTATAGAAAGGAGGGATGATAAATTAATTCCTGCTTTTAAAAATGCAACTTACTGGAGCAATGAAAAACACTGGGAATGGGCTACCAATCCGAATGACAGGGAAAAAGCAAGTTTTCTGAAAGAAAATATTTTACCAATAAAAGAAAGCGGGCAATTAAAATTTATTGAAACAAAAGATGGGACTGAATTTACAGAAAATATAAAAATCACGTTTTGTAAATGGCCATACTGAATCGATGATGTTGCCACAAATTAAATACAAAGACAAAACCATAATTTATATGGCAGACCTGATTCCATCAGTTGCACATATTCCTGTTGCGTATATTATGGCTTATGATACAAGGCCATTGGAAACGCTTAAAGAAAAAAAAGAATTGATTGCAGAAGCACAACAAAAAAATTATATTCTTTTTTTTGAACATGACCCCAACATAGAATGCTGCAACCTGCAACTAACGGAAAGGGGTGTACGCAGTAAAGAAATATTTAAACTTGAGGATGTACAATAAATAATTTAATTGTTTGTAAAAATGCACCTAAAAACCATAATAGTTTTTATCCTCATAATAAGCATGGGATTTATAATTTATTTTTTTATAAAAGAGCAGTTTAACGGTATTGCACTTAAACCTAATGAAAATATTTTCCTTTCCCTTTTATATCTTATTGAAGGAATTGGTGTTTTAATATTAGCACGAATAAATTTTCTTAAAAAAAGGGATTGAAATTAAAGTAAACTATAATTTACCTGAAGTTAATTAGTGATGTAAGAGGATGTCGCAGATTCCTGTAGCCCATCATATCAGCTTTAACGGATCCCACCGAAATAGGACTTTCAACTCTTAGCAAGATATGATTCTCATCATCGCTTACCCACACGTTCATATTTTCTCCCCCCTGGAAAATAGTTCCTTTAATTAAAAGAGGCTTAAATTTTATGGCACGGAATTTTCCATATTTGGTTTTAATATTTTCTTTTCCTTCATAGCGCAGGTATAAGTGATAAGTTTCATTACTTAAAAACATATCGAAGGGAATTTTATCACCTGGTTTATATTTATTAAAATCAATATTTCTTGCATAATAAGTTGCGCTTATAACGTCCTGTATACACGAACCTATTTTAAATACTCCTTTAGTGCTTACTGCCGTTCCTGCATTATGATTAAAAGTTACATTATCGTAAAATTTAGTAGTTCCTTCGTTTACATTACGAATAAATTTTACGGGCAACATAGTGGCTGTATCAATATAAGTCTCATATTTATCGCGTACCCGGTAAAAATTATCAAAGAAAGGATATGATGAGCCTGCGCCGGTACAATGATAAACAATCTTACCATTAAATCTTTCCAGGCTGGTAGAAAAAACGGCTTCGCCTGCACTTACATACATTCCCAAAGTAGTATAATAAATTCTCATTGTTATAACCTCGCCGTCACTAAAAGCTGTGTTACGAATGCCGCAAAATTCGTCACCTGCTTTGGTTGTGAATGCAAAAAGTAAAATAAGTATCGTCGTAATAATTTTCACTCTTATTATTTGTCTTTAAAAAATTTTATACTCAAAATAAGCAAGCTCCCTGCAAGGGCGGGAATAAACAAATTGATAAACCATATACCAAATGTAGTGCCTATAATACCTACGGTATTCGTGCTGTAAAGGCTTAAAAGTTCCGTGCTGAATTTTCCCCGTATTCCAAGATCTGCAATTGCAAATGAAGGTACAATTGCCAGTACCAAAAAAAGAATACTTATAATCCAGCACGCATTTATCCATAAAATTGATACGTCTAAAACCTGAAGGAGTAATATATATTGAATGACGAATACTACATAACGAAAGAAAGAAAGATAAAGTAACCTTAACAATAATTTGGCATTAAAATTATCGAGCACACTAATATACTCTACATATTTTGCAGCAGCCGGAATCTTCTCAACAAGTTTGATAAGCCACGATAATCTGAAATAAAATAAAACAACAACTACGGTTACACAACAAGATAAAAACAATAAAGTTTTAAGCCAGAAAAGAGGAAGTCCCATAACTAAAACATTACTATTAGCCTGGTAAAAAATAATATAGATTAGCCCGCAAGAACCCATTATTAATGTAATGATAAGCTGGCTTATACTTCCCGCAATTGATAGCGATATGGCTTTAATTCTTTTGCCTTCCTGAACATATAATATTCGTCCTCCATACTCACCAATTCGATTAGGTGTATTTATAGAAAGAGTAACCCCACTCAAAACAGATTTATAAGCTGTGAAAAAACTAACAGGCTGAATTGTTTTCAAAAGTACCTGCCACTTTTTTGCCTCATAACCCCAGTTAACAAAAACAAGTAGAATAACAAACCAGAATTTCCACGCCTGGGCGCCGAAAGGCGCCTGTTTAATAAGGTCAATTGATTGCTGAAGATTTGGCTGGTCTTTTATCTGTTTATATAATGAATAAAAAAGCCACGCCCCAAGTAAAGGAGCAATAACATACCTGAATATTATTTTGATATTTTTACGGGCACGGATCATGTAGTTTTGTACAAGAGTAATGATTCTTTTATGAGTAGTTTAGAAGTCAGGTTGTAAACGTAAAAATAATCCTCAATTGCATAAAAATTCAAAAATCATTTTAGGTATTGATCCTGGAACTGTTTTAATGGGGTATGGTATTATTGAAGTTTCTTCAAAAGGAGTTACCTTAATAATGATGGATGTATTAAAACTTTCTTCCCGCAAAGATGCTTACGAAAGATTGCAAACGATACACGAAAAAGTTTGTACATTGGTGAAAGATCATTCACCTCATGCGCTTGCCATTGAAGCTCCTTTTTTTGGAAAAAATGTTCAGAGCATGCTGAAATTAGGAAGAGCACAAGGAGTAGCTATTGCTGCAGCAATGCAATCTGGTGTACCGGTTACGGAATATTCTCCACGCAAAATAAAACAATCCATTACCGGAAATGGTAATGCTGATAAACTACAGGTATTAAAGATGCTTCAACGCATTTTAAGCTTTGAAGAAAATCCAAAATATCTTGATGCAACAGATGCATTGGCAGTTGCAGTATGTCATCATTTCCAGGGAAATATTCCTGCAGCTAAAGCATCAAAAAAAATAAATGGATGGAAAGATTTTTTGATACAAAATCCAAAAAGAATAAAATAAAAAGAGCGCCTTGATTACAATTAAATCATTACAAATTTTTTAGAATCGTTAGTTGGGCCGCTTTTAATTCTTCCTGAGACGGGTTCAATTTTTTTCTGGTAAAATTTAAATCGTCAGCATTATTTATTGGTATAAGATGCATGTGTGCATGAGGTACTTCAAGCCCAATAACACTTATACCGCACCTGTTGCAATCAAAAGCTTTTTCAATAGCTTTTGCGACAGGTTTTGCAAATAATAAAAATGCTTCGAGGTAATCATCAGTTAAATCAAAAAAATTATCTATCTCCTGTTTAGGAATCACTAATGTATGTCCTTCCGCCAAAGGATTAATATCGAGAAACGCTAAAAATTTCTCATCTTCAGCAATTTTATAGCTGGGAATTTCACCCTTAATTATTTTTGAGAAAATGGTCATTAACTTATTTATTGCTTTCTTTCAAATTGCCAGGTACTCTTTACCCATTAACTTCACGCCGTTATGTTCTCAATTTTAAATTTGATCATTCCGGCAGGAACCTTTATTTCGGCAGTCTCTCCTACAGCTTTTCCAAGAAGGCCTTTACCAATCGGGGATGCCGCTGAAATTTTTTGCAGCTTCAGATCAGCTTCTTTTTCAGATACAATCTGGTAAGTAACCTGCTTTTTTGTCGCAAGATTTGTAAGCGTAACTTTAGTAAGAATAGAAACTTTGCTGGTATCTATTGCATTTTCATCTACAATTCTTGCGGTAGCAATGATAGCTTCCAATTGTTTTATTTTAGCTTCCAGTATTCCCTGGGCTTCTTTTGCTGCATCGTATTCAGCATTCTCTTTAAGATCGCCTTTTTCTCTTGCTTCGCCAATAGCTTTTGATGCAGCTGGTCTTTCAACACCTTTCATGTGCTGAAGCTCAGTTTTCATTTGTTCAAATGTGTCTTTAGTTACATAATTAATCTGGCTCATAACCTCATTTTAAAATTGATACTTCTTCAGGATAAATCGAAAAAAAATACAACGCCCCATTTTTACTGAGACGTTGTATGATTACAAATATAAAAAAAATTGAATAATTATTCCAATTCGAGCTTTTTAAGTAAAACTTTTGCCATCTTATAAAAAGCCTCCACGCTATAGCCTGCAATATGAGGAGTTAAAATTACATTAGATTGTGTAAGTAAGGCATTCAGGTGTTGATTTTCTTCTTTTGTATAAGTTTCCAGTTTTTCATTTTCAAGAACATCGAGACCTGCTCCTGCAATTTTTTTATTCTTTAAAGCAGCCAGCAAAGCAACAGTATCCGTTACTTTACCCCTACATGTAGAAATAAAATAAGGCGATTTTTCCAGCGAATTAAAAAATTTTTCATTTGCCATATGATGTGTTTCTTCTGTAAGGGGCACATGCATACTGATCACATCTGCATACCTGCACACCTGTTCAAAATTGGCTTCCTTTACATAACCTGAACTAAATCCAAAATTATATTTATCATAAGCCAGAACGGTTACTCCAAAAGAAGACAGCAATTTTGCGAAAGCTGATCCTGTATTTCCATAGCCTATTATGCCAATCGTTTTTTCATTTAACTCCATGCCCCTGTTAGCATCGCGTATCCATTTTCGATCTTTAATTTCTTCAAAGCTTGAGCTTATTTTATTGGTAAGGTTGAGCAACATACCTAAGGCATGCTCCGCCACTGCATTGCGGTTTCCTTCCGGGCTGCTAACACAGCGAATACCTTTTGAGCTGGCATAGTCCACATCAATTAGTTCCATACCACTTCCCAATCTTCCAATCCAGTTTAATCGTGTTGCTTTATCAATAAGAGCTTTATCTATAGATAAGCGGGTTGTTACAATTATCCCCTCTGCCTGGCTTATAATGGCGTTTAATTCTTCATAACTTATCTTTTCATTGTGAAGAACTGAATATCCTTTTTGCTGAAGTGCATCAATTAAATAATTATGCACTTTCGATGTAATGATTACCTGTTTTTTCAAGATGATATTTTTTATTCTGCAGCTATCATGCTTATTTCAACATTCACGTCTTTCGGGAAGTCCTTTTACGGCAACTGTTTCTCTTGCCGGAAAATTAGATTTAAAAAATTTACTATAAACTTCATTAACTGATGTAAAGAGATTCATATCCTTTAAAAAAATCGTAGTTTTTAATACATGCTCAAATCCAAGTCCCGCCTCACTTAAAATTGCTTTTAAGTTATTCATTACCTGCCCGGTTTCTGCCTGTATGTTATTTATAATAAGTTCTGAGGTTTCGGGGTGTATGGCGACTTGTCCCGAGATAAAAAGCATTCCTCCTGTTTTTATAGCCTGGCTGTAAGGACCAATAGGGGCAGGTGCGTTAAGTGTATTAATAATTTGTTTATTCATTTTATTTTGAATGATTAGAATAAAGTTGCAAAACTTTCCATCAAATAACAAACCTATTTTTGCAAAAAATTAATATGAAGATTATTGTTGTGGCAAATGTAGAACAACAGAAAGAGATTCTATTAAAGAATACTAACAGGGATGTAGAAATAACTTTTATGACACAATTTTCCAGTAAGGAAAGTAGTGATTATTGCGACGCCATTTTTTATCTTCATAAAAATGAAAACATAGATATAAATAGGTTTCCTGATAAGCCTGTTTTTATCAATTCCGTCATAGAAACTTTAGAACAGAATAATTTACCTGGTAATTTCAGCCGTATCAATGGTTGGCCGGGATTTTTGAAAAGATCAACATGGGAAATAGCAGCGGGGAATATAAATATGGCGGGCAGCGTATTTGAGCAAATGGGTTGGAAGATTGTTTTTGTAAAAGATGAGCCTGGATTTGTATCTGCACGCGTAATCAGCATGATTATTAACGAAGCTTTTTTTGCGCTTAGTGATAATATAAGTAGTATTGAAGAAATTGATCTTGCTATGAAACTGGGAACAAATTATCCCTTTGGCCCATTTGAGTGGGGAGAAAAAATTGGTTTGCAAAACATTTATCCACTTTTGCACAAACTATCGGCAATGGATAAACGCTATCTGATTTCACCTTTATTGGAAAAAAAATATTTTGAACTTTCTTCTTCATCATAATTAATGGCTTATATTTTAAATATTCATACCGCTACCGAAACTGCTATTATTAATCTCACTAAAGAAGGTGAGGTTCTTGAAACTCTTATTAACGATGATACCCGGCAACATGCTGCCTTTCTTCACATGGCAATTAAGGAAATACTGCAAACCCATAAAATTGATATAAAAAAATTAGATGCGGTTGGAGTTAGCTCTGGTCCTGGCTCTTATACGGGCATCAGGGTAGCACTGTCCGCAGTAAAGGGCTTGTGCTATGCATTGAATATTCCTCTTATTACTTTTAATTCCTTAGAATTACTTGCCCGTTCGGCGGCATATTTTGCAAAAGATATTAATGCACTCTATTGCCCAATGATTGATGCAAAAAGGATGGAAGTTTTTACTGCCGTTTATGACTATACATTACAAGAGTTAATCCCTCCCTCAGCTATAGTGCTTGACGAAAATTTATTTGTTGATATTCTAAATTTAAACAAGATATACTTTTCGGGGAGCGGAAGTTCCAAATTTAAAAATACCACCAACAATGTAAATTCATTTTTTATCAATGCACCAATATCTACCGAATCTCTTAATGAAATTTCATGGGAAAAATTTAAAAAAAATGAGTTTGAAAATGTGTCACGCACAAAACCATTATATATAAAAGAATTTCATACTATTTTAAAAAAATGAAATGTCATATTCGTAAAATATTTATGATATTTTATCTAAAATACTTAAATATTTTTATTCTCAATATGTATCTTTGCAACAACATTTCCTGGATAATTAATTTATTAAACTTTAAATATTATGACCTTTTCCTCGCCCATACCATCTTTAAAGGATCAGGGGCAGGGTATAGAAATTGAAAACCTCCCTGACATTGATTACCATAATGTTAAAAAAGCTTCTTTGGTTTTGAGAGCTCTTAATCATAAGCTGCGTCAACAGATAATTAAAACAATACATGAAAATAAAAGACTTACTGTTACTGAGCTTTATATTAAACTGCGTCTTGAACAATCTGTGGCATCACAACATCTTGCTATTTTAAGAAAGGCAGGAATTGTATCTACCCAACGGGATGGAAAATTTATTTTTTACACGATAAATTCATCACGTATTGAAGCGATCAATGAATTTATAAAAAGTCTTTTGGGATGATTTTTTAAATTCGGTTTTTATAAACTGTTGCCTCGCCCCTTTTTTTTATTTTATCTTTGCAAATAAGTTTTATCAAACTTTTAATACCCGAAAAATAGAGTAGATATATTGATTAAAAATTATTTAAAAAAATATTTATATGTATCTGAAGCAAATTTATACAGGTTGTATTAGTGAGGCGGCATATTTTATAGAGAGCAATGGAGAAGCAGTTGTAATTGACCCTTTAAGAGACACAGAAGAATATTTGCAACTTGCCAAAGATCATAAGGCAAAAATTAAATATATTTTTGAAACTCATTTTCATGCGGATTTTGTGAGCGGACATCTTGATTTAAGTAAACAAACAGGAGCTCCTATTGTATACGGTCCAAAAACAGAAGCTAATTTTCCATTTCATCTCGCAAAAGATGGTGAAATTTTTAAAATTGGCAATATTACTTTAGAAGTAATTCATACACCTGGCCATACCCTTGAATCAACTTGCTATTTATTAAGGGATGAGGAAGGTAAGCCGAATTGTATTTTTACCGGCGATACTTTATTTGTAGGAGATGTTGGCCGGCCTGATTTAAGCAGTGGCGATATGACCAGTGAGGAGCTTGCGTCAATTATGTACGACACCATACAGAATAAACTTTTGCCCCTGGATGACAATATAATAGTTTATCCTGCTCATGGGCCAGGTTCGAGTTGCGGTAAAAACCTCGGTTCCGAAACAACTACTACTATCGGGGAGCAAAAGAAAACCAATTATGCTCTACGTTCTCAAACCAGAGAGCAATTTATTGCAGCAGTTACAACGGGCCTTGATGAAGCGCCTCCCTATTTTTCGATAAATGCTAAAATTAATAAAGAAGGATATGATAGCCTGGATGAAATTAAAAAGAAAGGGCTGACGCCTTTGACTGTAAGTGAATTTAAATTGAAAATGGCAAACGACATTTTAATTCTTGATACCAGGGAGGCTAAAGAATTTAAAGATGGTTTTGTTCCTGGCTCTTTATTTATTGGTCTTGAAGGAAGATTTGCTGAATGGGCAGGGAGCATTTTACCGTTTCATCAACGCATGATTTTAATTACAGATGAGGGAAAAGAAGAAGAAACTATTGTAAGGCTTGCCAGGGTTGGATTTGATAATGTTGAAGGTTATCTTAAAGGTGGCTTTGAATCCTGGAAAAAAGCCGGTGAAAAAATTGATATGATGATTGAAGTTGAGGCAGATGAGCTTGCCATGGATATACCGCATGATGATAACCTTGTAATAGTTGATGTAAGAAAAGAAAATGAATTTGCCGAAGGACACATAAAAGATGCAATAAATCTGCCGTTAAATGATATGACTGACATTGCGCAAATTGCGCTGCTGGAAGAAAATCAAAATATATATGTTCATTGTGCAAGTGGCTACAGAAGCCTGATTGCGGCATCAATATTAAAAAAACAAGGCTACCATAATATCCGCAATGTTATTGGCGGATGGTCAAAAATAAAAGAACAAAAAAATATTAAAACTGAGAAGGAAGCCAGCGTTTTAAATTAATACTTCCAGGAAGCTCCGTTTCAAAAATTTTTTTAATTCATACTTTGGATATAGTTTTGGAATGAATTTATGAATTCCACTTTATAGCTCCTCTCTAACGAACAAGTTAGAATCATCCATCTTTTTAATCCAATCTCATGTAGGAGAAAATAGTGTTACCAACCCTGGAAAATATTTTTTACTTTTTGTGTTTATTGAGTTTTCGAGAGAACTAATTTCCGGTCCAAATAATTTTTTCAGTATGGAACCAATTTGGGAATCATGTACAGGTAACACCATAAATCTTTTTTATGACAAACAAATTTCTCCCAACTATTTTCTTGCTTATTATTGGCATAGCTGCTAATGCACAAACCTTAAAACAATGGACGTGGGATTATTACAAAATAAAATTTAAAGCTCCCAGTAATCTTATCGTACAGAAAAATGATGAGACTGTATACGAAGCTGGAAATAATGCATTGTTCCTGGATATCTATCCCCATAAAGGAGAAAATCTTACTTATGATGGTATGAAAAATGCCGTAATTAATTGGGCAACCGACTTAAAACTTTCTTACAGTTCGGTAAATTCTGCCGGCAATGCGCAGCCCATTTATCTTGAAAGCATTAATGGTTTCTGGGGTTGCGCTATTGATGGAACCAGCAGTAGTGGCCTTCCCGCTACTATATTGCTTATTGTAAATCCTAACGATTCGGATCTTAGTTTTTATATCTGGCTAAATTATTCTAAAGAATATTATCACGATGCCATAGCAGTCTTAAAAAGCTTCACCCCAATGTAAAAAAAAGTATATACTTTCTTTGCGGATCTTACAGTTAAATACTATAACTATAAGGGGTATACGTAAATATTTATAATTACAAATATGATTTAAATACTTTCGCGTTCGAAAAATAATTTACTCTGCCTTAGTTTTTCCTGATAAAATTTTTATTTTCTTATGACATAATATTCGTCAATTTGCGTGATATTTAATTTGCATGGTATTTGAATAATATAAATCAACCTTAAAAATATAATACAATGAAAAAAATTCTTGGTATTCCTGCAATACTTTTAATGGGAGTAATATCCTGTAACTCAGGAACAGGTAGCGAAAGCTCGGATTCAGATTCAACCGGTATGCAGAAAGATACGACTGCTATGAAGACAGATACATCCCATACCGCGATAAATACGACAACTCTTGATGCACTTCCTGCGGTTCCTTCCGGAGCCAAAGTCTTTTTTAAAAATCTTAAAGACGGGGAAACGGTTTCATCTCCTCTGAAAGTACAAATGGGAGCAACAGGTATTTCTATTGATTCTTCAGGAAGCATTAAACCCCATTCGGGGCATTTTCATTTAATAATAGACGATGGCGATTCTACGGCATCCGGAATTGTAGTACCCAAAGACAGTACCCACCTTCATTTTGGCAATGCGCAAAAAGAAGCTACCATTACTTTATCTCCGGGCAAACACAGGTTAGCTTTGCAATTGGCAGATGGTATTCATCGTTCGTACGGAAGCCAATTATCTAAGGCTATTACATTGAATATAAAAAAATAAATTTCAACACAACTTATTTCAACTCCGGTCCAGGCCGGAGTTTCTTATTTAGTAAAATGGTAACTATTAAAACTTTTTAAGGGTTAAATTTGTTATTCTAAAAAAATAAATATGTCAGCAACAAAAGCATACGCCGCTAAAAGTGCCACAACACCAGTTGAGCCATGGAGTTTAGAAAGGAGAGAACCCAAACCTCACGATGTTCAGATAGATATTTTGTATTGTGGCGTTTGCCATAGCGACTTACATACAGCCCGTAACGAATGGGGCGGCACAATATATCCTGTTGTACCGGGCCACGAAATTGTTGGTCGTGTTACAAAAGTTGGTGACCATGTAAAAAAACATAAAGTTGGCGATCTTGTAGGTGTTGGCTGCCTGGTTGATAGTTGCCGTGAGTGTAACAACTGTAATGAAGGATTGGAACAATATTGTTCTGGAATGGTAGGAACCTATAATGGACAGGAAAGAGATGGAAGCGGCGTTACTTATGGCGGTTATAGCAAACAAATTGTAGTGACAGAAGATTTTGTTTTAAAAGTTTCTGATAAATTACCTCCTGAGGGTATTGCTCCCTTGCTTTGTGCAGGCATTACTACTTATTCTCCCCTAATGCATTGGAAAGTTGGAAAGGGCGATAAAGTTGGTGTTCTTGGACTCGGAGGTTTAGGCCACATGGGTGTAAAACTTGCAGTATCAATGGGAGCGGAAGTTACTATGCTTAGCCATACACCATCAAAAGAAGAGGATGCAAAAAGATTGGGGGCGCATAAATTTCTCTTAACAAGTGATAAAGAAAAGATGAAGGCCGCTGCTAATTATTTTGATTTTATATTAGACACTGTTTCTGCACCGCACGATTACAATACTTATTTAACCATGCTTAACACAGATGGTGTAATGGTTTGTGTTGGTGCGCCATCAGAACCTGCAGTAGTGCCAGCTTTCAACCTTATCTTTCAAAGAAGAAGCATAGCCGGTTCATTGATTGGAGGTATTCCTGAAACTCAGGAAATGCTTGACTATTGCGCTGAGCACAATATAACTTCTGACGTGGAAGTAATTGATATTAAAGACATCAATGAAAGTTATGAACGAATGTTAAAGGGAGATGTCCGCTATCGTTTTGTAATTGATATGGCAACTTTATGAAAATGCATTTATGAAAACAAAATACTTTCCTTACAAAATTATATGTAAATAATAGATGGGAAATTTAAACAAAGTTCCGCTGCCACGGGCGGGATTTAATAAGCATTACGCTCCAAAAACCTGGCAACTTCAATTACAGCTTTATTTTCTTTAGCGATACCTTTTGTATCATGTGGCAATATAGAAACACCGTTAAAAATGCTGTAGTGAAGTGTAAGAAAATGCTTCTTATACTTGAAATCCCAATCTAATGTATCAGCATCATCAACCTGGTTTATAAATTTTACTTTTAATCCATCAGTTAATATATCTGCAATTGAGTAAAACTTCGATATTCCGCAATTATCGTCTATGACCGCTTCTGTTCCACCGAAATTTGTTTTTAAATGATAACACATACAATTGGTTTTGGTGTTTAATAGGTTGCAATATTTCTTTTATGATTTAAACTTTTTTGCTTTTTTGGCATCTTTTATCGCTTCTTTATCCCCGGATAAAATTTTTTCTGCACCAACATTTTTTCCATTTGTAGGACAACCATATTTTTCATTCTTTTTAAAAACGGAACATCCCGAAAACATCCATAAACAAATAGCTACAAAGAAAAATTTTTTCATTATACTTTCTATTAACATACAAATTTGTTTCCTGTGTTGAAATATCAGTGTTAAGATTTCAATAAATCCAATTTATTTGATATTGCTATTCAGGAAAAACTAAACCTTAAACCATTCCGAATACATCACATAGTTATCAGCAATCCTGTTTATCTCACCGCTTACCAATTCTTCAGGAATATTTTTTACTTTCTTAGCTGGAACGCCTGCATAGATAGATCCTGGCTCTACTTCAGTATTTTCGAGTACCACAGCTCCGGCAGCAATAATGCTGTTGCTGCCTATTTTGGCATGGTCCATTACAATAGCACCCATGCCTACAAGTACATTGTCATGTATAACGCACCCATGTACGATTGCATTGTGTCCGATGCTCACATTATTTCCAATTGTAGTGGCAGCCTTCAAATAAGTACAGTGTATAATAGCTCCATCCTGTACGTTTACTTTGTTTCCCATTCTGATACTATTTACATCACCACGTAAAACTGCGTTGAACCAGATACTGCAATTATTACCCATTACTACATCGCCTGCAACGGTAGCATTTGGGGCTATATAACAATTACTGCCAAACGTTGGCTTAATACCTTTTACTTCAATTATTAAAGACATATTTTAATTTTTATTTGCCAGCTGTTGTTCTTTTGGCATCTTCGTTGTGTCACTCTCTTGTACATTTATTTCTTTGGGCATCCTTACTAAAAGTCAAAAACATGTAGCTAAAATTAATTTAATTACTGTACTAATTTCGTATTAATTCGCAAATCAACTTTCAATTTAATATTATGAATAACCGGCAAATATTTTTAAATCACATTGCTCAAACTTCCCCGACGCCGTTAGCACTTGAAATTATAAAAGCTGAAGGTTGTAAGTTATATGATGTAAACGGCAAAGAGTATATTGATCTTATCGGTGGCATAAGTGTTTGTAATGTTGGGCATGGTAATAAAAAAGTTATCGGGGCAATTAATAAGCAAATTAATGATTACCTGCATGTAATGGTAAATGGCGAATTGGTCTTATCCCCACAGACTGCTTATGCAAAATTGCTTACAGTTAATTTACCGGCATCTCTTAATTCAGTTTTCTTTACAACTTCCGGCACTGAAGCAACAGAAGGCGCTATGAAACTGGCCAAACGTTTTACAGGCAGAACACAAATAGCAGCTTTCAATAACAGTTATCATGGAAGTACACAAGGTTCCCTAAGCATTATGGGAAGTGAATATTGGCGCAATGCATTTCGCCCGTTATTGCCAGACGTTTTACACTTAACTTTTAATTCTTTTGAAAGTCTTGAAGAAATAACGGAACTAACGGCAGGCGTATTCGCAGAAACCATACAGGCAGAAGCGGGAGTAATTGTTCCGGATATAAAATGGCTGCAGGCATTACAAAAAAAGTGTAACGAAACAGGCGCTTTATTAATTCTCGATGAAATACAATGCGGTTTTGGGCGCAATGGAACACTTTGGGCCTTTGAACAATTTGATATTATTCCCGATGTATTACTTCTTGGGAAAGCGTTGGGCGGGGGCATGCCTCTTGGAGCTTTTATTTCTGATAAAAAAATTATGGATTGTCTTACCAATAATCCGGTACTTGGTCATATTAATACTTTTGGTGGCCATCCGGTTTCCTGCGCCGCCGGTCATGCAGCTTTAGAGTTTTTATTAAAAGAAAATATTATGCTATCTGTTTTTGAAAAAGAAAAATTATTTCTTGAAAATCTTGCATCTTCTAAATCAGATAGCTACCGGATTAAAAATATAAGAAGCCAGGGTTTAATGATAGCGCTTGAATTTAAAAGCTTTGAAGAAAATAAAAAGGTGATAGATGCATTAATTGAAAAAGGTGTCTTTACAGATTGGTTTTTGTTTGCGCCTGAATGTTTGCGTATTGTCCCTCCCCTTATAATTTCCAATGAAGAAATAGTAGAAGCCTGCAATATCATCAACAATGTATTATTATTAATATCATAACTAAATGTTTTTCTACAATATTTTCTATTTACTATTGGAATATTAAAAAATTAATATTTACTTTGTAATTCAAAGTACTTTTTATGAATGAACAGCAACAGTCTTTACAAGAATTGCATCATATAAAACAAATGATGGAAAGAAGCAGCCGTTTTATAAGCCTAAGCGGGCTTAGCGGCGTTTCTGCCGGACTACTCGCATTATTGGGAGCATGGTTTGCTGTAAAGAAAATTTCGCTATATGTTCATGAAAAAGGTATTGATTATGATAGACTAGTAGCACAACTAATTAGCATTGCCGCCTTTGTATTAATAGTCGCATTTGTAGTAGCTTTTATATTCACTTACCTACGTAGCAAAAAAGAAGGCGTGGCTATTTGGGGTGCAACTACTAACCGTTTGCTTCTCAACCTGGCCGTTCCACTCATTGCAGGGGGATTTTTCGTTTTGCGTATTCTGCAAATGAATCATATTTTCCTGATTGCACCAACGTGTCTTATATTTTATGGTCTTGCACTAATTAATGCATCAAAATATACTTTGGGCGAAATTCGATACCTGGGTTATTGTGAATTAATACTGGGAATTATTAATCTTTGGGTGCCAGGCTATGGATTAATTTTTTGGGCTTTTGGTTTTGGTTGCCTGCATATTATTTATGGTATTATAATGTGGTGGAAATATGAAAGGGTTTAGCAATAAATTGAGCAAGTAATGAGTAACCCAATTGAAAATTTGAATAAAACATTCGATAGTCGTGTCAGGCTCGGTATTATGAGCGCTCTGGTTGTAAATGAGGAAGTGAATTTCAATACTTTAAAAGAGCTTATAAATGTAACAGATGGCAACTTGGCATCCCATTTAAAAGCCCTGGAAGAAATACAATATATAAAGGTTAAAAAGGGATTTATAGGAAGAAAAACCAATACCAATTATGCAATAACAAAAGCCGGTGAAAAAGCATTCAAAATTCATATTGATGCACTTGAAAAAATGATTAAGAAAATTCAATAATTTTTTTTGAATTTATACTTTGAATTTCAAAGCACTTTTAAAATGAAAAATAAAAATATAAAAATTGTAAAGGGCCTGCTGTTGTTTTTTATGATCGCCTTATTTGTAAGCGGACTTACTGCAATTCCCATCACTTCGGAGTTAACTTTTTTATTAAAAATAATTCCAAGAGACAGTTTTTTAAATTATTGGTTATATAAAGTTTTATCTGCTTACAACCTTGTAAATGAGAAATATGCTTTCCTGCTATACGGCTATGACTGGCTTGCCTTTGCGCACTTTGTGCTGGCTATTCTTTTTATTGGTCCGTATAAAGATCCTGTAAAAAATATTTGGGTAATTGAATTTGGGCTTATTGCCTGCATTTTAATTTTTCCATTAGCACTTATAGCCGGTCATTTCAGAGGTATACCAATAGGCTGGCAACTGGTAGATTGCTCATTTGGGGTATTTGGATTTATTACTTTATGGATATGCTACTGTAAAACAAAGACTAATTTATGAGTTCTTATGTAAAAATTACCGGAAGGACAATTACAATCTGGTTGCTCACATCTTTAATTAATGGACTATTGTGTGGGATCTCTTTGTCAATAATTTATAATAATTATAATGACATTACCGGCGAAATAATTGGTATTGGATTTCTTTCTCTATTTTTTTCAGCACCGGGTTTTTTTATTTTTTGGATGGTACTCATTTTCAAAATTTCAACTCACACTGTAGAAAGGGCTCTGTTCCGTTCAGCTTTAATAACAGGGTTTATACTCGCTTCCATTTCCGGTTATGTTGGCTCAAAAATATTCTCATCAAAATTTAATAATTATTCAGCCATACCTGCAGCATGCATTATACTATCAGCAATGACAAGTATCATGCTTCATTTTAAATACTTTAAAAAAATAAAATAAACATATCATGAAACAAGGAATACCGAAATCATTTTTAATAATTGCAGGTGGAATAATTTTTAATATTATTTTCTGGCAGGAGAAGCTTGGGCTTAATATCATTCTTTTTGACATTTTCATTTGCATTATTATTTTTATACTTTTTCCATATTCATTAAAAAATAATAACAGCAAATGGCTTTTCGCAGGACATCTTATAACTGCCGCAACGCTATTAGTTCAAAACACCATTTTAAGCAAAATTGGTTTTACAATCACGCTTTTACTATTTGTTTCATTCTCACAATATTTGCATCGGTCTGTCTGGTATGCAGCAGGTTCATCAATACAAAACTATATTCTTGCTGTTCCAAACTTCTTTCGCATATTAAAACTAAAAGATGGCAAGTCTTCCTGGAAAACTGGCCAGTCAAAATCGTTTAGAAAATTGATTCTGCCTTTTTTGATTCTTTTTGTCTTTGCAATTATATATTCTTTTGCCAATAAGGTATTCTCAAATATTATTTCTGATATAACTACTTCTATCAGTAATTGGATAGCTCATGTTTTTAATTGGTTTTCTATGAAAAGACTTACCTTCTTTTTATTGGGAATTGTAATTATAAGCGGACTATTTCTCAGGAACAAAAACAGTTTTTTTTCAGACGCGGATATGCGGAAGAAAAATAATTTATTACGAAAGAAAACTCTTTTTAAAAAATGGAAAGAAAGTGCATGCTCAGACCTCCTCTCTATTATTACCGGTAAAAGTTCTTCAGGGCTATTAGCACTAAAAAGTGAATTAACGATGGGTTCTATCAGCCTGGTTTTATTAAATGCACTTTTGCTATTAATAAATATTATTGATGTGAAATATGTTTGGCTTGGCTTTACATTTAGTAAAGATGCAGGCATGGTTGCGTATGTTCATGAAGGCGCATGGATGTTGATCTTTTCTATTGTTCTTGCCATGTTGCTATTATTATTTTTCTTTCGCGGCAATCTTAATTTTTATAGAAAAAATAAATGGTTACGATACGGGGCTTACCTCTGGATATTACAAAATTCTTTTCTTGTATTCTCAGTTTTCAACCGCGACTATTTTTATATTTCTCAATATGGATTGGCCTACAAGCGTATAGGGTTATTATTTTTTCTTGCTATGGTATTGGCTGGGTTAGTTACTGTATTTTTTAAGATTTATTACACTAAAACAATTTATTTTCTTCTAAGAATAAACGCCTGGGTGGGAATTATTCTATTGATTCTTGCTTCAATAATAAATTGGGATGAAACGATTGCAACTTACAATCTCGCAAGAAAATCAACGATTCCGTTAGATGTTCCTTTCCTGTTATCTCTTTCTGATAAAACATTGCCTATGCTTCAAAAGAATGAAGACATCCTGAAAAAATATTCTTCTATAGATGAACAATTTTATTACGGGGGTAGCTTTCATAATGCCATTGATTTTTTTGAATACAGAAAAGAAAAATTTTTTCTTCAGCAAAACACCTACACCTGGCTATCATGGAATCTTGCGGATGCCGTAGTGAAAAGGGAATTAACAGGTAACACACATCTATCATTATTAAAAAAATAGTTATGAAAAAAAATTCGTGGTTAGATTTTCTTTTTGTGATAACAATTATCACAATTGCTTTTGGAGTGGTCTATGCAACAGTTCAACAATGCTATCGGTCGGGGGCTAATGACCCTCAAATTCAACTCGTTCGCGATATAAATTTGAAGCTTCACGAGGGCAAATCTATTGAGCGTTTCTTTGAAGATTCCATCAACATTGCTCAAAGCCTTTCTCCATTTGTTGTTTTGTATAACGCGAATGGAAAACTCTTACGTTCTTCAGGATATCTTAATGATAAGATGCCCGAAATACCTGCAGGTGTTTTCAATTTCGCAAAAGCAGATGGTGAACACAATGTAACCTGGCAGCCTCAAACGGACGTAAGAATGGCAATGGTAATTCTTTACTCAAATTCATCTCCGGTTGGTTTTATCGCTGCAGGCAGATCGCTACAGGAAGTTGAAATACGGGAACACAATTTGGTAACGATAATTTTAATTGGGTGGGTTATGTGTATGGGATTAACACTATTGTATTTGCTTATACAATTTTATCGAAATTCAAAATTCAGTAATAAATTAATTAAACGAACAGAATGAAAATAAAGATGATTTTGCCGGCTTTAATGGAAGCCAAAGGCCCTTTTTGGCGTCCAATAAAATATTCACTTTTTCCACCATTGGGTTTGGCAACTCTTGCCGCTTATTGCAGTATAAACGATGAGGTGAGCCTTCATGATGAACATGTTGAAGAATTAGCTATTGATGATAACCCGGATATTGTTGTTATTCAGGTATATATAACTAATGCTTTTCGGGCTTACAAAATTGCAGATCACTATCGTTCTAATGGTATTTATGTTTGTCTCGGCGGATTACATGTTACTTCTTTGCCAGCCGAGGCTATGCTTCACGCTGATTCAATATTTACAGGCCCTGCAGAAGAAAGCTGGCCTTTATTCCTAAATGATTTTAGAAACAGGGAAGCAAAAAAAGTTTATACATCAATAGAACGAACACTACATAATATTCCTCCAATAAGGCGAGACTTAATAAAAAGAAATTTATACTTAGTTCCTAATTCAATAGTTGTTAGCAGAGGTTGTCCGCATCATTGCAGCTTTTGTTACAAAGATGCTTTTTTTGATGGAGGCAAATCATTCTATACGCAACAAACTGATGATGCCCTGAGGGAAATAGAGCGATTACCCGGAAGACATTTATATTTTTTGGATGACCATCTTTTGGGAAACCAAAAATTTGCTGTATCTCTTTTTGAAGGGATGAAGGGAATGAACAGAGTTTTTCAGGGTGCATCTACCATAGACGCTATTCTTCGTGGTAGCCTAATTGCGAAAGCAGCAGAGGCCGGTTTAAGAAGCGTGTTTATCGGATTTGAAACATTAAGTAATCAGAATCTTATCCAGAGTAATAAAAAACAAAATATTGGTAAAGATTACGAAGAAGCAATCAAAAGATTACACTCTCTTGGTATCATGATAAACGGAAGCTTTGTCTTTGGATTAGATAGTGATGACAAAGATGTTTTTAAAAGAACAGTTGATTGGGCTGTTGCAAATTCCCTCACGACCTGTACATTTCATATACTTACACCGTATCCGGGAACAGAATTGTATAAGTCAATGCAAAATGAAGGACGAATCCTCCATAATAATTGGGATTTATATGATACAAGAAACGTTGTTTATAAAACAATAGGATTAAATGAAATTGAATTGAAAGCGGGCTACGATTGGGCTTATCAATCATTTTATTCCTGGAAAAATATTGCAAAAGCAAGTTTAGGTCACGATAATATCAAACACTCGATCAAACATTTCGCTTATGCCGGCGGCTGGAAAAAATTTGAGCCCTTATGGAATTTTATTATTAAAACCGAAGGATTAAATAAAATGCTTCCGCTGCTTGAAACAATCCTTTCAAAGGTTAATAAAAACAGGAAAGTAGAAAAGCCTTCACTTTTTCCCGCAATAGCTTAAAGATTAATTATGCGATTTATAAAATCTATTGGTTATGCATGGCAGGGAATAAAATATTGTTTCACTTCTGAGAAGAATTTCAGGACTGAAGTGATAATTTCATTGATAACAACCATAGCTGCAATTGTATTCAAAATAGGAGTAAGTGAATGGCTTGCTATTCTATTTTGTTCGGCTCTCGTTTTGAGCCTTGAAATAATTAATACTTCAATTGAAAAACTTTCAAATGTTGTAACGACATCAATTCACCCGGTTATAAAGCTGGTTAAAGATATGGCCGCCGGTGCTGTTCTTCTTGTATCAATAATTAGTTTAATAATTGCGACAATCATTTTTCTTCCCAAAATTGAATTCCTTATAAATAATATTTTTAAATGAAGATTACCATAGCCAACATTTTGTTGTTGCCAGTTGCCTTTACAGTTTCTTTAATTTTAATGAGGGTTTTTTATTCCGGCAGTTTTATGTATTTATTTTTTATATGGAACCTTTTTCTTGCAGCAATTCCATTGGCGCTTAGCCAATATTTAATCCACCTGAAAAGCAGAAAATTTCATTGGTTACTTTTTGGTTTATGGATCTTATTCTTTCCAAACGCCTTATACATTATTACTGACCTTGTGCATTTAAAAGAGAAAACCAATATTCCATTATGGTTTGATGTGATATTATTTTTTTCTGCTGCGGTTAATGGTTTACTTCTTGCTTTTACTTCTCTTTATCAGGTAGAATTATTTTTGCAACTAAAATTTAATAGTAGAAGAACAAAATTTATTTTGTACAGTTGTCTTTTTATTAGCTCTTTTGGAGTGTATATAGGAAGATTTTTAAGATGGAATAGTTGGGATATTTTTTTAAATCCTTTTCAATTTTTTATTGAAATAATACAGCTATTCATAAATCCTCTTCAGCATCCGCGTACATGGGGAATGACGATAATTTTCTTTAGTTTCTTTGCAACATTATATTTTATAATAAAAAAATTGCCCGGCTTAATTATTAAACCGGGCAACAACTTTTAATATAATTTCAATACCTAAAAATCAAGCCCCATACTAAAGTAAGTGATCGGTTTCGAGTTAAAAAAACCGGTCATTGGCCAACCCACATCAAACTTTAGAAAGTAACCAAGCAAGGTACTTCTTGCACCGAATCCGTAGCCTCCCAGGAATGGACCAACCCCGGGAGCCTTAATACTGACTGTAACCGTTGGGTCAAAAGGATCAACGTAATTTATATTAGGTCTTCCAATATTATTATAAGCTCCATTCCATGCAGAACCAAGATCAATAAATTGTATTAACTGGAAATTTCGTACGAATGCATTATTAATGGGCTTGCTTAAAAACGTGGTAAAAACCGGTAGCCTAAACTCACTGTTGAGAACCACGCTATTATTGCCATTTGCTGCATTTTGAATAAAGCCTCTTAGATTTACCGCAAGCGTTTGAAATGCATAGTCAACATCAGACGCTGGTTTATTGGCGGCATTAAAATAACGATAACTCTGCTCACCATTTTTAATCTTTATATTATCATTAAACATAAACCAGTTATCTATACCTCCCAGGTAGTAAATAAGTTTTTGATTACCCCAGCTAAAATCGGCGGCAGCCCTTCCTGCCCAAATAAAATTACGATAGATGGGATAATAACCTCTTGCATCGAATCCAAAATTAAAAGTATAGCGGCCCTGATTAGTTGCCAGTTGGCTTAATTGTGTATTCCAATCTACATAAGCTTTGTAGCGTACTCCGGTCCAGATATTCTGCGCCGGATTTAAAGTATTATCATATACGTACTCCATGTGTAATAATCCGTAAGTTTTATAATAGTCAGGTGCGTGTAATGAAATGTTATCGAAGGTGCTTACTACAGCACGATCGGTTCTGACACCCATTTTTATACGAATACTCCTTGTTACATCAAAAGGGTAACTGATGTCTCCCTCGAAAAGATTTGAGAATACATTTCCGGGGTAACCGCCAATTGAATCAATTGCAAAACCTACTGCTTGTACAGTCCGGTAGTAAGTGAGTCCCCAATCAAGTCTTCTGCGCAGATTATTAAACTGAAACAACCAGTCATTATCTTTTAAATTAGTAGAAAGCCTGTATCCTCCCGATATTTTTATATCTTCCATTATATCTGCCGTTCCCATGCGAAGGGTACCATTCAAACCATTATTGGAAGTGAGCGTTACAGGTCCGCTTCCGCCCTGGTATAATTGATATTTGGTTCCTAAAACATCGTTATTAAAACCTGCAACTACATAATCAGTTGCAAATTTCAACGGTTTGTACGGATACGATTTTGCTTCTGACAGCACAGAAGGTTCGCCTGGAACTTCACCATTATAAAGTTTTAAAGTAACAGAAGAATCTCTTTTCTCATCCTTGAATTCATCTTGAAAAAGATCCTCCTTTTGGGCAGTATCTATGCCGGGCTTAATAACTTCTTCTCCTTTTGAAATTTTATCCATTTCCATTAAATGCTTCATGTAATTAGTGGGCGTAGCGCTTACATTTCTTCGTTGCAAAGCATTCTCATCAATCTTAAGCTTATACAAAATCTTATCATCACTTTGCCTCGTAACTTCACTTACCTGGTGGTTTTCGCCGGCTTCTCTCGTTTCAAGAAGGCTGCTTCCGTAGTTAGTTAACGGGAAAACATAAGCAGAATCTTTTGAAACAGAAACTATAGCCACGGAATCAATATCCTTCTTTTTATACACTTTTAATAAAGAGTCCACCTCGAACTCAGAAGGGTTGCGCAATAAATCATTTCCAATAATAACAATAGTATCAAGCCCTTCCTTTTGAGTAGAAAATAAACCAGCATAGCGGTTTCCCACACCATTTTGATCGCTTACAAAAGTAAAATGAACATTGCTGTATTGAGTTGGAAATCTTGCGTCACCAAATTTTAAATTGGTCAATTGTGTTATTTGATTCAGTTCTGGTTTATTGGTTGTAAAATCCGTTATTAAAAAAATATTAAAGCGATTATTTAACAAAGAAGTATCAGAGCCTCTAACGTTAGCAGAGGGGCGGTTACTCGAAAAAATAATTCCCGTTTTATTGGGGAACGATACAAACGAAGGATCCAAATCATCATACACATCATTTGTTATTTGTCTTACTTTATCATTTTCAATGTCATAAGAATATATATCTGAATGACCATTCTTAACAGCGCTTAAAAGTAACGTCTGGCTATTAATCATATATTTCATATCCTGAACCTGGTCGAAACGATCCGTAAGATCTCTCTTATAAGGTTTTACCCTGGTAACGGCATCAAAAACAAAAAGTTTGATGTGGCCTTCTTCTTCATATAATACTGAAAGCCTTGTTCCTTTTGGATCCCATGCCATCATAGGATAGTCTGTGTTTATTTCATCAATCTTACTTCTTGTGCCAAATTTCAACAAGGTTTTATCCTTATCATCTTCATTAAGTAATAATTTATATCGGCCTTTCTTGTACTGTACAACAGCAAAAGAACTATTACGTTTAACAGGATTTACATTAAAATGAAAATAGTCAATTCTTGTACCAACGGTATAATCTGTAATCTCACTCCCTTTCGGATAATTTTTGCGGCGCGAGACATCTTTATCATATTTATCTTCTTCATAGGTCATAAAATCCTCCAACACTTCTTTAAACTTCTTTTTTTTGGTTATCTGCTGCGAAGCCTTGTTTAAGCTTTTATAAACACGTGCCAGGTATAATAAATAAGTAGTGTTTTCTCTCTTATATTTTTCTTCTATGTAATACCAAAATGCGTGGCCGGCAAGCAAAGGTTGATCGAAAGCAAATTGGTAAAAATTTTTATACTTGCCACTGAGAATCTCACTTTTTAATTGGTCATCAAGTTGGGTGCTCCAATTTTGCCCGGCATAAGCAATATAGCCGTCAATAAGCCATTCTGGTAAATCCAGTAGCGCTGCGTTGCCCGCTACCTCTCCAAGATCATCTCCAAATAGTACATTTTCAGTGAGTACTTTTGCAATGCCTTCACGAATTTGATGACGGAGGTCTGCATGATTACTATTATAATAAACAATCAATTTATTATTGACCAATTTAGTAGTGCCACCTGAACTTTGCCAGTCAATACCAATACCAATATTACTTTGTTGCAAATCACCGAAACTGTTATAAATAATAATATTTGCCCTTCGTTCTAAGCTATATTCAACAAATTTTTCCATTGCAGGTAACTCTTCTTCTGCTACCTGGGCCACATATTTTGCCAATTCCTGCCCGTTTTGATTAAAATACGAATTGAAATTTTTTGTTTGGTAATATTGCCATTTAAATTTTTTAAATTGAACCCTGTTTTTGCCGTATTCCACACTGCTTACCTGCGCACTTACTATTAATGCCGAGAAGAAGAAAAATGATAATAGGAGAAAAATTTTTTTGTCAATATGAATCTTGTGATCTTGCATGTACTATCGGTTATAATTGCCCTAAAATTAAACGTTTCGGGTTAATCAGTAAAATGAAATTAACTGAATTCCACATACGCTATGTTCCTTATCAAAGTTTTAACTTTTAACGCTGTTCAGGAGAATACTTACATTCTTTATAATGAATCTCATGAGTGTATAATTATTGATCCTGGTTGTTATTCTGAAGAAGAAAAATATATATTACAATCGTTTATTAATGACAATGGGTTGCGTCCTTTAATGTTACTAAATACTCATTGTCACCTCGATCATGTATTCGGAAATAAATATATTGCTGAGGCATACAAACTTACACTTCATATTCATAAAAACGAAGAAGAACTTTTGCAAATGGCTCCTGCCTCTGGCTTAATGTTCAATCTTCCTTTTGATAATTACCGCGGTGAATTGATATTTCTACAAGAAGGAGATATTGTTTCCTTAGGCGAAGATTCTTTACAGGTTATTGAAGCACCCGGCCATTCACCCGGAAGTATTTGTTTTTATTGCCAGAAGCAAAAATTTATTATAAGTGGAGATGTTTTGTTTTATCAAAGCATTGGTCGTACCGATTTACCAGGCGGAAGCCATGAAGCACTACTAAAGAATATAAAAGAAAAATTATTTGTATTGCCCGGAGATGTGAAAGTCTATCCCGGCCACGGGAGTGAAACTACTATTGACGATGAAATAAAATATAATCCTTTTTTAAAATGAAAAAAGATAAATTTCTCTCATCTGAGAAAGATATTTTTTCGGGAATACTTATATTTTTTTTGATTACATCCACCAGCTGTACTCATTCGGATCACAGCAGAATTATATTTAAAAGTGCTGCCGGGTATAATGACTATATTATTACCCGCCAAAAGGGATTAATGGAAGACGTAGATATGGTTAACCTTTCCAGTGAGCATAATTATCCCCTCGCAATGAAAATGGTGGATACATTATTGGCGCATTCGATTCAAAATCTTAAGGAAATAAAATTGTTATCTCCTTTCAAAAACAATTCATCTTTTAAGGAAGTAGCTATAGACGAATTTAATTTCTATAATAAAATTTTTGCGCCTTATTCTATTAAATTGCTGAAAATAAAAATTAAAATAGACAGCGGTATTGCTACCAGCAATGACTATCGCAACTATAATGAATATCTAAAAAAAATACGGGACAAATCAGCGCCGATAGAAGCCAGGCTTGAAGAAATGCAATTAAGATTTGCTAAAGAAAATAATATAATAATTACAAAAGTGAAAGACGGCAATCAAAAACTTCAGAGTAATTAACGGACATATTTAAACTAATTGACAAAAAAATTTTCAATTGAATTATTTTTTCTCCGTGACCAATTCAATTAATACTCCATTGGTATTTTTAGGATGCAGAAAGCAAACCATTTTATTATCAGCGCCTTCCTTAGGCGTTTCATTTATTAAAGTAAATCCTTCGCTTAGTAAACGTTTTACTTCTTCTTCTATATTATGTACTTCAAAGGCAATGTGATGAATTCCTTCGCCTTTTCTTTCTATGAACTTGCTGATAACGCTTCCGGGAGCATATGCTTCTACCAATTCAATTTTGCTTTCTCCTTTTTTAAAAAAAGCAGTATTCACCTGTTCACTTTCTACTGCTTCAGTTTTATAGCAGGGAGTATTTAATAATTTTTCAAAAAGAGGAATTGAAGCTGAAAGCTTACTAACGGCAATGCCTATGTGCTCTATTTTTTTCATAAAAATATTTTGCTTTAAAAAATAACAGTTATTCACAAATATTAAGCTTGAAAGTAACGCTAAGAAAACAATTTCCAGTAGAATTTTACTATCAATTTAAATCTTTATGCCTGTATGTTCCTTCAAAACATACCTTCCTTTTACATGCTTTTTAGCTTAAATTTGCAGGTGATAAAATAAGTTTTATTTCATGTTGAAACTGCCTGTATATCTTGATAATAATGCCACTACTCAAATGGATTCCAGGGTATTGGAAACTATGATTCCCTATTTTACAAAACATTATGGCAATGCAGCAAGCCGAAGTCATTCTTTTGGATGGGAAGCCGGGGAGGCTGTGGATTACGGCCGTGAACAGGTAGCGAAATTAATAGGGGCGGAGCCAAAAGAAATTATTTTTACCTCAGGAGCCACAGAGTCTGATAACCTTGCCCTTAAAGGAGTTTTTGAAATGTATGCAGCAAAGGGTAACCACATAATTACCGCTGTTACAGAACATAAAGCTGTATTGGATAGCTGCAATCATATTGAAAAATTGGGTGGCGAAATCACTTATCTCGATGTAAATAAAGATGGATTAATTAATTTAGAAGAATTACAACAGGCAATAAAACCGGCCACTATTTTAATCGCAATTATGTATGCCAATAATGAAATAGGTGTAATACAGCCAATAAAAGAAATAAGCGCTATCGCAAAAAATCACGGAATATTATTTTTTGCAGATGCCACACAAGCTGTAGGAAAAATTCCGGTTGACGTAAACATAGATGGCATAGATCTTATGGCTTTTTCAGCGCATAAAATTTATGGACCAAAAGGAACAGGTGCGTTATATATACGACGCAAAAATCCAAGAGTTAAAATAACATCTCAAATAGATGGCGGCGGACATGAAAAAGGTATTCGAAGCGGAACATTAAATGTCCCCGGGATTGTTGGGTTTGGAAAAGCCTGTGAACTATGTAGAATTGGAATGCAGAAAGATACAGAACGAGTAAAAAAATTACGTGATAAGCTTGAAACGGAACTATTAAAACTTCACGACGTTAATATAAACGGCAGTGTTGAAAATCGATTACCCAATACTTCCAATTTAAGTTTTAAATACGTGGATAGTGAAACATTAATGCTTGGATTTAATAAAAACATTGCGGTAAGTTCCGGATCGGCATGTACATCCGCTACGCTTGAGCCATCTTATGTTTTAAAAGCCATCGGGTTGGATGATGATCTTGCAAAGGCTTCTATAAGATTTGGTTTAAGCAGGTTTACCACAGAAGAAGAAATTGATTATGCAATTGCGCAGGTAAGCGCCACAGTTATGAAATTAAGAGAAACAAATCCGCTTTGGCAATTGGAAAAAGAAACAGAAGCTGAAAATGTGAAAATTGAAATACAATCATAAATCTTTAATCAGAATAGTAAAAAGAAATTAAGCTTGTGTAATTTTGTATTTGTTTAAATTTTGTCGGAACAGGAATCAAAAGAATAATTCTTATGATCTATATAAGTGATAAAGCAAAAGATAAAGTCAATAGCTTATTGAAAGATGCTCATCTTTCCGATGAGGAATATTTTTTAAGAGTAAGTGTTGTAAGCGGTGGATGTTCGGGCCTCAGTTACAAAATGGATTTTGACAATGAAAAAAAGCCAAATGATCAGGAGTTTGAAGATAAAGGAGTTAAATTGGTTACCGATCTTAAAAGTTTTTTATATCTTGTAAATACAACCTTGGAATTTAGCGAAGGATTAAACGGAAAGGGATTTTATTTTAATAATCCTAATGCCAGCCGCAGTTGTGGATGTGGCGAAAGTTTTGGAGTTTAATTTTTTTCATTTGATTTATATACCAACAGGCTTTCATTTGAAAGTCTGTTGTGTTTAAAACGATCTGCTTATTTTTCTTTACTCAGGTATATAAGATTTTCAAAAAGTTTTTGAAAAGTAACTGAATTTAACCACCACTTTTATTCTTTTACTTCAGGTGGTAGCTGAGAAATTTTAGACGGTAAAGGTGGTACTGGCGGAAGTGGCGGGGGTGGTGTAATAATATCTTGTTTCATCACTGGTGGAACCGGAGGAACTGGCGGCACAGGTGGTGGCGGTAACGGAACATTTACTGCTGCCGGGGGTACCGGAGGTTTTGGTGAAACAGTTTTTTTAGCTTGTGAAAAAGTTGCTGATGATAGTAATACACACGCAATAAATAAATTTGCTTTGAAAGGTTTCATAATAATAATTTTTACTATGATTCTATAATTTATTTATTCCATAAAAAAACCCTGTTGTTACAGGGTTTCATCCAGTTGGTTTAGGTAAACTTTTTCATAACGGATTCTCTGAAAGATTACTTTTCAATCCTTAGGAAAGTGCGTTAAATTCCTTTTCAGAGATTCTTAAATAAAATGAAAACCAGGTGTTAGCCTGCATCAGGCAGCAATGTATATAATATGACACAGGCTTATGTTAAAACGCTGCTTTAAAAAAATCAAAAGTCCATAATTATTTTTCAAGGCCTAAATTGCACTTTTTTTAAATCTTATGATATCAATTGCAAAAAAAGAATTGCAGCAGTTTTTTAGCGGACTTACCGGTTATATTACCATTATTTTGTTCCTGCTGGTAAATGGGCTCTATCTTTTTGTTTTAAAAGACAGTAATGTTTTTGATTTTGGCTATGCTACCCTTGACAAATTTTTTGATCTTGCACCGTGGATTTTTATTTTCCTGATACCAGCTTTAGCTATGCGCAGCATTTCTGAAGAATACAAGACCGGTACATTTGAAATTTTACAAACCAGGCCACTTACAAAATGGCAGATTGTGTTAGGTAAATATTTTGCAGTATTTTCTATTATTCTTATCGCGTTGCTCCCAACATTGCTCTACGTTTTTACTATTCATTCACTGTCTGCAGCCGGAGGCATTGACAGTGGAGGCATTACGGGATCATATATCGGGTTAATATTTCTGGCAGCCGTTTTTGCGGCAATAAGCATGTGGTGTTCCGGGCTTACTTCCAATGCAGTTATCGCCTTTTTAACCGGCGCTTTCGCCTGCCTCATTTTGTATTTTGGCTTTGGTTCTATAAGTAAGCTCCCTGGTTTTACAGGCAGTGCAGATTATTATATTGAAATGCTTGGAATAGATTTTCATTACAGGAGCATTAGCCGTGGAGTTGTGGATACCCGTGATGTTATTTATTTTTTAAGTATTATTTTTCTTTTCCTCTTCGCAACACAAAAAAATCTATCAAAAAAATAGCCATGCTGCAATAATGAAGCCTCTACCAGTTAAAAATAAAATGAAAAAATGGATGTGGATTGTGGTGATTGTGGCAATAGTTGCTATTAATTTTTTAGCGTCAGTCGTTCATAAGCGAATAGATCTTACCAACGAAAAGAGATTCACTATTTCTTCTCCTGTGAAGAAAATATTGGGTAACATGGATGATGTTGCAGAGGTAATTATTTTTTTAAAAGGTGATCTGCCGGCAGGTTTTAAAAATCTTTCCACTGCAGCGGAAGAATTACTCGAAGAATTTAAAGAATATTCGAACGGTAAAATAAATTACAAGCTTCTTTCGCCCGATGAGCAAATGCCTGGAACAGACAGAACCTATGCTGATACACTTTCTTCCCTTGGAGTTATTCCTATTAATTTAAAAGTGCAGTTAAAGGCCGGTGAACAATCGCAATACGTGTATCCGGCAGCGTTAGTTCAGTATAAAAATAAAATGTTGCCGGTTAATTTATATTCCGGACCCAATGTTATCAGTGACAAAGAATTAAACAGCTCGGAAGCCTTACTGGAATATAAGTTTGCCGATGCTCTTTATAAGATCATAGAAAATAAAAAGCCAATGGTGGCTTATTCAGTTGGCAATGGCGAACCAACGGGCGATAACGTCGTTGATTTGGTAGAAAACGTTTTAAGAAAAAATTATAGTTTATTCACTTTAAATATTGCCAAAGAACCGGTAATCCCTGATACTTTTAAATTGTTAATGGTTGTGAAGCCAACTGCTTCTTTCAGCGAAGATGAAAAATTTAAAATTGATCAGTATATAATGCGGGGCGGAAAAGTGCTTTGGTTTATTGACCGGCTGGAAGCAGAAATGGATAGCCTGCAAATAAAAAACCAGGTGGTTGCTTATGATCGTAATCTGAATATTGATGATCTTTTATTTAAATATGGAGTAAGAATAGATGCTGATCTGATAATGGATCTGCAATCAGATTTTTTGCCATTTAGCGTTAATGGAAAAGATCAATTTGATTTTTTACACTGGAATTATTTTCCACTTTTTGAATCAAAACAAAACAGCCTGGTCAATAAAAATGTAGGACTTGTGGCTGCAAGATTTGTTAATTCAATTGACACCGTTAGTGCACCGGGAATTAAAAAAACCATTCTGCTAAGTTCTTCTGCAAATTCAAGAACAATTGAAACTCCTGCATTAATAAGTGGCGAAGAAAATCGCAATACCCCCGAAGATGAAGCTTTCAAAAATAAAGATATTCCTGCAGGTGTTTTGCTTGAAGGGAAGTTTTCTTCTTTATATAAAAACAGGGTTAGCCAACAGGAAATGGATTCATTAGAGCATTATGATACTCCATTCTTAACAGAATGTATTAACGATAATAAAATGATTGTCGTTGCTGATGGAGATATTGTTTTAAATGGTGTTAAGGAAGGCAGCCCGCTACCAATGGGAGTAAATTCTTATACCCTTGGAACGCAGTATGAGTACCAGTTTGCTAATAAACAGTTCGTCGAAAATTGTATTGAATATCTTATAAATACGGCTAATCTAAGTGAAGCAAGAGCTAAAGATTACACGCTTCAGCTGCTTGATCCTAAAAAAGTGGAAGAACAAAAAACAAAATGGCAAATAATAAATCTCGCATTACCAGTAGCGCTGATCATCTTGTTTGGAATTTTTTACCAATGGTGGCGCAGAAAAAAATATAGCGTTTAATCAATTACTAAAATAAATTTCATATTTAGTAATAGCATGCTCCAAAACATATCTTTGCTACAATACATAATTCATGAACACTACAGAATGGACTTATGGAGTTTTTGGGCTTGTAATTCTAACGGCATTAATTTTTGATCTCGGCTTACTAAGTAAAAAATCAAAGAAAATTTCTATAAAGCAGGCATTTCTGCAAACACTTTTTTGGGTCAGCCTGGCACTTGGATTTTTTTTATTTATTTTTATTGAAGATGGGCAAACAAAGGGCCTGGAATATATAAGCGCCTACCTGATGGAATGGGCCCTGAGCATTGATAATATTTTTGTATTTATCCTCATATTTTCTTATTTCGGCATTGCTGAAAAATATTCAAACAGGGTTTTATTGCTAGGTATTTTACTTGCAATTATTTTACGGATTATTTTTATTACTGTTGGAATAGCCCTGGTTCAAAAGTTTGTATGGGTATTATATATTTTTGGAGCATTTTTAATCTACACCGGAATTAAAATGCTTTTCATTAATGATGAAAATGAATTTGAACCCGAAAAAAATAAAGTATATAAATTTCTGAAAAAAATTATTCCGTTAACACATGAATATAGCGATGGGAATTTTACAAAAACAATTAATGGGGAAAAGTATTTTACGATGCTTTTTGTGGTTATGATTTTGCTGGCAACTACTGATATAGCTTTTGCTTTAGATTCAATACCGGCTGTGTTTGCAATTACTCAAACAAAAATGATCATTTATACATCGAATATTTTTGCGGTGTTAGGTTTGCGCTCTTTATTTTTTTTACTGAAAGGTGCGGTTGCTAAATTTAAATATTTGAAAGAAGGAATTGCTATTGTTTTAATTTTTATTGGCATAAAAATGCTTGTTGAATATTTTAATATTCATTTGCAGATATGGGTATCATTGCTTGTTATTGTTGGTTGTATTACCGGAGCCATTTTGTTTTCAATATATACTGCAAAAAAAGAAGCTGACCGGGTATAGAATTTTGATTGAATTATTTAAAAAATAAATTGAACTGATTGAACCAAACAATTCACTATACGATTGAACAAATTGCAAAATTTACAAATGGTAAATTACTAAATAAGAACCGTAATTTACCCGATCCACTATCCCTTCAACTTGATAGCAGGAAAATTATTGATGGCGTTAATACCATTTTTTTTGCCATCAAATCTTCTCACCAGAATGGTAATAAGTTTGTTGAAGGATTATATTCAAAAGGAGTAAGAAATTTTGTGGTTAGCGATAAAAACATAAACCTAAAAAACATTCCGCTTGCAAATGTTATCCTGGTTAATAACTCCATTAAGGCTTTGCAAATGCTTGCTGAACATCATCGGAAGCAATTTAAAAATATCGCAGTAATTGGTATTACAGGAAGCAATGGAAAAACAATTGTAAAAGAATGGCTGAATCAATTGCTTGAGGAAAATTTTTCGATCATAAGAAGTCCTAAGAGTTACAATTCTCAGATTGGTGTTCCGCTAAGTGTATTAAACATTACTGAATCGAATAACCTCGCCATATTTGAAGCTGGTATTTCCCAGCCGGACGAAATGAATCGTCTGGAAAAAATAATCAAACCTTCCATTGGGTTGTTGACCAATATTGGCAACGCACATGATGAAGGATTTGAAAACAGCACGCAAAAAATTAATGAGAAATTGCAATTGTTCATTAATGCAAAGCAACTTGTATATTGTTCAGATAATGATGAAATTAAAAAAGCCATTTTTGCTTTTCAAAATAAAATAAATGCAGAACATAAAAGCCTGGAATTATTTAGCTGGGGTAAGAGTAGCGATAATAAATTGCAAATTGTATCAGTAAATAAAACTAAGTCTTATACAAAGATCAAGGCATTATATAAAGAAAAAAATATTTCGATAACCATTCCTTTTAGTGACGAAGCATCAGTAGAAAATGCAATCAATTGCTGGTGCATTCTTTTGGTATTAAATAAAAATGATGAGCGGATAAGAAAGAAGTTTGAGTTTCTTTATCCTATTGCAATGCGGCTTGAACTCAAACAAGGAATCAATCATTGTACTATTATAAATGACAGTTATAGTAATGATTTGCATTCTTTAGAAATTGCGCTGAATTTTTTAAAACAACAAAAGCAAAATAAAAAGTATACCGTTATTTTATCTGATATTTTGCAATCAGGCAGGCAGTCAAATGAGTTATACAAAGAGGTAGCCAGTCTTGTTAAGCAAAGAGAAATTAATAAATTAATTGGTATTGGTGATGATATTTTTTCCTTCCAAAATCAATTTTCGTTTTCAAAAGAAAGACATTTTTTTAAAAGCGTTGAACAATTCCTGTTAAGCGACAGTAGTCTAAATTTTCAGAATGAAACTATTTTAATTAAAGGCGCACGCAGTTTTGGTTTTGAACAAATAAGTCACAAGCTGGAGCAAAAAGCCCACCAGACTGTCCTTTCAATTAATCTGAATGCAATTGTTCACAACTTAAAGCAATACCAGTCTTTACTAAAATCTTCAACGAAAATTATGGCAATGGTAAAAGCATTCAGCTATGGAAGCGGAAGCTTTGAAATTGCATCAGTACTGGAATATAATAAAGTAGATTACCTGGCAGTGGCCTATGCTGATGAAGGTGTTGAATTACGAAAATCAGGAATTACTTTACCTGTTATGGTTATGAATGCAGAGTCTGCAACATTCGAATCTATTGTAAATAATAATCTTGAACCTGAAATTTTTTCTTTTAATATTTTAAAAGAGTTTGGAAATTTTCTCAAGTCTTCTGGAATAAATTATTACCCGGTTCACATAAAAATTGATACAGGTATGCACCGGCTTGGTTTTACGGTTGATGATATGGATGCCTTAAACAATTTGCTTAAAGGAAACTCATTAATAAAAATTGATATCAGTATTTACTCATCTGGTTGCAGCGGAAAATGCAAAGGAAGATCAGTTTACATTGCTGCAATCAAATAATTTTGAAAATTGTTGTACAAAAATTGAAAACGCTTTAGGATATAAATTTATAAAACATATTGCCAATACAGCAGGTATCAGCCGCCATCCTCAATTACAAATGGATATGGTAAGACTCGGTATTGGCCTTTACGGAATTGACAGTAATAAAAAAATGCAACAACAATTAAAAAATGTTACCATGCTTTCAACAACTGTATCTCAAATAAAAAAGGTAAAGGCTGGAGATACCGTTGGTTATGGAAGAAATGCAAGACTTCAAAGAGATAGTATTATTGCAACAGTCCGCATCGGTTACGCTGACGGCTATCCGCGAAATCTGGGAAATGGGATTGGCAAAATGCTACTGCATGGAAAACTTGCTCCAATAATTGGCAATGTATGTATGGATATGACAATGCTTGACATTACAAATTTGAAAATATAAATGAAGGAGATGAGGTAATTGTTTTTGGAGAAAAGCTGCCGTTGCATTCGCTTGCCTTATGGGCCCAAACGATACCCTACGAAATAATGACAGGAATATCGCAAAGGGTTAAAAGGGTTTATTTTGAAGAATAATTTTCTAAAAGATCTATATATCTATGCCTATATGAATATCTCTTTGCTAATAATTAACGTATTTGATTATAAGCCTTCTTCAATTTTGCTATCTTTACCGCCAAAATTTATTACGTGAAAGGAAGAAATGTTTTTTTGATTATTTGCCTTATTGTCATAATAGATCAGGCTTTGAAAATTTATGTAAAAACACACTACCATTCGGAAGAATCCCATTCAGTAATTGGTAGCTGGTTCCAATTATATTTTATAGAAAATGAAGGAATGGCTTATGGATGGAAATTTGGCGGCGAATGGGGCAAAATAATTTTGACTTTATTTCGCCTTGCTGCTGTGATATTCGGGGTATTTTATATTAAAAGAATTGTAGAGCATAAGTATCATCCCGGATTTATAGTTTGTGCGGCGCTTATTTTCTCAGGTGCACTCGGCAATCTGATTGACAGTATGTTTTATGGGTTAATTTTTGAAGACAGCAACCAGTTTACCCATAATATTGCAAAAATTTTTCCTGCTCATGGTTATGCAGGATTTTTGCATGGTAAAGTAGTTGATATGTTATACTTCCCCATAATCAGAAATGCGCATTTTCCCGCGTGGGTGCCATTTTGGGGAGGTGAAGACTTCGTTTTTTTTCGGCCTATTTTTAATCTTTCTGATGCAGCCATATCTACAGGCATTATCACAATACTTGTGTTCCAAAAGCGTTTTTTTAAAAATAATCCGCAACATGTTGCGTCAAAAAGCGTAGAAACAGGCACATTGGTTAATGATGAAATGCAGGTTTCATAATATCCCAAAACCTATCATTTTTAAATTTGTACTATGAAACATATCAAAATTGTCATTTACTTTTTTGTAATTGTTGTATTACTGAATGCCTGCCAGAAAGAATACAGTACCGAGGAGGGTGGATTAATAGTGCCGACAGGAACGTGGCAATTTAATGATGATGCTCAATTGTTTGCAGGCAATATGGATAGCGCTTACATTGATTCATCATCCTCTACTAAAATATTGCACCTTATAGGAACGTCACTTGACGGGTCACAGAGCTTTAACATGGAGCTATATTCCACAGGTTCTTTCGCAACGGGAGCTTATAAGGCTTCTTTATTTCAATGCACTTTTCAATATACATCAGGAAATAATAACATTTACCAGGCCGGGCAGTTAATTGGAGAGTTTATAGTTAACATCAATTCTATAAACAATACTCAAATATCAGGTACCTTTTCCGGCTCAGCAATGAATACTGCTAATTCTACGATACCATTAACCAGTGGGAAATTTACTTCCAGCTTTAATGGCCCGGGAAATGCAACGAGCGTTTCTACCGGTGTATTGGGCGACAGCTCTTCTTTTTGCAAGCCTGTCATATTAGCCGGAAGCTATGCGCAAAGTACTGCATTAACTTCTGCTAATACCGTTCAGGTACAGGTAACAGTAGCAACCGCAGGTACTTATTCAATAAAGACAAATACGGTTAATGGTGTAACATTTTCAACAACAGGAACCTTTACTTCTACCGGTGTCCAAGGTGTAATTTTAACCGGAAGCGGAACACCAACAAATTCAGGAAGCCAGGATTTCGCTTTAAGTTACGGTAATAGCCAATGTGATTTTAAAATCAACTTTGCTCCGCCAGCATCAGGAACACTTGGCGGCGGCGGCGGAAATTGCACTCCATTTGCTATTTCAGTAAGCACTTACCAACAGGGAATAGCACTTGATGCGTCGAATACGATACAAATTCAGGTAAATGTGGCCACATTAGGAAGTTACACTATTTCCACTAATACGGTAAATGGGGTTTTATTTTCAAAAACAGGAGTTTTTACCTCAACCGGAGTGCAAACTATTTTTTTAATCGGAAGTGGTACTCCCGTAAATGCGGGAGCCCAAAATTTCACAGTAACATTCGGAACAAGTAATTGTAATTTTGGAATTACTTTTTTACCTGCGGTCGCTCCTTCAGGTGATTATTTTCCGGTTACGTTAAATTCAAACTGGACGTACGGCCTAACAGCCGGTACTACTCAGGATTCTATTCATTTGGCGGTACTTAGTTATACCCCTGCTTTTGGAAGCAATACCTATAGCACATTAGCCCAATATGATGTACCACCATCTGGCGCAACTGATTCTGGTTATTATCGTAAACCCGGCGGTGACTATTATCAATATCTGAACTACTCTGATTTTTTTGGTTTTGATCAACCTGTTTTTGGAGAATATATCTTTTTAAAAGATAATGTAGTAAGTGGTACTACCTGGAATTCTCCGGATATTACCGGTAATTTATTGGGAATACCTATTACAGTGAATATTAAAATGACTATAGTGGCGAAGGCCGTTTCCGTGACGGTTGGAAACTTTATTTTTCCTGATGTTATAAAAATGAAATACGAATATTTTGTTGCAGGTAATCCGACTATATTAGGAACTGCGGAAAGGTGGTTTGCCTCTAATGTTGGTGAAATACACACAAGTCTTACTGATGGCTTTACAACTATTACTTACGACATAGGTGATTATCATATTTTTTAAAAATTCTTTTTAAAATAAAAAGGGCTACCCATTTTCAGACAGTCTCTTTTGTTTATGCTCCGTTAGGCGATAAAATAATAATTCCATTTACATCATTTTCTTATTCTGTTTTAATTAATTTATTCTGAACAATTGTGTTGTTAAATACGGTTTTTAAAATATAGATACCCGAGGACAAATGTTCAACATTATCAAGAATGGCCTGAGAATTTCCTTTATTGAGATGCTGGCTATTTTTACTTACAGTTTTTCCAAATTCATTAAAGAGAATAAATTCTACATCCCCTTCATGCGGTAAAAAAATATTAATTTTTAAATTGTTTTTAAAGGGATTTATTGCCGAAACTTTTACTAATGCATTTTTATTATATAGTATAATTATTTTCGAGTACTGGTTGCTATTATTAAATAGGCTTACTGGTTTTAACCTGTAATATGCAAGTGGAATAACATTTTCAGGATCATCAAAAGTATAGTTCGCCTCAGTTATATCATTAGCTGCCGTAACTAAACCTATCGGAGAGAAGTTTAGTCCATCAACACTTTTTTCAATTTCATACTCCTTCATGTTTTTCTCATTTTGTATAGACCATTTTAAAATTGCTTTGCCATTTATTATCTCTCCATAAAAATTTAATATTTGAGAATTTAGTACAATACAGTTGGAATTAAATACTTTTAGAAATATTTTCTGGCTATTATTAACAGCACAACCTGGATTACTAAGGTTAGAGAAAGTAGTTGCAACTTTAAGACGAAAATATTTTCCACTATCTGCAGCTACAGAAATAAAAGTCGTATCCACAACATATACCCACATTCCATTTACAAGTACAGGTACTTTGGATCCGCACACGCCAGTACTGCCCCAGGTAATTCCATCGTTGCTTTTTTCCCAGCACCAGTTTGCATAATTGTTGAAAAAGCTTTTGACTGTATCACTTAAGAATACAGGCAAACCTGCACAGGTAGTTGTAGTATCGCTTGGATTCATTATGAGGTTGGGATAACAAGTGGCAAGTTTAATATCATCAAGTACCCAGTCATTTCCACCTCCTCCTGCTGCATTATTTTTTATAGTAATTCTAAACTGGGTTTCTGCTGCACCTGTTTTATAAATAAATCCCCTTTTTACCCAGGTTTTATCGTAAGTAATAGTTCCGGTTGTAAAATAATCAATGTCGTTTATTGTATAGGAAAGATTGGGCAAAACGCCGGGAGTATATTTTTGAATACTGTTTGAATCTGCACTGCATTTACCGCAAATATTTCTTATCCACGCAGAAAATTCATAATAAGTATTGGGACATACATTTTTTATTGTGTCTCTGTATGCTTCCCCCGTTGGATATGCGGCATTAACGACCAGCATATAACCACCCGTTTGACCTGTAGGTGTTGGCGGATTTCCAGTCACAGGATCTATAGCGCCTGTATGGTCACCAATGATGTCCCAGAAGCCATTAAATACACGATTTGGGTTCGCGGTAGGAGCATAAGGCCCCCCGTTATTTGTTGTGCCATTAGAGCTTGTGTTGTTCGCAATAGTATAATAGTTATCATTAGGACTATTTAAACCCATATTTATTTTAATGTAACCCGGAACCGTTGCTCCAATTGCCCGGTTTTGCGTATTACCACTTTGAAAGGAACTTTCTGCGCTAAAACTTGCACTTGAAAAAGTTGTGCACAACGCCTGGTTTTTAATAATTTTTATGCCAGCATAATTAAAACGGTATGTTGTTTTTGTTCCGGAAGTATCTACATAATAATTGCCAGTAAGATGAATGGTATCACCATAATTAGCTGTAATCAAAAGCTTGTATGCAACAATAAATAAAGTAGTACCATAAAATTTAGGAACATCTCCAGGAGTAACAGTTCCTCCGCCTAATATAGTGCCGAAGTTTACAGTTCCAGAATTTGGATTCAAAGCTCCTATACCAAGGTTCACTCTAATCCTTGGAATTCCACCGCTGATATCGTATAATCCTTTGTCATCAGATGCTGCATCTGTAAAGGGACCACGAAATAAAACTCCTTCGTTAGTTACAGTCTTAATGGAATTATTTATATACTGGGTGCCAGTGCGAATTGTATCGATATAATAGAAATTATTAGTAGTTCCGTTTACTTTTACCAGTGCATGCACTTCGATTGTATCACCTTGCTCAAGAGTTCCTCCTCCATTATTACGGGAAAGATTTATATAGCTATAACTAAATTGTAATTTTTGTGAATTTGCCGAAAATGAAAAAAATAAAATTAAGAAGGATATTCCTGTTTTAAAAAAACGGGCAAATTTTTCTGTTCGTGAATGTGACTTAAATAGAGCTTTGAAAAAACTTAACAATAAATATCTATTGCAATCAGGGTAAACATTTCTCATAAATAAGAAATTTAGGATTAAGCATAGGATTAGCCACTACTTAAAACGTATTATACAACCGATTAGTATGGGTAGTTTTACCTTATTCAATATCTTCTAAAGAATAATATTTTAACCTGCGAAGAATTTATTGGGTCTTATTTATTCAAATTATTTCACCGAACCGCTGGAGGCATTATTTTTTATTAATCAACTTTAAATAATTTATTCTGAATAATTTTATTATTGAATTGTGTTCTTAATATATAAATGCCGGTAGGCAATCTCTCCAAATCATCCAAAATAACCTGGGATGTTCCCTTACTAAGCTGAAGATTTTTTCTGGTTATAATCTTACCGAATATATCGTAGAGATTAAAAAGTGCATTTCCGTCCTCGGGTAAGAAAATATTTATTTTTAAATTAGACCTGAAAGGATTAACTGCACTCACGTTAAAAAGTGCATTTTTATTATAGAGTACAATAATTTTTGAGTATTGAGTACGACTACCTGATAAACCTTCAAGCTTTAACCTGTAATATGCCAAAGTTGCAATTGGTTCAGGATCAATAAACGAATAGTTACCGCCGTTAATATCGTTCATTGTTGCTACTATCCCTGTCCGTAAAAAATTTACTCCATCATTACTTTTTTCCACTTCATATTGTTTCAGGTTAGTTTCATTCTCTGCAGTCCAATACAAAACGGTATTATTATTTATAATGTTACCGTAAAAATTTAATAGCTGAGTGTTCAGCAATGTACAATTTATATTAAACACGTTTAAGAATATTTTTTGGCTGTTGGAAACTGAGCAGTTAGGATTCGTTAAGTTTGGCAGCAAGAGTTCCAACTTTTAGCCGGTAATAAGTTCCACTATCTGCAGCAACCGGTATAAAAGATGTGTCTACTATAAATTGGTAGAGGCCATTTACGATAGTTGCCGCCTTTGAACCGCAAACCCCTGTGCTAGTCCAGTTAATACCATCCACACTTTTTTCCCAACAAAAGTTTGTATAGTTATTAAAAAAACTTTTTACAGTGTCACTTAAAGTTAAAGGAACTCCTACACAGGAAGTAGGCAGTGTCTTTAGGGCTATTTATAAGGTCGGGATAACAGGTGGAAAGATTTATGTCGTCTAATACCCAATCGTTACCACCTCCGCCGGCTGCATTATTTTTTATAGTAATGCTAAATTGTGTCTCCGTAGCTCCAGTTTTATATATGAAACCACTCTTTTGCCAGTAATTATCGTGAAGAATATTACCAGTAGTATAGAAATCCACGTTATTAATAGCAAAGGAAAGGTTAGGAAGTACTCCGGGAGTATAGGAAGAGTTACTACTTGCGTCAATTCCACATACTCCACACAGATTTCTGACCCACGCAGAAAACTCGTAGTAGGTATTAGGACACACATTTTTAATGGTATCCTTGTAAACCTCACCGGCAGTAAAGGCTGCATTTACTACCAACATGTAACCACCAGGATGTCCGGCGCTAGGAGCGGGATTGCCATTTGCCTGGCTGGCAGCACCTGTGTGATCGCCTATTATATCCCAAAAGCCACCAAATACACGGTGGGCATTTGCGGTTGGTTGGTAGGGTCCTGCGTTATTGGTTGTTCCGTCAGCACTCGTATTATTAGCAATGGAATAAGATTATCCACCGGATTATTGGGGCCTAAATTTATTTTCGTATATCCGGGAACGATTGCTGGGGCTACTCTGTTTTGAATACTTCCTGAACCAAATGAACTTTCTGCCGTGAATGTAGCACTTAAAAAATCTTTACATAACGACTGATTTTGACTTATTTTGATTCCCCCGTAATCAATGTGATGATGGGTGGTAGAGCCATTATCAGTACTCTTCGTGGCATAATAAAAATTCCCGGTGGGGTATATCGTATCTCCATTATTGGCCGTAACCAAAAGTTTGTAGGCAACAATAAATAAAGTAGTACCGTAAAACTTGGGAAGACTTGTACCACTAGTGATTGTTCCACCTCCGGTATACTACCAAAACTTACCGTTGATGTATTTGCCGCAGTACTGCCTATGTTAACCCTTATCCGTGGGATGCCGGATGAAATGTAAATCCCTAGATCATCACTACTCGCATCTGTGTAAGGCCCGCTGCCAGCAAATAATAACCCCTTCGTTGGTCGTTAGCCTGATTGAATTACTAACATATTGTGTTCCTACAGGTATTGTGTCAATATAGTACATTTTGTAGGTTGTGGCTTTTACATTTACCAAAGCGTGTACTTCAATAGTATCACCTTGTTGAAGTGTTCCTCCGGCAGTATTGCGGCTAAGATTATAATAACTATAGCCGAATACAAGTGTTTGTGAAGAAAGATTTAAGGGAGCAAATGTCTGAATAATACAAAAGAGAAAAACAAAAACAGCAAAAGGTTTCTTTTTAAAATTTGAAAGTTTATAAAGAGATTTTTCTGCTCCTGAAAAAAGAACATCAAACTTTTCAAAGTAAGTTATTTTCATATATCACGTTATTGAATTCAAGAATTTGCAAGGATATCCATACAAACAAACGAATTTGTAGTTAAATTATTATCTGATGTATACTAATTATCTGGGGTATATTACGTGATACAGAATTGTTTATTAACTCATTAATATTCTTACTTAGATAAAATAATTTAAAGAGATTATTCGTTTGAATACTATCAATTTAGAAAGACATTTATTTTTATGTCTTTTTATGTCGATATCTAAAATCACTATCCTTGAAAAAAATACTTCCGCTGAAATTCCTGGCCATTCTCTTACTTTTTAGTAAGATTTATGCACAAAATGAGCCTTTCAGTATGCGTGTTGTAAATCCCGGTTATCAATTGAATTCAGCGTGGGAACTTACCTGGGGGCCGGATGATTCTTTATGGGTAACTGAAAACTTTGCATATAAGATTGACAGAATTAATCCGGGTGATGGAGGAAAAACTGAGTTAATCGACATCAGTGCCCTCAAAGATTTTACCAATCCTCCTATTTGGCCGCAGGGAGGTCTAATGGGAATGGCTCTTCATCCCAGTATGTATAGCGAATGGCCCAATCCTTCTAAACCATGGGTGTATATTTCGTATGTGTATCATTATATTGATGCAGCACATGGCGGTGGCGGCTGTGTTGCTAATACCACTAATAACCCCTGTAATTATAAAACAAAAATAGTAAGATACACTTACGATCGTGCTACTCACACATTAAGTAACCCGCAAACAATTATTCAGACACTGAACGGAAGCAACGATCACAATTCAGGAAGATTAACAATTGGCAACATAAGTGGTACTTATTATCTTTTTTATACAATTGGCGATATGGGTGCCGGGCAATTCAATAATACAGGAAGAACAAATAATGCGCAAACAAGAGATACGTTGGAAGGAAAAGTTTTAAGGTTTAATCTTGAGCCGGATGGGGATGCCGGTGCGCTTGATAAATGGATACCTAATGATAATCCCTATACTGGATGCTAACTCAAAAAAAACAGCAGTATGGAGCTGGGGTCACAGAAATGCCCAGGGTTTGGCATTTGGTTCTAACGGAATATTATACCAAAGCGAGCAGCAGGATAAAACTGATGATGAGGTAAATATTATTGACAGTGCAAGAAATTATGGCTGGCCAAAGTTATCGGGATATTGTGACGGAAATTATAATGGCTTAAAACTCGCTAATAAAAATGTGATCAGTGAACAAATCCAATGCGCTGCTTTAAATTCAAAGGATCCCATCTATACTTTATTTACAGATATGAACCCCGGCTCTTTAGGAACTGATTATTTAACCTGGCCTACTGTGGCAGCTTCAAGTATTGATGTGTATGAAAAAAATGTTATCCCAAACTGGAATCGTTCTCTATTGGTAACATCACTTAAAGCCGGAAAAGTTTTCAGGCTTCACCTTGATGCGGCAGGAACAGGTGTTCTTGATAGTTCAACAATTCCTGCAATGCGAAACCAGGGCAGATATCGCGATCTTTGTATTGCACCTGATGGCATTAGAATTTATGTCGCTTGTGATATTTCAGGACAAACAAGCGGACCGACCGGCTCTTATAATGGTGGTGGTACTGCCACCCGCTCATGCAGGCAGGATTCTCGAATTTACCTATACAGGTCCTTTATTAAGTTTAAGTACAGATTCTTTATATACTTATTTAAGAAATACTTCAATAAAAATTTCTCCTAATCCGGCAAGCAGTATTTTAAATGTTTACAGTATAAGAAATGTGAGCAAGCCATTACATTACAAGGTTTATGACGCAACAGGAAAACTCCTTTTAACCGGCAACAGTAACAATGATAATTTTCCGATAAATGTTCAAAGACTTACCGCGGGAATATATATTCTTAAATTATACAATGCTTACCAAATTAACATTTCAACTGAAAAATTTGTAATTAAATAATTGTATCCTTAACAAAGACTGGAGTTCTATTCACCTTAATTGACCTTATTCTTTTCTTTATTGTATTTTATTAAACGGTTAAGTTTAGACTCTTTACCATTTCTTTGTATCAATCGTTCCCAAAATATTCAAATAACTGATATACCTGTCAGCAGAAATTTTCCCTTCTTCAATTGCCTGTTTTACCGCACACCCTGGCTCATCAATGTGCATACAGTTATTAAACCTGCATTCATTTACTAAAGCTTTCATTTCAGGAAAATAATGAGACAATTCATTTTTTTCAATGTCCATTAATGCAAATTCGCGAAGGCCAGGTGTGTCAATAATTTTTCCGCCGCCGGGTAAATCAAACATTTCAGCAAAGGTTGTTGTGTGAAGTCCTTTGCCACTCCAGCCGCTCACATCCTGCGTTTTTAATAAAAGTTCCGGAAAAACAATATTTATAAAAGAAGATTTTCCTACACCGGAATGGCCACTTAATAATGTTACTTTATTGTTTAAAAATTTTTTTACTTCGTCTATGCCTGTTGTTGCGTGAGACTCATCGATAAAACTTTATAGCCATTTCTTTCATAAATAAATTTTAGTTCATCAAATTTTTCCCGTTCCTTTTTTTTATATAAATCACTTTTATTAAAAACAATGATGGCGGGAACATGATATGCTTCTGAAGCCACCAAAAACCTGTCTATAAATCCTTGCGATGTTTTGGGATCTTTGAGGGTGGCAAATAAAAGGCTTTGATCAAGATTGGATGCGATAATATGATGTTGATATTTATTGTGAGGTGATTGCCGGGTAATATAATTTTTTCTTTCATGAATATCAGTGATAATTACATCTGCAGCTTCGGTATCTTCTTTATCAACATCAACAATATCGCCTACTGCCACCGGGTTAGTGGAGGTTATATCATCAATTTTAAACTTACCTTTTATCCTGGCATTATAAAACTCTCCATCTTCTCCTTTAATAACATACCAGCTTCCGGTTGATTTATATACAAGAGCTTTCATGAAAAGAAGTTAATTGGTTTATTCGTTAACAGGTTAATTGGTAAAATTCGTGAACCTGGCGTAATTAGCGGCTGTAATAATGTGATCAATTAAGGGAATTTTCTAAAGATGGTAAATCTTAAAATGATTTCGAGTAACAATAACGCCATAGCCGCAAAAATAAGTGGATAGAATTTTTCAGTATAACGATGAAGGGTTGTTATCTCCACTTTTGATTTTTCAAGACGATCTATTTCGGCATAAATACTCTGAAGACTTTTATTATCAGTTGCTCTGAAATATTTTCCACCTGTTTGATCAGCAATATTTTTTAAAAGCTTTTCATCAATAGCCACCTTTTCATTCTGCATTACGATGCCTAACGGTGTACTAACCGGCGTAGGTGCATAGCCATCAGTTCCTACGCCAATTGTATATACTTTTACTTTAAATGTTTTTGCAATTTCTAATGCCGTTGCCGGGTCAATTAATCCGCCATTGTTAACTCCGTCCGTTAAAAGTATTACCACTTTGCTTTTGGCTTTGCTGTTTCTTAACCTGTCAACACTGGTTGCAAGTCCTGACCCAATAGCAGTGCCATCTTCCAGCAATCCATTTCTTATTTGTTCTATTTGATTTATTAAAACACTATGGTCGGTTGTAAGCGGGCATTGCGTAAAACTTTCGCCTGAAAAAATTACGATACCGATCCGGTCATTTGGTCTCTCATTAATAAAGTCTTCTGCAACTTTTTTTGCTGCTTCCATACGGTTTGGCGTAAAGTCCTGTGCTGTCATGCTTCCACTTACATCAATACCTAAAATAATGTCTACACCCTCTCCTTCTGATTGTTGCTCGTCGAACTTTACCTGTGGCCTTGCCAATGCAATTATTATGCAGCTTATTGCCATCAACCTTAAAATAAAAGGCAAATTTTGGAAAGTATTTTTCCATGAACGAATTTTTGACAATCCCGCTGTGGTGGAAATTCCAACAGCGGCAGTTTGCTTTTTACCTTTTACAACTTCCCAATAAATCAGGATGGGAATAATAGCAAACAAAATAAAAAAAAGCGGTTGCCCAAATGTTATATTATTGAAATAATCAAATATCACTTGCGTTTTTTGTATTGAGGGTTTGGTTTACCTCATTTATCATATCTTTTGTTTGTTGAAGGCATTTCTCACTTTCGCTTTGAGGCGGAATATATTTTGCAAATTTTACTGCATTACTCATTCGAAGACAATTGGCAAATGCAGCAACCTGTTCTTTACCTAACCCAAACTCATTAAGTTCCATCAACATTTCATCAGATGTGAGATGCATTTTATAGGTTTTTGTTTTCCTTGAAATATACCTTTTAAAAATATCGGTGAGGCGGGTACAATATTCTTTCACTTCGCCTTTTTGCAACAATTGTTCTTTATCCAAATCATTTAAAGATTGCATTGCTTCATCGTAAGGAGATAGCCTGGATTTAAATATGTCCGGGGCATTTTTTTTCTTAAAAAATTTAATTAAAAAACGTACCCAGAAGAATAACAAAATAAGCACACCAGCTAATATTGCCCACCACCACCATGCCCAGTCTTTTTTTACTTCTATAATTGATTTTATATCATGAAATGTTGCAGTACTGTCCATAGGAGAAAAAGAAACCCGGACCAAGATTGAATCTGTTACCAGGTTAAAAGTCGAATCGCCCTGCAAAGTCTGCATATTTAAAACCAAAGAAGGAATCATTTGCCGTCCGGAATCGAAACTGGTAATTGTTATCTCCTGGCTGAAGTTGATATTTCCATTCGGGTAAGAAGAATCTATTTTGTTTTCTTTTATCAAATGGAAGTGACCAAGTGTATCTGGCATATCAAACCAGGAAAGCCTGTAAGTATTATCAGGCATTGAGGTTTCAACTTTTAAATGAACGGGCTCTCCGATGAGAATATTATTTTTGTCAACAGAGGTTTTGATGGAAGGCTGCTGGGCTAAAATATTTTTTGAAAATAAAAATGAACCTCCAAGGAATATTATTTTTACTAACGATCTATGATAAATGCTTTTCTTCAATTGCTTTCTTTCGCCTTTATTTTCTTCTTAAAAAAAACTGTTGCAGAATTTTTACATAATCTTCATCGGTGCGTAAATGCAACAGATCAGCTCCTGATTTTTTAAAGATTTGTTTACAACGTTCACTTTGCTTTAAAAAATTCTGCTGGTAATTATGCCTCACCATAGCGTCTGAAGTATCCAGCCACTGCGATTTTCCGGTTTCAAGGTCTTCAACTTCCATGAGGCCAACATTGGGAAGCAGCATATCCATTTTGTCATAAATTTTAAGTCCGATTACATCATGCCTGTTGCTTATAACTCTAAGTGTTTCCTCATATTGCTCATCAATAAAATCACTCATAATAAATGTGATACTCCTGTGCCGGTTGTATTTTGAGAATAGCTTTAAGGCTTCATTGATATTAGTTCCTGTTCGTTTAGGTTGGGCCGTTAGTAGTTCTCTCACAATATACAAGGCATGTTGCTTTCCCTTCTTTGGCGGAATGTATTTTTCAATCTTATCACTAAAAAAAATAACACCCACTTTATCATCATTATTAATTGCGCTAAACGTAAGCACCGCGCCAATTTCTGTAATAAGATCTCTTTTGGTACTATGTGTTGTTCCAAACAAAGCACTCGCACTAACATCAACCAACAGCACAACAGTGAGTTCCCTTTCTTCCTCAAAAACCTTTGTGAATGGATGAGCATACCGTGCGCTTACATTCCAGTCAATAAACCGCACATCATCTCCCTGGTAGTATTCGCGAACCTCTCTAAAGCTCATTCCCTTTCCCTTAAACGCAGAATGATATTCACCGGTAAAAAGATGTGTGGTTATCTTTTTACTGATAATTTCAAGTTCCTTAACTTTTTTTACTATTTCTGCTGTAGTTAACATAGCCTCACCCCAACCCCTCTCCAAAAGGAGAGGGACATGGATTATTATGATTATTTAATAATAAAATTCTGTATTAAAAAATTTATCGAAGTCCTGAACTCCTTACTTATACTCATGACTTATTGCTTATAACTTTTAAGGTACATTTACTGCTTTTAAAATTTCTGTTATTATCATTTCAACATTTATATTTTCTGCTTCTGCTTCATAGGTAAGTCCTATACGGTGCCTCAAAACATCTTTACATATATTTCTTACATCTTCGGGAATTACATATCCACGCTTGTTCAGATAGGCATAAGTTTTTGCTGCAAGGGCTAGATTAATGCTGGCTCTTGGCGAACCTCCAAAAGAAATCAATGGTTTCAGTTTTGTAAGATTATATGTTTCAGGATAACGTGTGGCAAATACAATATCAATAATATATTGCTCTACCTTCTCATCCATATAAACCTGTCGAACCAGTTCCCGGGCATTTAATATTTCATTTGTTGATACAACTGCGTTTATGCGTGGCTGTTGCAAACCCTGCACATTTTGCCTGATGATTGATTGTTCTTCTGTTTTAGACGGATAATCAATAATCACTTTTAGCATAAACCGATCCACCTGGGCTTCAGGTAAAGGATAAGTTCCTTCCTGCTCAATTGGGTTTTGTGTAGCCAGTACTAAAAAGGGTTCTTCTAATAAATAAGATTGATTACCTATTGTTACCTGTCTTTCCTGCATGGCTTCTAATAAGGCGCTTTGCACTTTTGCAGGAGCCCTGTTTATCTCATCTGCCAGAATGAAGTTGGCAAATATGGGTCCTTTGCGAACCATAAATTCATTTTTTTGCTGGTTGTAAATCATCGTTCCGACAACATCGGCAGGCAAAAGATCGGGAGTAAACTGTATGCGGCTGAATTGTGCATTAATAGCAGATGACAGCGATTTTATTGAGAGTGTCTTAGCAAGGCCGGGAACACCTTCGAGCAGAATATGACCATTACTCAAAAGACCAATTAAAAGCCTTTCAATCATGTGGTTTTGGCCAACAATTGCTTTACCAACTTCAGCGTGGATTTTATCAATAAATGAGGCTGAATGATTAATTTTTTCATTCAGTAAACGGATATCTTCTGCGGTTTGTAACATTTTATTCAATAAAATTTAAATTAAAAACTCAAAGTGCGCAAATTACGAACAACCGATAAAACAAAAACGATGCTAATAAATTGCTTCGGGAAAAAGTATGTTAAATTTGAAACATAAAACTATACAATTATGGTAGATGAACAACTTATTACATCAAGCAACCAGCTTGAAGGATACAAAATAACAAAGCATTTAGGCATTGTCCGGGGTATAACGGTAAGATCGCGTAGTTTATTTGGAAATATCGCAGGAGGATTACAAACTTTATTTGGAGGCACTATTTCCATTTATGTTGATCTCTGCGAAAAGACAAGAGTAGAAGCTTACCAGCATATGGTTCAACATGCCAACGAAAGAGGTGCTAATGCAATTATTAATATACGATATGATGCCAATGAAGTTATGAATGGTGTTACCGAGGTGTTATGTTATGGCACAGCAGTGCAGGTTGTAAATTTATAATAACATCAATGGCTGAAATGTATAAGAGAGGAAATAACATTCCTCTCTTAATAAATTTATAGAAGATTAGAGATTTTTTCCATCAACTCTGAAAGAGACTTTACAAATAACACCGTACGTTGTTATGTCAGCGCCTTTTACGTGAACTTTAAAATCTTTTACATACACTGAATCAATATTCTTTACAGTTTTTGAAACTTCTTTAACTGCATTTTTAATAGCATCATCAAAACTTGTCTCGGAAGATGCAATTACTTCAATAACTTTCACAATAGCCATAATAAATAATTTATAAGGTTTAAAAAAAATTATGCTACAAAAATTATTCCGTTAAAAATACAAATTGAGTTAAGGGCTTTGTCTGGTAAGAGACATCTCACGAAAAAGAATTAAAAAGGGTTATCAATAATCAAAAGTCTTTCCTTTTTCTTTATCATAATTTTCATTATAGTGTATAAAAAAATTAAGGTACGCAACCCTGCTTAAACGCATAAACCACGGTTGCAAAATCACAACAATCACTCCATTAAAAAGCAGCCAGTACAGAACACGGTTATCATCGGTTGAAATACCAATTATAATCCACCAGGTAATAAAAGTTATCGCAGAAAATAATACTACTATTGCATAACTCACATATCCTGTTCCATACCAAAAGCCAGGCTCAAGATCAAACTTTTGACCACACACAGGACAGGCATCGTGCATGTCTAAAATATAAGAGAGTTTTAATTTTTTATAAGGATTACTGTTCTTAAACATATCGCCCCTGCGGCAACGTGGACATCGCATGGTAATTATGCTCCACAAGAAATTCGGCTTAGGCTTTTTTTCAGCTTCAATCATTTTATAAAAATTAGCTTATCAATTTAAAACGGGTTGTGGTTGTGGACTTAATTTTTTTCTCTCACCAATCTGTTGCCGCCACATTGCATAATATAATCCCATTTGAGAGATCAGTTCTTCATGAGTTCCTGTCTCAATTACATCACCTTTTTCCAAAACATAAATTCTATCAGCATGCATAATGGTACTTAACCTATGTGCAATTAAAATGGTAATCTGTTCTTTTTTTGATGAAACATCTTTAATGGTATTGGTTATTTCTTCTTCGGTTAAAGAATCTAACGAAGAAGTTGCCTCATCAAAAATTAATAAATGCGGATGCCGAAGCAATGCTCTTGCAATGGATAAACGCTGTTTTTCTCCACCAGAAACTTTTACACCACCTTCCCCAATTAAAGTATCGAGACCTTTATCTGCCCGGGCCAGTATAGAAGTACAGGATGCTTTTTTTAATACATCAAGAATTTCTTCATCGCTTGCTTCAGGATTTACAAAAAGTAAATTTTCCCTGATAGTTCCGGCAAAGAGTTGCGTATCCTGTGTTACAAAGCCTATCTGGGTTCTCAGCACATCAAAGTCAATATCTTTTCCATCAATTCTGTTATATTTTATATGCCCCTGTTGCGGAATGTATAAACCAACAAGCAACTTTACCAAGGTAGTTTTTCCTGAACCTGACGGACCAACAAATGCAATGGTTTCACCTTTTTTTACGTCGAAGCTTATATCTGTCAAAGCGGGTTGTTGCGCCGATTGATGTTTGAATTTTACATTAATAAATTCGAGTTCTTCAATGTTATTAATAGTTTCAGGTTTATCAGGTTTTAGTTCGGGAGATTTCAGCATCAGGTTATGAAAATTATTTAAAGACGCTTCAGCTTCACGATAAGAAATAATGATGTTTCCTATTTCCTGCATCGGCGCAAAAAGAAAAAAACTATAAAATACCAATGAAAGATATTGTCCCGGCGTAATAGCATTTCTAAATATTAACCATAATAAAGTAAAAGTGATAAGCTGTTGTAAAAAGTTAACCATTGTACCCTGTATAAAACTTATGGTACGTATGCTTTTTACTTTACGTAATTCAAGCTTCAGTATTTTAAAAGTGTTATTGTTTAACCTGCTCACTTCCTGGTCAGTTAAACCAAGACTTTTTACCAATTCAATATTGCGTAAAGATTCTGTAGTAGAACCAGCCAGGGCGTTGGTTTCATTTACAATATTTTTTTGAATAGATTTTATTCTTCTGCTAAGTAAACTGGTAACAACTGCTATTAAAACAATACCTACGGTATATACCGGCATAATCACCCAATGTAACCTGAACGCATAGATGGAGATAAAAACAATGCTTACAATAATTACAAAAAATACATTGATAAAATTGGTGATGAATTTTTCGGTATCAGCTCTCACTTTTGTAAGTATTGATAATGTTTCGCCGCTGCGCTGATCTTCAAAATCCTGGTAAGGCAATCGCATGCTGTGTTTCAGGCCATCCGTAAAAATGGTGGCACCAAATTTTTGTATTAATACATTTGAAAAATAATCCTGGAAAGCCTTTGCAATACGGCTTACCATGGCAGTACCGATCAATAATAACAGAAAGAATAATAAACCATGATATTGACCCTGACCAAAAAAGAACGCATGTTCGCTTCTTGGAGTTTTGTCTCGAAAGATATGCGGATGATTTACAAACAAATCAAGAATATTACCCGTAATCGCCGGAGCAAACAATGAAAACACCTGGTTTACTGCTGCAAGAAATAATGCTAAAACCACCAGCCATTTATATGGCTTTATGTATGATAATAAAATTTTCATTTAATAAATTGAATCTGCAAATTTCGGGAAAAGCTTTGAGAGTTAAACAATGTATCAACCCGCCCACCCTTCTCTATCCAAACTCCTATATTGAATAGCTTCTGCAAGATGTTCAGGTTTTATATCATCGCTGCCGGCAAGGTCAGCAATAGTTCTGCTCACTTTTAATATTCTGTCATAAGCACGGGCAGAAAGATTTAATTTCTCCATGGCAATTTTCAAAAGATTAGAACCGGCCTGTGTTATTACACAAATTTCTTTTAGCATCTTACTGCTCATTTGTGCATTGCAATAAATACCCGGATTATCTTTATATCTTTCGGCCTGTTTTTCCCTGGCTTTAATAACTCTTTCTCGTATTACTTCGCTTTTTTCAAACTCATGCTTAGACGAAAGTTCACTAAAGGCAACAGGAGTTACTTCCACATGCAAATCAATTCTGTCCAGTAACGGCCCAGAAATTTTATTCAGATATTTTTGAACGGCTCCCGGCGGGCAGGTACATTCCTTCTCGGGATGATTGTAATAACCGCACGGACAGGGATTCATAGAAGCAATCAACATAAAGCTGGAAGGAAATTCAAGTGCAACTTTTGCCCTCGATATAACAATTTTTCTTTCTTCCATCGGTTGCCTCATCACTTCCAATACCGTTCTTTTAAATTCCGGTAATTCATCTAAAAACAAAACACCATTATGCGCCAATGAAATTTCACCGGGCTGCGGAATGCCACCGCCGCCAACTAATCCTGCATCTGATATTGTATGATGAGGTGAACGAAAAGGACGTTTTGAAATGAGTGTTGCATTTTCGGGAAGCTTACCGGCAACGCTATGAATTTTCGTTGTTTCCAATGCTTCCTGTAATGTAAGTGGCGGAAGTATGGTTGGCAAACGCTTTGCCAGCATGGTTTTTCCGGCACCGGGCGGTCCAATCAAAATTGCATTATGTCCACCTGCTGCTGCAATCTCCAAAGCCCGTTTAATATTTTCCTGTCCTTTTACATCACAAAAATCTATTTCAAAATCGGTTTGTGCATTGGCAAATTCTTCTCTGGTATTTACTACGGTTGGCTTAATAGAATTTTCATCAATAAAAAAATCAATGACATCATTAATATGCCCAACACCATACACATTTAATTTATTAACCATTGCTGCTTCTCGTGCATTTTCTTTGGGAACAATCAATCCTTTAAAACCTTCTTTGCGTGCCTGTATAGCAATTGGTAATGCGCCTTTTATAGGTCTAACGGTACCGTCTAAACTAAGTTCTCCCATAATAACATAGTCGGTAAGCTTTTCAGCATTTTCTAATTGTTCGCTGGCGCCTAACGTTCCCATTGCAATTGGCAAATCGAAGGCTGTACCGCTTTTTCTTATATCAGCAGGCGCTAAATTCACCACAACTTTTGTTCTCGGAAAATGGTAGCCATTAGCTTTTATAGCGCTTTCCATTCGTTCCAGGCTTTCTTTAACAGCATTATCCGGAAGGCCAACTATCGAAGTAAATTTTCCGCTGCTTACATTTACTTCAACGGTAATGGTAATTGCTTCAACTCCATAAACAGCGCTGCCGAAAGTTTTGACTAACATGCATTGAAATTAGAGAAAAAATATTTTGCAATTAAGAGTCCAAAGAAACTTTATTACATGTTAAAAAATTATTTACAGAAAATATCTTCCAGTGCCTGTTTTATTTGCCGGATAGTTATTATACCAAGATGATTAAATTTGTTTTGCAGCCTGCTTTTGTCAATAGTTTTAATTTGATCAAGAGCTATAGTACAGGATTTCCCATTTAATTTATAAGGTATGCGTGATGGATATAATCTTATAGTTGAAGTTAAAGGAGCAATGATTATGGTACCAATATTATCATTCATTTCATCGGGAGAAATAATTACGCATGGTCTCGTTTTTTTCATCTCTTTTCCAATAGTAGGATTAAGGTTTACCCAATAGATATCATATTGTTTTATTTCCACTCTTCAAAAATTTCATCTTCAAATATATCTGGTATAATTAAAGCATCATCTCCATTTTTTGCCATACGTTTGAAAGCTTTTGCCCATCCCTTCCTTGGGGATTGATCATTACTTTTCAATAATATTCCTTTTTCATCTACCTCTATTACGATTTCTTCTTTAGCACTTTGTACTATTTTAAGAAATTTTTGTGGAATCACAATTCCTTTTGAATTTCCAATCTTTCTTACCTTGAGTTTCATAACTTCCATAGACAACTTTTTATAAAGAAAAAAAAAGTTATAACAAATTATAACATCTGGCTAAAGCTTTTCAAGAAGGTCAATAACTTTTTCTCTTTTAAGAATCAAATAACCAATCCTGTCGTTACTAATACCATCTTTCAAATTATAATTAAAAGTGAGTTGTTCCTCTTCAACATTGGTTTCAAAATATTTAAAATTAATGTTGGGATATATTTTTAATGACTCGCCAATTTCATACAAGTGCGTGGAAAGAATAAACAGAGAACTTTTTATTTTGATAAGCCCTTCGATAACTACACTGCTACATTTCATCGCATCCTGAACGTTGGTACCTTTAAACAATTCATCAATAAGTATCAACCATTTTCTGCCATCGTTAATTTTGATGATAGTATTTTTTATTCTTTGCACCTCGTTATAAAAATAACTTTCGCCCTTAAAAACATTATCAACTACGTTAATGTTGCTTAACAGTCCGTCAAAAAAACAAAGCTCCATTGATCTTGCGGGAACTCCCATTCCAATATGAGCCAGGAACACTGCCGATCCAACAGCTTTTATAAAAGTGCTTTTGCCGGCCATATTAGCTCCGGTTAAAAAAATAAAATTATTATCCTTGTCAAGCCCGAGATCATAGGCAACAGGATTCTTTAATAAGATGTGATAGAGGCCTTCTATTTTTAGTTCCGGTTTTGATGAAACAAGAAATTCAGGAAATACCAAATCGTATTCCTTCACCGCCATAGCCATTCCATACCATGCATCCAGTTGTGAATAGATTTCTATCAGTTCATAAAAACTTTGCTTGTAGTGGTATTTGATAAACTGAGCAAGCGCCAGCATTTCAACCCTTGAAAGTTCACTCATTTTTCCTTTTGATGAGATGATACTTAATTGTTGTTTCTCCATTAAAACACCCGCCTTATATAATATTCTTTTTAGGTTTACGGGCACATCATCATTTTGAAAAAGTGAAATTATTTTATACAACCCTTTTATAAAATCAAATGCATGACCCACAGAATATTTTACCAGCGAATAATCAGGCGCATGAAAGAGTTTATAAAAATTTGCAGAAGAAGCGGTTGGTCTCGCAGGTAACTGGTCTATAGTACTTTCATAAAATTTATAAATCATCATTACAGAACCATTACTTATTTCGAGTGGCCATTCGTCTTTTTTGGCAATAATAAGTTGCAATGTTTTTTGAACATCTTTTATGGAAGTAATATCCGGGAGTGATTTATTAAAAATACTTTTTAATTTATCCCTTCCGCCTGTGGTACGTGTAAAATTTAGTTTATTAAAAATCGAAAACTCTTCATCGTGTTGAAAAACCGCAAGATCGTTTAATGTAGTTCTGTCTGTTTCCATTGAAATATTTGCTTTTATTCGTCTACATTTGTACGTTAGTTACCTGTTGAAAGAAAGCCTTTGTCCCATTATAGATTCATCAAATACATGTTTTCCATAATTATCTTCATTTTTATAAACACTGTTTCCGTTTACAAAAGTCTGAGCAATGGCCGCAGGAAAGGTATAACCCTGGCTGTCCGGCAGGCTGGCTTCAAAAGGACTCCACCCACATTTATATAATAGATTTTCTTTTTTTACTGTTGTGGATGCATTCAGGTCAACTACAACGAGATCGGCAAAATAGCCTTCTCTTATATAACCCCGGTTTTCAATTTTAAAACATTCTGCTACTGCATGGCTCATTTTTTCTACAATTTTTTCTAAAGTAATTTCCCCACGTTTATAATAATCAAGCATCAATAATAAAGAATGTTGCACTAACGGAACTCCGGAATGTGCATGTTCATAGGGACCTTCCTTTTCTTCAATCGTATGCGGTGCATGATCTGTAGCAATTACGTCCAAACGATCATCCAATAAGGCTTTCCAGAGAGCAGTTTTATTTTTTGCTTCTTTGATTGCCGGATTACATTTTATTAAATATCCCAACCTTTTATAGTCATCGGCCGTAAAATGTAAATGATGGACGCAAACTTCCGCCGTAATTTTCTTATCTTTTAACGGAATATCATTTACAAAAAGCGATAATTCTTTTTCTGTTGATATATGCAGAATATGAAGCCTGCTGTTATATTTTTTTGCCAGCGAAACAGCAAAAGATGAAGATTGATAACAGGCGTTTTCATCTCTTATTAAGGGATGATCTGATGCTTCAAGAACCGGCTTTGCACTTTTTATTATTTCATAATTGTCTTTTATTATTTTTTCATCCTCGCAATGCGTTGCAATCAACAGCTCGCTGCCACTGAATATTTTGTTGAGTGACGATTCATTATCCACCAACATATTTCCTGTACTGGAACCCATAAATATTTTTACACCACACACTTCTCTTTTCCTGTCATTCATTTTCAATACTTCTTCAGCGTTGGTATTGCTGGTTCCCATAAAAAAGGAATAATTGGCCAATGAAGTTTGATTAGCTATGGCATATTTCTCTTCGAGTAAGGCTCCCGTTAGTGCATTGGGAATCGTATTAGGCATTTCCATAAATGAAGTGACGCCCCCGGCCACAGCCGCTCTGCTTTCAGTATAAATGGTTGCTTTATGTGTTAAGCCCGGTTCACGAAAGTGCACCTGGTCATCAATGGCTCCCGGCAATAAATACTTTCCTTCACCGTTAATTTCAAGCACATTTTCCTTTACATTAAAAGCATTATCAATCCTTTCAATACGGCCTTTTTTGAGGTAAATATTCTTTAGTTCAATTTTGCCTTCATTGACTATTGATATATCCTGAATAAGATAATTTTGCATATCTTGAAATTTAATAATAAAGTACCAAACTCCATGCAAATTATAAAAAGCCTCATTACATCAATTGTATTTATTTATCCGCTTATCATTGAAGCCCAAACAACTTACCTTCCTGAAGGATCAAAAGAATACCAATTTATGGACAGGCTTGAGATTAAGGAGGCCCACAATAACAATTACAATTTTTCTACAGTAAAACCTTACAGCAGGCGCTCACTCGTTCAGGAGGCTGAATTTCTGGATAGTGCCCGCATAGGATATTCTAATTCTCTCACAGGAGAAGATAATCAATGGACTGGTCTTAACCTGACAAAAATTGACGAATATAATCTTCACAGTATTCTTATGGATAATTCAGAATGGGTAACCGGATCAAAAGAAAGTTTTTTGAGTAAAAAACCTTTTCTTAAAAGTTTGTATGTTACCAAACCAAATCTTCTTGAAGTAAATGTGAAAGATTTTTTTCTTGCCCTGAATCCTGTAATATATTATTCAATGAGTAAAGAATCATCTAATGATGAAAATATTTTTTATAACAAAAGAGGAATTACTGCAAGAGGAAGAATTGCTAACAAGATCGGATTTTCTACAACTATAACAGATAACCAGGAAAGAGCGCCGTTGTTTGTTCAAAACCGCGTTAATTATTTTCATGCAGTGCCCGGAGCAGGGTTTTATAAAAGTTTTAAAACAACCGGCTATGATTATTTTGATGGAAGAGGTTATTTTACTTTTAATGTTACCAAATACATTGATGTACAATTTGGCTATGATAAAAATTTTATTGGTGATGGTTACAGAAGTCTTTTCCTTAGCGACTTTGGCAATAGCTACTTATTTCTAAAATTGAATACAAAAATCTGGAAATTAAATTACCAGAATTTATTTATGGAGCTGATGCCACAGTTTGTGAAAAGTGGTGACAATTTGTTGGATAGAAAATACGCCGCTATGCATCATCTCGATGTAAACATTACCAAATGGTTGAATGCAGGCCTTTTTGAAAGTATAATCTTTGGCAGGGTAAACCATTTTGATTTTGAATACCTGAACCCAATTATTTTCCTGAGACATATTGAAGGAACAGTTGGAAGCCCTGATAATGCTTTTGCAGGCGCTGATTTTAAAGCCAATGTAGCACATCATTTCCAGTTTTACGGCCAGCTTCTTTTGGATGAATTTATTTTAGGCGAAATAACAAAAAATGATGGTTATTGGGCAAATAAATTCGGGTACCAGCTTGGTGTAAAATATGTGGATGCTTTTACAATTAAAAATCTTGACCTCCAGTTTGAAACCAACAGGATAAGACCTTTTACTTATTCTCATAATGATTCGGTTGCCAATTATACACATTATAATCAGCCACTGGCGCATCCTTTGGGAGCAAACTTGCAGGAGTTCATTGGCATTCTAAAATATCAACCTGCGCCTAAATGGTACATTAATGCCAGAGCCATTTATTACTACCAGGGGCTTGATTCTGCGGGAGAAAATTTTGGAAGTAATCCATTTGAATTATATACAACACGCACCAGTGATTATGGCTATTTTGTTGGAAGCGGAGATAAAAGAAAGGTTCTGAATGCTAACCTGGCTGTATCGTACGAGTTTAGAGAAAATCTTTTCATAGAAGCCACTTATTTATATCGAAAAGCTACAGTGGCTAGTGATATTGGTTCAGGTAATACTAACGTTTTCGGAATTGGCATAAGGTGGAATGCTGCAAGAAGAGAATATGACTATTAATTATTCTACTGTTAAAGAAAACGTTACCATCCTTGAATTAATTTTATCAATCACATTTGAATAACGAAGCGACGGATCGCGGTCATGCAGGTTTACCAAACCGCTGCTGAGCTTTATTTCAGGAGATAAAACAAAGTATGGAAAATAAATATTAACCCCAAAGCCAAGTTCAACACTAAAATCATAAGGATGTAATTTTATCAAATCTTCTGCTTTGCGTGCACCGGCATTACTTGCAAGATCATAATCAAATTTACCTCCTGCAATTGTATATACTTTAAGATTATTTATTCTATCGCTGCTGAATTTTATTAGTATCGGGAAACTTAGTGTAATGGATTGAACTTTCTTTTCAATTGAAGAATCTGACGCATAATTTTCAGCATACAAAAAAGCTTTCTCAGAAAAAGTAAGATCGAGCGGATGCACTCTTAAATCGAAGTGATTGCTCATACGCAGATTAACCAACCAGGCAAGATTAATGCCCGAGCTGTTAATACTTTCAACATCCATTATTGTATCTGATTGCAGAAACATAGGATGATGTGTAAAATTAAAATGTGATTTATTATAACCCAGGTTAATTCCAAAATGAAAAGGCTTATCATCGTGTCCTTCCTGGTTAATGGCATCACGTAACTGTGCCATAGACGCAGTTGAACAAAACACAAAAGAGAGAACCAGTAAACTTATTTTTCGCCGCAATAAATTGTGCATATTCCTAAACTCAATGTTTTGTAAAAACTGTGTCTATATTTTATTTTATTTAGAATGTGAATGAATGTTTTCTTTTCAGGAAATTGCTGAACAGAGTTATTTAGATATTGATACGCGTCATTATTTTTAGAAATTAATTTGCCAACTTTTGGGGTAACAAATTTCATGTAAAAATTATACAAGTTCTTTATCACCGGTAAAGAAGGCTTTGAGCATTCAAGTACAATTAATTTCCCACCGGGTTTAAGCACCCTGTATATTTCAGAGAGCCCCTTTTCAAGATCTTCAAAATTTCTTACTCCAAATGCCACTGTCACTGCATCAAACGAGTTATCGCCAAAAAAAATTGCCTCACTATCCCCATTTAACAACTGAATATGGCTTTCAAGGCCTAAATGCTGAATTTTTTTTCGTCCTACATCGAGCATTCCGTCACTTATATCAATTCCGGTAATTCTTTCGGGTTTTAATATTTTATAAGAAGTAATTGCAAAATCACCGGTTCCTGTAGCAACATCCAATATATTTTTTGGTTGAATGGGAGTTAATAATTTAATTGCTTTGTTGCGCCATCTTACGTCAATGCCGGCACTTAAAAAATGATTTAAAAAATCATAACGGAAAGCAATTTTATCAAACATAGCTCCAACCTGCTTCTTTTTGCTCTCTACAGAATCCTGAAAAGGCACTATGGTATCGTGACTATAACTATTCATCGCCCCAAAGATAGTTTTTTGATGGTATACCAAAACCTGTTAACGATTTTTCACTTTTATTTTTGATTTGATTTATTTGAGACCTATAAATTTAAAGCACATTCTACATAATGTATATTGCATTTAGAATGCACATAAAAAAAGCCACCTATCTTATAAGCAGTCCTTCATTTGAGAAATGCCCGGTTGCAGACAGGCCCGAATATGCCTTTATTGGCAGGAGTAATGTGGGTAAATCTTCGCTTATAAATATGCTATGCAATAATGATAAGCTTGCCAAAACATCTAACGCTCCCGGCAAAACGCAAATGATCAATCATTTCGAAATAACGAGCGTTCGGAAGCAGGGTGAGCAAAATGAAACCAAATGGTACCTTGTAGATTTACCTGGTTACGGCTTTGCCAAAATATCGCAAAGCAGCCGCAGAAGATGGGAGCAAATGATTGAAAATTATCTTCGCAAAAGAGAAAATCTCACAAATGTTTTTGTACTCATAGATTCAAGACATTCTCCTCAAAAATTAGATCTTGATTTTATACAAAATCTTGTATTATGGCAAATTCCTCATACAATTATTTTTACAAAATCTGATAAAGAAAAACAATCAATAGTAAGTAAGAATGTAAAATTATTTTTGGAAAGTCTCAGAAAAACGCAGCAATTTTTACCACAACATTTTATCACAAGCGCCTTAAAGAAAACCGGAAGAACAAAAATTTTAGATCTTATTGCTGAAAAAAACCGTGAATATAAAAATGGTACTCCATGTTATAATTACAAGAAAAAATAAAAAGGTAACCATCAAAGCAAGGTCAGTTAACCATTTTGTTTGCACAGCAACTGCTGGCAAAGGCTTCCGGCTTGGCTTTAAAAGCAAAGCCCATTCCAAGGATGTATCCCATGGCTTCCCGTAAAGCTTCGTTACTTTTAAAATGAGGATTGGTATTAATGTCGGCATGCACTTCCATGTCTACATCATACTTTGTAAACAGATCGCAAAGCTCGTAAGCAATTTCAATACTTTTGGCAACTTCTACCAACATACGTTCTTTAATACTATACACAACTTTTGTTTTATCGTTATGAATAAACATAAAGCCTCCGTGACCTTCACGAAGAAAAACAATAACAGTCGCAAACTCTGTGTCAGAGCCTTTTACCTGGCTGTCGGTACCAATGCAAACTTTTAATTTGTTACCTGCATTTGTTTCACGCTGGATGGCTAATTCTACTGCTCCTTTAATTGGAATATCGATAATATCACCGTTAAATTTTCTCCAATGCATAAATTAAGGTTTTTTAAAATTACCGAAATTATTGCAACAAAAGAGTCAAATATGGTTATTAATAATTATTTAATCGCCATTATCAGTAATAATTTATTCAAAAATATGATCTGCGTTTATCAATAACTGTTATGAAGAAATATGATTTTTTTAATACTTCGTATAGGCATAAAAAAAGGGCCAGCCCCTAACGCTGACCCTTAACTTACACATGAATCTACCTTACAGTTTTACAATTCTTTCGGTCAGTCTTTGGTTATTACTTAGTATCTGTATAAGATAAATTCCGTTAGGGCTGTTACTTATATTAATAGTATTGATTCCTGCTTTTCCTTTTCCGCCTTGTATAATTCTTCCGCTCATATCTACCAGCTTATAATCATAATTTTCCAGCGCATTAATGGTAACCTCATTATAAACCATAGTAGATACCTGAAATGCTTTTTTCACACTATTCAATTTTAATGATATTACATTTGAATAGATGGTTTGGTCAGTAGCAGAAACTGTTTTAAGACGGTAATAAATATTATCTTTTATTGAAGGTGAATAACTATAGCTTAGTGAGGTTTGTGGCAAATCTTTCAGCGTTGTAAAATTTGTACCATCAGACGAACTTTCAAGAGTCAAACTACTTACCGGTTCATCTGAAACAATATTCCAGTTTAAAATATGTTTGTCTTTATCTGCTTTGCCGCTAAGGGTTACCTTTTTTATTGGTAAACTAAATAACGGAGAAAAAGTTCCTGAAATATTATAAGAACCAAGGCTCCCATAGTTAGATGCATTTGCATTTCCTGCACCTTCTACAACTAAAAAATAGATGCCGGAAGTTAATGTTGTGTCAACAGATACGTTTAAAATATCAATAGGGTCATATACCTGTAGCACCTGCAAAGATGAATTAAGCAACTCCAGTTTAACGTCAAGATTCGCGCCTTCATTATTAGGGCCGACAGAAAATGGTTTGGCATTAATGTGTAGTTGTCCAGCTTCTGTAAGATTAAATTTAAAAACATCTTTATCAACAGAAGTTGTAATAATACCACTGTCTGCAAATAATGTATTATTTATCGCAATCGCAGTTGGATTTGCATTTGGATCATCACTATGATCATCTGCCCTATACGTAAAGCCATTTAACGATGTGATAATGGAAAGTGCATCCTGGTCTGCGGCACATCCGTATGGCGTAGGGCCATTATACCATCCCGAAAAATTTTCATAATAGCTATTTCCCATAACGGGAGCCCAGCCTGTTTCACCAGTGCCTGCGCCTGTATTATACGTTGCAAGTAAATTACAATTGTTATCATATTTCGCCTGGTGAGAAAGTCCAACGGTATGGCCGCTTTCATGAGTGCAACATTCTGCCACTGCCTTTATATTATAAGGTCCGAGCCTGTCTGGAAAAACAAAGCCGGGTGTATCATCGCCCCATATAAATGATCCGGTAAAAGAAACACCACCAACTCCTGTAAACCATCCACTGGTTGGCGTAATAATTATTCTTATTCTTTGGGTAAGAGGAGCTGCTAAAAATTTAGTTGAATCTGTAGTGATGTCTATATTAAAAGGCCTGTAATCTTCCGACACACGATTAAATACCTCAATTACCTGTGCATCACTTAAACCTGATGGTGCACAATTCAATGGCATGCCACCGTTCCATGATGTTGACTGTACATACTGTCCATCAAAATCAAGAAAGATAGTAGCCTTTGCTGAAGGTAAACTACTTAGCATTGGAAGACAACTTGCTTTCATTGATAGTAAAAAGAGGAGTGAGATTAATATTGTAAAAAGTTTTTTCATGTAGGAATTATAGGATTGCCCTTATTGAAAATTTTAAGTGGATATCGTATTTAATAGTCCTGTATCAGATCTTCCGTTTTTATTTTGGTAAAAAAATAATTTCCTGCTTTATCTTTTTTCAATTCATAGCCATCAGCATATTTTTCATTAATAATTCGTCCAACATAGGTGATTGTATTATCGTCATTTATTCTTTTAGAAATTGCGAGCAATGAGTTTTTTAGTAATGATGATTTAATAATCACACTTGAAAGATTACTATACTTTTGAACCGATGAAAGAATGGTTCCGCTAAAAGAAAAATTATTTGCAAAAGCGAATTGAATTGGCGAACCTGCAGTAGTGGCAAAAGCCTTGTCGAGTTCATTAACTGAAGCAGGAATATCTGCTGAGAAACTACTAAATAATTCGGGCCTTGAAGATTTAGTTACCTGCGCATGCGCACACATAGAAGTATTTAGTAACAGACACAATGTAAGCAACCTGCAAATTGTTTTCATAGGTCTGGAATTTTGGTTTCAGTTGTATCAGACAATTAATTAAACGGCGGGCAGGTATAAAAATTATACTAAATATGAGAAAAATCTTAACCATTATAAATATGAGAAAAAATACTCGGAAAAGATGGGTATTAGTACTGCCCGGTACTTAGTAATACCAACGTACATGCCTCCTGCGGAAGAATTCCTTTCTCCCTGGCCATAGAAAAAAGTTCTACATTTTCTGCTCCCGGGTTAAAAATAATCCGTTTTGGATGTAATGAGAATATATAATCGTAGTATTGCTTTTGATTGGTTGGATTGAGATATAGTGTAACGGTATCAAGATCACTTATATCTTTTTGGGTTGTTTCAATCTCAACTTCTCCCACTTTGGCATTGCGTTTACCGATAGCCGTTACTTCATGGCCTTTAGATTGAAGCGCCTTAAGAGCGAGATAACTATAACGGGAAGGATTATCCGAAGCACCCAAAACCAATGTTTTTTTACCTGGCATAGAATTATCAATTCAAAAATTTAGCCTTTAATTCAGGGGTGGGAATCATACATTGATCCTGCCTCCCGAACCACTGATACCTGTTTTTAGATATAATATTATAAATACCATCTCTTATAAACTTTGGAACAATTATAAATCCATAAAAAAGAGGCCAAAGACCGTTCAAACTTTTTAGCACTCTTAAAGCCGCCGTTGATTGTTCATAAACTTTCCCATTTTCAACAAGAATGAAAGAATCACTCTTATTGAGCGGAAAATGAAATCTCTCCAATATTTCCCTGCCCTCTTCTGATTGTAAGGAGGCAAAAAGAAATTGATTCTTTTTATCCCTTCGTATCACAAACTGTACAGCGCCATTACACAGGTTGCAAACACCATCAAATAATATAATTGAATGCTGAAACATTTATAATACAAAGTTACTAAAACTCTTTCCCGTGAGTTGATTTTATGATTTTATTAATCAAAGAAGGGAACGGTTTTATAGAATCTATAAACCTGTTTGTAATAAATTCTTTTCCAAATAATTTCTGAATCATGCGTCCTGCTCTTAACCTCCTTTTAAAGCAATTATTCCATTGCTTTAAATATTGGCGCTCCATTTCCTGCCTTGTTATTTTATTACTTAAAAAATCGCAAATAGATTGGAATGCAATTTTGGAAGAGTGAAATGCCATGCTCATTCCATTTCCGCATAGTGGCGTTATCATTCCTGCAGCATCCCCAATCATTAAAATATGATTTTCTATAAGCGTTTTTTTGTCAAAGCTAACCTGGGAAATAGTTACCGGGTCTTTAAAAATAAATTCGGCTTCATTAAATATTTTTTTTAAAAAGGAATTTTTATATAGAATATTCTGTTCCATTTTTTTTATGGAATTATTATTATTCTTAAGATTTTGTGCTGTAGTTAAATAGCAAAGGCAATAGGCGTCACCCTCAACCTTTGAAATACCGCAATAACCATTTTTAAAGTTGTGCAATGCAATTGTATCAGCCGGTAATGAAGTTTTAATATGATATTTCACGCCAATATAATTATTCAGCTTTCCCGGTTTCCTTTTTATAAATTCTCTTGTCCATTTTACATCAAGATTGCTTCGCTTGCCAAAAGCGCCTGCAACAACTTTACAATTAATAGCTTCACTTCCAAATTTTATAGTAAATAATTCATGGTTAAGAATAACGTCATTTACTTTGGCTTCTTCTAAAATAGAAACACCATTTTCTACGCTGATTTTTTTTAATTCATTATCAATCAAAAACCGGCTAATACCAAATCCGCCCAAATCAAGATTTGCGTTTATCAGTGTTACCGTTAGGAGAAGAAATAATTAGCTTTTTTATAATAGGCAAATCAAGCTGAGAGAGATTCAATCCAAGCTCCTGTTCAATAAATCTCCAGCTTTCGAGACTAATATATTCGCCGCATACGCGATGAAACGGGTATTTTTCTTTTTCAAATAAAACTACTTTGTAATTACTTTTAGCTAATAAAATTGAAAGGGACAATCCCGCCAGTCCACCACCGATAATTGCAACATCAAATGTATTTGAGTTAAAATCTAAACTTCTATTTGTATTAAAATCTGCCAATTTATTTAATTGATTTGCTTTTCCCGCCGGGTGCGGAGTTAAGAGCTGTTATTAAGAATCTGAACGCCCATTTCCATTGAATGGAATAATTAGTAATTCCCGCTTTTTCAAAAATATTTTTCCATTCATTTCTTTTAAACCCTCTGAAGAACAGAGAGCGGCGCATCATTTTTTACAAGATAAGAATTAGAAAAAAAACCTGTAAGATATTTTATAGAATGATAAGCTAATGGATGCCGTTGCAAATCGTTGATAAAAAACCCGATGGTTGAATTTTTTTTCATCCATTGCAGCATCTGAATCAACTCTTCGTCAGTAAAATGATGGCAAAAAAGTGAAGAAAATATTATATCCGGCTTTATTGTTTCCAAAGCAAACAAGTTTGTAATCCGAAACAATAAAATTTACTTTAGCAATCTTTGATATGGCTTTAGCATAACTGATACATTCCGGATTAATATCAACTCCGGTAAATGCTGCTTCAATTTTATTCTTTATGCAAAATGCGGCAAGCATATTTATATTATCGCCGCCGCCGCAACCTATTTCACAAACAGAAATTTTTTTGCTTTTTGCTGTAAGCTTTTTAAATCCTTTTAAAGTTATTGCATGGCCACCAAGATGAGTATTGATGAAATCAAGCTCTTTCATATTTTGAGCTATATCCTTAAAAGGTATATCGCTGTTGTCCAGCAATTCTTTTTTGTATGAACGATGGCTGTAGTCAATCATCAGATAATATAAATGTCTCCAAAGTAAGCCCCGGCCCAAATGCAGCTCCAAAAATATTTGCTTTCTTATTTCTTTTCTCTTTCAAAGAATCCATAATTTCTTTCAAAACAAATAAAATAGTTGGCGAAGACATATTGCCATAATTTTTTAAAACATCGTAAGAATATTGCAGGTCTTCACTTTTTACATCAATACTTTTCTCGATAGAAGTGAGAATTCTTTTACCTCCCGGATGAATACACCAATGGGAGATATCTTCTTTATTTAATTTCGAATAACCCAAAGCGTTATTAAGGAGCTTACTAAAATCTTCTTCAATAAGATCGGGAACATAACCGGACAGTGTCATTAAAAAACCTGAAGAAGAAAGTTCCCAGCTCATATCTTTTTTTCCTTTAAACGCAACTTCGCTGTAAAAATTATTTATCCTCAAACCTTCTTCTTTATTATCATTATTTGTAACTAATACTGCAGCGCAGCCATCTCCAAATAACAAGACTGGAAGCGATATTATCCCTTGTATTTTCTTTTTGAAAATGCAATGTGCAAAGCTCAGTACATACAACAAGAACCTTTGCATTTTTATCGGAAGTACAAAAAGCATCTGCTAATTTTAAACCATGAATAGCAGCATAGCAGCCCATAAAGTTTACGGACGTTCTGAAAATATTCGGAGATAATTCCATTACTTCCATCACCTGCAAATCAAGGCCGGGAGCGCTTATACCTGTGCAGCTCACCGTAATCAAATGAGTTATTTCCTCTTTGGTAATTTTGTTTTCAATACATTTTTCAATGGCCTCTACGGTAAGGGCGGGAGCGGTTTTATTAAACCATTTCATCCTGAGTTCAAGATTAGGAAATGGCTCCAGGTTTTCGGAAGCAGGATAAAATTCCCAGTCACCGGCATTCAGACTATAATCGGGCAACACAGAATATCTTGTATTAATAGCGCTTTGATGATACAGGAATTTTAGCTTCCTTTTATCTACTTCATTCATAGCGTAAACATTCTGCATAAAAGAAAGAATATCTTTTTGATCGTGCCTGTAAGAAGGTACAGAAGTAGCTATGGATGTTATTTTACTCAATGAGATGTATTATTAAAAGTGTTATAAAACCCAAATTTGTACAAACAGAAGCTATCAGATTCATTCGCATTGTATTTCTGAAATTAGCTTCTTTATTATTTTTTAAAACCTTCCTGAACCAAATAAAAAAATATACGAGTACGGGAAGCATAAAGGTTTGCAAAATGATAAATCTCATCCACTCCAGATTTAAAAAAAATTGCAGACCAAGCGCACAAAAAGCAAACGCATATATAATGCCAGTAAAAATAAAAGTACCTGTATATCCGAGTTTATAGCTGATTGTGTTTACGCCATCTTTTATATCTTCTTCATGCTGATACACCTGGGTAAGCGGATAAAAGCCGCCAATTAATAAACTGGACGCTATCATAGAAATAACGGGTATATGGATGGTATGGTTGCTATCCGCGCCGTGATACACTAAAAAAAAAGTTACTGCCCCCTGGAAAATTACCACTGTTAAGTACCCGGTTATTGGATATTTTTTTAGCCGGATCTTTCTATAACTATAGGCTCTCGACGCTAAGATGTATAAAAAAATGCCGGTGGCAAATATTAATGATATATAAAAGCTCAAAACAATCGCAACTATATCCATACAAACAGTTACAATAAATAATTGTTTTGTTGGTTGCAATGGATTTTTTAAACCCCCAATTGGTGATGTATCCCTATCCATATAACTGTTGTAGCCATTACTCGCGGGATAAACTAATAAATGCAGTACTATAAATACCAATACTGCATTGAACCAGTTGATATGATTTACCTGGCTTAATGCAAAAAAATAAACCGGCATTAAAAAAAACGAAAAATGAAATCGTAATAATTGAAGTGTGGATCGCAATGTATTATTCACCACTAAATTTAGCGAATTTTTTAAACGCTATTCTAATTCAACTGTGATTGGTTGAATGCGATAAGCCTTCACCTTGATGCCTTTGTCTGATGCAGGTATCCAATCCGTTAGTAATGAAACTACTCTTTTGGACTCTTCGTCAAATGAAAACTCAGTTGATTTTAGAACGTCAATATTTATGGGCTTTCCATTTGTGTCAATTACAAATCTTATCATATCAGTACCGCCCTTGGTTAATGCAGCCATTCTATCCGGCACTTTAATATTAGATGTGATGATTTTTGAAATCTTCTTAGTCCCTCCAACATAGGCTGCTTCTATCTGACCCGTTGTATCCTCCTTTATTTTTTTCTTTTCGTTATCGAGAGAATCTAAATTAATAACAGTAAGTAATGTGTCAAGATGATATTTATATTTTGTTATTGCGTGAGAAGTATCATCATATAAAGTCCAATCGCCATCTTTTTTGTTTTGAAAATATTGACCATCAGAAGAAAGGTACCCTCTTAAGTTATATTCCCTATATTTTCCATCTAATACATGTAAATTAGAATCGTTGTAGGTCCGTAAAGTTATCATTGGACCCGAAAAATTGTAGTCCAATCTTTCAAAGGCTCTATCATTATATTTTTTTACAACAATTAAATATTTGGCTTTTTTCTGGTCGATAGTGATGCCATTTGCATCAGCCATCACTGCGTTAACAATTTGCTGAGGCAAACAATTATTAGCAAGCAGCACAAAAAATAAGATAAGAAAAAACTTCATGAAATAAACTTAAGTAAAAAGAATCTTTACTTATACTAACATCGTTACCGGGTTCTCCATAAATTTCTTAAATGTTTGCAGAAAAGCAGCTCCCACAGCGCCATCAACGCTTCGGTGATCACAGCTTAAAGTAACTTTCAAAACATTAGTTACCCCAAATCCATCGCCTTTTTTTATAACTATTTCTTTAATGCGGCCAACTGCGAGTATTGCACTGTCCGGTGGATTTATTATAGCAGTAAAATCTTCAATGTCCATCATCCCAAGATTAGAAATGGTAAATGTATTTCCACTAAATTCATCAGGCTGCAATTTTTTATTTCTTGCTTTATCATACAAGCCTTTTGCATCAGATGCAATTTGCGATAAAGATTTTTGATCAGCAAAGCGTATTACGGGAACAATCAAACCATCGGGCATTGCAACTGCTGAACCAATATGTATGTGTTTATTCTGACGTATGAAATCTCCCATCCAGCTACTGTTAACTGCAGGATGCTGCCTTAATGCCATTGCGCAGGCTTTTATAACCATATCATTAAAAGAAATTTTAACCGGGCTAATTTCGTTTATGGCTACCCGTGAGCTCATTGCATTATCCATGTTAATTTCCATGGTTAAGTAAAAATGAGGCGCCGTAAACATACTTTCTCCCAATCTTCTCGCAATGGTTTTACGCATTTGAGTATTGGGAATATCCTCGTAGCTTTCTTTACCAGTCTGCTCAAAGGGCTGAACAGGTTTTGCTGCAGGCGCTGCTTTTTTATCTTCTTCCTTAGCCTGCACGGGAGCAGGTTTGTAAGCATCCACATCTTTTTTTACAATTCTTCCGCCATCTCCGCTACCCTGTATTTTTGAAATATCAATTCCTTTATCGGCGGCTAATTTTTTGGCAAGTGGCGAAGCTTTTACTCTTCCGCCCTCAGAAGAAGATTCAGGAGTTTCATCCTGCGCCTCATTTTTTTCAGAAGCACTTCCGGAAATTTCTCCTTGTTGCTCCCGTGCTTCCGGCTTAGATGCAGGTGTATCAGCGCTTTTATTTTTTTCAGCATTTACATAAGCACTTACATCGGTCCCTTCTTTCCCGACGATAGCGATAATATCGTTTACTTTAGCTGCCTGTCCGGCTTCCACACCAATGTATAAAAGCGTTCCCTCTTCATATCCTACTACATCCATAGTTGCTTTATCAGTTTCTACTTCAGCAATTGAATCATCACTCTTTACTTTATCGCCTACCTTTTTATTCCATTGAATAATTTTCCCTTCTGTCATTGTATCACTTAAAAGTGGCATGCGAATTACTTTTGCATCTTTAGGTAATTCTGCGGAAATTTTATTGGCTGCCACTTTATCTTTTGATTCTTCCTTTGGTTTTTGCTCAACTTCTTTTTTTACCGATTCTTTTTTCTTTTTGCCATCACTATTTCCACCCTCGTCTAATATTGATTTATAATCTTCTCCTTCTTTACCAACAATTGCAATGATGTCATTTACTTTTGCTGCCTCTCCTGTTTTTACACCAATATATAAAAGCGTACCTTCTTCATAACCTACCACATCCATAGTTGCTTTATCTGTTTCCACTTCGGCAATGGTATCATCGCTCTTTACTTTATCGCCTACTTTTTTATTCCATTGAATAATTTTCCCTTCCGTCATCGTATCACTTAAAAGAGGCATTCTTATCGCTTTCGCCATAAAATATTTTCAGTTTTTTTTATAAAATTGAGTGGTGAAATTAATGCAAAATCAGCAAACGATTTTCTATCTGCTTTGTGATATTATGAATCAGGATTTTTTGAACTTTCCCAAACCCTGCGTTTTTTATAAGAAAAAGCATTTTATTTAATTTTTAAACTCTAAATTCTTAAATAAAAAATGCAATTATTTCACCCGGAAATTAACCATTCAACCTCATCAAACTCAAATTTTCTTTCGATGACATCTTTGGTGATTAGTTCTCCTGTCGAAGAAATTCTTTCAATTTTTGTCTCAAAAATAATATTCTCTTTTTTTAGTCTTACTACTTTATTCCGGCAAAATAAATTTTCATTGTATTCTAAAAGCATCTTGCCGAATTCACCCGATTCTAATTGATTAATCCGGTTTATTACAGCCACGTGGAGTTCATTTGCAAGTTCAATTACATTATAATTTATCCCCGTAATTTGCTTTAAAGAAATTGCTCTTACTTTATTAAATTTTTGCTGATTTATATTAAGCCCAATACCAATTACTGCCCACTGCCACAAATTACCTTTTACAATATTTTCAATAAGAATACCACCTGCCTTACTGTCATTAATGAAAATATCATTAGGCCATTTTATTTTTATATTTTCTTTAATATATTTTAAAAAGAAATCAAAGCACCCCAGCGCAACAGCGATACTTAGCTGAAATTGTTGCTGCAGGCTCAACCACTGCATCTGAGTATTAATCGTAAGAATAATGTTTTCACTGCTTTGGCTTTCCCACGTTTTGCCCCTTCTCCCTTTTCCTCTGGTTTGCACTTTTGCAAATACAGCTTCTCCATTTGTTGCTTCTCCTTTCTGAATCAGTGCCATGGCATAGTTGTTGGTACTATCCACCTTCTCAAGAATACTTAATTTTTGTGCAGTAACTGGCATTAAAAAACTATTAGTAAAGAATTAGTATTTTTGATAAAAAGATTTGATAACCGGTTTTTAAAAAACTGCAATCTACCCTAATAAAATTTATTTTCTATGTACAGGAAGTACTTAGAATTTACTTAAAATGAATAACATTTGAATAATTTAACCGTATTGGCCTCAAGGGGAAAGCCTGCTCTTACAAGATTAACAAGAAATAGCAAAATCTTCAAGACTATCATACATGCCATCCAGGAAAAAAAAGGAGAAAAAATCGTTAGTCTTGATTTAAAGAAAATACCTGAAGCAGTTTCTGATTTTTTTATTATTTGTGAAGCTTCTAACAACATACAACTTAAAGCAATTGCGGATTTCGTTGAAATGGAGGTTAAAAAAAAGTGTGGGGAATTACCGTATAAACATGAAGGTTAGTCAGGGTGAGCAGTGGATTTTAATTGATTACGTAAATGTGGTTGTTCATGTAATGTTACCGGAGCCAAGAAAGTTTTACAGGCTGGAAGAAATGTGGAGCGATGCACCGGCAATAGAACATTAATAACTCAGAAAAAACATTTAATAATAATAAAATAATACATTAACACGTTCGTCTTTAAACTAAAAAAATCCGGTAATTACCGGATAAAAAATTAAAATATTGCAAGGCAAGTCGATATGGCAACTGAAGAACAGAAAAAGAAAATGGTACAAAAAAGATTAAACCCTTCAAATAATAATAAGGGACCCGAAGATGATCCCAAAAAGCGTCCAAGACTAAGTATTTACTGGATTTATGGAATTATTTTCGCCGCTATTATTGGTTATAATTGGTATAGGGGCACCACAAGCAGCGGCGTTGAAATTAAAAATATCCAATTTTTTACCATGCTTAAACAGGGTGATGTTGACGAGATAAAAACTGTTGGCAACAAAAAAATTGTAAGAGTATCTATTAATCCCCAGGCAATTGAAAACAACGCAATCATTTTATAGAAATGTGTTCGGATCCGATTATGATGCTGTAAAAAAAATAGCCTGAACCACAGGCATATTTCCCAATAATAAAAGATGAAGCATTTGCGGCAGACATGCTACAGTTTTATAAAGAAAACCCTAACGTAAAACAAGTTCCAGATAAACCCGGCGATGAAGGCGAATTATTTGGGCAAATTGTAAGCACACTTTTACCCATCTTATTAATTGGCCTTTGGTGTTTATTATGATGATGCGCAAAGTAGGCGGCTGGTGGTGGTGGAGGCGGTCCGGGAGGCATATTTAATATTGGAAAATCAAAGGCAACTCTTTTTGATAAAGGGGCAAGGGTGAATATTAACTTTGGCGATGTTGCCGGTCTCGATGAAGCCAAAGTAGAAGTAATGGAGATTGTTGATTTTCTTAAAAACTCCAAAAAAATATACCGCACTTGGTGGAAAAATTCCAAAAGGTGCTTTGCTGATAGGCCCTCCGGGAACTGGTAAAACTTTGCTGGCAAAAGCTATGGCTGGTGAAGCACAGGTACCTTTCTTCAGTTTAAGTGGTAGTGATTTTGTTGAAATGTTTGTAGGCGTTGGTGCAAGCCGTGTACGTGATCTTATTTAAACAGGCAAGAGAAAAAGCGCCTTGTATTATTTTCATTGATGAAATTGATGCAATTGGCCGTGCACGAGGAAAAAATATGATGATGAGTAATGATGAAAGAGAAAATACGTTGAATCAGTTGCTGGTAGAAATGGATGGATTTGGTACCGACCTTGGTATCATTATTCTTAGCAGCCACTAACAGTCCGGATGTACTGGATAATGCTTTATTACGTCCCGGAAGGTTTGACAGGCAGATAACTATTGATCGTCCTGATCTTGTAGGCCGTGAAGCAATTTTTAAAGTGCATTTGCTTGCCGATAAAAATTTCACAAACTCTCGATATTCATAAATTAGCTGAACAAACTCCCGGTTTTGCAGGTGCAGATATTGCCAATGTATGTAATGAAGCTGCACTGATAGCTGCCCGTAAAAATAAAGATGCAGTTGATATGAGTGATTTCCAGGATGCAATTGACAGGGTAATTGGTGGGATTGGAAAAGAAGAATAAAATTATTTTACCCGAAGAAAAAGAAATTATTGCTTATCATGAAGCAGGTCATGCTATTTGCGGATGGTTTCTCGAACATGCATATCCGTTATTAAAAGTAACTATCGTGCCAAGAGGTACTGCTGCATTGGGTTATGCGCAATACACACCAAAAGAGCAATATCTTTACAATACAGATCAATTGCTGGATCAGATTTGTATGACACTTGGCGGAAGGGCTTCTGAAACAATTTTCTTTGGAAAATATCTACGGGTGCCAGCAACGATCTTGCAACAGATAACCAAGATGGCTTATGCTATGGTAACGGTTTATGGAATGAATGAAAAAGTAGGTAATGTAAGTTTTTATGATCCCGCAGCAGGAAAATACATTTACAAAAGCCATTTAGCGAAGAAACAGGTAAAATGATTGATGAGGAAGTACGAAAATTAATTGAAAAAGCCTTTATAAAAACTAAAGAATTACTTGACCGAAAGAAGAAGTGAAGTAGAAATTCTGGCGAAAGAATTATTGAAAAGAGAAGTTCTGTTTCAAAGTGATGTGGAAGCATTAATTGGCAAACGTCCTTATGAAGAAAAGAAAGCTCTTGACTTTGTAGATAACCCAAAAGAAGCCGTTAGTGGATCCTCCAATTCCAGCGGAAGAGTATCTAACAATCCTCTAAAAATGTAAAGACAATGAAGGTATCTTCTTCAAAAGAAAAAATTTTAAAAAAAATAAGAGAGGCACTGAGTAATCCGGTGCCTTTACCTTTTCCGAAAAGCGAAGGGACTAATTCTGTTTTTCAGCCTCAACCAAAAGAAGATCTTGAAATTATTTTTGCAGAAGAATTTACCAAACTATTGGGCAAGTTTGCTTTTTGTGTAAATGAAACAGATATGAAAAATCAATTGCAACAATTGATTACTGCAAAAAAAATGGACAAAAATTTATTGCAAAGAAGATCGCTTATTAAAAATTGTTTAACTGAGAGAAGATTTACAGCTTGAATACAATCTACACTTGCAGATTGCGATGCTGCCGTTACATCATGCAAATATCTTGTCGCACGTACCGGAGCTATTGTAATGAGCGCTGCACAGCAAAGCGGGCGAACCGTTAGCGTATATGCTCCTGTTCATATTTGTATTGCTTATATTAGATCAACTGGTCTATGATACAAGAGATGCGCTTAAATTATTAAAAGAAAAATATCGGTAATTATCTTCCTTCATTTATCACATTTGCAGCCGGGCCAAGCCGCACTGCAGATATTGAAAAAACATTGGTGGTAGGAGTTCATGGACCTAAAGAAGTTTATTTGTTTTTGATTGACGAGAAATCAAAGTAAATATTTTGCAGATCTAAATTTTCACATGACCGGTTCACATCAAAAAATATATTTTCTTTCGGATTTTCACCTCGGTGCTCCTGACCACGCAACGAGCCTGGTAAGAGAAAAAAGAATCGTTAAGTTTCTGGATGAAATAAAAAGCGATGCTTCACATATATTTATTCTTGGCGATCTTTTCGACTTCTGGTATGAATATAAAAAAGTAGTTCCCAAAGGATTTGTAAGAATTTTAGGGAAGCTGGCCGAATTAACAGACAGTGGATATCATCATAAAATTTTTTGTGGGAAATCATGATATGTGGATGAATGGATATTTCGAACAAGACTTGAACATTGAAGTTTTTCATGAACCAAAGGAATTTGAGTTTAATGGGAAAAAATTTTTAATAGGACATGGAGATGGCCTCGGCCCCGGTGATCATCGGTATAAGTTTATAAAAAAAATTTTTAGAAATAAATTATCACAAAAGCTTTTTGGAGCCTTACATCCTGCTGCAGGTATTGGCCTTGCTGATTATATGAGCCGTAAAAGCAGGGCAGCTACAGGAAAAACAGATGAAGAGTTTTTAGGAGAAGACAAAGAATGGCTCATTATATTTTGTAAAGAAATACTCACAAAAAAGCATTATGATTTCTTTATTTTTGGTCACAGGCACTTTGCACTTGATTATAAACTTAACGATACAAGCAGATATATAAACCTTGGAGATTGGATTAAATACAACAGCTTTGCGGTATTTGACGGGATAAATGTTGAATTAAAATATTATGAATAATGCGTGATTCTTTTAAAAAATATTTTCGTCTGTTCGTTATAGTTATAATTATCTTTTTTTCATTAAAATTACATGCCCAGGATGATTCCCTGTTTCGGTTTTTAAAAAAAATAGAATATCCGATTTCATCCTTTACCGTTGATAATATTGGAGAATTGTATATTATTAATACGGACAACCAATTAAAAAAGTATAATGAAAAAGGAGACTCTGTAGGAGTATTTAACCAGGTTACAAAGTTTGGAAAGCTTAGTTATGTGGAAGCTCAAAATCCGTGGAAGGCAATACTCTTTTACAAAAATTATTCAACCATAGTATTGCTGGATAAATATTTGAATGTGCTTTCGAGCATCAATCTGCGGAAGCAAAATATTTTCCAGGTAAATGCACTAACCACATCGTATGATAATAATATCTGGCTTTATGATGAGCAGGATAATAAACTAAAAAAGATTGATGATAGTGGTAATAATCTTTTTGAAACGGTCGATTTTCGTTTGTTATTCGATTCAGTACCAAGCCCCAAAAGAATTATTGACAGTGATGGTTTTGTTTATTTATACGATCCTGAGAAAGGCTTGTACATTTTTGATTATTACGGAAGCTTTAAAAATAAATTACCATTCTTGCACTGGACCGATATGGCAGTAATTGATAAACAAATTTATGGTTTTGATAAAGAAAATCTTTACCACTACTCTCCTCCATTTCCCGATGCAAAAAAATATGCTCTTTCTCCCGGATTACAGGATAATAATTCAATAAATGGCAGTCAACCACAAAATCTATGTGCTAAAAAATCAGCAGCTCCAGATTTATTCTATGCAGTAGATAAAAGTCTTGTTTTAAATTGCATTATGAAATTTCTTGACCAGGTTTATTTTGATAATTCAATTCGCAGTTATATAATTGTTTGCATAATTATTTTTTTTGCATTTGCTTTAAAAAGGATAATCTCAAAGTATGCTGCTTCCTTACTTTTCAAATTAGTTAAACAAAAAGCCGATCACTTAGATAAGTTAAGATTTGATAGTCTTATTATTGCCCCTATTGAAAGAATTTTATTAGTGCTGATTAGTTTCTTTGCCATTGACCGTCTCAATTTTCCGCAGGAACTTAGGTTCACCATTCATAAAGTTACCAGCCAGGATATTGTAGATGGTCTTACTTCAGCAATTATAATTATATGTTTTATTTCATTAATAATCCGTTTTATGGATTTTTTAGTGTTGCTGATAAAAGGTAAAACTACTGATGGAAAAACGTCGGCAGGCCAACACCAACTGATATTCTTTTTTAAAGATTTAATAAGAGTTATTATAATAATAATCGGTATCGCTTTTATTATTAAATTTTCACTCGGTATCAATATCGGCAATCTTCTTACAGGCTTAAGTATTGTTGGTGCTGCGCTGGCGCTTTCTGCAAGAGAAAGTCTTGAAAATCTTATTGCATCTTTTATTATATTTTTTGATAAACCTTTTGAAACGGGAGATTTGGTAAAAGTGAATAATTTTTCCGGAACCGTTGAACGGATCGGGTTAAGAAGCACACGTTTGCGCACCGCAGAAAAATCAATGATTACTGTTCCTAACAAGCAAATGGTAGATAGCATTCTTGATAACTGGAGTATGCGTGATGTTATAAGAAATGAAATAAAAACATTTTTATCGCCACATACTTCTTCTGAAGATCTTGAAAAAGTTATTTCTGGTACTAAAGAAATACTTGCTTCTAAAAAAGAAACCGTTCAGTCTTATTCCGTTTATCTGCAGGAAATTAATAATGATAGCGCGGTTATTATGGTTATTTATTTTACAAAGTTTCCTATGAAGCTGGATGATCTGAATGAATTAAAAGAAGAATTAAATATAGCTATAAGAAAGCTCCAGGAAAAACATGAGATAAAACCTTCTGCAACGGCTTCTGTAAAAATTGTTGGATAATGCAGGAGTTAATCCTCGCCTGCAATCAACTTACTCACTTCAATTTTAGCCATATCTCTTATAATATCAGCAATATGATTTGCGTCTATCCCAATCTCGTTATATAACTCTTTAGGTGTACCATGTTCAATAATCGTATCAGGAATTCCTAAAATTTTTACTTCAGCTGTATAATTATTTTCAGCCATAAATTCAAGAACAGCAGAACCAAATCCGCCCACTACAGTTCCATCTTCAACAGTAATTATTTTTGAATATTGCTGAAAACTTCATGCAAGCATCTCTTCATCCAATGGTTTTACAAAACGCATATCATAATGTGCAGGATTAATGCCATCCTGCTTTTACATTCTCGTATGGCTGCTGCTGCAAAATTTCCGGGATGTCCAAAAGATAAAATAGCAATCTCTTCTCCATCTTTTAATTTTCTTCCTTTGCCAATTTCTATTTCTTTCATTTCTGTTTTCCATTCAGGCATTACACCTTCACCACGCGGATAACGAATAACAAAAGGATTTTTTATTTTTTCTAATTGTGCAGTGTACATCAGGTTGCGCAATTCACTTTCATTCATTGGTGCACTTACAATCATATTCGGTATGCAACGCATATAAGCAATATCATAAGCGCCATGATGTGTTGGTCCATCTTCACCAACAAGCCCTGCCCTGTCCAAACAAAATACTACCGGCAAATTTTGAATAGCAACATCATGTATAACCTGGTCGTATGCACGTTGCATAAACGAAGAATAAATATTGCAGAAAACTTTCATTCCCTGTGTTGCAAGTCCGGCACTTAATGTAACTGCATGTTGCTCACAAATGCCTACATCAAATGCACGGTCAGGCATTTTTTCCATCATAAATTTTAATGAACAGCCGCTTGGCATTGCAGGCGTAATACCCATTATTTTATCATTTTTTTCTGCGAGTTCAATTATGGTATGGCCAAATACATCCTGGTATTTTGGAGGCTGTGGAAGATCAAATTTTTTCTTATAAATTTCTCCGGTTATTTTATCAAACAAACCCGGTGCATGCCATTTGGTTTGATCTTTTTCTGCCAACGTCATATCCTTTTCCTTTTACAGTTTTAATATGCAATAGTTTTGGCCCGGGAATATCTTTCAGATCTTTAAAGTATCAACCAGTTTGGTGATATTATGTCCATCAATCGGCCCAAAATATCGAAGATTCAATGATTCAAAAAGATTACTGCTTTTGCTTACCATCCCTTTTATACCCTGCTTCCATTTTGGAAACCATTTTCCGTGGATAATCTTTTTCCAACAGGCAGTTTCCCAAGAGCTTTCCAGAAATCATCCCGCAGTTTATTATAAGTATGTGAAGTAGTAATATCGGTAAGATATTCTTTTAATGCACCAACATTCGGGTCAATGCTCATGCAGTTATCATTCAGAATAATCAAGAATATTACTCTTCTGCAACTCCTGCATGATTCAATGCTTCAAAAGCCATTCCGGCTGTCATAGCGCCATCGCCAATAATGGCAACATGTTGCCTGTCTTTTTCTCCTTTATAATGTGAAGCCATTGCCATACCAAGTGCTGCAGAAATAGAAGTAGAAGAATGACCAACACCAAATGTATCATATTCACTTTCAGTTCTTTTTGGGAAACCGCTAAGTCCTTTATATTTCCGGTTGGTATTAAAATTATCGCTTCGGCCGGTAAGAATTTTATGGCCGTAAGCCTGGTGGCCAACATCCCAAACCAATTGATCGTAAGGAGTATTAAAAACATAATGCAAGGCAACAGTAAGTTCTACCACACCAAGGCTGGCTCCAAAATGACCGCCATACACACTTACCATATCAACAATGTATTGCCTCAATTCATCACAAACTTCATGCAGTTGCTCCCTGCTGAGTTTTTTTAAGTCAGCCGGGCTATTGATATTTTGCAATAGTTTGCCTGGTTTAATATCCATGCTGTAATTTTTTACCTGTGCAAAGTTATGTTTTTGGCTGGTTAATGATGTTAAACAGCTTTTTTGAAAAATAAGTTTGAATCTATCTTGAATTATAAATTGAATTTTCCCTTTACAATAGAAATTGGTTCGACAAAAATTCTCTGGTACGCAGTACTGGAAACCCCTAGCTATTTACAGGGTTCAGATACTTTCTTTATATACGAAAAAAACAAAAAGATAGTATGCAGAAATGATAAAAGAACTTGATTTGGAATTCCTTTTATTGGACTAATGACGAAAAGACGTTTCTATCGGTTACGTTTACTTCAGAAATTGATTCATATTTAAAATCAAATCCGGATCGGGACAATTCAATAAATACTTTTCTCTTTCACTGAATTTGCAAACGCCGGGATAATCTCCTTTATAATTTCCGATATCATGTATCATCTGGAAATGCAGGTGTGGCGGCCAATGGCCGTTATCTTCTATTGAGCCAAAGTGAGCAAATTGTTGACCATGCCTTATACAATCTCCTTCATTAATATGCCGTAAATCTGCAAGACTTAAATGCCCATATAATGTATGAAAAGATATTTCATCAAACTGGTGCACTAAAATTATTGTTGCGCCATAATCTCCAAAATTATTATTAAAAGCAAAGCTGTGAACTGTTCCATCGCATGGAGCAAAAATTTCTGTTCCGGCTTTTCCGGAAATATCAACACCAATGTGCAATCTTCTTGGTTCATCATGCCCGGAGTTCTTTTTATTAATGTCATCATTAAAAAGCGGACTTCTTGAATACATCGCACGTAATTCGTTATAGCCACCTATGCCGAATTTTGCATTTGCATTTTGTAGTAAATCATCTATGTATTTGCAGAGCTTTTCTGTATCAGTAAAATCAATGCCATTTAAGGTTTCATTATTTTCAGAAGAATCAATATGTATTAATTTTTCTGTAGCATTATCAAACGGTACAACCGGGTGAAAATTTTGAGTGTGCTTCTGAAGCCATTCATGTAAAATATTGCTGTTCAAAAATATTGTTGTTTTTTATTTGATAAATTGCAAGTTCATGAATTCTTCCTTAATTCTAATTGCGTTATGAATCAGTCTAAATTTCTTTTTGTTTTTTTAATCATTTCATTTCAAACTATTGCTCAAAAAACGCCACTGTGGCTCAGGTATCCTGCGATTTCACCTGATGGTAAAAATATAGTTTTTAGTTTTAAGGGAGATTTATACAAAGTAGCGTCATCAGGAGGAACCGCCTACCCGCTTACCTTACACGAGGCCCATGATTTTATGCCTGTCTGGAGCCATGATGGTAAAAAAATTGCTTTTGCCAGTGACAGGTTTGGAAATTTTGATGTGTTTGTTATTGATGCAAATGGCGGTGAACCTACCAGGCTTACCTATAATTCTGCAGCAGATTATCCCTACGATTTTTCACCAGACAATACTAAAGTTATTTTTGGAACAAGCCGCAATGACATTGCCTCTTCAGCCAGGTTTCCTGTAGCACCTGTATTTAAAAAATTGTATGAAGTGCCTGTCGATGGTGGCCGCAGTATTATGCTCAACAGTGCAGGTATGGAAAATGCGCATTACGATTCGAAAGGAAATGAAATTATTTTCCAGGATAATAAAGGTTACGAGGATCCCTGGCGCAAACATCATACTTCTTCCATAACAAGGGATATCTGGTTGTATAATATAAAGAACAATGTTTATAAAAAGCTTACTTCTTTTAATGGGGAAGATCGTGAACCGGTTTTTTCTTCCGATGACAAAAATTATTTTTATTTAAATGAAAAGAGTGGCTCATTAAATGTATATAAGGCATCTGCTAACCTGCCTACCGGACAGGCAGGCAGTAACGATGAAACGCAGTTAACAAATTTTAAAAATAATCCTGTTCGCTTTTTAAGCCGCTCAAATGATAATACGCTTTGCTTTACTTATGACGGTGAAATTTATACCATGAAGAATGGCGGTTCTCCACAAAAATTAGATGTTATCATCAATTCGGAAAATAAAAGTAATACCCAAACCGTAATGCCTGTAAACGGCGGCGCAACTGAGTTTGAGCTATCACCAAACGGGAAAGAAATTGCATTTGTTTTTCGGGGTGAAATATTTGTGACTGCAGTTGACGGAAGTGTAACCAAACGTATTACCAATACTCCTTTCCAGGAAAGAAGTGTAACCTTTTCACCGGATGGAAGAAGCTTGTACTATGCCGCTGAGCATGAAGATAAAGGTTGGGACATCATGAAAACATCAATCGGAAGAAAAGAAGAACCCTACTTTTATACTTCCACTATTTTAAATACAGAACCTGTAGTGGCAACTGATAAAGATGAATTTCAACCTGAAGTTTCTCCGGATGGAAAAGAGATTGCTTACCTGGAAGAAAGAAATATTTTGAAAGTATACAATCTTGCTAATAAAACATCACGCACGATAATTCCCGAAGGGCAAAATTTTTCTTATTCTGATGGCGACCAGTCTTACACCTGGAGCCCTGACAGCAAATGGATTGCTGCGCGGGATGCAAAAGGATATTATAATGCAAACGAGATCTTGCTTTTCAATATAAATAACGCAAATGATAAAGGAACTGATGTAACTCAATCAGGATTTTCAAGCCTGGGCATGCAATGGGCGCTCAATGGCAAAGCATTATTATGGGTCACCGACAGGAATGGTAAAAGGCCGCTCGCCATACAGGGTGCAAGAGAAGTGGATATTTATGCCATGTTTTTTGATAAAGAAACATACGACCAGTTCCAACTGAGCAAAGAAGAATATTCTCTTTTAAAAGAAAATGATGATAAGAGTGACAAAACTGATAAAGATGCTAAAGAGAAAAAAGATACAGCGCTCGAAAAGAAAATAAAAGAGTCATTTAAAATGGATCTGACAGATTTGGATACACGCAGAATAAGACTTACCGCCAGCTCTGTAAACCTAAGCAGTTATCGCATTTCACCAAAAGGTGACAAATTATATTTTACTGCAAGATTTGAAAAAAACTACGATCTGTGGGAGATTGATACACGAACTCATGAATTAAAGACACTTGCTAAATTAGGCGCTACACGTGCTGCACTGGATATGAGCAAAGATGGTAAAATGCTATATGTTCTGTCTAACGGAAAATTATCACAGGTAAATACAGCCGATGGAAAAATAACCCCTATAAATATAAACAGCGAAATGGTGGTTGATGGCTTTGCCGAAAGAGAATATATTTTTAATCATGCATGGAGGCAGGTAAAGAAAAAATTATATGATCCTACTATGCACGGACTTGACTGGGAAATGTATAAAAAAACCTACGCAAAATTCTTACCTTTTATAGCTGATAACTACGACTTCAGGGAGCTGCTCAGCGAAATGCTCGGCGAATTGAATGTTTCGCATACGGGTGGGCGTTATATTCCAAAAACTGAGAATCCGGATGAAACAGCATCGCTTGGTTTGTTGTATGATGAAATGCAGGGTGGCAAGGGATTGAGGATAGCTGAAGTAATATCCGGCGGACCTTTGGATAAAGCCCAGAGTAAAATAAAAGAAGGCCAGGTAATAATGAAAATTGATGGAAATGAAATTGATAATTCAATTGATTGGGCAATTTTCTTAAACAGGAAAAGTGATATGAATGTTTTACTGACTGTATATGACCCCGAGACAAAAAATACCTTTGATGAAGTTATAAAGCCCATAAAACCTTCGGAAGAAAGTGACCTGCTTTACAGGAGGTGGACCAAAAAAATGGAAGCAATGATAGATAAACTGAGCGATGGCAAAATAGGTTATGTGCATGTAAAAGCGATGAATGATGCAAGTTATCGTGATGTGTTTGATGAAGTGCTTGGCAAAAATTTATTAAAGAAAGCATTGATTGTAGATACACGTTTTAATGGCGGCGGCTGGCTTCATGAAGACTTATCAAATTTTCTTGCCGGCAAAGAGTACATAAGATATGAACCCTACGGAGAAAAACCCATTGGCGGCGGAGAACCGGAAGGTAAATGGTATAAACCAAGCTGTGTTGTAATGAATGAAGCTAACTACAGTGATGCACACATGTTCCCTTACGCCTATCATGTAAAAGGAATTGGAAAGCTAATTGGAATGCCCGTGCCTGGTACTGGTACAGCAGTTTGGTGGGAAACACAAATAGATCCTACTATGATTTTTGGCATACCAATGATTGCAAGTATTGCTCTCAAAGAAGGACGGCCTCTTGAAAATATGGAACTTGAACCAGACATTAAAGTGCAGAATGATTATAATGAAATATTAAAAGGCGAAGACCAACAAATAGAAGCTGCAGTAAAAGAGTTGCTGAAAGAAATTGGGAATTAAATAAGAAGAAAGTTGAGAAGTAAGGTCTATTGATTAATTATCGCAGCAAGCTCTGTTTCCCAGTGACCGGTTTTTCCATATTCAACTAAACGGCCTAATTCTTTTCCATCCTTCATAACAACGATAGTTGGTGTATGAGTAATATTCATTGAATGGGCAATATTTCCCGTTCCGTTTTTCTTACGGTCAACCATAAAAACTGTTACATGATCATCTGGGAAGCCTGACACTTCCTGTATTTTATAAAACTTAGGCAAAATAAAATGAGTGTCTTCACACCAGGTGCCTCCAAAAAAAAGAAAATATATTTTGTTTTTATTATTTCTGAATGCATTTACAACTGACGTATCAGGGCGTGGATATATGCGCTGGCTTTCTGCATACCATTTAATCGATGTATCGCTTGTTAAATCGGTTTTATGAATTATGCCCTCAAGCATTTTTGCATTATTCTCTGCGGTGTCTGCAAGTACAATATATTGCTGTTGCGTTTGAGCATGTAGTTTATCTACGAATAGTAAAACGAGCCCTGTAAGACAAATGAATAAAATCTTTTTCATTTGGTTTTATAAATTGTTTTTTAATTCTAATAAAAAAGATTTTATTTTTTGTAATGATTCTATCATTTCATGTTTTTCCCCGGCTGCTTTATTATTTTTTAAAAATTCTTTGGCGCCGTCAATAGTATATTTTCTTTCACGAAGCAGGTGATAAATCATTTTGAGATTTTTTACATCTTCCGGCCGGAAATAACGATCACCTTTTTTATTTTTTTTAGGTTTTAAAATTGAAAATTCATTTTCCCAATATCTTATCAACGATGTATTTTCTTTAAACATTGTGGCTACATCACCAATGGAATAATATTGCTTTTTAAAAAGAATTTCATCTTCAGGAATTTCGATAAGATCAGCATCAATGCCCATTTCTTTCAGACTTTTTCTTCCCCGCTTTGATTTTGGTGGAAGTAAACTTTCCCGCACAACATTTTTATTCTCATTCTTCTTTTGAGAATCATTTCCAAATTCAAATGTTATTTGCGATAGCGCCATTAATCAAGACTTTTTGCACTTCCTGTTGAAGCAATTTTTAAAATTCTATCAAATTGTTCTGCTGTAAGATCGTTATAAAAAAAATAAACAGGATCAACTTCCTGGCCATTTATGTGAACTTCATAGTGACAATGCGGCCCGGTACTTTTTCCTGTACTTCCTACCCAACCTATTACTTCACCTCTTTTTACTTTTTGCCCCGCTCTTACTTTTACTTTATACATGTGCCCGTATAAAGTTTCATATCCGTATCCATGATTTATTACAACATGATTACCAAAGCCATCTCCGGTTTGTCCAGCAACTTCAATAGTTCCATCGCCTGTTGCATAAATGGGTGTGCCCTGCGGAGCAGTAAAATCGAGCCCTTTATGCATTTTTGGAGTTCCGTAAACAGGGTCAATTCTCATGCCAAATCCGGATGCTATCCTGTTAAGATCGCGATTACTAACGGGTTGTATTGCAGGGATACACGCCAATTTTTCGCCCTGGTTTTTTATAAGATTTTCTATTTCATTATAACTTGCAAACTGGTATTTTATTCTTGCGCTGATGTTGTTAAGAGTTTTTGCCAATTCATTTCCTAATTGTTCGTCATTTATTGCTGCTATTTTTTGAAATTCATTTTGCTTTTCGGTAAGTTTTGCACGGGCGCTGTCTGGCAAAGGATTGGCTTCAAAAATAGAACGATACACCTGGTTATCTCTTGTTTCGAGTGATGCCATTTGTTGTTGCAACATTGCTGTCTGCGACACAAGCGCATCATAATTTTGTTTCATCTTATTATACTTTATTTCGGCCAGCTTTGCCTGGGGTGAGGGGATAAAGCGAAATGCAAGCGCCACCAGAATAAAAGCTGTTACTATTGCAGCAGCAATAAAGCCAAAAAAGCGTAGCAACTTTACCCTCAGGGGAGTTACCAGCTTTTCGTACCGTAATGTATTGGTATTATAATAGTATTTTATTTTTTTCATCTCCTTTAAAAACAGCAGAATATATTTGCTGACATTTTAAAACAATGGATGCTTTATGTAATGCGGCAAACGAAATACCTTTGCCATCTTAAATTTTTCGTAACAGGCAAAGATAAGTTCATAATACCTAAAAGTTAATCTTAAAATTCAACAGGGAATGATGCAGAGTGCAGAAATACGGCAACTTTTTTTTGATTTTTTTAAATCAAAGGAACATACAATTGTTCCTTCTGCACCTATTGTAATTAAAAATGATCCGACATTAATGTTTACCAATGCGGGAATGAATCAGTTCAAAGATTATTTTCTTGGCAATAAACAACCTCCTTATACACGCGTTGCCGATACACAAAAATGTCTTCGTGTTAGTGGCAAGCACAACGACCTGGAAGAAGTGGGTGTTGATACTTATCATCATACCATGTTTGAAATGCTGGGTAACTGGAGTTTTGGAAATTCTGAAAACCGGCCTTATTTTAAAGAAGAAGCCATTGCATGGGCTGGGAACTACTTACTGAAGTATATAAAATTGATAAAGAGCGATTATACGTTACCGTTTTTGAAGGTGATGAAAAAGAAGGATTACCAAAAGATGAAGAAGCGATTTCTTTTTGGAAAAAATGGATACCTGAAGAAAGGATATTGATGGGCAATAAAAAAGATAATTTCTGGGAAATGGGCGATACCGGGCCTTGCGGGCCTTGTACTGAAATTCATTATGATTCAAGAAGTGATGAAGAAAGAAAAGATAGTGATGGAAAAACTTTGGTAAATAATGATCATCCGCAGGTAATTGAAATATGGAATATTGTATTCATTCAATACAATCGTAAAAAAGATGGAAGCCTTGAACCATTGCCTGCAAAGCATGTTGATACAGGAATGGGTTTTGAAAGATTGGTAAGAGTTTTACAAAACAAACAAAGCAATTACGATACAGATGTTTTTACGGGAACGATTGCAGAAGTAGAAAAGTTATCCGGCAAAAAATATACTAATACCGATAGCAAACAGGATGTTGCTTTTCGCGTAATTGCAGATCATATTCGTGCAATTGCATTTACAATTGCAGATGGACAATTACCTTCAAATACAGGTGCTGGTTATGTTATAAGAAGAATTTTAAGAAGAGCAGTGCGATATTATTATTCTTATCTCGATTATAAAGAACCATTGTTATTTAAATTGATTCCTATTATTGCAAAACAGTTTGAAAATGTTTTTCCTGAATTGAATCAAGCAAAAAGATTTTGTAAGTAAAGTTGTAAAAGAAGAAGAAGATGAATTTTTTGAGAACATTGGAAAAAGGATTCATTAGAAGCATTTTGAAATTAAAATGTACAAACTTTAGAAGGAGTTAAAGAAATATCGAAGAAGGAATATTAGAAGATGCAACATACTTTACCCGGAAATATTGCTTTTGAACTTTATGATACTTTTGGTTTTCCATTAGATCTTACAAAATTAATTGCAAGCAGAAAATGGACTTAATAGTTGATGAAGAAGGTTTTGAAAAAGAAATGCAACAACAAAAAAATCGTTCCCGTGCAGCAACAGCAATTGATACAGAAGATTGGATTATCTATAAATGAAAATGGCTCCTCAAAATTTGTTGGTTATGATACTTATGAAACCGAAAGCAAAGTTTTAAAATACCGCAAAACAAAATCAAAGGGAAAAGAATCATATCAAATTGTTTTGGAAACAACTCCTTTCTATGCTGAAAGTGGCGGCCAGGTGGGCGATACAGGCGTTTTGATTTTTGATGAAGAAAATATTCCTGTTATAAATACAAAAAAGGAAAATGATCTCATCATTCATTTTACCGAAAAACTTCCTGAAAATATTGAAGCAAATGTTATTGCAAAAGTTGATCTTGATAAAAGAAGAAAAACAGCAGTTCATCACAGCGCAACACATTTAATGCATGCAGCCTTGAGGCAAAGTGTTGGGCAATCATGTGGCACAAAAAGGAAGCTTGGTTAATGATGAATATTTACGTTTTGATTTTTCTCATTTTGCAAAAGTGACTGATGAAGAAATTAAAAAAGTTGAATCAATAGTAAATGAAAAAATTCGTGTAAACATTCCCGTTATAATACAACAAATGCCAAAAGAAGAAGCATTAAAAACAGGTGCTATGGCTTTGTTTGGTGAAAAATATGGTGATACTGTTCGCGTAGTAACCATTGATCCATTGTATTCAATTGAGCTTTGCGGCGGCACACATGTTGGTAATACAGGCGAATTAGGTTTTTTTAAAATTATCACTGAAACTGCCGTGGGTGCAGGTATTCGAAGAATTGAAGCATTAAGTGGCAAAGCCGCTGAAGATTATATTCAGAAAGAATTTGATGAACTATGCATTTCATCCGGGAAACATTAAAAAATCCAAAAGATATTAATAAAGGAATTGAAAATCTTATTAACGAAAACACCGATCTAAAAAAACAATTGGAAAAGCTGGAAGCAAAACAATTGTTATCAATAAAAAATGATCTGTTACAAAAAGTTGAAAAAATTAATGATGTAAATTTTATCGGGCAGATAAGTTGATGTTCCTGAATGCAGATGCTCTAAAAAAGATTTGCTTCTCTTTAAAAAATGACTTGACTAATTATGTAATTGTTTTGGTGGCAGTTGTTGATGGCAAACCAAATGTTGCCGTTATGCTCGATGTACAATGTAGCTGCAGCTAAGAATCTCGAAGCTCCAAAAATTATTAAAGAATATATTGCTCCTTTAATTAAAGGCGGTGGTGGTGGCCAGAAAACATTGGCCACTGCAGGAGGACAGGATGCATCTAAACTAAATGAGGTAATCGAAAAAGTAAAATCATTACTCCAGTAAATTATAGCCGCATTCCTGATTTTGCAGTTTCATTTTTTTATTTGCAGACTTTCTTATTTTTTTCTACCTTGAAGTGTCTAATAAATTTTTGCTCCTAAAGTCAGATTATGAAAAATTTATTTTACCTCCTTCTTTTTATTTTCTTTCATATTACTTCACCTAAAGCGCAGACTGTTATCGTTTCCGGTCAATGCATAACGGGGAACATTACCCTAAATTCTATTGGTGATATTGATGGAAAACCTGCCTACGAAAGTACGGGAACGGTAGAAGGTATTCCCGGTGTACAAGTAGATGTATATTGGCTAACACCAGACAATCTTTGGGTACTTGCGTTCGATGGCCAACCGTATTTTCAAAATTCCTGTAATACTGCTCTGCCTCCGTCCACCCCCAGTTCATGCGACTGGACTCCGGTTACGGGCCAAACATGCACCGGTGTTGATCCTTTAACTATTACCGGCACCGGAACTTTAGCAGTAAAAATTACCAATTTTACTGCCCGTAAAAATGATAAAGAAATTATTTTAAACTGGCAGACTTCAACAGAAATTAATAACAAAGGATTTGAAATTCAAAGAAGCGCAGACGGCATTCATTGGAACACAATCGGGTTTGTAAATGGAAATATTAACACCGCCATACAGGAGAATTATCAGTTCAATGATTTGAATCCTCTTACAGGTCAAAACTTTTACAGGCTTGCTCAAATTGATGTGGATAATAAAACGACTTACTCCGCAGTTGTTCCCGTTAAATTTTTACGATCCGGTTTTTATTATATAACCAATAATCCCGGTAATGGCTTGTACCATCTTTATGTTGAAACAACTGGTAATAATAAAATTAGTTATTCAGTTATAGATGCTAATGGACGAAGAATTATGAGTAAAATTTTAAATGGCTCGGAAGATCAAACAATAGATATAACCAATTATTCTTCCGGAATATATTTGCTGCAAATACAAAAAGGAAGCGATTTATTTACAGAAAAATTAATCAAATTATAAACATGCAGATTTATTCAAACAGCCGTAGAAATTTTTTAACCAGCTTTGCCATCTTATCTGCAGGCTCTGCATTTAAACCCGCTGTCAGGCATCTTCCCGCAATAAACGAAAAAGAAGACCTGCAAAAAAATTGGGAATCATTTTGGAAAAAATATGGTGGTCAAAAGTTTTATACTTTATCTGATCTTCAAAAAAGCAATGTTCTATCTATCGCAAAAGGTCATGCCTATAAAAATGGAGAAGTAATTTATTTTTCAAAGGAAAATATTATAGCCCAGCCGACCTGGATTTTTTGGGAAAATAATGTATCAAAACCATCTGATGTCGTTGTTACCTTATTTGAAAATAATAGCTCACTAAAAAAAATCGCCCGTTTAAATCGCTTTGAAATAGATGCCTTATACAAGCTCTCAAAAGATTATTGTGCCGACAATTTATTGGTAGCACATTGCAATAATTTAAAACCAGTTTCTTTTAATACAACGTCTGTTGTAAAAAACAAAATAAAGATTACAAAAAATTCACAAATACAACAAGTGAGTTATTATAAAGAACGGGCACTCGTTTCACAAAAAAAATTTATTTATCACACTTAATATTTACATATATGGATCAGCCATTTCTTGCCGCTATTTTTCTTTTTGCTGCAACCTTTGCACCGAGAGGTTATGCTTTTTGCGATGGTCAGCTTCTTTCGATTTCTCAGAACACAGCTTTATTTTCGTTAATAGGTACCACTTATGGTGGTAATGGCACAACTAATTTTGCATTGCCTGACTTTCGTGGAAGAGTGCCTGTTCACGCAGGCCAGGGTCCGGGATTATCAAGCTATGTTGAGGGTCAATCATCGGGCTCAGAAAACACCACATTACTTGTGAATAATTTACCGCAACACAACCATTCATTAGTTGCCACTTCAGAAGCAGGAAGTACATCAGATCCTACCGGTGCTTATTTAGGCAATACGGGTGCGCTTGACAGGGAATATAACACTTCGGGTACCCAGGTGAATATGAATGCAGGAGCAGTTGGACTTACAGGAGCAAACCAGCCTTTTAATAATTTACAACCTTATCTTGCAGTTAACTTCATAATTGCTTTACAAGGAATTTTTCCAAGCCGCAATTAAAAAAATTTGACAAATTTTATTATTCCGCCAAATTGGTGGAACAACCTGGAGCCACAATGGAAACTGGCGTTCAGTTTAAACGTAACAGGAGATCAAAATGAACCAACAGTTATCGGGTTAGAGAAGATATTTACTATTCCAACAGTACGGCTTACAGGCCCCACTGCTCCGTTTCCAAACATGCAGTTTGAACTGACCAATTTAAGCGGCTTGCAATATTTATCCAACCTATCTATAATAATTGTTACACATCATAAAATACAAAACATTGAGGTTCTAAGTAATCATTCAAATTTAAAATCTCTCTTTCTGTTTAATAATAATATTAGAAGTTTACACGGCATTGAGGCGCTTACCCAACTGGAGCAATTATATGTTCAATGCAACCAGGTATCTTCTATAAAACCTGTTGAACAACTTACCAATCTCAAAGAACTTTATATAAGCGACAATTGCGTTGAATCACTTGATGGATTAACCGAAAAACATTCTGATAAATTAACCACGTTTATTTGCCGGCCAAATAAACAACTTAAACAAAAAGAAATCATAAGGGTAGAAAGAGAATTAGGAATAATTTGCAGGTAATCGTAAGTAAATAATTTTATGAATTCCTCCCAACCAGATGAATTAGCAAACTGGATTCCATGGAAATTGTCAGGAAAATTATGCAACTGGTTATACGTAAACAATAAAAAATTTACGGAGCCTTTTTTTAATGATACTATTTCAGCCTGCAGGAAGTTTGGTGAAAATATTAAACCGTATAACGTTATTTCTGATCTCGGAATCATGACTGAATGGTCGGAAAATATCAATACTTCAAATCCATCTGCTGTTATATTTCATGTATCCCGCTGCGGATCTACACTTCTTTCTCAATTGCTTTGTTCAGACGAAACCCATGTTGTGCTCTCTGAAGTTCCGTTTTTTGATGAGTTGCTCCGGCTTCCTTATAAAAATTCTATTGATATAAAAATTATAAATAATTATTTAAGTGCCGCAATTAAATTCTATGGCAGAAAAAGAAACGAAAATGAAAAGCATCTTTTTATAAAAACGGACAGCTGGCATTTATATTTTTATAAACAACTGCGAAATTTATTTCCTAATGTACCTTTTATTCTTTTGTACAGAAACCCAAAGGAAGTCATTCTTTCACATCAGAAACAAAGGGGCATGCAGTCTGTTCCAGGCCTTATCGAACCGGAGGTTTTTGGGTTTTCAAAAGACAAGATAAATGAAACTAACCTGGATGCATACATGACAAATGTACTTGAGAGCTATTTTATAAAAATGATTGAGATAGCAAAAGCAGATAAGAATGCATTATTGTTTAACTACAATGAAGGAATGGATAATGTTTTAAAAAAAATTATTCGCTTTGTCGGTTTAAATATTACAAAAGATACTAAAAAGTTAATAATTGAACGAAGCCGGTTTCACGCAAAGCATCCGCAGAAATTATTTCAGGAAGATTACCAGGAATTTAATACTTCGGATTTCATGATGCCGGTATTACAATTGTATGAAGAATTAGGAAACATAAGATTAACAATATAATTGCCGTGTAATAGAATTAATTATTTTCTGCTTCCAACTTATCGGCCAGTTCCTTAGATGTTTGGGTTCCCATCAGCCTAAGCTGCTGTATAATTTTAATTTTATCCGAAGTATTATAATTATTTACTTCGCTATTTTCGTCTACCACTTCCGTTAGTGCCGCTTCTTCATTTATTAAATTTATTAACCAGTCATTTACTTTGCAATCAATAACAATGTGAATACGGCTGGAATCGCCAAAATTATTTACCCGATGTTTTAGTGATAAGTTTAAGTACCAGCATTCTCCTTCGCTCATAGGAATTTTTTGATCTTCTATAAAAAAGGAAACATCCTCATTAGTTTGTATTGGAATATGGAATCTCGCTTCTCCTTTTTCAAAATTCATCTCATAATCAGTATGTTCTTTAATAATAGCGCCAGCGTGTAGTTTCATTAAACGCACCGCCATTTTTTCGCATTCAAAATAATTAATCACAGATTGCAGATAGGTGCATTTCTCCAAAAGAATAGTATCCTTGTAAGCCATATTTGTGTGCAAAGCTGATGCTTGTATTGAAACATTGTTTTCGATGTTTCCATTAATAGAGCGGAGTTGCAAAGTCGTCCAGTTTCCTTCATAATGTTTGGTGTTATAATGAGGTTTCCACAAAGCTGATTGAAATTTACAAATTTCATTTTGCAGCCGAATAACATCGAAGCGTTGTTTTAATTGAACGAATTTTATCATACAATTTTTAAATAATTTACTGAAATCAAATGATTATTTATTTACAAAAAGATTTTAAAACTTTATAAAACAAAAATACAAAATGGGCTTTGTCTTGTCTTTGAAATTTTGTTTCCCTTTTATAATAAGTTTGCAACTATCATGATTATTTTTGAAACTCCCCGACTTTCACTAAGACGTTTTACTGAGGAAGATGCTCCTCTTATATACAAATTAAACAGCGATCCGGATATAGTAAAATATGTGCACGAACCTGTTCTTAAAAATGAAGAAGAGGCAAAAAAAATTCTTACAGAAAATATATTACCTCAATATAAATTAAACCTTGGCAGATGGGCAATACATACAAAGTCCAATTATGAATTTATTGGCTGGTGCGGATTAAAATATATACCGGAAACCGGCATAACCGATCTTGGTTATCGTTTATTAAAAACAGCCTGGGGTAAAGGTTTTGCCACTGAGGCTGCACAATATACTTTAATATATGGCTTGCGTGATTTAAAAATTGAAGTTATAACAGGCATGGCTCATATTGAAAATATCGCGTCAATAAATGTGCTTGAAAAAATAGGTATGAAATTCAATAAAGAAGATATTATCGATGGAATACCTGTTAAAATTTACACACTCTCCCTACCACATTCAACCAATTTTTGTTAAACAAAAGTAATTATTTGCGAAAGATTTCGTAGTTCAGTAAAAGTTACTACATTTGTTCTACTAAACATTTCGTATTTAAAAATTTTTACAATGAAAAAGAATATTTTTTTGATGACTACTTTAATAGTTGGAAGCTTCTTTACAACTACACTGTTGGCTCAAAGCCCTGCTCCCAAAGAGAAAAAAACTGAAGAAATTATTATCCGGCAAAATGGAGATAAGGATAACAAAATGACGATACAGGTAGACGGAGATAGCATCACTGTAAACGGAAAACCATTATCAGAATATCATGACGGTGATGTAACAATAATGAAAAGAGATTCCAGGAATCGCAGTTCAAATAATTTTTTATATGCGCCCGGTGATCATTCAATGGATTTTGATGTTTTCCAAAATGATGAGGAGAATGCTGCGCCTCATACTTTTTTAGGAGTGATAACAGATAAATCAGGTGAAGGTGTAAAAATAAATGAAGTGGTAAAGGGAAGTGCAGCAGAAAAAGCAGGATTGCTAAAAGGAGATATCATCACCAAACTCGATGATAAAAAAATTGCTTCACCGGAAGATTTAATGGCTGCTGTAAAGATCTCATAAAGCAGGTGATGAAGTAAAGGTGTATTATTTAAGGGGAACAAAAGCAAAGAATATGAAAATAAAATTGGGAGAAACAAAAGCGAATAATAAAACTTTTATTTATAAAAATTATAATCCTGGAATGAAAGACAATGATTTTAATTTCAAAATGGCGCCTATGCCAAGAATGGACAATAACTTTTATAAATTCCGGTATAATGATGAAAGACCGAAACTGGGTTTAAAAATTGAAGACACAGAAAATGGCAGTGGTGTAAAGATTTTAAACGTGGAAGAAGGTTCTCCCGCTGATAAGGCCGGGCTGAAAAAAGATGATATTATTTCATCAGTAAATGGCGAAAAAGTAAGCAGTGTTGATGAATTAATGGACCAGGTAAATGATTCAGAAGATAAAACAAATTATAACATAAAGGCTACCCGCAATAATTCTGAAATGAACTTTGAAGTAAAGATTCCAAAAAAACTAAATAGCGCCGATCTCTAAGATTTATAAATGATCCAATAGCTTAAAATTTTCTCACGGATTTTTGGTTTAAAAAAGCTGCTATAAAAAGCAGCTTTTGTTTTGTTTATATTTTCTTCTGCAAAATTGGAATTGTCTTTTCATACCTTCGCAGCCATGTCGTCTTTAGAAAAATACGAAGCAGTTATCGGGCTGGAAGTTCATACTCAATTGCTAACGAAAAGCAAATTGTTTTGTGGGGATAGCACTACGTTTGGTAGCGCACCCAATACTAACGTTAGCCCTGTTTCCCTGGCACACCCCGGAACTTTGCCGGTAATGAATAAAAAAGCAATTGACTACGCAATTAAGCTGGGGCTCGCATTTAATTGCGATATAGTTCGCGAAAATTATTTTGCAAGAAAAAACTATTTCTATCCTGATCTTCCAAAAGGTTACCAGATTTCGCAGCATACCACTCCTATTTGTAAAAATGGATACGTTACTATCAATATTGAAGGAATTCAAAAAAATGTTTTATTAAACAGAATTCATTTGGAAGAAGATGCCGGAAAAAGTATTCACGATGATGATGAAAATTATACCTGTATTGATTTGAACAGGGCCGGTGTTCCATTACTTGAAATAGTTTCTGAACCAGATATGCATACTGCAGAAGAAGCATTTGCTTATGTAACAGAAATAAGAAAGATTGTACGTTATCTTCAAATTTGTGATGGAAATATGGAAGAAGGAAGCATGCGTTGTGATGCAAATGTTTCAATAAGATTAAGAGGTGAAAAAAAACTGGGCACCAAAGTAGAAGTGAAAAATCTTAATTCTATCAGGAATGTAAAAAGAGCGATTGATTTTGAAATAAACCGATTGATTAATTTGGTAGAAAATAATGAACCGGTTATACAGCAAACCAGGAGCTTTGATGCATCCAACGGAACTACATTTTCTTTGCGATCCAAAGAAGAAGCCAATGATTACCGGTATTTTCCGGAACCTGATTTAACGCCATTTTTTATTACTGACGAAAAAATTGAATCTGTAAAAAAATCATTGCCGGATCTGCCCGCAGTATTAGAAAAAAAATTTATTAACGAGTATTCATTACCGTTAGCAGATGCTAAAGTTTTGAGTGACGACAGGGAAACGGCAACTTTTTTTCAAGATATCGTAAATTATACAAATAATTATAAAGCTGCTGCCAACTGGATTTTAGGCCCCGTTAAGTCTTATTTAAATGATAGTAATACCTCAATTGAAGATCTTGGCATTACTCCAAAAACATTTGCAAAGCTTATAGAAATAGTTGAAAAAGAAAGCGTGAGCTTTGGTGTTGCAGCATCCAGAATTTTTCCCGCTTTGATAAAGTTCCCAAATAAAGAACCAATTGAAATAGCGCAGGAACTAAATGTTTTGCAGGAAAAAAGTGATGACTCTCTTAACAACTGGATTGATGAGGTTTTATCAAAAATGCCGGACAAGGTTTCAGAATATAAAAAGGGTAAAAAAAACCTGATAGGTTTATTTTCAGGTGAAGTAAAAAAAATAAGTAAGGGGAAAGCGGATATGAAAGCTGTAAATCAAATACTCAATCAAAAACTCAATCAATAATTTTAATCTATGAAAGGCATATTAGTTTTTATAAGTGCATTCGTTCTATTCTCGTGCAACAGTACCGCAAAAAAAGGGATGTTTACTGTGAATGGCGAATTAAAAGGCGCAGCGGATCAAAAAGTTTATCTCGAACAAATTTCATTTAACCAGCAACCTCCGCAAATACTTGATACGGCAGAAGTAATCGAAAGGCAATTTTAAAGTAAAGGCAGTTGCACCAGAAGAAGGCCTTTACAGGCTTAGGTTTGAAAAGAATGCCGGTTATATTTTTATTAATGATGAACCCGAAATTGATTTTAATGGTGATGTAAAAGATTCAACGCTTCAATCTGTAAGATTTAATACACCCGCCAATGCATCTCTTATAAAATTTATTATCCTGTTGGATTCGATACACACCACTTTAATTGGAGAAGATCGTAATCTAAAAGAAATTCAGGAACAGAAAAATGATAGCCTTGCGCTTATGGCTCAGAATCATTTTAATACAACAGATAGCTGGTACAAAAATTTTCTCTATCAATATATAGATACTACTAAAAGTCCTATCGTTGCCTTGTTTGCTTTTAGTTATTCACAGGAAATTGGGATTGATAGTTTAAAACCACTTATCGAAGGATTGCAAAAAAAATTCCCAAAACAAACTTCTATAGCTGATCTTGCAAAACAATTCCAGCAATTTCTTGCTTCTCAAAATCAACAACAAAGTCAATCACAGGAGCAACCGTCGTCTTCGCTGATTACCGAAGGGCAAACTGCACCTGATTTTACGTTGCCCGATGTAAATGGCAAACCTTTTACCTTAAGTTCTCTTCGGGGAAAATATGTGTTGGTTGATTTCTGGGCCAGTTGGTGCGGACCCTGCAGGGAAGAAAACCCTAACGTGGTGGCAACTTATAAACAGTTTAAAGATAGAAATTTTACTGTGCTGGGAGTATCGCTTGATAAGGATAAAAATGATTGGCTGAAAGCAGTTAAAGATGATGGATTGGTTTGGAAACAAATAAGTGATTTAAAATACTGGAATAGCGAAGCCGCTGTTTTATATGGCGTAGAAGCGATTCCATATAATGTTCTAATTGATCCCAAAGGTATTGTTATTGCAACATCATTGCGGGGAGCCGATTTAACTAATAAACTCAATGAAGTTTTGAAATAATTCCTGAAGAAAATTCTAAAAAACTTTTTACATAATTCTGAGCGCCTTTGCAAAAAAGGTGACTACGAAAGGAAGCGCCATCCAAAAAAATTCTCTTACAAAAACTAGCATTAAAATTATTCCTATAGCTGAAAGAAAAAAGTAAAGCCAATAATTAGTAGTAGATCGTGATTCATTCATTAGGTAAAAATTTTTACAAATATATAAGTAAATAGCTTTTTACTACAATACCCATAGAAATAATTATTGACTGACAGTTAAAAATTATTAAAATTAGTAACCATTATTTTTTATAAGCAAATTGTTTATAGATTATCAATGAGTTATAACTATTGTATAAAAAAATAATCAAAAACTGGATTTTATTTGTATCATTTCACCCTACCTTTGCACTCCTTAAAAAAATTGCCGGGATAGCGGTAAATAAATAAACCGGTTTTAGCTTAAGTATAGCTGAGGCCACAAAAAAAAATAATGAGCAAATTACATTTCACCACAAAACATGCGAACGAGGCTACCGTACAACGTAACTGGTACGTTGTTGACGGCACTAATCAAACCGTTGGTCGCATGTGTGCTAAGATCGCGGCTGTTCTACGCGGCAAGAACAAAGCCTATTATACACCTCATGTTGATTGTGGGGATTATGTTATTGTTACCAACTGCGATAAAGTAAAATTTACCGGTAATAAACTAGAAGACAAAATGTACATGAATTTCAGCGGTTATCCTGGAGGTTAAAAAGAAGAAACTGCAAAAGATCTTTTAAAACGCAGGCCTGAAGCTGTTATTGAAAGAGCTGTAAAAGGTATGTTGCCTAAAAATCGTCTTGGCCGAAAAATGTATAAAAAATTATTTGTGTATGTCGGTTCTGAACATCCGCATACTGCACAACAACCTAAAACTTCAAATTTTAACTCTTCTAATCCCCTGAAGGGAAATAAAATTAAAATAATGGAAAAACAAAAAAATGCAGTTGGTCGCCGTAAAGAAGCTGTTACCCGTGTTTTTCTTTCAAAAGGCGATGGTAACATAACATTAACGGAAAAGATTATAAAGAATATTTTTCGCTTGTTTACCTGCAGAACCAGGTAGAAGCGCCTTTAAAACTATTGAAGCTGCAGATAAATTTGATGTTGTTGTGAATGCCACGCGGTGGCGGTGTAAAAGGACAGGCAGAAGCAGCAAAACTGGGTATTGCCCGTGCTTTGCTACAGGTAAATCCTGAATACGCCCTGCATTAAAAGCAGCTGGTTACTTAAAACGTGATCCGCGTGTCTGTTGAGCGTAAGAAATCAGGTCATAAAAAAGCAAGACGAAGCTTCCAGTTCAGTAAAAGATAACATATTGCTTTAGTTGCAAAATGAGTACAATGTTTGCTTGAGCTTGAACTATCAGCTATGAACTTGAATAAATTACAAACAACTAAATACAAAATAAATGGAAAATAACACTTCATTACAACAGCAACTTCTCGAAGCAGGTGTTCACTTTGGTCATTTGAAAAAGAAGTGGAATCCTAAAATGTTGCCTTACATTTTTGCTGAAAAAAAAGGTATTCACATTATTGACCTCAACAAAACAGTTGAAGGTTTACAGGAAGCTTCTGCAGCATTAAAATCAGATTGCAAAAAGTGGCAAGAAAATAATGTTTGTTGCTACAAAAAAGCAGGCAAAAGAAATTGTAACCGAATGCTGCAAAACGAGTAAATATGCCTTTTGCAACTGAACGTTGGTTGGGAGGTATGCTTACCAACTTCAATACAGTACGTAAAAGCGTAAAGAAAATGCAGAGCATTGAAAAAATGCTTGAATGATGGAAGCGCTCGATAGCCTTACAAAAAAAGAACGCCTTACTCTTAACCCGTGATAAAGAAAAAATGGAAAAAGTATTAGGCGGTATTGCACAGATTAGCCGTGTTACCTGCAGCTTTATTTATGGTGGATATTGGCCATGAACACATTGCACTTGGCAGAAGCAAAACGTCTTGGCATTACAACTTTTGGAATGGTTGATACCAATTGTGATCCTAATAAAGTTGAATTTCGCGATTCCTGCAAATGATGATGCTACAAAATCAATTGCAATCATCACTAATTATATCATTGCTGCAATTGCAGAAGGTCTTGCAGAAAGACAAGCTGAAAAGGCAGAAGAAACCGATGACACTTCTGATGATACCGGCAGGGATGCTATAAAATTTGACTTAGGCAATGACGAAGAAAAAGAACGTCGCAGAGGTAGCGGACCAGCGGGTGGTAAAGGCCGGGGACCAGCGGGCCCTCAAAAACGCCGTGTTGCAAGTGCAGGACCGGGCGGAAACAGACCAGGCGGACCGGGCGGACGGAGATAAACCCATGCCACACAGGGTTTGAGGAAAATATAAAAATATTATTCACTTAAAAAATTAATCCCTTTAGGGATAATATAGGTATGACAACAACAATAACAGCAACAGACATAAATAAATTAAGGCAGCAAACAGGCGCCGGAATGATGGATTGCCGTAAAGCATTAACAGAATCTGATGGCGACTTTGAAGCAGCAATAGATTATTTAAGAAAAAAAGGGCAAAAAGTAGCAGCACTTCGTGGAGACAGGGAAGCTAAAGAGGGAGTTGTGATAGCGCAAACATCAAAGGACAACAAAACAGGATATATTATCAATGTAAGTTGCGAAACGGACTTTGTAAGCAAAAATGCTGATTACATAAAATTTGCGCAATCTATAATGGATGCTGCCATTGCTAATAACGTAAAAAGCATAGAAGAGCTTAACAAAGTAAAAATTGCCGGCGAATTAGTCTCAGATAAAATAAATGAGCAGGTGGCAAAGATTGGTGAAAAAATAAGTGTTTCAAAGTTTGAAAGAATTGAAGCCCCTTATGTGGCCGCTTATATTCACGGTTCTTACAGAATGGGTGTATTAGTTGGTTTAAATAAAGATGCTGAAGAGGCAGGTAAAGATGTGGCTATGCAAATTGCAGCGATGAATCCTATTGCTATTGACCAGGCTTCTGTGCCTGCAGAAACAATTGCCCGTGAAAAGGATATTGCTATTGAACAGGTAAAAGCTGAAGGTAAACCTGCAGAAATGGCTGAAAAAATTGCAATGGGTAAGATCAATAAATTTTTTAAAGAAAGCACATTATTGGCACAGGCTTTCGTAAAAGACAACAATAAATCCGTAGCAGACTACCTGAAAAGCATAGACGCAGATTTAAAAGTCACCGAATTTAAAAGAGTCGCATTAGGAGCCTAGTTGCGTTAAAATTATATTTTATAAAAGAGAGTTGCATTTTGCAGCTCTTTTTTATTATACACATAAAATGAAATTGAAGTTTCTGCGAAATATAAATCCACTATCTTCGCCCCGCTAAACAAAAATTTCATTTCTGCACATGCTTCCCAGGTTCAAACGAATTCTTCTCAAACTTTCCGGTGAATCTTTAATGGGTGATAATAATTTCGGCCTCGATTCACAGGTAATTTCGCAATACGCCCAGGACATAAAGCTAATAACAGAATTAGGTGTACAGGTAGCTATCGTAATTGGTGGCGGTAATATTTATCGCGGCATGAATGAAGCTGAGACAGGCATTGAACGGGCACAGGGAGATTATATGGGTATGCTGGCAACTGTTATTAATGGAATGGCTTTGCAAAGCGGACTCGAAAGAGTAGGCGTTTATACCCGGCTGCAAAGCGCCATTAAAATGGAACAGATTGCAGAGCCTTATATTCGCAGAAGAGCTATAAGGCATTTGGAAAAAGGCAGGGTGGTAATTTTTGGTGCAGGAACCGGAAATCCATATTTTACAACAGATACAGCGGGCTCATTAAGAGCAATTGAAATAAAAGCTGATGTTATTTTAAAGGGCACAAGGGTAGATGGTATTTATTCTGCAGATCCGGAAAAAGACAAACAAGCTAAAAAATTTGAGACCATAACATTTGCGGAATGTATAGCCAAAAATTTAAAGGTCATGGATATGACCGCTTTTACACTTTGCATGGAAAATCAACTTCCGATTATTGTTTTTGATATGAACACTTCAGGCACTTTACTTCGTGTAGTTGCGGGAGAAAAAGTAGGAACTTTGGTATCTGGATAATATTTACTTAATTTACACTTTACTTTTTCAACAGCTGATTTTACAAACCCTAAATTCAGTGATCAATACCTATGAAATCCTTCAGGATATAATCCCCGGAAATAAAGATTATTTTTCATTATTGTTTTTTAAAAAAGAACATGCTTATGTGGATATGGTGGATAGTATCCCTTATTACTCTTATTGCCTGTGTAATATTTGCTTACCGCATGATCGTAAGCTCTTACGAATTTTTGCCCGTTGATAAAAGATATTTTTTAGGCTCTTTTAAAAATCATACACAACCACAAACAGGCCCTGTGCCAAAGGATACGCTAAAAGTATTAAACACCAAAGTCCAATCTGTTGAGGATAGTAATACATTTTATCAGATACAACTTACAAAATTTCAACAGCGTTTAAAGATGCTTGAAGATTTAAATATATCAAAAGACACAGCTGAAACTATTTTAAAACCACAGGAAGAAGAAGATTGGAAAGAAATGTATTTTGAAGAAAACGAAGCGAAAGAAAAACTTGAAAACGAACTTGACCTTACCAAACAAATGCTGAATGAAGCAGAAAATAAGCTAAAAGACTTGCAGGAAAATAGTTCACGCTCGGCTCAGTTGCAAAGTGATAATGAAGCAAGATTACATGATATACATTCTTTAGAAACTGAATTAACACTTTTACAAAAGCAGCTTATAGCATCAACAGAACGTGAAAAAGAGCTGGAGCAATTACTACTTTCCGAAATAACCGTCCGTGAAAAATATTCGATGCTACAAAAAGAATATGTCCAACAACAAAGTGAAGCAGATAATCTGCGAACCAGGATGATTGAACTTAATAAAAAAGATATAGCGCTTGAAATGCGCCTTATTCGTCTTAGTGAACTTGAAAGCAAACTCTCTATTTGCGAAGAAGAAAAGCTAAGGTTAAAAGCACGTTTGGAGAATCACCTGTTAGGATGAAATTTATAAAATACCTTTTTAAGCATCTCTCGTGAGATGCTTTTTTTCGCACTTTTATTGATGATAATTCTCTTCGTATCTATTGATCAAAATATAAATTTTTCGTTTGCTAAATTTGTGAATTCATTTTATTCAAAAAAATTCCGGATTATAATGCAGATAACTACTGAACTGTCGACCATAAGAAAAGATTATCGTTTGCAATCTCTTTTAGAAAAAGATGTTGATAGTAACCCAATAAAACAGTTTGAAAAATGGTGGCGGGAAACAATTGATAGCAAAATTGAAGAACCAAATGCCATGACGCTTGCCACCAGTACAACCAATGGAAAACCTTCTGCACGTATTGTTTTATTAAAAGATATTAAAGAAACCGGGTTTGTGTTTTTTACAAATTATGACAGTAAAAAAGGAAATCAAATACATGATAATCCTTATGGATGCCTCGTTTTTTTATGGAAAGAATTAGAGAGGCAGGTAAGAATAGAAGGAGAAATAAAAAAAATAAGCGAAAATGAAAGTGATGAATATTTTTCAAAACGTCCCATAGAAAGCCGCATTGGTGCATGGAGTTCGCCACAAAGCAAGGTTATAAAAAACAGGGCAGTACTTGAAAAAAATGTTTCCGTTTATACAAAGAAATTTCAATCTCAAAATATTCCAAGGCCCGCTAACTGGGGTGGATATATTTTAAACCCAACACTTATAGAATTTTGGCAAGGCCGCACTGGCAGGCTTCACGATCGTTTACAATATACTATTAATAAAAACGGATCATGGATAATTGAAAGACTTGCTCCCTAAATGAAGTTTACTTTTTTTCAGCGGATTTTGCCGCAGTTTTTTTTGCTGCTTCAACATGTTTTGAAGGCCTGGATTTTCCAAAAGAACCTTTAAATATTTTCCCTTTTTTTGTTTTTTTATCTCCACGTCCCATAAATACAAATTTATTTTTAAATATGATTACTATATGTTGCGATTTCAAACGACCGCATAAAAAAAAGCAAGATACATCAATGCATCTTGCTTTGAAAAATTTTACCAACAATCAGACTTTAGCTGATAATTCTTTTCCTGCCTTAAATTTTGCTACTTTCTTAGCTTTAATTTTAATAACGGCTCCTGTTTGAGGATTGCGACCATTACGGGCAGCTCTTTTACTTACAGAAAAAGTACCAAAACCGACAAGCGTAACTTTTCCTCCGCCTTTTAAAGTTTTAGTTACAGCTTCTACAAAAGAATCTAAAGAAGCATTTGCCTGTGTCTTGGTAATTCCAGCATCATCAGCCATTTTGGCGATTAGTTCAGCTTTGTTCATAGTAATTTATTTGATTTTTTAACTGCAACAAATATATAAGGTTTTTCATTGTAACAAAATTTTTTACAATTTTTTTTTTACACTTCTTTTGCTGAAATCCGCAATTGGCAAAGGTTTTAAATTAATCATGAAAAAAAATTAATAAAAAAAATTAATATTTTTAAAAAATTAATGCCTAAATAAATTCACAAATATCTTCTAAAACCCTTTACAGCAAAGGATTTTAAAGAAAGTAGTTATATGAGAAATGAAATAATAAAACTTACCCTAACAATTATTATATTGTTTTAAGAAGCGTTTGAAAGGCAATAAATTGACTTCCCCATTTTAAAAAAGCTTTTTCACACAAATCCGATGCATGATGGTGAATGTACTCTTCGTAATCCTTTCTTTCCAACGAAAAGTATTGAATAACATATGTTTTTCCTTCATCTTCATCCTGATCAAGCAATTTAAAAAAACGATGATCATAAAAAAAGCCAGTTGCAAGTATTTCAGGTATATGAATTTCTTTTTGCCAACGCAACCATTCTTCTTCAATATTATTATCAACTTTTATCGTGATATTATAAACAAACATATTTAAGGATTAAATTCAAGATATACAGGACAATGATCACTGTGTTTTACTTCAGGCAAAATTTTTACACCAGTAATTAAATCACGAAGATTTGTTGAAACATTGATGTAGTCTATTCTCCAGCCTTTATTCTCAAGTCGTACACTGGGTCTCATCACGCTCCACCATGTATATTGATCCGGCTCTTTATTAAGATGACGAAAGCCATCAACAAAATCATTATTAAAAAATTTATCAAACCATGCTCTTTCTTCCGGTAAGAAACCGGATGTTTTTTTATTGGAAACAGGATTGTGAATATCAATTTCTTTATGCGCAATATTATAATCACCGCATACAATTATTTTCGTTTTTGTTTTGCGGAGATCATCTAGGTAATCAAGAAATTCATCAAGCCAAATGTATTTATAAGATTGTCTCGGTTCGCCGGTTGTACCCGAAGGGAAGTATGCATTTATTAAGGTAATATCACCAAAGTCCGCTCTCAGTACTCTTCCCTCGAAATCACTTTGTTCTCTGCCATGTCCGTATTCTACATTATCGGGCTCTATTTTAGTTAAAATCCCCACGCCGCTATATCCTTTCTTTTGAGCTAAGAAAAAGTAAGGTCTATAGCCGGCAGATTCAATAGCAATACGGTCTATATCTGTCTTCATGTGCTTTTACCTCCTGTATACAAACGATATCTGCCGGATCGGTTTTAAGCCATTCAATAAAACCTCTTTTTATTGCAGCACGAATTCCATTTACGTTATAAGTAATGATTCGCATAAAATTTCGTTTATAATATTATAATTGTAAAATTAAATATCAACAATGGAAAACAATAAAGAAAATATTACGGAGAATACTAATACCGAAACCATATTTAACGATGATGAATTCTCACTTGAAGGGTATGATAAAAATATACGACAGGCAAGAAATACATTATTTTTTTTAGCAGGTTTGCAATTGCTATTGGGATTATTTACAATTTTTACATCTCATGGAAATGCCGCATGGATAACAACTGCAATGACAACACTGGTAGCGATAATATTTTTTGTATTAGGTTTATGGACAAAACAAAAACCATATACTGCTATAATGTATGCTTTGATAATTTATATTCTTTTATGGGTAGGCGATTCTATTTTCGATCCAACCTATATTTATAAAGGGATTCTTGTAAAAATTATTGTAGTTGTATACCTGGCAAAAGGTCTGAAAGATGCCAGGGAAGCTCAAAGCATGAAAAAAATAATTGGAGGATAGCCTGATTAAATATCATAATCCAACTGCGGCCTTAACCATCTTTCTATTTCTTCTATCGGCATATTTTTTCGTCTTGCATAATCTTCTACCTGGTCTTTTGCAATTTTTCCTACTCCAAAATATTTACTTTCAGGATGAGCAAAATACCAGCCGCATACAGATGAAGCAGGATACATTGCCAGCGATTCCGTTAAAGTAATTCCTGCATTTTCAGTTGCATTAAGTAATTCAAAAAGTTTATATTTTTCTGTATGATCAGGACATGCAGGATAACCCGGAGCCGGGCGAATTCCCAAATATTTTTCTTCAATCAATTCTTCGGCAGATAAATGTTCATCCGTTACATAACCCCAAAATTCTTTTCTTGTTCTTTCATGTAATACTTCCGCAAATGCTTCTGCAAGCCTGTCTGCCAGTGCCTGTAACATTATCTTATTATAATCATCAAACTCAGATTCAAATCTTTTTATGTGTTCTTCAATACCATGAATGGAAACCGCAAATGCACCAATGAAGTCAGCCCCCTCTCCACCGAAGGGGGAACTTAGATCAAGTCTTTCTTTGAAACTGGGTTGGTGTGTGGTTTGTGGAGATGGGCCTGGTTTTATAAAATCAGCTAACGAAATATTTGGTTGTCCGGGAGCTTTCGTCATTTGTTGACGCAAAAATTCAAGCCTGATATTTTTACCGTCATTTAGTTTTATTTCAACAGTGTCATCACCAATTGTATTTGCTTCCCAAAATCCTATAACACCTTTTGCGGTTAACCATTTTTCCTTAATTATTTTTTTTAAAAAAAGTTGAGCTTCATCATACAACTTGGTTGCTGCTTCTCCAATTTTTTCATCTGATAAAATTTGTGGAAATTTTCCATGCATTTCCCATGCAATAAAAAATGGTTGCCAATCAATATATTTATAAATTTCATTAAGATCATAATCTTCAAAAACTTTTGTTCCTGTAAAAGTTGGTTGAACAGGAATAAAATTTTTCCACTCAATTAATGTCTTATTTTGTTGCGCCTTTTCAAAAGTTAATAATGTTTTTGCTGATCTTTTGTTCCCGAAATCTGTTTTTAATTTATCGTATTCTGTTTTTATTTCCGAAAGAAAAGTTGATTTGGTCTCTTTATTTAAAAGCTTCCCGCAACGGTAACACTTCTTGATGCATCCAGCACATGAACAACGCCATTATCAAATTCAGGTGCAATTTTAACGGCGGTATGTATACGTGAAGTAGTAGCGCCGCCAATCATTAAAGGAATCTCAAAATTATTGCGTTTCATTTCATTTGCAACATGCACCATTTCATCAAGTGATGGCGTAATTAATCCGCTTAAACCAATCATATCAACATTTTTCTCTTTGGCAGCTTCTAAAATTTTATCTGCAGGAACCATTACACCCAGATCAATTATTTCATAACCATTACAACCCAACACAACACCAACAATATTTTTACCAATATCATGTACATCGCCTTTTACAGTAGCCATTAAAATTTTTGCAGGGCCCGGCCTTCTACATTTATTATCCCTGCTTCAATATTGGCTTGTTTTGTTCTTTCTTTTTCTGCTTCAATAAAAGGAGATAAATAGTCCACGCTTTTTTTCATCACTCTTGCGCTTTTTACAACCTGCGGCAAAAACATTTTACCACTTCCAAAAAGATCACCAACTACATTCATTCCATCCATTAACGGGCCTTCAATTACATCAAGTGGCTTTGGATATTTTTGTCTTGCTTCTTCCGTATCAACATCAATATAATCTGTAATGCCATTTACTAACGCATGGCTTAAACTCTTTTCAACAGATTCATTTCTCCATGCATCATCTTTTACTTACTTTGCCTTTTGCTTTTACCGTTTCAGCAAAGGCAATTAATTTTTCTGTTGCATCTTCATTCCTGGTTAAGAATAACATCTTCGCAAAGTTTTTTTAATTCAGGTTCTATTTCATCATAAACCAGTAACTGGCCTGCATTTACAATGCCCATATCCATACCTGCTTTTATAGCATGAAATAAAAAAACGGAATGCATTGCTTCACGCACAGTCTCATTACCACGAAATGAAAAGGAAAGATTACTTACACCACCACTTACTTTTGTAAGCGGCATCACTTTTTTATTTCACGTGTTGCTTCTATAAAATCAACACCATAATTATTATGTTCTTCAATGCCTGTTGCAATTGCAAAAATATTTGGATCAAAAATTATATCCTGCGGATCATAACCGCAACTTTTAGTAAGAATTTTATAAGCCCGTTTGCAAATGTCAACCTTACTCTGCTTTGTATCTGCCTGTCCTTTTTCATCAAAAGCCATTACAATAACAGAAGCACCATACCTTTTGCAGATGAAAGCCTGATTTAAAAATTTTTCTTCTCCTTCTTTTAATGAAATAGAATTTACAATACATTTTCCCTGCACACATTTTAAACCTGCTTCAATAATTTCAAACTTAGAAGAATCAATCATTACAGGAATGTTTGCAATATCAGGTTCGCTTGCAAAAGATTTAAAAAAGTTGTCATTGCCTTTTCGCCATCCAGCAATGCATCATCCATATTTACATCAAGAACCTGTGCGCCACTTTCTACCTGTTGTCTTGCAACACTTAATGCTTCTTCATATTTTTCTTCTCGTACAAGCCTTGCAAATTTTTTTGAACCAGTAACATTTGTTCGTTCACCAATATTTACAAAATTTGATTCAGGGCGAACGATTAAAGGTTCTAAACCTGAAAGCCGCATGAAGGTTTTATAATATTATGTTCACTCATTTAATTATTTACATATTAATATACTCAATGTTTCTTCAACATATCAGGTAATTTTCTTGGTTCAAATTTTTTTACATGTTCTGCAATATGCTTTTATATGATCCGGTGTTGTACCGCAACAACCGCCAACAATATTTACAAATCCTTCTTTTGCCCATTCTTCAATAAAATGTGCGGTTTCATGAGGTTGCTCATCATATTCACCCATTGCATTTGGTAAACCTGCATTTGGATATGCAGAAACATAACAACTTGCTATTTGACTAACTCTTCAATATGCGGACGCATTTCTTTTGCACCTAAAGCACAATTCAAACCAATACTTAATGGTTTTGCATGCGAAACGGAAATATAAAATGCTTCCAGTGTTTGGCCGCTTAAAGTTCTTCCACTTGCATCAGTAATAGTTCCGCTGATCATAATTGGCAAGTTCATTCTTACCTGTATCTCTAAAATATTTTTTTATAGCAAAGATGGCAGCTTTTGCATTAAGTGTATCAAATATTGTTTCAATTAAAAGCAGATCTACACCGCCATCAACAAGGCCTTTTACCTGTTCGTAATATGCATCAACAACTTCATCAAAAGTTACAGCACGAAAGCCCGGATTATTTACATCGGGTGAAAGATAATGTTTTATTCATTGGCCAATAGCACCTGCAACAAATTTTTCATTTCCGATTATTGACTTCTGACAGTAAATTCTTCAATTGCCTTTCTTGCACAATTTGCAGCTGCAAAATTTATTTCATACGCCAATGATTGCATATTATAATCTGCCTGCGCAATGGAAGTGCTGCTGAAAGTATTTGTTTCAATAATATCTGCACCGGCTTCAAGATATTCTTTATGAATTGCTTTAATAATTTGCGGCTGTGTAATACATAACAAATCATTATTGCCTTTTATATCTTATGCCAGTCTTTAAATCGTTCTCCGCGATAATCTGCTTCTTCTAATTTATAACGCTGTATCATGGTGCCCATTGCACCATCAATAATTAGAATACGTTCATTAAGACATTCTTGAATAGTTTTTTTCATATAAAATATTTATACATTAAAAAGCTGTTATATCGATGCAAATGCCAAAACTACCGGCAGTGTCAAAATAATAAATTGAAAAAGTAAACGAAATTTGAAAATCCTGGAGAATGTTCAGAATTTTTTCGTTTATTAGTTCAGTTGTAAAGAGACATTCGCCAGCGAAGGCATTTTACCGGCCGAACAATAAACAAATCCGCCTGGTTGCTTGCAAAATTAGAGTAACGGAATAACAAAACAAAATATCTGAAAGCTACGATGTCATTAATTCGTTTCTCTGAGTGCAGGTTTACGAAAAGAAGGTTTCAAATCAGCCAGTTTATTTGCAAATTTCCCAATAGTAAGCCCCTGGCAAACGATTGAAAACAATACTACAATATAAGTAATCGAAACGAACATTTCTCCATACATATACTTTGGAAGAGATAACGCCAATGCAACGGAAATTCCACCTCGTAAAGCTCCCCAGGTAAGAATCGGAATTGCATTATTTTCAAAAGAACTTTTTCTTTTTAAAACCATTATAGGCAGTGAGACTGATAGAAACCTTGCAAAAAGAACAATCACAATTGCTATACATCCCATCCACAACAATGTCAGGTTAAAAGGTACTATCAACATTTCAAAGCCTATTAGTAGAAATAATATCGCGTTCATTACTTCGTCTATCATTTCCCAAAATTTAGTCAGGTAATCTCTTGTAAGATCACTTACCCCGGTATCAAAGCTTTTATTACCTGTAATTAAACCTGCCATAACCATAGCGAGCGGACCGCTAACATGCAGTTGTTCAGCAAGGGCGTACCCTCCCATGACGGTAGCCAGCGTAATCATAACTTCTACCACATAGTTATTAATTGATCTGAGCATATAAAAACACAGGTATCCTAAGAGCCATCCTAAGAGCAAGCCACCACCTGCTTCTTTAATAAAGAGCCACGCGATATCCCATACCGAAATATTTGACAAACCAATTTTTGCAATTTCATAAAAGGTAATGAATAATACCACTCCAACTCCATCATTAAACAGGCTTTCGCCACTTATTTTGGTTTCTAATGAAGAAGGAATTTTAGCTTTTTTTAAAATGCCGACTACTGCAATTGGATCTGTAGGTGAAATTAAAGCTCCAAATAAAAGGCAATATAAAAAGTTTACATGCAGGCCAAATAGTGAAGTAGTAATATAAAAGAGAACACCTACAATAATTGTTGATATTAAAATACTGATGGTAGAAAAAGTTATAATTGCCTTTCTTTCGTTTTTTAATTTTTTTACGTCAATATTGATGGCTGCTGCAAATAATAAAAAACTGAGCATTACTTTTAACACCACCGTATTAAAATCTATAACACCGATTGAAGCAATGGTGTTTGTAAAAAATTGCGGGAAAATTTTATCTAATCCTATTACAGCCAATGAAGCGATGAGAGAAATAAGCATAATACCAATAGCACCCGGGAGCTTAATAAACCGGTGGTTGAGGTAACCAAAAGTAGCTGTAAGTAAAATAATAACTGTAATTATATTGTATATTTCCATGCTATTTATCTAATCAGAAAGAATCTAATGTAAGTAAAAACTATTTACAACAATCCTTTTTCCTAACAAAAATTGCTTTAAATATTTTCCAGAAAAAATTTCCTATATTATTTATAACTGGCATGCTTATACGATTCCGTTTATAATTTATATACAAAAATTACTCTAACAATCTTTTTGTTCACAGCCCGATAATTCAGTTTCTATTTCAATGGTACTGTGATGAATTTTATGATGCATTAACTCATGCTTCAGATTTTGAACTAAATCCATTTTCTCCTTAAAGCTTAAAGCATCCTTTAAAGAAATATGCGCAGTGAGGGCATTTTCTGTTGTGCTCAATGCCCAGATATGAATATGGTGTACATCGGCTACATTTTCATATTTATTAATTATTCCCTTTATTTCATGTATGTCAATATCGGGTGGTACCGCATCAACTGATAACCGAAAACTATCTGCAAGCAACGACCAGGTACCAATCAAAATTACAATCATAATAATAAGACCTATTACAGGATCAACCCAATTCCAACCTGTATATACTATTAAAATACCTCCTGCAACAACACCTGCGGAAACCAGTGCATCACTCATCATGTGCCAGTAAGCGCTTTTAATATTAAGATCTGAATGCCTGTTTTTAAAAAACATTAACGCAGTTACCACATTTATAACAATACCTGCACCCGCAATCCAGGCAATTATATTACCTTTTACCATAGCGGGATTTAATAAACGATGAACAGATTCAAAACCCAAAATACCAATTGCAATCAATAAAAAAACCGCATTAAACAATGCTGCGAGTACCGTTGATTTTTTATATCCATAAGTAAACTTCTCTGTTGATTTTTTTTTTGCTAAGCGAAATGCCAGCAGAGACAATGCAAGACTGGCCACGTCGCTAAGATTGTGACCGGCATCGGTAAGAAGTGACATTGAGTTATTTAAAATACCTGTTACAACTTCCGCAATTACAAATAATAAATTAAGAGTTATGCCAATAATAAATGCAATACTTATTTCTCCGGAATTTATTTCATGATCGTGATTATGATGGTGGTGATTGTGCGCCATTTATCTTCTCTTGAGAATTTATGGCAAAGGTATCAAAGATGAAGTTGTGCCGATTACGGATTTGGTAAAGATTATTATGATAAACCTGGTGACAATTGAAAATATTAAATCATGGCCTGATTATTCATATCATAAAATAAATTTACAACCAGCGCTGTCCACCCTGTTTGATGGCTTGCCCCCAGGCCTCTTAAATTATCTCCATGAAAATATTCATGAAATAAAACAAGGTCGCTGTTTTCTTCTCTCTGGTAAAACCAATTGTATGGCCCATTTGTCAATCTTTCGTTTTGTTCATTTTTTTCAAAAATACCAAGCAGGCGTCTTGTTATTTCTTTTGCAACTTCTGTAAGCGTAAGATAAGTTCCTGACCCTCTGGGACATTCAACTTTATAATCATCTTCATAAAAATATCCATAGATCTTTATGGCATGAATGAAAAGAAAATTCAGCGGCATCCATACAGGTCCGCGCCAGTTTGAGTTTCCGCCAAACATTCCTGATGTTGAATCCCCGGGATCATATTGAATAGAATATTCTGTGCCAACCAGATCCAATGAATAAGGATTCTGGTAGTAACATTTGGAGAGTGCACGAATTCCTCCATCAGAAAGAAATTCGGATTCATCCAGCACTCTTTCAAGAATGAACATTAGTCTTTCTTTACTTACCATTGACAATAAAATACAATCTTCATTGCTTTTATCCTGACTGGGAAGATATTTATTGTTTTCTCTTCGGTAATGCTGAAACCATTGCATTCGTTTTGTAAAATCAGGAAGCTTATCTAAGTGGAATTTTTCAATAACCGTTACGGCAAATAAAGGAATAAGGCCAACAGCGGAGCGTATCCTTACAGGTATGGCATCTGATTTATTTACAGATAACACATCGTAAAAAAATTTATCTTCTTCATTCCACAGTCCCATTTCGTTTAGCGCCTCTCCAATAATTACAAAATGTTCATAAAATTTTGTGCCCGAATCTTCAAATGATTTATCATACATGGCTATCTCAATAGCAATGTCCATCATGCGAAGAGCATACATGCCCATCCAGCTTGTGCCATCTGCCTGTTCTAGAAGTATATTTCCCGGCAACATCATACTTCTATTGAAAAGGCCTATGTTATCAAGGCCCAGAAAACCTCCTTCAAAAATACTATTACCGTTGGTGTCCTTACGATTTATCCACCATGTAAAATTGATGATTAACTTTTGAAATATCTTTTTCAAAAATTCTATGTCTTTTTTTCCATAAATTTCTTTTTCAGTTTTATACACCTGTAACGCAGCAAAAGCATGTACCGGAGGGTTTACATCGCCAAAATTCCATTCATAAGCCGGCAACTGTCCTTGTGGATTCATATACCATTCTCTCATCAACAATATTAATTGGTGCTTCGCAAAATCAGGATCGATTAATGCAAAAGAGATACAATGAAAAGCCATGTCCCAGGCTGCATACCAGGGATATTCCCATTTATCGGGCATTGACATTACATCCTGGTTTTTTAAATAAGGCCAGTCAGAATTGCGGCCATTTAGACGCTCTTCAGTTACAGGTGTTATTCCATCACTATTTTTAATCCATCTTTCTATATCGTAATGATAATATTGTTTATTCCATAAAAGACCGGCAAAAGCCTGGCGTTGAATATTTTTTTGGTCAGGAGTAACATTGGAAGGAATAACGACATCATAAAAATCATCAGCCTCTTTTTTTCTTATTTGAAATATTTGCTCAAAGTTTTCAGGAAATGGTTCATTGGTTTTACTATTTGTAAGTCGCAAATAGATTTTTTCGCTTTGCAATGCTTTTATTTCATAATAATAAACGGGAGAAAATTTAGTGCCCTCTTTTTTGTCCTTTAGCTTTGCATGATTTTTTTCATTGATAATCGCTTCATGAAATGCATCCTTAACAAATTCATTGTTATTTGGCTTATTAAAAAGCTTTTCAAAATTTGTTTCATTTTCAGTAAACAAATTTTCATCGGGTTCATTAAAATATAAATAATAATCGCCAAAAACTTTGTGATGCGCTTTTACAGATTGATTATCCAAAAAAATAATGGAAGGTTTATCTTCATTTCCGACATATTGCCATTTATTATAAAATAATAAAGTAGGCAGTACAGTTATCGCAGCGCTATCCTGACCCCTGTTTACAATTTCTATTTTTATAAAAATATCTTCGCTATTATTTTTTGCATATTCAACATACACATCAAAATATTTATTATCACTAAAAATTCCTGTATCTAAAATTTCATATTCCGGATCGTGTTTATCAAGGGTTTTATTTTTATTAATAAGGTCATTATATGGATATTCTTCCTGCGGATATTTATATAAATATTTCATATAGTAATGTGTAGGAATATTATCAAGGTAATAATATAATTCCTTCACATCTTCACCATGAATTCCCTCAGGATTACTCAGGCCAAAAAGCCTTTCTTTTAATATAGGATCTTTACCATTCCACAACGCAACTGAAAAACATAAATTTTGAAAAATATCTGAAATGCCCGCCAATCCATCTTCTCCCCATCTGTACGCCCTGCTTCTTGCATGGTCATGAGGAAAATAATTCCACGCATCACCATTAGCGCTATAATCTTCACGGACTGTTCCCCATTGCCTTTCACTTAAATAAGGACCCCATTTTTCCAGGGGAACTTCTTTTTTAGAATTTTCCTGTAATCTTTTATGTTCTGCTGTGTTCATATTATAAGTTGCAAATAATAGATTGTCAATAGTCATTAAGTCAGTGACCAATGCTCTACAGCAAATGACAAGTAGCCTTATCCGTTAGTTGAGAAACCAGGATACAATAACATTCCTCCATCAACAAAAATAGTTGTGCCGGTAACATAATCAGCTTCATCGCTGGCAAGCCATACTGCTACTTTTCCAATATCTTCAGGCTGTCCTATTCGTCCATAAGGAATCAGTGTAAGTAAACTGTTTAACGCTTCTGGTGTATCCCAGGCGGGTTTATTTATAGGAGTTTGTATAGCGCCGGGGCCAATACTATTTATCCTTATTTTTTTAGGGGCCAGTTCCTGTGCCATACTTTTCATCATCATATTAATGCCGCCTTTGCTTGTGGCATAATTAACATGACCAGCCCATGGAATTACTTCGTGTACACTGCTCATACAAATTATTTTCCCTGCTGCACAGCTTCTTTCAGTTACCACACCTCTCTTTATAAATTCTTTTACTGCCTCTCTTGCGCATAAAAATTGTCCTGTCAGGTTCACATTGATCACTAACTGCCAGTCAGCAAGACTCATGCTTTCAAATGGTGAGTCTTTTTGCAGTCCGGCATTATTTACCAATATATCAATGGTTCCATATTTATCATACATCTGTTGAAACATCGATTGAACTTCATCTTCTTTACTTACGTCTGCTTTTATAGCAATAGCATTACCGCCATTGTTTTCTATTTGCTTTACTACATCGTCTGCGGCTTCCGGATGGGTAACATAATTCACAACTACATTAGCCCCGTCATTGGCAAGCGCAATGGCTACTGCGAGCCCTATTCCACTGTTAGCGCCTGTTACAAGCGCACTTTGTCCTTTAAGTTTTGGATTAGAATTCATAATTATCTTTTATTTAAAATATTTGATAAGAGGTTTGAAATAGTATGACATACATAGTTACAGATATCAAAAAATTAGGTACTCTTCCATAAAATGTTATTAACTAATTATCATTTGCTCAATTTTTTAATATTTTTTACGTTTTATCTATATCCTGCCAGAATTCGAAAACAATAATTTATTTATAAGAAAATGATTGCTTATGAAAAATTTATTATTTTTTGCAATTTGCCTGCTATTTTTTTCAAAAAGTATCTTTGCCCAGGTTTCAAAAGTAATGCCTCCGGATGCAGACGATTTTTACAATAAATCTATGCCACTATTGCGTCCGCAGGTAAAAGATATTATTTTAAATACTGCAAAAGCCATCGAAAACCGAAAAATTAATGCCGATAGCCTTTCAAAGGAATTAAGTGCCAATAACGCATTGAAAGGTATGAGTAATAATGATATACAGGGCATTATTGTTTTAATAATGGTTCAGGCTTCTAAAGATGCAGATGCAAATTTAAAACGTATGGTACTTGAAATAAGTCATAAAAATGAAAATAAAAAAGAAAGCCAGGAAGAAATTAACGAAGCACAAAATTTAAAATTGCAAATGATAAAGGATCGCAAAAGCGATATGGCGGAAGAAGTAAGCTATGTGATGAAAAAAATAGAAGGCTCACAACAAAATATTATCAACAACCTCAAATAAGCCTCGGCGCTATCATTATTTTCTTTAGCAAAAATATTAAATACTCATGACTAATTATGATTCGAATTTTGAATAACATGCCAGCCATTTGATTTTCTTTCGAAATATATATAACTATTTAATTCGCTTTCATTATTTGTGTTAGTTAAAGAAGTAACTGCAATTACTATTTTATCCTGCTGAGGAGGAATATTCTGAAAATTAAATTTATAATAGCTGTTTCCTGATTCAATAATCTCGATTATTTTTTTTGGATCAGTGTTATCCAGTTCAGACGTATCTGCAAAATTATATATCACATAACGATTGATTCTATTATTCAAACTATCCTGTTTAAAATAAAGATCAACTGAATAGTCATAAATCGCAGGTTTGGAAGTATCTAAAAATATTTCCGGACTGGCTGGTTTTATAGAATCAATCCAATTCATTGGAGGAATTATAGCAGGATATTTATAATAATTATTTTTGAGGCTATCACTCCATCCATTTGGGTTACTGCTGAACGAACTGCTGCTGAAAAAAACACTTCCCTGTAGCTGCGTATACTCTCTTAGCTTTTTTATTTGGTTAGGCAATTCATTTTTATTTTTCCATCCATACGATTTTGCTTCCATAACCCTGTAGATGCCATGTCCAATATACATTTGCCTGCCGTAAGCATGCCTTGCCCACCAGTCAACAAGCACTTCGTAACCTACTACTTTATGGCCAAATTCCCAATACAGTTGCGGAACTACATAATCAATCCATTTCATTTTTAGCCATAACAAAATATCAGCATACAAATCATCATAATTGGTTTGGCCGGCTTTGGTATTACTTCCTTCGGGGTCTCTATCAATATTACGCCACACGCCAAAAGGGCTTATACCAAATTTGCAAAATGGCTTTTCTTTTTTGATGGCTTGGCCAAGCATAACAATAATTGAATCAACATTGCTTCTGCGCCATGTTTCCCTGTCCATTCCGTTACCATACTTTTTAAAAGACGCATTATCAGCAAATTCTTTTCCTGCAATACGATAAGGATAAAAGTAATCATCAAAGTGTATCGCATCAATATCATAACGGCTTATTACATCTTCCACCACTTTGGTTACATATTTTTGCACGTCTTTATTTCCGGGGTCAAAATATTTTACAGTGCCGTAATTAATAAACCATTCCGGGTGAATTTTAGTAATATGAGTAGGCGAAACAGATGATTTGTATATATTGAAAACCGCCCTGTAAGGGTTCATCCATGCATGAAATTCCATTCCGCGTTTATGCGTTTCCGTTATCATAAATTCAAGTGGGTCGTAATAAGGAGAAGGAGGTTTCCCCTGTATGCCTGTCAGCCATTCGCTCCAGGGTTCGTATTGAGAAGGATAGAAGGCATCAGTGGCAGGACGTATCTGTACAACAACAGCATTCATTCCATTTCTTTTATGCATGTCGAGCAGGTTGATAAATTCTGCTTTCTGGCTTTCAGTGCTTAAGTATTTTATAGAAGGAAAATCAATATTATCAACGGTTGCAACCCATACACCACGAAATTCATATTTGGATTGGGCATTTATTTTTTGAACAATTATAATAAGGGAAGTAATTAAAAAGCAGCAGAGGCATTTCTTCATAAATCAGTAATTTGAAAACGGCTAATTTACGAAAACCATTTTTTAAAATTTGGCATATTCTGCTTTTATTTATGTTACTAAATAAAATTTATGAAAACTATAATAAAGAAAAATAAATAAGATTAATCTTTCCACACAGAAACTCCTTCACTGCAATTAGCACAGATATCAATATTTTTTCTGCTGGTCATTAACTCCTTTCGAAACTGTTTATAATTATCATTATGCCATACTTCTTTAAAAGATTGATTTTTTAAATTACCCAACTGATGCGAAGCGTCTTTATCAAAACAACAGGGAACCACCAAACCATCCCATGTAATAACATTGGCCTGCCATAGTTTCCAGCAATGATTGGCGAGTTTATTTTTAGCAACATGTTTACCATCATTATCTTTCTTATAACGGCTATATTTTTCATTTTCAGGAATCAATTGGTTAGGATCGTTTTCATAGTCATAAACCTGTGCTGTTTTAAAACGAACTTCATCAACACCAACTTCTACAGCAAGTTTTTTTATGTCTTCAATTTGATGCTCGTTTGGCTTTACTACCAGAAACTGGAAGAATACAAAAGGCGTTTTACTTTTAAGCTCCTTTTTCCATTTTACAATATTCTTTGCTCCTTCAATAACTTTATTAAGATTACCTCCCACACGATATTGTTTATATACATCCTGTGTGGTTCCATCAATGGATATAATAAGCCTGTCTAAACCGCTCTCAACAGTTTTTCGGGCAACCTCATCCGTTAGATAATGGGCATTGGTAGATGTAGCTGTATATATTTTTTTGGAAGAAGCATATTTTACCATATCTAAAAAATTTCTGTTCAGGTAAGGTTCTCCCTGGAAATAAAAAATCAGGTAAAGAATGTCTTTATAAATATCATCAATAGTTTTTCTGAAAAAACTGTTTTCCAACATACCTGTAGGGCGTGTAAAAGCACGCAGGCCACTCGGGCATTCAGGACAACGGAGATTGCATGAGGTAGTAGGTTCAAACGAAATAGACATTGGTAAACCCCATTGCACAGGGCGGCTGATAATTCTACTCACATAGAAACTTGACAGCACTTTAATTGCATTCCATAGTCGCCGGAAGGTTAATTTTCGCAAAAAACCAATGCTGTCATTATAATTTATCTGAGGCATGAATCGCAAAGATATGATATGCCAACTACTAAATCAGACAGGCATTAAAGCGCTTTTACAGTAAGGGAATCTGTAGCTATATTTATTGTTGAATCAGTTCTTGAAACTTGTATGAAAGGAGGTTCACTAAAATCCAGATTTTTGTTTAGGAATTTATCGTAGTTAGCTGCAATAACATTAAAGGCAATGAAGTCCATTACAAATTTTCTTGTTTCTGCAGGAAGAAATTTCTTTATATCCCAAAAGGTTGCGTCTTTTTTACCACTTTGTTTAATTCCGAGTCTTACCCTGCCAGGTCCACAATTATAAGACGCAACAGACAATGGAAGATCATCATTAAAATAATTCAGCTGATCTTTGAAAAATTTAGCCGCAGCGGTAGTGGCTTTAGCAAAATTTTTACGCTCATCATATTTACCACTGGTACGAAGTCCGTATTCATTTGCAAGCTCAGTCATAAACTGCCAGTATCCAACTGCCCCCGCAGGAGATACAGCATTTGCAATGAATTGAGATTCCAAAACCGGGATCATCTGCAACTCCAAAGGAACTTCTTGTTTACTTAATATATCAATAGCCTTTGGAAAAAAGTTTTGTCCTTTTTCAAAAATATAGATAATGTATTCGCGATTTTTTTTACTGAACGCCTTTATATATTCTTTAGTTTGCTTCCTATTTTCCTGCAAATTAATGGGATAAACTACCGCAAGCGGGTTTAGTTCCATAACTGGTTCAGTTGCCGGGTCAGATTTTACAACACTAAAGCCAGCCAAATCAATAACAGATTTTGCAGAAGTGCTAAAGCCAACTATAAAAAATGTTATAATTAACCCTAGTAAAATTTTTACTTGAATAGTTTTCATCACTAATTTTTTTAAGTGTACTGAATGATCCTGATATTCGCAGGACTTTATTTCCAATAAAATTTTTCAATATTAAATTCTCAATTTCGTGTTAGAAACTAAAAATTTGATACCGGATTAATTACCAGATTTTTCAGTGTACTTTTTTACGCTTAAAAACGTAAATAAAAAAAGAAGGATAGCAAATTTGTATCTTAATGGAAATAAATCAGTATCTTTTTTTTCGAAGGATATGCAAAAGTAATACCGAAAAATTTAAGATGCAAGGTTTGGAGTTAAAGCACCGTTAAAGAAATTATTATGAAAACGTTTTGTTTATGGATAATTACTTTTATATCAACTGGATATGCGCAGCCATCTAAAGATTATTTTAATTCCCAAAATAAAATTATATCCGAAGAAAAAAATGCTTTTACAAGTGTTGCAAGCATGCAAAATGCTTCTCAGGCATCAGATAACTTTAAAGTAAACTATTATCGTTGCGAATGGCAGGTTGATCCTTCCGTACGATATATCAAGGGGAAAATAACTTGTTATTTTAAAATTACGACGGCTACAGACAACATAAGTTTCGATTTAATCGACAGCCTCGGAGTTGATAGCGTAACGGAAAATAACGGTCAACTTCTTTTTTTACATACAAATAATACTTTAACAATAAAATTTGGAGTAACAAAAGCAGAGGGTACTTTGGATTCTTTAAGTATTTATTACCAGGGAGTGCCTCCTGATGCTGGCTTCGGTTCTTTCGTTACTTCGATACATGCTGGAACTCCGGTATTGTGGACCTTAAGTGAACCATATGGAAGCCGCGACTGGTGGCCCTGCAGGAATGGACTTGATGATAAAGCAGATTCAATAGACGTAATTATTACCAACCCTTCTGCATACTCTGCTGCATCCAACGGACTCAGGCAAAGTGAAATTATTAGTGGAATCAATAAAATAACTCACTGGAAACATCGCTACCCTATTGCTACTTATTTAATTTGCATGGCTATAACCAATTATACAGAATTAGATACCACCGTTCAGATTGGTAATGTTAATCTGCCCATGCAAACTTTCTGTTATCCTGAAAGTCTCTCTTTGTTCCAGGCAAATACTCCTATTGTTTTGAAAACGTTACAATATTATAGCAGCTTGTTCCAAGCCTATCCTTTTATAAAAGAAAAATACGGACATGTGCAATTTGGGTGGGGCGGTGGCCAGGAGCACCAGACTTCGACTTTTATTGTAAGCCCTAATGAAAATTTAATGGATCATGAGCTGGCGCACCAATGGTTTGGCGACAAAGTTACCTGCGGTAGCTGGCAGGATATATGGTTAAATGAAGGTTTTGCTACTCACCTTGCTATTATGAGTTTCGAAGCAAAATATCCGCTATCGGTAATGGCTACACGAAAAAGCGAGATTGCCAATATCACCTCTCAGCCGGGAGGCTCGGTATGGGTAGATGATACCACAGATGTAAATCGCATTTTTAACAGCAGGCTCAGTTATACTAAAGGTTCTCACCTGTTATATATGTTACGCTGGAAATTAGGCGATAGTGTTTTTATAAAAGGGTTGCGAAGCTATCTTAATGACTCAAGCATAGCGTTTGGTTTTGCAAGAACGTCTGATTTAAAACGTAACCTGGAAGCAGCAAGTGGCGCTGATTTGACAGAATTTTTTGAAGATTGGTTTTATGGGCAGGGTTATCCATCTTATAATGTACAATGGACACAAATAGATAATAACTATGTAAAAATAAATATGAGTCAAATAACTTCTCACCCATCGGTTAGTTTTTTTCCTTTACCTGTTGCCTTGCAATTTAAAAATGCTACGCAACAAAAGACTGTTGTGGTTAATAACACTTATAATGGTCAAATATTTTTTAACAACATCGGCTTTGTTGCAGATACGGTTATTATAGATCCTGATTATTGGCTTATCACAAAAAATAATACATCGCAAAAAATTAGCGATAATGTTACCAGCGAAAATTTTGTTCAGGTATTTCCAAATCCATTTGCAAATAGTTTTAGCGTTTACCTGCATAATTTTCATGATTCAAAAGTTTATTTTAAGATTTATGACGACGATGGAAGATTAATGTATCATCAAAGTTTGCAGGTTAATGGGGCATTATACCAGGAAATAAATACTCAATCGTTTGCTAAAGGCGTTTATCTTTTCAGCATACACACCAATAAAGAATTTAAGTTTGTGAAAAAGATTTTGAAACAATAATTTCAGAAGCATATTATTGCATTGAATCATTAATAAAAGCTGTGGCAAGAAAAAAGAAAAGACCTTCTCCTATTTATCTTTTTAAAATATTTTTCTGGCTGGCGATCGCCTGTGTTGGCTGCTACTATATAGTCAATTATTTTATAGAATCTTATGATATTTTTTATCCCGGATTTGAAATTGAAATTCCAAATGGCTTCGAAATCCATGGAATTGATGTTAGTAAATATCAAAGTACCATTAATTGGAAAGAAGTTAAGAATATGGAAGTTAAGAACGTTAAAATTGGATTTGCATTTATTAAAGCAACGGAAGGCGTAGGCAACGTTGACAATCAGTTCAGGCGCAATTGGCTGAATGCCGAAGAGCAAAACATCTGTAAAGGCGCTTATCATTTTTTTATTGCCGGCAAAAATGGAAGAAGACAGGCTGCAAATTTTATAGAAATAGTAAACCTAAAAAAAGGAGATTTACCTCCCGTAATAGATATTGAAAAAAGCTTTGGAATTTCGTCCGTGGAAATAAAAAAAGAAGTTACAGATTGGCTATCAGTAGTAGAAAAATATTATGGTATACAGCCAATCATATATACTAACATTGATTTTTATATGAGGTATATTCAAAATGATTTTGATAATTATCCAATATGGATCGCTCATTATTTACAACCTGTGAAACCACGTATAGATCACAAATGGATGTTTTGGCAACATAGTGAAAGCGGGAGGGTTAACGGCATTAACGCACCAGTTGACTTTAATGTTTTTTCAGGAGACAGTACAGATTTTAAAAATTTTCTCATTCAATAATGAATAAAGAAAGTTAATCTACCGAAAGTTTTAGCTGCTATGATCTGCGATTATAAACCACTCACCACCAATCTTCTTAAACAATAATGTAAAATGTCCTTCAATATTTCCTATGGTTCTAATCAGGCGCCATTCGCCAACAACGAAATAGTATAAAGAGGAAAGGGGTTTTAATTCTAACAAATTAAATGTTAGCTTACCCATAGCGGTTGTGTCGGGATAATATTTTTTATACCTGTCAAATGTTTGCTGCCAGCCATACGTGACACCAGATTTGCCGATAAACATCAACGAATCATTTCGCCAATAGGTTTGCATAAAATTTTCCAGGTCACCCGCGTTCCATGCCTGCGCCTGCATAGCTAAAACTTTCCTTACAGCCATTTCGTCTTTTTTTGTTTGTGCCAAACTCACTAGTGAAGAAAGTATAATAGCTGTAATAATAAAAACCCTTTTCATATTTTTTATAGAACAAGTTAGGCAATAAAACAATCAGCTGCTTTGCACATACGTGCGGGCCTGCGACGTATAACGAAAGTTTAAAAAATGAGCACACAGTATAAGACAAACAGCAGGCGCTAAAAAAAGAAATTCATGATTATGAAAAACCTCCTTAAGAATTAGGAAAATAAAACCAGCGGTGAATATAAATAGTGGTTTCCAATTTTGATGATGCCGCCTGTAGCCGTGGGACAAGGCATAGCAGCCTACAACAAATGCAATCCCAATCATTGTCCACTCGAAAAACGAATTGTTTATAATATTTATGCCAAATAAAGGAAGTGATGATAATATTAAAGGGAGTAAGGCGCAATGAATAGCACATGCTACCGAAGTTATCATACCCATTAAATCCCAGTTAATTCGTTTTATAAAATTAATCACGTGTGCAAAAATAGTATATTTGCAACAATGATGCAGAAATTAAAAATTCTTTTTTTGTCGGGCGCAGTAATTTCACACTTTTATAGCTATGCGTGAAATAAAAAATATTACTTTTTAAACCATGAAAAAGAAACTACTATTATATGGAGGTTTTTTTGTTGTGCTAATGGTCACCTTTTATTTTTTGCTTTTTTCAGGAAATGATTATTATAAAGTAAAATTGCCGGTACTGAATTATGTAAGTGATTTTTCATTTACAGGCCAGAACGGAAATACAATTGATGAACACAATGTAGATGGCAAAGTATATGTGGCCGATTATTTTTTTACAACCTGCAAAGGTATTTGCCCCAAGATGAATGCCAATCTTGCCACAATTTTTGAAAGGTTCAGGAATGACAGTGACTTCGCAATTGTTTCACATACGTCACTTCCTGAAACAGATTCAGTTCCTTTGATGAAAGCCTATGAAGAAAAAATGATTGGCAAAGATCCTGAGTATTCTGCCAAATGGTATTTCGTAACCGGATCAAAAGATTCTCTATATAAAATGGCACAAAATTATTTATTGGATAATGATAAGAATAACAGCATTAATATACAAGACCGTTTTATTCATACACAGTTTTTTGCCCTGGTTGATAAAGACAGAAGAGTGAGAGGTATATATGATGGACTAAAAACTGATGAGTTAAAGCGATTGCAGCAGGATATTCAACAGTTACTGAAAGAGCCCGCCGCCGGAAATGTTTTTAATCATTCAACTTTCAGCAATAATCCCGGTTAATATTATATGGTTGATAAAGTAAAAGACTATATTAAAACAAAATCGTTTAAGCATAACCGATAGCCGTTAAATATTCTCAATCTTTTTCTAAAACAGGAAAGCGCTCTTTCACATGCTGATATTGAAAAAAATACCGGAGAATCTTTCGACCGTGTTACTGTATATCGCACGTTACAGGTTTTTCTTGAAAAGAGTATTATTCATCTTATTCCTACAACGGATAATTCAATTAAATATGCTTTGTGCAAAAACGATTGTGAACCAGGCCATCATCATGATAATCATGTTCATTTTATATGTGATGAATGCAACAAAACCATTTGCCTTGATGGGGTAGATGTGCCTGTTGTAAAGCTTCCCAAAGGCTTTAAGCCACAGCATTCAGAAATGGTAGTAACGGGCATTTGCGGGGAATGCAGGTAAATTACATCAATTCTTTTTCACAAAACTTACAATATCATTTACCAGTCTTGTGTTTAAGGGCAGTGAAGGATTCATATAAGTCCTGTCATTTTCGTCAACACATTGCGCATCAGCGTTTTTTAGAGTATGCGTCATTAAAGGAATTATATCTAAGGTACTTTCTGAATTTCCTTTATGTAAATTTTCCGCGTCTTCAATTTTTATCTGTTTATCGCAGGTGCCTTGCAAAATTAAAATCGGGCAGGAAAGCTTTTTTATTTCTATGACAGGATCATATTTAAGCCACGATATAAAATAAGGTTGAATAGATTTATTGAAAAGCATATTTAATTGTGGAGGAATTTCACTTACGTAATTTCCCTTTTTTAGCTGATTAAAAATTATTTTCACTTTTGTTTTCAAAGAATCAGGTAAAGAAGATGAACTTTCTTGTTCTTCAATTACCTGGTCAATAGGTCTTCCGGCGCCTGCAACAGAAATATATCCTTTAGCAGCACATTTTTTAGAAGCAATCATTCCTATCAATGAGCCTTCACTATGACCAATGAAATAAATTTCGTTAAAGCCTGATGAATCATGTAGATAATTAAATATTTTTTCTGCGTCCTTTACATAATCATCAAAAACAATATTTGCCTGGTTAAAATCTGCGGAAATACTTTTAGCGATTCCTCTTTTATCATATCTGAAACTGGCAATGTTTTGTGAATCTAAAGCCTGCGTTAGCATTTTATAAGAATCTGCTTTAACTCCTAATGGATTATTTCCATCACGGTCAGTAGGACCAGAACCTGCAATAATAATAACCAGTTTTTGTCGATTATTGTGTGAAAGTAAAGTTCCATAAAGTTTATTTCCCCCATCTGAAAAAATATAAATCTCTTTTTCGTTTGGAAGCAAAATTGTTTTTAATTCTGGTGAAATATCTTCCGATGATCTTGAAAAATCCAAAGCTGTTTCTGCGCCATTCTGATGCCAGGTTCCTGCAATAGAATCATCGCCAACAAATATACCATTGTAAGACCCTCCTATCATTTTTATACCAAGCTGTATACTATCTTTGGCAACATTAATATCACTAAAAGGCAGGTTCATAGCCTTTTGCTTTGGACTGTCCCATTTGCCATTTATATTGCCTGAGCTGTCTTTATAAAAATGAAATATTATTGGAATCTGATTTCCATTTACATTAATATTTCCGTTCCAGGTTCCATTAATATTTTGACAAAAAGAAAACGTGTAACTGAAAGCAAAGAGGATTATTAAACAAACTATCCGCATCAAGTTTTTTTCAAAGATATAATATCGAAAATATAGTAAAGCGGGAATTGCGGCAAAATTATTTACTGCCAAAAACATTTTTCAAAACATCAGTTACGCGTGCCGCAGGGTCTTTTCTTATATTTACTTCTTCCTGAGCAACATAATAAAAAAGCCCGTCTAATGCTTTGCCCGTAACATAACTGTTTATGTCAGTATCAACAGGCTTGCTGGTAAATTTATTATAGGTAGTAAAAACGTCGTTCCAATATTTATTGGCATCTGTTTTTTGAAGTGAAGTTTCAATAACGGGACGAAATGCTGTAGTTAATTCAGGGGAAGTTGTTTTTCGTAAATATCCGGTCGCTGCGGTATCACTTCCTTTTAAAATATTTAATGCATCTGTTACTGTCATCTTTTTTATAGCATCAAGGAAAATAGGTGCAGCAGCTTTTGAGGCGTCTTCAGCTGCACGGTTCATACTTAGTTCAGCGTTGTCTACCAACTTTCCAAAACCTAACATGCGCATTTTACTCTCTACTTCGCGGATTTGTTCGGGTAATAATATTTTTACTGCTGCGTCTTTAAAAAAACCATCGGTTGCCGACAATTTATCACCACTTTTTTGAGCGCCAAGTGAAAGCGCTTCTTTTAGCCCTGAAACAATTTCACTGCTTGATAAATTCGAAGAAGATGATTTCTTTCCGAATAATGAGCTTGCTTTTTTGAACATGCCACTAACGTTGTTGGAAGTATCATTTTGTGCAAACAACGAAGCAGCAGCAAACAAAAAGAAAATTGAAGTGAGAATTTTTTTCATGGGATTGATTAAAGTTAAAAAATCAAATTTACCTTTTAAACCATAAAACAAATGTGAAAATTATGCGATAATCCGGGGCTGAAAGGTGTATATAAAAACGAAGTGTTGGAGACTTTTAGTATAAAGAGAAGATTATTGCATCTGAAACTTATAACCAACGCCCTTTACGGTGGTAATATAATCACCTCCGAGTTTTTGTCTTATCTTCCTGATATGAACATCAATTGTGCGATCTCCTACTATTACATCTGTACCCCAGACTTTATGAAGGATTTCATTGCGTAAAAAAACTTTTGAAGGCTTTGAAGTAAGTAACGCAAGTAGTTCAAATTCTTTTCTTGCTAAAGTAATTTCTTCATTGTTGTGAGTTATCAGATATTTTTCACGATCAATTGTAAGATCACCTATTTGCAAAACACTTCCTGTTTCTTTTATAATTCTTCTGAAAAGGGCATTTACCCGGCTTACCAACACCTTTGGGCTTATGGGCTTGGTTATATAATCATCACCACCTGTTTCAAGCCCTTTAATTTCGGTGCTATCATCATTCAACGCGGTTAAAAACATAATGATGGTATTTTCAAAAGCCGGAAGCATTCTTAATATTTTACAAACTTCAAACCCGGTTTTACCCGGCATCATCACATCAAGAATTATTAAATCAGGATTATGAATCTTTGCCACTTCAATAGCCTCATTACCATTCTTTGCAGTTATTACTTCATAACCTTCTGCCTGCAGATTGAAACTCACAATCTCCAGTATATCCGGTTCATCGTCTGCAATTAATATTGTTCTGGGCTTTGTTTCATTTGCCATGGTGGCGCAAATCTATATCAAAAAATAGCTGGAAAAAGTTGTTTACAATTTTTTAATATTGAAACCCGTTTATGAATTATTGTATCGCTTAAAAAATAGCTTCCTAAAAAAAGGTTAATAACCTTCTATCGTGCAGCCTTTTATAAGGATATAATCTCTTATAAATCTGACAATGCAATAAATTTGCGGTCAATGGGTTGTATTTTTGCTTCTTTAGAAACACAGTATGAACTTTATTTTTTACATTTTTTTTACCTGCTTTTCTATCCCTCTCCTTTCTCTTGCAAATAGCGATACAACAAACATTCCATTAAGCAGGAAGATATTTCATGATAAAATTATAGCAGAACAAAAAAGAGCAGACAAGGCAGATGGCCACCTGGACGGATTAATAAAAGTTTCTACCAATCCTGAAATTAATCTCCAGGTAACGGATGCCATTTTTAGAAAGGTGAATGTATTAAGAAATGATATTGAAATTAATACGGATGTCTCCACTAACAATGATAAAATAAGATACCTGCGCTTTGTAGAAACTCTAGTAGCAGATTTTACAAACAACTGGCGTTCGCATAACCTCGCTCCTGCTCTGGCTCCTATGCTTGTTGATAATTTTAGCGACATCATGTTTGCCAATATAAAAGGTGAAAGCATGACTGCATTTATTGAAAAAGTTCCTTACGAAGTTGGAATGATTAATGCCGAAATATTCAATGAAAATCCGGGTTACAATGAAAGTGAGAAAATTTTGTTTTTAAAATTCTCTGAGCTATATCCTGATAAAATATTGGCTAACATCGGGCCTTATGTAAAAGAACCTTTTGCTGACTCACTTGTAATTGTTGCATTCAATAATAACCCCAGTCAGTTATATTCCTATGCCCAGGCCGCAAGTAGTCCGCAAGGAAGATTAATCAGAAGAAATACAGATAAAAGAATTCAAACAATAGTTAATTTAAGTAAGCTGCAACAACGGGCGCTTTTCTATTTTCCTTTTTTAGATGATCTTATTAATGGAAGGCAAACGATGGAAAATATTTCAAAGTATGCAGGTACATCCGATAAAAATTATGATAGCGTCGGCTATTATAAATTATTAGTTAAAACAGAAAAAAGTTATTATCCAAGGTTAGTTAAAGGCGATACACCGGTGGCCATGCTTGGTTCAGATGGATTAATAGATATGCTTCAAAGAAAAGACAGCCAGCATTTCATTACTCCTATAAATGATCTCCATGAAAATCCTAACCCGGCTGTACGTTTCAGGGCTATTGAACCATTAAGTGCTGATGAACTTTACTATATGATTGTCTTAGGCGAAAATAATATTTACACCTCAAGCTATAAATATTCTTTTGATCGTATGATGCAGAAAATGGGAGCTGTGCCGCATGGAGATTCATTATTAATGTCGGTTAATTTTGACCATTTTAAAAAGTTTATTAAAATGGCCGCGGGTTATAACAAACTGGATGAATTTTTAAAATCGATGCCGCCGCGGCAATCGGAAATATTAATGCAGGCTTTTGTTTCAAATCTTGAAAAAACAAAAACACTTGAAGATGCCGTGGATGTAGCAGACTCGTATGGAAGTATTACCAATCCCGTATTGCAAAATTCAATGTTGCAAAATGTAGAAGCTAATAAACAAAGATGCATAAAGGAAAATAATGACCGTGGTAAAAAAATTTATAATCTTTTAAAAATGATCTTTCTTTCGGCTGATGAAAAAAATGGAATTGATCTTTCTAAAGAAATAGGCATACCACCTGTTTACACCGTAAGTTATCCTTATCTCGCCGACGATTCAGGACGCATCATCGAACAGGTATTTTTTTATGGAGATAAAGATGGTAAACAGTCTTACAATAGTTACCTAACCTCTTTTCCTTCCCGCGATTGGCAAATTACCCGAAAGAAAGAGTGGATAGAAATTAAATCTGTAAAAGGAAAGCCTGTCTGGATCTTTGCCAATCTTCCATTGGATAATGAAACCGATAAAGATGCTGATGCGCAAAAAGATTTAATTAATTATATGGATGGCCTTGGTTTAAAACCTTCTATTGTAATTCATCGCGGCCATAGCTATCATCTTATTTATACTATTGAACAACTTTCAGAAAACGCAAAAATTATTATGCTGGGTTCATGTGGCGGATATCAAAATCTTAAAACCATATTAAAATATGCTCCTGAAGCACACATTATTTCTACCAAGCAAACCGGAGCAAAAGATGTAAATAAGCCTATTATTGAGGCTCTTGATAATACGCTGCGTAATGGCGACAATATAGACTGGCGGCAGATGTGGGCAAGTCTCACAACTTATTTCAATAAATCTTCTAAAGAATTACGGGAAACTTTTGAAGATTATATTCCTCCCCAAAAAAATCTTGGCGCTTTATTTATAAAAGCATATAGCCGTAGTGGCGATGTTGTGCAATAAGCCGCCCGATTCCTCCCGGAGGAGGGCTTAGCCAACCGGACGGCTATCGGGGTAATTTCATTTTCATCTAAATTTGTTAAATGCCTGAAGAGAAAAAGCGAAAAAAGCTACTGGATTTTAGCGTACTCAGAAGGGTTTTCGCTTTTACCAAACCTTATAAAAAGAAATTATATATTTCAATAATTCTTTCTGTTCTTCTGGCAGTTGTTTCGCCGCTGCGGCCTTATCTTATTCAATACACGGTAAACGTTTTTATAAAAGACAGGAATACCAATTGGCTGATTCTTATAACCGTTATACAAATCGGAATTTTATTGATTGAGACAGCTATGCGTTTTTATTTTGCTTTCTTAACTTCCTGGCTCGGGCAAACCGTTGTAAAGGATCTGCGGGTGAAAGTTTATAAAAAAATTCTCAGCTTCAATCTCTCACAATTTGATAAAACACCTATTGGCACTTTAACTACCAGGACGATCAATGATATTGAGTCAATCAATGATATTTTTTCCGATGGCCTCATTCCTATTATATCAGATCTGCTCTCGATTGTTTCAATCTTATTATTTATGTTTTTTGTTGACTGGCGGTTAACATTAATAAGTCTTGCCCCTTTTCCAATATTAATAATAGCTACATATTTTTTTAAAGAAAGTGTAAACAAATCATTTATAAAAGTAAGAAATGCCGTGGCAGCGCTTAATGCTTTTGTGCAGGAGCATATTACCGGAATGAGCGTAGTACAGGCATTTGCGGTAGAAGATAAAGAATTTAAAAAGTTTAAAGAAATTAATAAAGATCATCGCAATGCTAATATCAGGGCTATTCTTGCGTACTCAGTTTTTTTCCCTGTGGTAGAAATAGTGCTGGCTTTTTCAACAGGATTATTGGTTTGGTGGGGCGCAAACAATGCATTTAACGCGGGAGTAATTATTGCGTTCATAATGTATCTGAATTTATTATTCAGGCCGCTGAGAGTAATTGCAGATAAATTTAATGTGTTGCAGATGGGCATGGTCGCCAGCGAAAGAGTCTTTAAAGTTTTAGACAATGCTGATGTAACTCCTGAAACACACAATGGCATTAGTCAAATTATAATGCAGGGTAAAGTAGAATTCGACAAGGTTTGGTTTGCTTATCTTAATGAAGAATACGTTTTAAAAAATATTTCCTTTATAATTAAACCTGGCGAAACGCTTGCGATTGTTGGGCACACTGGAAGCGGCAAAACTTCTATTATCAGCCTTATCAATCGCCTTTATCATATTAATAAAGGAACAATTAAAATTGATGATAGAAATATAGAGGAATACGATATTGAATTTTTAAGAAGCAAAATTGCCGTAGTACTCCAGGATGTTTTTTTGTTTGGTGGTTCTGTGTATGATAATGTTACGCTAAGAAATAATTCCATATCAAAACAGCAGGTGGAAGAAGCTGCTAAAATAATAGGTGTTCATGATTTTATTATGCGGTTGCCAGGAGGCTATGACTACAATGTGATGGAAAGAGGAGCAACACTTTCTTTAGGGCAACGACAGTTGTTATCTTTTATAAGAGCGTTACTTTTTAATCCTGCTATTTTAATTTTGGATGAAGCCACTTCTTCAATTGATAGTGAAAGTGAATTATTAATTCAGCATGCAATTGATAAATTGATTAATGGCAGAACTTCTATTGTAATTGCCCATCGGTTATCCACTATAAGAAAGGCCGATAAAATAATGGTTCTTGATAAAGGAGAAATTAAAGAAATGGGAACCCACCGGGAACTTTTACAACTCCAGGGACATTATTACAAACTGCACAAAATGCAGTTTGCCGAAAAAGAAAACTTGATATAATTATTTGCTTATTGGATCATCTTCCTGTAACTCTCTCTCAGGGCGCATTTGCGGGAACAATAATACATCTTGTATAGAAGATTGATTGGTAAGCAGCATACAAATTCTATCTATTCCA
>CAWBII010000016.1:0-68596 GCA_963788795.1 uncultured Chitinophagaceae bacterium
TTTTGTAAAGGAGCTCTCGAAACAGTAAAAAAGTTTGGATGGCCTCCCGATATTATTCATTGCAGCGGATGGATGACAGGATTAATACCCATGTACATAAAAACGGCTTATAAAAAAGAACCGGTTTTTAGTAATTGTAAGATCATTTTTACAATAGGTCAAAATACTTTTAAAGAAAAGATTGGCCCTGACTTTCTCAAACTGGCCATTATTAATAGTAATGTAAAAGAAAAAGATCTTGAGTCTTTCAAAGATGCTAACAATACCGCTATGTTTAGAGGTGGCGCTACTTTTGCGGATGCAATAACTTTTGGCGCTGATAAAGTTGACAAAAAACTTACCGAAGAATTTAGTAAAGTAAGAGGTAAAAAGGTTTTGAAATATAATGTGGAATCAGATTTAACAGACTATTTACAATTGTATACTGATCTTTCAGAGAAATAAATTTAATTCTTCTATTCCAATACTATTTTCATTTTGAGATGATAGAAAACCGGAATTTCCTGACATTATTTTTTCAATTCCTTTCACCATAATTTAGGATTATTCAAACTCGTTGAGATAAAATTCCATTTTGTTCAATCAATGTGAAGCTATATTTTTGCGCTCTCAAAAAAAAACAAAATATGCCTTATTTATTTACATCAGAATCCGTGAGTGAAGGACATCCTGATAAAGTTGCTGACCAGATATCTGATGCATTGATTGATAATTTTCTTGCATTCGATCCCCAAAGTAAAGTTGCCTGCGAAACATTAGTTACAACAGGCCAGGTGGTGCTTGCAGGTGAAGTAAAATCAAAAGCATATCTGGATGTTCAGGAAATTGCCCGGGAAGTTATTCGTAAAATCGGATATACGAAAAGCGAATACATGTTTGAGGCAAATTCCTGCGGCATTTTTTCAGCCATTCACGAACAATCTGCAGATATAAACCAGGGTGTTGATAGGAAAAAGAAAGAAGAGCAGGGTGCCGGCGACCAGGGAATGATGTTTGGTTATGCAACCAATGAAACAGAAAATTATATGCCGCTCGCTCTTGATATTGCACATAGAATTTTAATTGAGCTTGCTGCGTTAAGAAGAGAAAACAAAGAAATAAAATATTTACGTCCCGATGCAAAAAGCCAGGTTACATTGGAATATGGTGATGATAAAAAACCTCAACGCATTGATGCAATTGTAGTTTCTACACAACATGATGATTTTGATGAGGAAGAAAAAATGCTGAAAAAAATATCAGATGATATTAAAAAGATATTAATTCCGAGAATGAAGAAAAAATATCCGCAGTATGCACATTTCTTCAACGATAAAATAAAATATCATATTAATCCAACCGGCAAGTTTGTTATTGGCGGTCCGCATGGCGATACTGGCTTAACAGGAAGAAAAATTATTGTTGATACTTATGGTGGTAAAGGCGCTCATGGTGGCGGAGCTTTTAGCGGAAAAGATCCAAGTAAAGTTGACCGAAGCGCTGCTTATGCAACACGTCATATTGCCAAAAATCTTGTTGCTGCAGGTGTTTGTGATGAAGTGCTGGTGCAGGTTTCTTATGCAATTGGTGTAGCACAACCTACAAGCATAAACGTAAATACTTACGGAACTTCAAAAGTAAAATTAACTGATGGAGAAATTGCTAAAAAGGTAGAATCTATTTTTGATATGCGTCCTTATTTTATTGAACAACGTTTAAAACTTCGCAATCCTATTTACAGCGAAACTGCTTCTTACGGGCACATGGGGCGCAAAAATGAAATCAAAGAAAAGACTTTCAATTTACCTAACGGCGCTCCTAAAAAAATTAAAGTTGAATTATTTACCTGGGAAAAATTAGATTATGTAGATAAAGTAAAAAAGGCATTTGGTATAAAATAAATCTTTTAAAAAATAATAGCAAGCCCTCAAAATTGAGGGCTTTTTGTTTTCGGTTAATTAATCAGGTAAATTTGAAATGTGAGACAAAATAATAAACCTTTTATTCAGCAACACCGTCCAAAAAAAAATTTATTGATTACCGGAATTAGCTCCATTATTGATGCAATGAATAAGGGGCAACAATTAGAAAGAATTTATCTACAGGCAACCATTCACTCACCGGAAGCAGACGAATTAAAAGTGGTTGCTGATAAATTTGGTATACCCATTAATAAAGTTCCTTTTGAAAAAATCAGGAATTTTAATGTAGAAAATCATCATGGATGTATCGCTGTTAAATCCAAAATACATTACCAGGATTTGCAGGATGTAATTTCCTTAATTGTTGAAAATGGAGAAACACCTTTGCTGCTGATGCTTGATGGCATTACCGATATAAGAAATATTGGAGCAATAGCCAGGAGTGCCTACTGTTGCGGTGTTCATGCAATTGTAATTCCTGAAAAAGGAGTAGGGGCATTGAATGAAGATGCTATAGCAACTTCAGCCGGAGCGCTTGAAAATATTTCGGTCTGCAGGGTTAAAAGCCTTTTGAGTGCAATAGACGAAATGCATTTGAATGGGATAAAAGTATTTGCAAGCGAAATGAAAGCTGATGCAAATATTTTTGATATTGATTTTAAAGAACCTTGCGCAATTATTATGGGAAGTGAGGATAAGGGAATTCAATCTTTTCTATATAAAGCAAGTGATAAGAGTTTTAAAATTCCTATGAAAAAAGATTTTGAGTCTTTAAATGTTTCAGTAGCAGCAGGAATGATTTTGTATGAAGTCATGAAGCAAAGAATGATGTAAGGCCTGCTTCAATCTCTCAATACAAACTGTACAGAAAAAAAAGTTCGCTCAACCTCAATCTTTTTGCACACTCCGTCTTTATAAGTATAGTAATTATAATTGCCGTCCGGTAGTGATAGCCTGTATTTATTCTCTTCCAGTTTTTTTATTTCCAGGAGCTTCTGAAATTTCAGCGAGTAAGCTTTATAAATATTTTCAGGGGGTTTAACATACAACAATAGTGTATTATAGTAAATAGGGTAATCCTGTATCATTTTTGGAGTTCCACCATTTATAAATTTATACATGTTTCCTGTGGCCTCAATTACCATATTGGTTTTATCGGAACCGGTTTGCTTTTGATATAAAGAGGAACGTACCAGAATTTCATTTTCAAATGTTGATGTTTCAGTTGTCTGATCAGAGAAAGAAAAAATAAAATTTGTTTTAATGTCGGAATTGAAACTTAAAAATTGCTTTCCGTCTTTGGTTAGTTCAGTAAAAATTATCTTACCAATTAAATTTCCATTTCGCATTACATCATAAATTAATTTTCTTTCTTGTGCCCAAACGGAAGTCTGAAAAGTATAAGTTGTAAAAAGTAATATTAAAATATACTTTACGCAATTATCTATTTCTTTTAAAAAACCGTAATTTTTTTTCATAAAATTATTGTTGTTTGAAATGCTAATCATCTTTTATAAAGTGTTGACATTCGGACTTATTATTATTTTTTGTTTCCACAAATAACTTTATAAATTAGTTTTTCTTAAAACAAAATGCAACGTAAAAAGCGTATGCTTTATATCTACTTGTGTACAAACTCCACCTTTATATGTATAGTAACTATAAGTTCCATCGGGAAGTTCAATACGATACCTGTTTTCTGAGAGCTTTTCCATGGTTAAAAACTTCTGATAGTGGTTTGAATAAACTTTAATGGTTGCATCAGGTTGTTGAAAAAAAACCTGGATATAATTGTAATAAACGGGGAAATAATTTTGTGAATCTGTATTTCCATTATTTACAAACCTGTAATAATTTCCATCAGGCATGGTCTGTTTCCTGGTTTCGTCGCCGTTCTGTTTTTGATAGTAATAAGAATTGGTCATTACGCCGTTTTCGAAAGTTGCTATTTCATTTACATAAATTGAAATTGAAATAATATACCTGGTTTTCACATCTGATGTTAATTCAAGATATGTTTTATTATTATTCACCTTCTGAACAATAGTATTCTTACCAATGATGGTTCCATTTTTTATTACATCATAAGTGAGCAATTTGTCTTGTGCAACAGAAGTAAAGTGGAATGATAAAGTGATAATCAAAAATGCAATAATTTTTTTAGTTGCTTCAAGTAAGTGAACATTTTTACTATCTGGGTGAACATGCTTGTCACCGAAATAAAAGTCAACAATTTTTGCAGAAATTGTTTTGGATTGATGCGGAATTGAGCCAAAGAAATCATCCCACCAGGTAACGGATATTCCAAAACATTTATCAGGGTATTTGCAATGGTGATAGATGTGATAGCGTACCAGCCTTGGAAACAGCTTTTGAGTAGATTTAACGTGCAGCAATAAATGCATAAAGTTGTAAAAAGTAAATCCCAATACAAATCCAGTCACCAAAGTAAAATAGTTATGCAGCCAAATTGAAACAACTATAAGTAATATCGTAACCCCTACGTAAAATAATCGCCTGGTATTGGTCATTCGTATTTCAGCAGGATGGGTGTGATGGTAAGCGTGGTTGAAAGTGTCATCAAATTTTTTATTATGCTCATTTTTATTGTGCCAAAAAAAACGGTGAAGCATATATTCAAAAAAAGTCCAGGTAAACCAACCTGTCCCCAAAAGATATAAAAACTTCAACGACAGAAAATTGAAGGGTATTACTAAAGGAAAAATGATCAATGTTTTTGCAATCAATAAAAATATGATTATACATTTTAGTGGATGATCTACACTTTTTGTTTTTTGGTTGAGAATTTTAAACGTTTTCATAACTGAAAATTTTAGGTTGAAATAATTACATCCCAAAACTATCATCGTGAAAAGCCTGATGCTAATCGGTTTTTGCATCCAATATTTGTCTTTTGGCATTTTTCCTAATCCTGGAAGAAGAAGTACACTTTATCATTTTATTTTTTAATAAAAAATTGGGGGTTATCAATTTTTTTTGCAATTTTTACTAAACCTTTCTGTGACAATTCTAACATTTACTAAAACTATTTAATGGAATCAACAGGTGCACAACAAGTATTTTTCAGCCATATAAAAGGACTGCTGCCGCCACATATTTCATTTGTTGATGAAATAGCAGAAGTATTAAATATCAGCAATGACAGCGCTTACCGAAGAATAAGAGGAGAAAAGCCAATCGCTTTGGAGGAAATAAAAAAGCTTTGTGTAAAATATAAGATATCGCTCGATCAGTTGTTGCACCTGGAGTCTGATTCATTTATTTTTACCGGTACTCTTACCAATAATACAGATTTTAATTATGATAAATGGCTTCAATCGTGCCTTGACATAATACGAAGGGTAAAAAGCTATGAAACCCATCATATGTCTTACCTGGCAAAAGAATTTCCTTTTTTCTATTATTTTTTAATACCCGAAATCGCTTCATTTAAGTCTTTTTTCTTTATGAAGTCCATCCTGTTTTATGATGAATGGAAAACGGCTAAATATTCCGTAAAAGATGATTACAGCAGGTACCATGCGATATGGAACGAAATAAGTAACACTTTTGCAACCATTAACGGAACAGAAATATGGAACATTGAAAACATTACGAGTACTATTCGTCAAATAGAATTTTATAATACGACAGGTGTATTTAAATCTAAGGAAGATATGGAATGCCTTTTTGAAAAAATACTGGAATTAATTGACCATATCGAACGACAGGCAGAAAGTGGCGTGAAACTAAGACGTAACCAGAAACCATCTGAGAATTCCGGGGCTGTGTATAATCTTTTTATTAATGAACTTATTATGGGTGATAACATGCAAATAGTACAAATAGGAAATAAGCATTTTACTTATCTTAATCATTCCATACTCAACTTTATGATGACAACCAATGAAAGGTTTAATACTTACATGAAAAGAACATTAGACGTAATTGAGCAGAAATCAACGCCTATAAGTATAGTAAATGAAAAAGAAAGACTGATATTTTTTAACAGGCTGAGATCTACATTAGAAAGTGCAAGAAAAAAAATTATTTCATAAACTGTTCAAAACCTGAAAATGATTGTCCTGTTATTTTTTGTACTGCATTGGTATAGTTCATTTTTTATGCAATCTTTTTTTCATCATCGCTATGCGGCTCACAACCACGTGACGATGTCAAAAGGATCAGAAAAATTTTTTTTCATTTGTTGTTTTCTTTCCCATGGTTCATCTTATATGAGTCCTTATGTTTATGGTATTATGCACAGGATACATCATATTCATGCTGATACGTCTGACGATCCTCATTCACCCCATAATGAACCTAATTTTTTTAAGCTGCTGATGGTAACAAGAAATAACTATCAGAAGTTTTTTACCTCCAAAATAATTGCTGACGATCAATTAAAAAAGAATCTTCCAAAATGGGATGCGTTTGAAAAATTTGCCAGTAACTGGATAACAAGAAGTACCTGGATAATAATTTACATTGTATTTTATTTTTACTTTGCCAATGTATGGTGGATGTATTTTCTTTTACCAGTTACTATATGTATGGCGGCTTTCCAGGGTAACATCATTAATTGGGTGGGACATAAATTTGGGTACGAAAATTATCAATTAAAAAATACATCAAAAAATTTTTCCAGGGTTGATATTCTTTTTCTTGGGGATGCTTATCATAACAATCATCATAAGTATCCGGGGCGTGTAAAAAATGCTCATCGCAAGTTTGAAACAGATTTCATTTATCATGTTATGAACCTGATGCATAAATCAAAAATTGTTCGCTGGAAAAATTCATAATATCTTCATCTCTTTATACTTAGCCTTTTGATAATTATAAAGGAGAAATGAAAACATTCAATCAACAAATAAAATTAGTCGAGTGCCCTCGTGATGCCATGCAGGGCTGGAAACATTTCATTCCTACTCAAAAAAAGATTGAATACATTAACCAGTTATTAAAAGTTGGATTTGATACAATTGATTTTGGAAGTTTTGTTTCTGCAAAAGCAATTCCTCAAATGGCGGATACCAAAGAAGTCATTAGCCAGTTAAGGATAGATAATTCCACAACGAAATTATTAGCTATTGTTGCTAATGTACGCGGTGCATAAGAAGCTTCTGTTTATGATACAATAAATTATCTTGGATTTCCTTTTTCTATTTCTCCTACATTTCAAATGCGTAATACTAACAGTACCATTGAACAATCGTTGCAGCATGTAATTGAAATGAAAAACATTTGCGATAAAACGAAAAAGCAATTGGTGATATATATTTCAATGGCTTTTGGAAATCCTTATAAAGATGAGTATAATGAAGATATTGTTTTGGAATGGATTGATAAATTAGTGGGAGAGGAGATTCAGATTATTTCTTTGGCAGATACCGTTGGAATTGCGGTGCAGGCGCAGGTTGTATCAGTTACTAAAAAGGTTATCGAAGCATTTCCTCAAACAGAAATTGGCGTGCATCTTCATTCAACACATAAAAATTGGCAACAAAAAATTGATGCTGCTTTGCAGCAAGGTTGTATGCGGTTTGACGGAGCACTAAAAGGTATTGGCGGTTGCCCGATGGCTGATGATGAACTGGTAGGAAATATGGATTCTGAATTAATGATACAATACTTTAAGACGCTTGGTTACTGTAAAGAAATTGATACAATAGAATTAATAAAAAGTATTCAATTAGCTGAGGAAATCTTCGTGTAGCGGTTGCCGTTACTGCTGTAAACTTTTATTATGGAATTGCTTTTGCCATTTAAGGTTACACCTTCTTCTCATAAAATTTCTTATGCAGATAAGATACTTTTTATGGGTTCCTGCTTTACTGAAGAGATTGGTAAAATGATGCAGGATTTTAAATTTAATGTGCTCCAAAATCCAAATGGAATCTTATATGATCCGCTGAGCATAGCTGCTGCATTGGATTCGTACATTGAAAATAAAATATATAATGAAGATGATCTTTTTTTATTGAATGAATTGTGGCATAGCTGGCAGCATCATTCAACATTTTCAGGAATGAATAAAGAAAAGGTATTACAAAACATTAATTATTCTCAATCTGAAGCACATCAATTTTTAAAAGAAACATCATGGCTTGTTATTACTTTGGGAACATCCTATAATTACCGGCTTAAAAATTCTTTAGTACCGGTAGCTAATTGCCATAAAGCGCCGGGAGATTTTTTTGAAAAGAAATTATTATCAGTTGAAGAAATGATTTTGGGTTTTGCGAACGTTATTTCAAAGCTTCAATCTAATAATCCAAACCTGAAAATTATTTTTACAGTTAGCCCGGTGAGGCACGTCAGGGATGGTGTAATTGAAAACAACCGGAGTAAAGCAAGATTGATAGAAGCTATTCATTCTATAAAAGAAAACTATGGAAACGTATTTTATTTTCCAGCCTACGAATTAATAATTGATGTATTACGCGATTACCGTTTTTATAAAAGTGATTTGGTGCATCCCACAGATGCAGCCACAAATTTCGTATTTGAAAAATTTTGTGATGCTTTCCTGGATGAAGATTCATTAAAATTATTGGGAGAAATAAAATCAATTATTGCAGCAATAAACCATAAACCATTTCAAAGGGAAAGTGCTGCTCATAAAAAGTTTCAACAAATTCAGCTTGAAAAAATTAAGGTCATTAAATCAAATTTTCCCTCGCTTGATTTTACTAACGAAGAAAAATTCTTTTCATCTCTATAAACTTATTTCTTCATTAAATTTTATCTGGCTCAATTCAAGTTCAGCCAGAACCGGTTCGTAAATTTCCTTTGCAACCGGGATATGCAGACCCTTTAGTTTTATTTTATTTTGTAAAATTAATTTAGCAGCTATTCCTAACGGTAAGCCCACGGTTTTAGCCATAGCAGTATGCTTCTGATCGTCGCCTTTTACAATAAGGCAGCTTCTGATTTGTTTTTTTTCATCCCCGGTTTCATATTCTATTTCGTGCAGCATTACAATCATATCCTTATCCTGTGGCTGCATAGCAAGTTTTTTTTCCAGGATATTTTGTAATAATAAAGCTGAATTTTTTATTGGAGACACAATTCCATTGTCACTTTTTAAATCAAGATAGTTCGCCTGTTCCTCAAATTCTCTTTTGCTTATATCATTTTCAATTAAAGATTTTCTTTTGTTACTTTTTTCATTGAACCATTCTTTATAAGTTGTATAGTTCTTTATTTCTTCATGATCGTTTAAGTCTGTAAGGCCGCTATTCACAATTATATTCCATCCGCGACAAAAGGAAGCATGCCTTAATGTGGTGCGAATAAAAGTTTTGATATCGTGTAGTCCATAGGTATCAATATAAGAAATCGAATCACGGTTAGGATACCACGCTAACGGAAAAAGTCCGGGAACGTCTACGATTTCATTATCAGAAAAGATTTTCTGATATGGAGTTGTAACTATAGATCCATTTAATTTATAAACTGCACCTGAAGAGCCGGCCATTACTATATTTCCGGGATTCCAGGTAATCTTATAATGCCAGGGATTATTATCGCTTTCAGGAGATACCAATCCACCACAGTGAGATTTAAATGAAGTAATTTTTCCTCCCTGGTTTTTTACCTGACTAAAAATTTTCATGGCGCTCATGTGGTCAATTCCTGGATCAAGTCCCATTTCGCATAAAAAAAATAATCCCTTTTCTTCTATTTGTCTGCTTAACTTTTTTATCTCAGCATCAATGTAAGAAGCGGTTAAAAGATGTTTGGAACAATCCAGGCAATTATTTGCAACAAGGAAATGCAAGTGCGGCGGTAGCATCGAAATCACAATATCTGCTTCCTTTACCAGATCAATTCTTTTTTCTTCATCACTAACGTCAATTGAAACGGCTGTTGCATTTTTACACTCATTTATTTTTGATTGAGCTAATTGCAAATTGGCATCACATACTAAAAGCATCCAGTTATTTTCTTCACATGCTGAACATAAATAATCAATAAGACAGGTAGCCGATTTTCCCGCGCCAAAAACTAAAATCTTTTTCATTTTTATTTTCTAATCTTCTCAAAAATAAATCACAAAATGTGTAAGCATGCAACTACTTTGTTATTTTCTGCCTCATGTAAAGAAATAGAATAAAAAGCATTTTTTGGATAAATAAAGAAAAGTAGAAAATGAGTTTAAATAATAAGATTAACTCTAACTTTGCTTTTCCACATTTCTAAAAAAAGTTGGTGAAAAAAAAGCTTCTTTTTACTACTTTTTATAAGGAAAAACCCTCTTTAAAAAGTATATTTGCCGATAGTTAAAAAATATGGATACAACTGAAGATCAATTGCCTGATAACGACTCCGGAAGAGGCAGAATAATTCCCGTAAATATCGAAGAACAAATGAAATCCGCTTACATCGACTATTCGATGAGCGTGATTGTTGGCCGTGCTTTACCCGATGCCCGTGATGGATTAAAACCGGTTCACCGGCGTATACTTTATGGCATGTATGAAATGGGGAATTTCTACAACAGGCCTTATAAAAAATCTGCCCGTATAGTCGGAGACGTTATGGGTAAATACCATCCGCATGGCGATGCATCTATTTACGATACGATGGTACGCATGGCACAGGATTGGAGCATGCGTTATACACTCGTTGATGGACAGGGAAATTTCGGAAGCCAGGATGGTGATAGCCCTGCAGCCATGCGTTATACAGAAGTAAGGCTGGAAAGAATTGCTGAAACAATGCTCGATGATATTGAAAAAGATACCATCGATTTTCAATTGAATTATGATGATTCTACTAAAGAACCAACAGTATTGCCTACCCGAATTCCGCAATTATTATTAAATGGTTCCAGTGGTATTGCGGTTGGCATGGCAACCAACATGCTTCCACACAATCTTACCGAAGTAATAGAGGGTTGTGTCGCTTATATCGATAATAAAGAAATTACCATTGATGAACTCATAAAAATTGTAAAGGCCCCCGATTTTCCAACCGGTGGAATTATTCATGGATACGAAGGTGTGAGGGCAGGTTTACATACTGGCAGGGGAAGGGTAGTGTTGAGAGGTAAAGTGAATATAGAAACAGCAAAAAACGGTAAAGAAAAAATTGTTATTACCGAGGTTCCTTACCAGGTAAACCGCGATGCACTTACAGAAAAAATAGGCCATCTTATTAATGATAAAGTTATTGAAGGGGTTTCTGATGTAAATAATGAAAGCAATAATAAGGAAGGAACAAGAATTGTTGTTGAGTTAAAAAAAGATGCTATTGCGCAGGTTGTTATTAATCACTTATACAAGCACAGTGAACTTCAAACTTCTTTTGGTATTAATAATGTTGCTCTTGTAAAAGGAAGACCAAAGGTTTTAAACATCAAAGATCTTATTAGAGAGTTTGTTGATTTTCGCCATGAGGTAATTGTAAGAAGAACAAAATTTGAATTAAAGAAAGCAGAAGAAAGAGCGCATATCCTTGAGGGCTATCTAATAGCTTTAGATCATTTGGATGAAGTGATAACGCTTATCAGAAATTCAGCTACACCGGAAGTTGCCAAAGATGGATTGATGGCTAATTTTGAAATGAGTGAAATACAGGCTAAAGCAGTTCTTGAATTAAGGTTGCAACGCCTTACAGGGATGGAGCGTGATAAAATAAAAAAAGAACATGAAGAAATAATGGCCTTAATCGGCAAGCTAAAAGAAATTCTCGCTAATGAAGGCATGCGGTTTCAGATCATAAAAGATGAGTTGGAAGAGATCAAACAAAAATTTGGCGATGAACGCAAAACAGAAATTACTTATCTCGCCGATGAAATAAGTATGCAGGATCTTATTGAAGAAGAAGACGTGGTGGTTACCATTTCACATTTGGGTTATATCAAAAGAACATCAGCTACTGAATACCGGCAGCAGCGCCGGGGAGGAAGAGGAGCGAGAGGAAGCAGCACACGGCAGGAAGATTATATTGAACATCTTTTTGTTGCGTCTACGCATCATACGTTATTGTTCTTTACCGAAAACGGAAAATGTTTCTGGCTAAAAGTATATGAAATTACGGAAGGTGATAAGCAAAGCAAAGGCAGGGCCATACAGAATTTGATTCAGATTCCGGCTGATGATAAAATAAGAGCCATTATTGATATTAAAGATTTGCAGGACGAAGAATATATCAACAATAATTATATTGTACTTTGTACCAGAAAAGGGATTATTAAGAAAACAAGTGTTGCTGATTTTTCAAGACCAAGACAAAATGGTGTAAACGCAATTACTATAAATGAAGGTGATCAGTTGTTGGATGCATGCCTTACTGATGGAAACAAAGAAATAATGATGGCAGTAAAAAGCGGAAGAGCCATTCGTTTTCCTGAAGAAAAAGTAAGGCCGACAGGAAGGGGCGCCATTGGTGTTTTCGGAATTTCAGTTGATGAAAATGATGATGAGGTAGTTGGTATGATTTGTGTAAATAGTGAAGACCCTGACGTAAGTGTTCTGGTAGTAAGCAGTAAAGGATTTGGAAAAAGAACTTCTGTTGGAGAATACAGGATTACCAATCGGGGTGGTAAGGGTGTTAAAACTATAAATGTGACGGAAAAAACCGGCTCTTTAATTGGGCTTTTAAATGTAAATGAAAAAGAAGATTTAATGATAACCTGTAAATCAGGTGTAACGATTCGTACTTCCATTGCAACTATAAGAGAAGCGGGAAGAGCTACCCAAGGCGTTAAATTGATTCGCCTTGATGAAGGGGACGAAATAGCAGCTATTACTAAATTGAACGAGCACGATGATGAAGATGAAACGGATGAAATTATCATAACGAACGGCCTGGATGCTGATGATGAAAATTTACAACCAGGTGAAAATAAAATTTCAAAAGACACAGAAAATGAATCTGAAAATCAATAAATAAACTATAATGAAAAAAGCAATTTTCACTTTACTATTCGCTTCTTTTGCAACGCTGATTTTTGCCCAGGACCTTAAAAGTGCAAAGGCCGCATTAGACAAAAAGCAACTTGACCAGGCTAAAACACAGATTGATGGATATGTTGCAAAATCTCCCGACGATGGAGAAGGGCAATATTATAAAGCAAAAATTTATGACCAGATTTTATCAAGCGACCAGTTTAAAAGTTTGGCTCCTGCAGATGCGAGAGAACAGATTTTTGAATCCTTTAAAAAAGCAATTGCTGATTCCGCCGATCTAAAATTAAAATTGGAGATCATTAAAGATCAGTATTCTCCCGTATTTAATTTGTATACTGGTTATTATGAAGCTGGGGCTAACGCCTTTAATGGCGCCGCACCAACAGCTAATAAAGCAGGCTTTGCAGATGCTATGAACTTATTTATTAAAGCGGATAATGTAGGTCATTACATTGCGGAAAATAAATGGTCAAAAATTCCGGCTGTAGATACCACACTTGTTTTGAATATAGGAAAAGCCGCACTCAATGCAGGTAAAAATGATGTTGCGCTTACTTACTTTACAAAACTTGCTGATGCAAATATTAACGGAACAAAAGAAGGAGGAGCAGAAGGCAACGCTGCTTTCATACTTCCGTACCAATGGCTAACGTTGCATTATAAAGATGCTAAAGATGAGGCCAATATGATGAAATACGCCAATCTTGGTAAAAAGCTTTTTCCTGATAATGATTATTTCGATTTGGTGATGATAGACTATTACAGGGATAAGAAAAATAATGATGCCTTGTTTGCAAAGTATAGTGAACTGGTTACAAAACGTCCTGATAGCCTGATGTACCATTTTAATTATGCGAATGATATTTTCGGATATATTTATAACGGAGATGAAGGAGTAGTAGTAAAAAATAAAGATTCATTATTGCAGGTATTGGGAGCTCAAATTGAAAAGGCTCATTCACTTGATCCGAACGATGTGGTAACTAACTGGCTGTATTCGCAATATTATTATAACGGCGGTGTTGATGCAAGAGATGAGGCTTTAAAAATAAAGAGTACAAAACCGGAAGATGTAAAGAAAAAAGCGGATTTGAATGCACAGTCTAAAGACTATTTTAATAAAGCCGTTCCTTATGGCGACAAAGCTATTTCAACATTAGAAGAAGCCGGCTATAAAAAATCTGACAGGTCGCGTTACAAATCAATTGTAAATTTAATGCAGAAGATTTATGAAAGCATGAACCAGAGCGATAAAGTAAAAGTATACCAGGATAAATATGATGCTGCAGACACTAAATTCGTAAATTAAATTAATGATTAAATACACGTGAGAGAAAACCCGGAGATTGCTCTCCGGGTTTTTTATTTTTTATACTGATATAATAAAATTTATTTCCGTTACGTTATTTAATTATTGCTTGCGTTATGAACAGGCATTAAAATTAAGCCACCTGATTTATTAGGCGGCTTTTTTATTTTATAAGAGTTAGTAAATAACTGTATGCAGACCTTACCGCTCCCTGACCGGATTCTTGTAAGTTTTGTAGCTGTCCCAGGTTATATATTCACATGCGAGATTGTTACCGGCTGCGAAGGTTTTTATTTTTTCCAGGATCAGATCCGGATAGGGCGAAGGCAAATCCTGGAATGTAATCACCATATATTTTACAGCGTCTCCGTTTTGTGATATCTGGACAAAATCGTAGGTGCCATTTAAAAATGATCTTTCGTTTTTACTGTATTTGTTCAACGATTTTATTTCTTCTTTTTCATCGCTAAACGATTCTTCAAGAAAACTCATAAGAGCATCGTAGTCTGCATAATTTGCCATGGTACCTTTTTAAATTAAAATTCAAACTTATAATATGATTGTGATTAATGTAGCTTCTAAGATAAACAAACTAAATCAAGATAAAAATCGAAAGGTTTTAAAAGTATGAGTGAACAGTATTTAGCTGGGCAGAAAATTGGAAAACGCTTTGTATTTATGTTCTTAGGTTAGCCCCGGATGCAATGATTTTTTAAGTGATGCGAAGCGATAAAAAATCATGTGGTCTAGCTGCGTAGAGTGGACGAAGGGCAGAAGGAGAAGTAAAAAAATGTCTTGGGGCGAAGCGAAATTGCGTAGAGCAATTTCTCATACTATCACGTAAATAAAAAAGGTATCGCCAGTACCTTGGCTAAAGAAATTACTAAAGACATAACAATTAAATACTTTTTATGTCTCCTGAAAAAAAAATACAGACTTCTTTAGTAATTTCTATTTGCAGCCTTTTAATATATTATCAGCGTTATTAGTGAAACTGCTGCACTTACATAGTTTTTATCAGACTTGCAGTTGCTCTTAATGTCCGCTAAAATTATCTATCTGTTTGTAAATTATCAACGGTTTTTATTGCTTGTTGTAATTTAAGGTCTTCCACATATTCATTATGATTCTTTTTTGCATCTTCAAATTGGAAAGCTTTTAAACCTTGGGTTTATTTTGTACCCTGAATCTGTCCAACCTTAATCTTCGCATCCGTTCTAACTCATCAAAAATTCCTCCTTTAGATAAAGGCGTGCCTCTGTTTTGAAATAAATCTTACTATATTCAGGAAATTTATTTTAAGGTACATTTGAGTTTGTTGATACAAGAATTTTAATACCCAGTAAAATCTTTCTTCCATATATCTAAGATAAGGGATAAAAGACGTCTTTCAGTCAAAAACAGAAGCGGGGCTTTTTTTACTTGTCTTTCAGGACATAGCCTGCAGCGTCTATTTAACATAATATAAATTATAGGAAAAATATATAAGTTTCATAGTAAGTTGCCAAGGTCATGTATAGGTAAAAGGATGTTCAACTTTATAAATCTTGTCGATTAAAACAGTCAATCAAAATTATCTTGTCATACATTCGCAAACTGAAATTTTAAATCACTAAAAAAATAAATTACATGGCTAAGATTGTAGATTACGTTGTAATTACAAGTTCTAAAGGAATTGAAAATCTTGAATCGCTTATTAAGGAAAATATCAACAGAGGCTGGCAACCATTGGGTGGCGTGGCAGTAATAAACGCGACACCTGATTCAGCAGATGCATTTTTGGTGAAGCCGGTAACGCTTGTGCAAGCGATGGTTTTATACGATAATTATTAAGCAGCAACTTAAGAAATGTTTTCAATTTGTATAATAGCCTTCCACAAATGAAATGACGCCTGCATCAAATTGATCTTCTTCCTCAAATAGAAATTTGTGCCGCATAGGCAATACATAAACGGGAAGATCTTTTAATTCGTTTTCATATTTTGCAAGTCGCACACCGTCTTTTTCTGTAGTAAGAATTATTTTGTTGGCAGATTCAATTTTTGCAAATTGTTTTTTTATTTCTTTTAAATCGTCAGTAGTAAAAATATAGTGGTCTCTAAATAAAATCATTTCATAGGTATCTGTGTAAGTCGCGAGCGTTTCCTTTAAGGGACCCGGATTGGCAATTCCGCATACCAATAAAATATTGCAATCATGTTCAATAAACCTTGTTTCTTTTGTAAACAGGTGATAAGAGCTACTATATTCTATTTTAGTGAAAAAGACTTTTTGAAATGATGAGGGATTTAATTCTTTAATAATGGACTGCCGCTCCTCTTCATTTAAGTGCGGTTTACATTTGGTAACAATAATAATATGTGCTCTTTTGCTGCTGCTTTTTACATCTCTTAAATTGCCGGCGGGCAATGGAAAATCTCTCGTATATAAATCGTTGTATTCAGTAAGTAAAATATTGAGGCCCGCCCTCACTTCCCTGTGTTGGAAAGCATCATCCAAAATGATAACTTTTGTTTCAGGCTTTTCATAAAGCAATTGTGGAATCCCCACTACTCTTTCTTCGGCTACGGCTATCGTTATATCTGGAAATTTTTTATGGAGTTGCATAGGCTCGTCGCCAATGTCTACGGCTGTGGTATTATCATCAGCAATGGCAAAGCCTTTTGTTTTACGCTTATAACCACGGCTAAGTGTTGCTACAGGATATTTATTTTTGAGCAATCTTATAAGATATTCCGCCATCGGCGTTTTGCCGGTGCCGCCTACTGCAAGGTTTCCCACACATATTAAAGGAAAATTGAAAGTGGCTGAACGCAAAATATTTTTATCAAATAGTTTATTCCTGAGCCAGATTATAAAACCATAAATAATTGAAAAAGGAAATAATATGTAACGGAAACTTTTAAGCATTTTGTGTTTTTAAAATTCATAAACCTGCTGGGGTGTAACACAATAATTTAAAGATATATCAAATTGACTGATGTCTTCTATCGTGTCAACCGGTTCAAAAAAACTTAAACCGATTTTAATAATGTCTTCCCTGCATTGTGATAAGAATTTGTCGTAATAACCTTTGCCATACCCAACGCGATAGCCCTGTTTATCAAAAGCAAGTAAAGGCACAATAACTAAATCTATTTCACCAGGGTCAATAATTATTCCCCCGGCAGGTTCTGCAATTCCAAACGAATTATAGAGCAAGTCAACTTCATCATCAAAATGAAAATGTTGCATATCGCCTGAAGCAATATCAATTTTTGGAACAAGTAATTTTAGTCCGGGATTTTTAAACTGAAGATAACTTACGATGGCCGATGTATCTGCTTCTCCCAGTTTTTCAGACGCGATATAGGTATGAATGCACGAAAGAAACGGGAGTTGTATTTGCTGAAAATGAATGAGTATAAGATCAGTAAATTTTTCAATTTGCTGTAAAGAAAGATGGACCCTTTTTTCTTTATAAATTTTTCTAAGTCCTGCTTTTGTCATAGAAATTTTTGCAGAAGCATTTTCATGTTTTCAGCCTCTGCTTTAATACATTCTTTTGTAATTTCCTTTAAATGCTTCACCGATGCAATAACAGGATAACCACTCCACTTTTCTATTTCATTTTCATAATGTAAATATTCTTCATTAAATATCCAGCCGGCAACGTCTGCCTTTTCTTTCTTTAAAACTGCCGCAGTAAGTAACGAATGATTAATGCTGCCCAATTCATTTTTACTTACAATAATTACTTTGGCTTTTAATTTTTTTATAAGATGAAGAACAAATTCTTTTTTATTTAACGGAACCAATAAACCTCCGGCACCTTCAATAATTAATTGATTTTTTGTTCTGGGTAAATGATGAAGAATGTTTTTTAAAACAATTTTTGTGTTCTCTGCTTTAGCAGCAAGATGTGGTGATGCAGCCATTTTAAATTTATAAAGCTCAGGATGAATTTTTGTTTTATTATTTGACATCAACTGCGCTATAAATAGTGAATCTGTTCCTTCTGAAAACCCTGCCTGCACAGGCTTCCAGTAATCCGCTTCCAATGCTTCAGCAACTAAGGCAGCTACCAGAGTTTTTCCTACATTGGTTCCCGTTCCTGTTATGAAGATTGGTTTCACTTTATGAATTTATAAATATTGAAAATATAGTAGTTCCATAATTTCTTGATGATTTGAACATGGGATATTTTTCATAATTATTGGCAGGTGTATGTTCAAGAATAAACCATCCATTTAAATTGAGTAACTTTTTATCTTTTATAATTTCAGGAAGATCATCTATATTTTTTAATGCATAAGGAGGTCCTGCAAAAATAAGATCATAGGTTTCTTTGGTAGTATCTAAAAAGCGGAACACATCCATTTTAATAACCCGGCAATTTTCAATTTTCAAATCAATTATTGATTTTTGAATAAAAGCATGCATTTTAGAATCTTTCTCAATAATGGTGAGATCGGCTGCTCCTCTTGAAGCCAGTTCATAGCTGATACTTCCGGTTCCTCCAAAAACGTCCAACGTTTTTATCCCTTCAATAGAAATATTATTTTCAAGTATGTTAAACAATCCTTCTTTGGCAACATCAGTTGTAGGGCGTGTATGCGGCATTTTAGAAGGTGGGTTAATCTTTCGGCCTCCATATTTTCCCGTAATTATTCGCATGAATCAACTTCAAAAAGATGGCTAAAATAATGAGAAGGCTGCTGGGCGATTTCTTCAGAATAAATGCTGCCGGCGGGCAATGAAGCAAAATGAACTGTTTCAAAATATTTATAAATCTCTTTGTATAATGCTGAATCTTCTTCAATAAGCCCGCTTACTTCTATCGGAATATTTTCAACTTCAAATTGTCTGCATGTGTTTAATAAAATATAAGATACATCTTCAGGGGTGTTATAACAGAAGCTATTTACAAGTTCAGTACGGCCTTTTTTATTAAGCATTAATACTATTCTTCCCGGGTAAAAAATAATATTTAGTTTATCTCCTTCCGGCTTGGGTTGTTTCAATAAAACTGAATGCTGGTGCATATTTACAGCCTCGTGAAATTTTGATTGGAATGTATTTAGGATTGAACCGGATATGCGATAAGTGTTGTAAACACCGCTTTCTGTAATTAGGTCAGTAAGGATAGAAGTGTTGGTGTGAAAATTCCCATGAACGAGGTTAAGTACATTCTCATTCTCCAACGAACTATATAAAGCAAAAGGTATCAGAACACTTTCAGCAAAAGAATAGGTGATATAAACTTTTTTAAATTTTTCTGCCAATAGCTTTTGATCCTGAAATAAATCCTGCAAAATATTGCCATAGTCTTTGATGTCGGTTCCTTTTTCAAATTGAAAAACAGCTACGCCAACATACCTGTTTTGTTCTTCATTTTTTATGGTATAAGAAAAACTTTCTTTACTTATTTCGCAAATAACTATGCATTGGGCTGCGTCTATGCTATCGGGCAATATTTCAAATAAAGCTTTCATTGTTTTTTCCTGCGCAATAATAGAATAATTTTTTGAGTCTTGTTTTTTAGCATCTGAATTCTATTATTTTCATTTACAAAAAAAGGTTGTTATTTATTGCAATCAGTAAATTAATATATAGGTTTACGAACTTTATGCCAACTTCAATTGATACAAATTTACAGGTTTCGGTTACTAACCGGCAGATATTGCAGATTGCTTTGCCTATTTCAGCTTCGCTGATTATTCCCAATGTAAATTTTATTACCAATAATATTTTTTTAGGAGGGCTTGGCATTAAAGAATTAGGCAATGCAGGCATTACAGGCGTATATTATCTTATTCTGATGGTTGGAGGTAATGGCCTCGGAAATGCTTTACAGGCCATCATTTCAAGAAAAGGCGGCGAAGGAAAGCCGGAAGATATTCATAAAGTTTTTGCGCAGGGTATCAGGATTGTTTTGTGGTTTGCTTTAGGCGGTATGTTATTTACCTGGTTTGTGGCACCTCCTCTTTTAAAAAATTATATTAAGCCTGAAAATTTTGTGCAGGAAATGGATTTTCTGCGAATAAGGGTTTGGGGATTGCCATTCCTGTTTTTATTCCAGGCAGGCAATGCATTCCTGGTGGGAACATTAAACAGCCGCTTTTTATTAGTTGGTACTATAGGCCAGGCTGTAATTAATATTTTTTTTGATTATTCGCTTATTTATGGTGCATTTTATTTTCCGCAATTAGGTTTTAATGGTGCTGCCTTTGCATCGGTAATAGCAGAAATATCCGGAATGATTATCGTATATGTTGTTATTTTCAGAATGGGATTAAAAAAAGAATTCAATCTTTTTAAAAGTTTTAAATACGATAAAATTTATTCAAAAATTGTTTTGAAAATTTCTGCGCCACTTGTTTTGCAATTTGTTTTAAGTACTGTTACGTGGCTTGTATTTTTTATTTTATTAGAGCAATATGGCGAAAGAGCAAAAGCAATTTCAAATGCAATGAGAACTATTTTTGCGGTAGTGGGTATTATGATATGGGCGTTTGCCAGCACTTCCAATACAATGGTGAGCAATCTTATCGGCCAGGGATTGCAAAATAAAGTGATAAAAGCAGTTAATAAAATTACACTTTTGAGTGTTATTGGTGCATTGTGCATGCTGCTGATTTTAAATATTTTTCCCTATCATTTTCTTGGTTTGTTTCACCAGGATGCATTATTTGTAGCAGCAGCGTTGCCAGTTTTGCGGGTCGTTTCACTTGGGATGATTATGATGAGTATTGCGGGTATCTGGCTCAATGCAGTTACGGGGACGGGCAAAACAAAAATGAATCTTGTAATTGAAGTAGCCGCCATAATATTTTATCTCGTGTACACGTTGGTGATAGTAAAGAAATTCACGTTATCACTTGCAGTTGTATGGAGCAATGAATTGATTTACTGGCTGCTTATTTTTTTAGTTTCTTTTTGGTTTATAAAAAAAGGAAACTGGAAGAATGATATAGAAATTACTTAATTGTTTAATTGCTATATGATGACCTGATAATCGGGAGATTTCGTTAGCTTTGCCACCCTCCAAAGGAGTCCTTTGGACAAAAAATCAGCAATGACCAACAGAACTTTTACAATGATTAAGCCTGATGCCACTGAGAACGGGCATACCGGCGCTATTTTGAAAATGATTAATGATGCGGGGTTTCGTATTGTTTCAATGAAGATGACACATCTTTCAGAAGCTAAGGCAGGTGAATTTTATGCAGTGCATAAAGAAAGGCCATTTTACGGTGAATTAGTTGAATTTATGAGCCGTGGCCCTATAACGGCTGCCATACTCGAAAAAGATAATGCAGTGGAAGAATTCAGGAAATTAATTGGAGCTACTAATCCTGCACAGGCGGCAGAAGGAACTATAAGAAAATTATATGCTGCTTCTATCGGTGAAAATGCAGTTCATGGAAGCGACAGCGATGAAAATGCAAAAATTGAAGGTGATTTTTTCTTTAGTAAACTGGAACAGTTTTAGCAGTTGACCTCAGCAGCCTACAGAATAAATAAGAAGTTATTTAGTCCATGCCTGTAAAGTAAAATATCCGGACCAGTTTCCTTCAGCCATTAAATCTTCCCCGATGATTATCTTATAAGTTCCCGGCATTTTAATGTTATAATGCAGGCTATCGCCAAAAGGTCCGTCAAATGTGCTGTCTGGCATTTCAATTTGATTAATACGAATATTTGCTCTTTTAGTATTTGTTTTAATAGTTGCGAATAATTCTTTTCCTGAGATTATTTTTATCGGTATTATTTTTCTGTCCTTAATTCCGTCAAGATGTAATTTCATTATAAATGTATCATCACCTGCATGTAAATCCGGAAGAGCGGAAGAATCGCTATTACTTGTTTTTAGAGATGGATAATTATTTGCGGAAGCAACCGAATCTTTCGAAAGATTTTTTTCTGTTTTATTATTCTGATGCTGGCTACAGGCAATCAATACAAAAATTATGGAGAGAGTTAAAATTTTTTTAGTATGCATCAAAGCTTAAATTAATTGAATTAATAAATATTGCTAAGGAGTACGCCGGCGATCGCCATGCAAAATGCGATTATAAAAACAGGCACCCAGCCGTTTACAGTAAAACCAGGAAATAAATAACGTGCCAATTTAATCATAACTATAGATACAAAAAGTCTTATGGTAAAAGATAGTAGCCCTATTGTACGAATATTTAGCGGTATCCTTAGCATAAGCTCAATAGTTGCATTTAGTAATCCGATAACCAATGCAATCCAAATGGCAGTTCCGTAATTTTTAATGGTAACAGATGGAAGCAAGGAAGATAATATGAAAAAGACCACCGCATTTAACAGCAGGTCAATTACAAAATGCATACACAGTTAATTTGTAATTGAAAATAATACAAAAAAGTTATTTATTAACTAAAGGTGTTACGATATAGCCATCTTTTTTTAAAAGATTGATAAGTCCATAGTCTCCGCCGAGATGCCCCGCTCCCACTGCTACAAACACGCTTTCATTTTTCATAATTTCACTTAATTCTTTTACCCATTTTTTATTTCTGTCCTTAAGTAAAATATCTTCGTATTTATCTGAACCAAATTCATTTGCCCCAACCATGCTTTGCATTGAATCGAGTTCCTGGTTTTTATATAACTCAATCATTTCATCAAATTCGTTTTTATAAGTTGAAAAACTATCAATGTTTTTCAATAATTCTTTTGCCTGCCATTCGTAAGGAATACTGTCGAATACAGATGCCTGGAACTCCATTGTTTCCAATCCTTTAATCTCCTTTTTATTTTCTTTAGCAATCTTTAATAACTCTTCTTCTACCCCTGATGGTGATGAGCAGGACATCATTTTAGGATATAATAAAGCAACTAAAAAATAAGGCTTTGCTCTTTGAAACATACATCATAGGAGTGTTAAGAGAATCTGTAAAATAATTTTCGAGTTTTTTATATTCTTCAGGGGTATATAAGTCTGATAATTTTTTGCCGTCCCGCATGTTCATGTACAACATACCACTTAATAAAATAGAAGGATCATCCATATCAAGCTCCATATATACTTCGTTGCTTTCTTTTACGGCTTGCTTTAGTTGATCACTGAAATGAATATCATCTTTACATAGTAAATGAAAAGTGCCGAAAAGAAAAGATGGATGTTTTAAACCGTTACCACTCACCTGCCACAAAAGTGTATTAGTACTTTTTTGTACGGTAAAAGAATGTTCCTGCTGAGCACGGCAGCCTGCAATGCCAAAACATATTAACAGAACGACAATAACATATTTCATAAGGCGTCGTTTCCTGTAAAAATAAAGGAATTGAAATCACTTTGCCAACTCCTTTATTTTTTGTAGCTACCAAATAGACAAATAAAAAAAGCCGGCTCTCGCCGACTCTTATTTTTCCACTGGGTACGAACCAGTTTTTTTAGTATACTATATTTATTGTATTGTTTTATGCTACTTTCTTCATAGTATTTGCAAGCGTAAAATCAAGTTTAGTGGCAACACCCGTAGTTAAACTTACTTGCTGTACTATTGGTGCATAACCGGGAAATGATATAGTAAAAGTATAATCACCGGCAGCCATGCGCTTAATGCTGAAACGGCCTTTGGAATTGGTGACAGCATCGTAACCAAGCTGGCTGGAAACAATGGAAGCACCCACAACCGGCATTTTACTATCATTTTTAATATAGCCGCTAAAGCTTGCTGAACCGGCCCCCTTACGTGTAGCCAATTGCTGATCGAAAATAAATAATTTCTTTACAGCCACATCGTCTTTAAAAATCGTCTGCCCGTCTTTCAATATGCTGATCGCAGTTTCATAGATAGCATTATTTGCTTCAATTTTCTGATTTACTATCATCTTCTTTGCATTATCTATTTCAAAGAAGGTTACTGAAAGATTTATAAAATTTACGCCGGCTTCATTAAATGTGACAGGAAAACCTGCCGGCATATTGTCATTAGCAGTAAGCGCATCGAGGTTTTCAGAAATAAAACTATTAGCGGCATCAATAAGCGACCTGGCAGCACTCCAGTTATTGCCGGCAGCCTTTTTATATAAAGGTGCACCGGCGCCTTCGAGCATTGCAGGGGCCACATCTTTTGAATATGCCTGCAATATATAAGCTTTAAGCATTTGCCAGTTTACCAGTACATCATTAGCGCTTTCTGCAAGAGCTACACGGGCAGCCCTGCGTACAGCAATTAACTGCCTTGAATCTGTCATTGCCTGTGCATCTTTAACAGCCTGTATTGCAGCGGCAATAAACTCAGGCGTGTAAAGCGCTTTAAAAGCTGCGAAATTTGATTGGTAATTACTGCAACTATTCCAAGAGGCCAGGCAAATAGTGTACAGAAGTTCTTTGGTACAATTGTACATTTTTTTTGGGTTCATAAGAGTTGTTTTTAAAATTTATAATGATGAATAACGGCGAACAATTAATATTATTACATTATAGTGACAAATATTTGGAAAATTAATCGTATAGACGCCTTAAATTGCTTTATCAATACTTCAATTTTTGATATGAATGATGCACAACAGTTATTTATGGAAATGAGCAAAAGAGAACAGAGAGATTTTGCAAGAAGTTTTGGCAATTTTATAGGCATAGTTCAGAAAGGTGATTTGTTTGCCTACCTGTATTGCATCGGACCCTTTTACGCAGAATTGTACTATAACACAACAAATATTCTACCCGTAAAAGTGATCGCATTTGATAATGTAGAACTAGTGAGACCCTACTTAGAATGGATTGATATAAGCGAGATATTATAATTGGTTTTTAGGGTTACCCAACCTGCCAAAGGTTTTCGGTTAGAGATCCCCGGGCTATTCGTAGAATGTTTAAATAATTAGGGACTGCTATTCTTAGTTTGTAACTAAGGATATATAAGACGATATTAATAGAAATTGAATTTTTGTTATAGATTTAATGTTTGTAAGTCCTTAGTTACAAAATAAGGACAGCGCAACTAACGGTTATGAGTATACTAAGTGTAGCCTGGGATGAATTTAAAATACTTACTCATTACGTGGATAATTATAATTGTGAAATGTCGGGTGAGGACACCCGCCAAGAAGGAGGTGTTGCCCAAATTCAGAGAAAAGTGATAATTTTAATTTATTCGTCTCCGCTAGTTAGTAAGAAGTCCGGAGTTCGGAAACTCCAGACAGCGAACGGGCATTTTATCTTATGATTTGATTTTTATATCTTATTATTTCAACAAAAATACAAACACAAATTATAAGACATGTACTCACACCCAAACCCAAAGCTATCTGCGAACCAAAAGTATCGATTGCTGGTAACCCAATTAATAACAAATAAACAAAAAAACTATATTTAATAAAAAAGTTCCCATTATGTCTTAAAAAATATCTTTTAATTATCGCCGTTAAAATTAACAGTGGTAAAAAAATAGTATAAAAAGCAAGAAAAAATAAGCCATCACGCTGACTTGAACCCCATGGTACAAAGTTCCAACGTATAGAATATAAATAGGCTGATTGTATCACAAGAGTTATAAATACTATATAAATAATAATTATTTTTAAACTTTTCATTTATTTATTGGCTTGTTGGTGATGTTGAAATAGAATTTGAATTAGGTTGGGTATTTGTACTGCTATTTGTTGTCCCGACAGGTGGTTTCCAATTTGGATCGTATTTGTCATGAGTAGGATTTGCCTCCCATGATGGAACTGGAGTCGGCTTAACTTTTTTTGAATTTAGTTCGTCAAGATTAATATTTTCCAAAAAATGTGATTCCAACGAACCTTTCTTCAAGGGCTTATCCAATTCAATATTTTTAACATCGGTTCGTACGCCGTCTTTATACTTATCATCACCAGCAAGTCCTCCAGCAACACCGTCTTGCTTTGTCCAAAAATGAATTAATTGATTTATTCCTCCTTCTTGGCGGGTGTCCTCACCCGACATTTCACAATCATAATTTATCCATGTAATGAGTAAGTATTTTAAATTCATCCTCGCCAGTCTCATAAAATCTGGCAGATGAAAATCTATATTCAATTGGATCTTTACATAACTGCCAGTGTGGCTGAAGTGGATTATAATGCATATAATCTAACTTTTCGCCTGCCATCTTTTTATCTGTAATTAATATGGCTAACGGATCTCTTTGCCAAAATAAATAATTTCTATCTTTTTGTTCGGTTGCATAATCGTTTAAATTTTCACCTTTAATCTTTAATCGTTTTAAGAACATATGACCTGTAAATTTTTCGAAACTTTCTTTAGGCGTTTCTTTTCCATTCATTTTTAATTGTTCCCATAATACGTGGATGTGATTGGGCATCACGACATATCCATAGATATACACCAATTCATGTTGTACTAGCCATTGAAAACTTTCTACAATAATCATTTTCATTTCATCACCAGTTAATAAATGTTTCCAGTCCTTTATTACCGATGTCCAGAAATAAACCTCATTTAATGATTGATGACTTTTTCGCTCTCCTAAATATTTAAAGGGCTCTGGCATATTATACCTAAGATAATAATTTTAATTAAGAAATGGCGGGTGGGGACACCCGCCAGGAAGGGGGTAAGGTAAAGTTTTCTACTCAGCCTTTGTGGATATAATTTAAACAAGCTTGTTCTAAGATAAAATGATTATGTTTCGATATTTCTGGTCGACAGCCCCACAATTTTAGCCGACAGCCCGAAATTTGCCTTCAACCACTTAACGTTTATGGCCGAACGCTTCACATTTATCTTAGACCACGTGGCGTTCAGCTTCAACCGCCCGGGGTTCGCTTCAACCGCCCTGGGTTTCGCTTCAACCGCCCAATGTTTTATGTCGGCCGCCTAAGCCTGAGTGCCGCCCTTTTTCCTATTTATTTCATTATCTTTTCCTTTTGCCTCTTTCATTTTTGATGGCATATTACATTAAAGAAGAATTGATTATTTAGATGAATGCTACCACTCACTAAGCAATCTTTGTCTTCTGCCGAAACGCGTTGTATTTATTGGTGAACCTAACAGTCCGGAAAAGCTAAAACGATAGGTATAGACCGGCTTATATCCATTCTCAAATCCTGTAACAAAATCAATTCTAAATAATTTAAAAATATTTTGCAGGCCTATAAAAGCTTCCGCATATCTTGTATAAGGATTTACATAAAGAGCATTTGTTCCATACACCAAGCTCCAGTTAAGTTTTTTAATTAATGGAATTTTATTGGTAATTAAACCGTTAAGAGAATGTTCGAAATGTAACTCAGTAAAAAAGGAAGAAGTATCACTGAATTGATAGTAAGAAGCCATTTGAAATGTTTGCACATATTGTTTCGCAACATGTGATGTGTTTCCATAAAAATGCTGATAATCCTGAATGTAAACAGATTTTTTATTTAGAAATCCACCAAACCTGATATTATACTTTATAATGCCAGCCAGTTTTAAATTAGCATCATCTGCAATTGATAAAAACCATTTATCGAAATCTACATCACTGCCAAAAATATTTTTGAAGCCTTTGGTATAATCAAGTGTAAATGTTGGATACTTTGATCCGATTGCAATTTTTGAATTCGGAAACTCAATATACTGTTGGCCGGGCTTAATGCTAAAAGAGGCATGCAATAAAACCGCCTGGTGACGAACAAATTGCGAGGATAAAATTTCTTCAGGATAGTTGGGTGTTAACCTGTATTGATATTTTTCAGTAAAAATATAATCAGTGGTATTATTTAATGGAATTCTATCTTCATATCCTGCTTCAATTAAAAAGTTTGCGCCACTTTCAAATTGTTTGGAAAAACCCGTCTTTGCAAAATAATTTTCATAGATCTTCATATCGTTATGGCCAAAAAATAAAGTATTGAAGGTGTTGCCCAATCCTTCTAAGGTACTTTCTTTAAAAAACTGGCTGATGCGTTTTCCGCCGGCAATATAAAATGATTGTCTTTTTAATTTTTTATCTTCATCAAAGTCTCGTGACCTGAAAACGAGACCTGCCCATGGATTGAAATGACCGTTATTAAATCCATACCGCACATTGGTAATGAGACTTACATTGGTGTTCCACCTGTTTATAATTTTTGAAACAATAAATGAGGGATTAATGGCCAAGCCTTCGACGGTGTTATATTGTGCTACTTTCAATAAAGGGTCCAGCTCATAGTGATAAGTATTTACAATGCCGTAATGAGTTCTGTAAACGCCACTCCAAAGAATTTGTCCAGGTTTTACCCTGCCTTGTTTCTTTTTAAGAGAATCAATATTTTGATTAGAAGAATCTTTTTTTATTTCATAAAGACTGTCTTTTACGGCGTAGTCTTTTATTTCCTCTGGTTCAAGAGGTATGGGCCTTATGCTATCCCAATAGGCTTTTGACTTTTTATTTACAGCAGTGTCATATTTTATTATTACGCGGTTAAAAAAGTTCTTTGGAAAATTGGGCTCAAGATTATACTTTGAATATACATTTACAAAGTCGCCAACTGCGTCTATGCCCAGCCGGTTGAAATTAAAATGCAACACCTGGTTTTTTATTTGCCATACATCATTATTTACCGGAACAAATATTTGTGAAATTTCAAGTGTATCTAAAACTTCAAGCTGTGATTTTCTTGTAAGTAAAAGATCGCAACTGTAGATGCGCCAATCACCTTCACTGATATTTATTATTCCCGAAAATAATGGCTCATAGTCCCTTTTAGGAATCACTTTTATGGTGTTAATTTCTTTTCCATCCTCAAAAAAACTTCCAAGAAATTTATACTTGTAATAGTTTAAAGCTTTGTCTGCAATGGGTGACACAAAGCCACGCGAATTAAGCATTGATTCAAATATGTTTACATTATTTTGATAGAAACTTATGATTGCCGGAAAATTAAATCCAAACCCATTGCTCCCACTCTCTCTTCCTGAAATAACTTCCAGCTTGGCTTTATCTGGTTGCTGCATAGAAATTTTTGTTACCGATTCTGAGAGATAAATAATTCCTTTGCCGGAAGAATCAAGCGCCATATCTTTCCTGTCTTCATCGGGAATTTTTTTTCCTAAAACTCTTTCAGGAAGCTTTCTTAATTTGATAATTCCCTTTATATAAATTTCAGCCTCGTACGCTTTAACCTGCTCTTCATAAAAGTGTCGTTTTTTTATAGCCTGCCTTATAATTTCATACGCAGGATCTTCTCCATTTTCATTTACAACAATTTCTTTTAAAGTAAGTGCCTGAATCTTCAGGTTAAAATTTACGGATAGATTTGTTGAAGAGAGTACTACATTTTTTTCCTGCGAAGAATAACCAACATAATGGCAAACCAATGTATAATTTCCCGGCGATAAATTAAAGCTGAAATTGCCCTCGTTATTTGCTGTTACGCCTTGTGGTGTTCCTTTGATAAGGATGGAGGCAAAAGGTAAAATTTTACCATTCTCATCATATACCCTGCCTTCAATTTTTTGTGCCGATACTGATATAACGTTTATAAAAAGTATTAGCATTAAAAAAATTTTCATGGGCGAATGTAAATAATGTGAACTTATTAAAAGTAAAACTTTAAATTATCTTATATATGTTGTCTCATGTTTTGAATAAATCCGGCCGGCCGGATATAAGCCGCTGTGAGTGCAGCAAAGCCTGCTACCAGGGCGCCGATAAAAGCAGAAGCAATAATAAGTAAAAAGGGATTATCCATCTTAAAAATTAATAGGGAAACACGATGAGCAAGAATATGATTATTATTGGTGCTGATCCAGAAACTTAAAATTCCCCACAATAAAAACAACGCAATAAATCCTGAAAAAAAGGAAACTAACGGTGTTTGCGGAATAAGCGCTGCAACTAAAAAAGCAACAACAGCAATGCTCCACCAGGGAAAAAATAAACATGCGCAAAAGCTGAGAAGGATAATAAGTATTATTGAGATTATAAATTTCATATTTTTTTATTAACTATTTTTAAAACTCATTTTCCATTTTACACGATCATCGTTAGCTTCTGAAGCTTTCATTATCCAAAGTGTAAAATATTTTCCCTGTACCCATGTATCAACAAAATCATCATAAAATCTGCTGCCCGGGTTTCCGCTTTGCCCGCCCGGATATACTCCGTAGGCCTGCGTTTGCGGAGTTAACGAAACAATCATCCTCCAGCTTGGCCCATGTTGTTGCTTAGTAGCATTAATTGTATTTGTTCCGCCACCAACAGGTAAATGCAACCTGCTGAATGCATCAAGCCTGGCAAGATGTAATATTTTGGTGTCTTTATATTTCCCCCATTCCAGCGTGCCATTTGAATCTGCAGTTTGCGCAACGAAAACTGCCTGTTTAAATGCTGCGGTTACATCATCACCCAATGTTTCTTTCTGCGGAGTATTGATATCATCTAAAAATTTGAATGAAGAATCTTTTAAAATGTTTTCAAGCAATGTGCTTTCATGAGGAATCATGATTTGAAGATTCGTTTTTAAAAATTCATCGTTCCACACTCTATTTTCAAGGCTATCCCACGTAAGTATAAACAATGTTGCACCTTTTGAATTCACATCATTTCTTAAATTCCATGTTTTAAGAATATCGAAATATTTTAATTCATTATTACCGAGCTTTAATATTTCCATGTTTTTCACCAAAACAGGCAGCGCCATTTCTGCAAATACATTATAATCATCTGTTTGAAGCTTCATCATATTTTCAGGCGTAATATTATTCATAGCGCTTAGCCTTCGATTGATTTCCAAACCGCGATAAGGAGGATAACTTCCTCCAAGATAATAGGGATAAGAAGTATCGGCTGGTAATTGGTTAGCGCTGCTTACAAAACCTCTTTCCGGATTTACTAAATGTGGGTTTTCATCCTGCGGTATCATTCCCTGCCAGAAATAACTGCTGTCAGTTCCGGGCATAACAAAATCTCCCTGTCGTTTCCATTTAGCCGGAAACTCGCCCTGGTCCCAGATCGCAATATCTCCGCTCTTGCTTGCGAATAAACAATTTTGTCCGGGTGTATGTAAATATTTTATTGCTTCCAAATAATCGTTATAATTTTTTGCCTTATCTAAAAGTGTAAACATTTTTAATTCATTGCTCGCGTCATGTGCCTTCCATCGCACGGCATAGTATTTATTGTTGGTTTCTCTTCCTCCGCTATAACTTTTATCATACATAACAGGGCCGATATTTGTATAAGCAACTGTATCTAAAAAATCGGGTGCATCTTTTATTTTTATTTTTTCAATTCTGAAACTTGTTTTTTGCCATTCATTGTTAAACCAATATTCTTTGCGGGTATCATCTTTAAATTTTACTTCATAATAATCTCTTACATCACGCATTGCATTGGTAAAACCAAAAGCACAACTGTCATTAAACCCAATAATAATTGCAGGAGCGCCCGGAAACGTTGCCCCATAAGCGTTGTAAGTTGGTGTTGAAATTTGCATTTCGTACCAAAGTGATGGAAGATTTAAACCAAGATGAGGATCGTTACATAAAATAGGGTAACCGCTTTTTGTTTTAGAACCATTTACTGCCCAGTTGTTGCTGCCGTTATTCGGATCCGGTTTTTGTTCCTGGATAGTTGTTGAATCTTTTGTATCAAAATAAAGCGAATCTGCGGTGGCGGGAATTTTTAATTCTATTGCAGGCTTTGCAAACACAGTTCCTTTTGGAACTATCGGGTCAAGCGAATCCATAATAACAGGATATATTTTATTAAAATCACCTGAAGAAAAAACTGATTTAGCATTGGTGTACTCGAAATCATTTTCGCCGCCAGCCAAATCAAGGCTCATGTATTTTAAGAAAAGCGCTGTTTTTAAGTTGGTCCATTTTTCAGGATAATATCCCATTATTTTATATTCTAAGGGAAGTGTACTTTCATTCAAAGATTCGATATAAGCATTTACACCTGCAGTATAATTATTACATTCCGACTAATGTTGCAGGATCTTTTTCAACTTCTTTTAATGAATTTTCCGCAGCGTATACCATTCCCAGCCTTCGCATATTACGGTCAAAATCCAGCACCGCTTGTTTCTTACCAATCAATTCACTTATTCTTCCAGCGGCGGCAAATGTTTGAAATTCCATTTGCCATAAACGAAATTTTGCATGAAGATAACCCTGTACAAAAAAAGCATCGTTTTCCTGTTCAGCAAAAACATGCGGTACCAGACGTTCATCAAAATAAACATCTACTTTTCCTTTTAGTTGCTTAAATGAAAGGTCAGCAGAATAATCTTGATCTACAGGTTCTGCATTTTGCCATATTCCATTTTGCGGGCTTAATAATTTTCCCAACGGCGCAGGAGTTAATAAAGTTGAATTTAAAATTATAATAAGTGCTGTAGTAACTACTCCAAAAATGACAAAGGGAATGATGCGCATAAATAAATTTAAAGATGTAAAATACTAAAAAGATGAAAAGAGAATGCAATCAATACAATTCATCTTTTATTATGATAATAATTCAGTAAGTTTTTCTACCTCTTCTTCTGTATTAAATGAATGAAAAACAATTCGCAATCTTTCCTTTCCTTTTGGAACGGTCGGATATAAAATTGCTCTTACATCCATTTTATTTTCCTGCAAAGAATGAGCAACTTTCTTTACCTCTTCATTTCCGGGAATGACAATAACCTGTATAGGCGTATCACTTTTTAATAAAATATGTTTTATTTTTTTCTTTTGAAAAAGTGTAACTAAATTATTCAGATGATCTCTTTCATTTTGCAAAGAAGGAAATATATTATAAGATGCTGCAATAGCCGCTGTTGCTGCCGGCGGCAAAGATGTACTGTAAATAAATTGTCTCGAAAAATTAATAAGATATTTTTTTAATTGCGCCGAGCCTAATACAACAGCACCATGACAGCCACACGCTTTTCCAAAAGTATAAATGCGTGCAAAACATTTTTGTTGAAGATGTAAATGCTGAGCTAATCCTTCTCCTTTTTTGCCAATAACTCCGGTTGCATGTGCTTCATCTACTATTAATCTGGCATTGTATTTTTCACAAAGTTTTGAGATTTCAATAAGGGGAGCCATATCTCCATCCATTGAAAAAACAGATTCAGTAACAATAAAAATATTTTGATGAAGATTAATCGCTGAGGTTAATTTTTTTTCAAGATCAATTAAATCATTATGCAAAAAAGAAAAAGATGTTGCAAAGGATAAACGAATCCCATCTCTTATAGAAGCGTGACTTAACTGATCATACATAATGGCGTCTCCTTTTTGCGGAACACAACTTAGCAGTCCTGTATTGGCATCATAACCGGAATTAAAAATTAATCCACCTGCGGCTCCATGAAAATCAGTTATAAAATTTTCTGTTTCTTCAATAAGCTTGTAATTACCTGAAAGTAGCCGTGAGCCCGTACTTCCATGTGAAAGATTTCCTTGTATTGATTTTTCAATCAATTTGTTTTTAACAATACCCAGGTAATCATTGCTGCAAAAATCTGTTTTAGTATCGTTCACTATAAGTGATCGTAACGCATTAGCTTGCTTTCTTTCATCTAATTTTTTATTTAGAAAATCTTCGTGCATGTTGTAAAATTAAGGAATAGACCTCACCCCAACCCCTGTCCTGTGGAGAGGGAACTAACTTATAAAGTCGTTATGATATCTTTTCTTTATAGGATTTGTTTACTTATGCCTCTTGGGTTAGGGGACTGTTAATTTCTTATTTTTGAAAGATGGAAATTCTATCGCAGGATACAAAAAATATTTTAGGGCTTCAGTTAGTTACAGATCCACGTTGGGTAGATCTTGCTTCAATTTCGCTGGAAGATATTTTAACCGATCATGCATGGTGCGAACAGAAAGCGGCTAACAGTTGTATCTCATTGATTCAAAAATATAATGATAAAGAAAAATTGGTTAATGAACTGGCACCAATTGTTACAGAAGAATGGGGTCATTTTCGCCAGGTATTAGCTGAGTTAAGAAAAAGAAATTTGCAATTAGGAAAGCAACGTAAGGATGAATATGTAAATAAGCTGCTTGATTTTCAGAAAAAAGGCGGCAGTCCGGAAGAAAGATTATTAGATCAATTGCTTACAATGGCCTTATAGAGGCAAGGAGTTGCGAGCGTTTTAAGAGATTGAGCGAAGGACTAACGGATACGTATATGCGAATGTTTTACCGGAAATTTATGGAAAGCGAAGCAGGCCATTATACTTTATTTATTAACCTTGCCGATACTTATATTAAAAAAGAAAAAGTAAGAAACCGATGGAAGGAATGGATTGCTTATGAAACTGATGTAATGTTGAACATGGAAGTGAGAGGTGATAGAATTCATTAATTAGAATTGCCACGAACCTGCCTGTCGGCAGACAGGTTACACGGATTTACACTAATTCTTTTTTTTATGAATGTGATTAACGCCAATTCGTGTAATCCGCGGTAAAAAAATTATTTTATCTTTTGGAATATTCTGCTCCACCTTGGACCATTATTATAGCTAAACCATATTAATGAAGCTTTACCTACAACATGATCTTCCGGAACAAAGCCCCAGAAACGACTATCGAGAGAATTATGACGATTATCCCCCATCATCCAGTAGTAATTCATTTTAAAAGTATAACTCGTGGCAGGTTTGTCATTGATAAAATACTGACCACTTTTTTCTTCAAATTTATTTTCTTCGTAAACTTCAATACAGCGTTTATAACGAATTACATTATCAGGAGTCAGTGGTATGGTTACTCCTTTTTTGGGAATCCACATGGGACCGTAATTATCCACTGTCCAGCTTTCAGTTCCTGTGCCCGCAAACGGGAATAAATAAGGACTTTTATCATTCGTGTATAACACTGCCGGCTCTATATTTTTTACAGCAGGTATCATTTTGAGAGAAGCCATTTCACCGTCCGTCATACTTATTTCGTACAGGTTATTTTGTATTTGATGCACCTGGTTTTTATTTTCATCATCCATATTAAATTGTATTCCTATACTGTTCAGTTGATCCGGATCCAAAGGTGCGCTGGTAGTAACGTCGTACTTAAATTCATGAAATTCCGGCAAAGGTTCTGCAACATTATTTATGTATACAACTCTGTTTTTTATTTGTAAAGTATCTCCGGCAATGGCAACACATCGTTTAATAAAATTTTCCCTTTTGTCAACGGGCCTCGTTATTATTTCATCTCCATATTGATCCCAAACCCTTGACCTGGCTTCGGCTTCAGAAATATGCTCGTCCATCATTCTTCGTCGTATTTCCTGGTAATAAGTAACTCTTGAGCCAAAATTTACTTCATCATTAATAAGCGTATCGTTTACAGGAAAATTAAAAACCACTACATCCTTACGTTGAACAGGGCTTGCAAACCATCTTGTATAAGGTATATGAATCCATTCAACATATGATTTTGTATTAAGTCCCGGAATAGTGTGATGCACGAAAGGCATGGCAATAGGTGTATTGGGAATACGCGGGCCGTAACTAAACTTACTTACAAAAAGAAAATCATTTACCAGCAAGGTTTTTTCCATTGACGGTGTTGGTATAGTATAAGCTTCAAATACAAATGTGCGGATAATAGTTGCCGCAACAATAGCAAACGCTGCTGCGTCTATCCATTCCCGTGCGGCGCCTTTTTTATAATTTTTTACAACAGGTATACCGGCGTATCTTTCCTTGTCGGAATAGCCTAAATAAGGAAAATAAATAAAGGGTATTAAAACGGTTGCTGCATGATGCAATATTCCAAACCTTCCGAAATGCTCAACAAATTTTATGCAAATCCAAATGGTGATAAACTGACCTGCGACAGGTATTAACTGGAGAAAAAACCATACTCTTTTTAATTGCATTTTTTCCACCATGCACCAGGTGTTGTAAAAAGGAATTAAAGCTTTCCACGGCGCAATGCCGGCTTTTCTAAACATACCGTATAAACCAATATGCCAAAGAATAACCGTTACAATAAATAAAAGTAGACCTATACTCATTTTTAAAATTTTGATAATGCGAACAAAAGTACCGTTTTAAAATGCTACTTAAAAAAACCCGTGAAAATTGTTACCATTAGTTTAACAAAAAAAAAATCAAACTTATTTTGGGAGTTCTTTAAAAATCTCCTCAATTATTATATTTACTTTTTCTGCTCTGTTCATAATCATAAAATGGCCACCATCGGGTATAATATAATCCGCTTTAATATTTTTTATAAGGAACATGTGATCTTTGCCGCCATGAATATGTTTTAGATTTTGAGGTATCCATTCATTCTTCCAGTTTAAAATTTGATGAGCAGCCCAGTTGGTATATTGTTGGCTGATGGTTGTTCTATACTCCTGCACTAACTTTAATTCTTCTTTATTTTCAATTCCAAGATTATAATTTTCTATTGGCTCAATAAACCTGAATGTTTTAAGTGGAAATATTTTATCAAGTTTCAGTTTGCCAGTAAGCCTCATCCATATTGGCATTTCATGAAATGTTTTTATACTTGAGATGATAATAACTTTTTTCACTGTAATTAATTTGGCAATCTCAATACATATTATTCCTCCAAAAGATAACCCAAAGAGTATAGGATTACAATGGTGAATTTGTTCACTCATTCTTTTGGCATATCCTTCAATAGATTCATTCTTTAATGGATCAATCCATTGAATAAAATGAGCTTTATTATCCTGAAAATTTATTTTGGAAAAAACACGTTCATCTGCTCCAAATCCGCTAATGCAATAGATATGTTTCATTAGGTTTAGCTATCAGGTATGAAGGAACAGGGTATTAGTTGAGAGGAGTGATAATGGCACGTTCTCAACTTTAATTATTTTTTTGGTAATACATAATTTTCAACATCAACAGTTGTAATAGTTTTACCAGAAAGAATGATCAGTCGTTCTACAACATTGCGAAGTTCCCGAATATTTCCAGTCCAGTTGTATTTTTGTAATAAGTCAAGCGCTTTTTTGTCAATTGATTTTTTTGGCTGGCCATATTCTGTTCCTATATCTTCGAGAAAGTGCTCAACCAATAATGAAATGTCACTGAGGCGGTCGTTCAGAGATGGAACATGCACAATTATTACGCCCAGTCTGTGATATAAATCGAGTCTGAAATTTTTGTGTTCTACTTCTTTAAGCAGGTCTTTATTGGTTGCAGCAATAACCCTTACATCTACGTTTATATCTTTGTCTGCACCTACCCTCGTGATTTTAGCTTCCTGTAATGCACGCAATACTTTTGCTTGTGCATTAAGGCTCATATCGCCAATTTCATCGAGAAATAAAGTGCCTCCGTTCGCCTGTTCAAATTTTCCTATTCTCTGTTTTACGGCAGAGGTGAAACTGCCTTTTTCATGTCCGAATAATTCACTCTCAATAAGCTCGCCCGGTATCGCTGCGCAATTCACTTCAACTATAGGTCCCTGCGAACGATTACTTTTTTCGTGTATCCATCTTGCCACCAATTCTTTACCAACGCCGTTTTCGCCGGTTATTAAAACTCTTGCTTCAGTTGGTGCAATTTTATCAATGGTGTCTTTAATTTTTTTTATCGCAGATGATTCGCCTACAATTTCCTGTACTTTACCTACTCTCCGTTTCAGCACTTTTGTTTCTGCCACTAATGACGTTTTATCCATTGCATTGCGAAGAGTAATGAGCATGCGGTTAAGATCCGGCGGCTTGGAGATATAATCATAAGCTCCTTTCTTTACCGCTTCCACGGCGGTTTCTATGTTTCCGTGCCCGCTTATAATGATGATGGGAACTTCATCGTTTATCTCTTTTGCTTTTTCGAGAAATTCAATTCCATCAAGCTTGGGCATTTTAATATCGCATAAAACAATATCAAAATTTTTCTCTTTAAATTTTTTAAGACCTTCCTCTCCATCAGCAGCTTCATCTATCTTATAACCTTCATAGCTTAATATTTCAGTCAGCGTTTTCCTGATACTTTTTTCATCATCAATAATAAGAATGGATGGCATAATGGTAGTAGTTTAATTGGATTTTAATTCTTGAATTTCATAAGTGTACTTTCAAATGTACTGATTTATGCTATTAACGCGGATTAGTTTTGATTCTTGTGCTTAATAGTTTAATCAGGGTTTTATTTTAATTATTAATGTCTTCTGCTTCCATCATTAAATATGCTTTTATAAATCCATCCAGTTCACCATCCATTACCGGTGCAACATTGCCAACTTCGTAATCTGTACGATGATCTTTTATCATTTTATAAGGATGAAAAACATAGCTGCGAATCTGGCTCCCCCATTCTATCTTTTTCTTTGTAGCATTTGTAGCATTTAATTTTTCCTGTCGTCTTGCGCATTTCTTCTTCATACAACCTGCTCTTTAACATAGTCATCGCTTTCTCCCTGTTCTCTCCCTGTGTACGTGCCTGTTGACATTCAACAATAATTCCGGTTGGTTTATGGGTAAGGCGCACTGCAGTTTCTACTTTATTTACATTTTGTCCGCCACTGCCACCACTTCTGAAAAAAGCCCATTCCACATCCGCCGGGCTTACTTTTATGTCAATCGTATCGTCAACTAACGGATACACGTAAACGCTGGCAAAGCTCGTATGGCGCCTTGCATTGCTATCAAAAGGGGAAATACGTACAAGCCTGTGTACACCGCTTTCGGCTTTCAAAAAGCCATAGGCAAACGGCCCGTCAAATTGAAGTGTTGCGCTTTTTATTCCTGCACCATCACCTGCCTGGTAATCCAGTTCAGTAACGGCCCAGCCTTGTTTTTCGCCATACATGCGGTACATGCGTAAAAGCATTTCTGCCCAATCCTGGCTTTCAGTTCCTCCCGCCCCGCTGTTGATCTGGAGTATGGCAAGCATTTCATCTTCCGGCTTATTAAGCGTACTTTTAAATTCGGCTTCTTCAATTGCTGCAATGGAAATATTGAAAGCTTCTTTAACTTCTTCTTCTGTAGCTTCACCTTCTTTCCAGAAATCAAATAGTACGGCAAAATCATCCACTTTTGATTGTACCTCATTAAACAGGTTCATCCAGAACTCATTTAATTTAATTTCTTTTAAAATAGATGTTGCCCGGTCATTGTCATTCCAAAATCCGGGAGAAAGGGAAAGTTGCTTATCATTATTTATTTTCTGCTGACGATTCTCAACGTCAAAGAAACCTCCTCAAGACCACCAAACGGTCTCTCAAATCTTTTAATTGTTCCTGTGTCATAGGGCGCAAATATAATAATGATTGTTTAAAATGAATTGTCAATAAAAATAGCCCCCGTAAAGGAGGCTATTGTAAAACCTGTTAACTAAGATAACAGGTAACAGCATACGCTATTTTTTATCACATGATGAAGAACTGTTGCAATGCTTCATGCACTTTTCAGTACATGTCTTTTGCTTGCAGTTCCTGCAATCTTTATGATGTCCCTTGGAGAAAGAACATAATGTGATAATGCCGGCGATTGCCAGTATACCAATCTTTTTCATAATTATTTTAATTTGATTAGAAATTATATTTATTATGCAGAAAAAGATAAGCCATCGGGCGGCTTCCACATTTCATTATGGTAAGAACCCAGCAGTAAATTTTTAAAAGAGAAGTATTTAATTTTCCTGGCTTCTGACGGCGCAGAAAGTTTTGTAAAAAAAGGTGCGGCAAGGGTAATACAGCAAAGCGGGCAGTCAATACAATTCATTGGTTTTTTTGTTTGCTTATTGCCATGTTTTTTGCAACAATCTTTTTTTGCTTTCGCCTGCAATGTCATATGCATTTTGCATGTACCGGAAGTGAGGCTGCTGCTTGCGAGGTAAGGAATACTGATCGTTTCTCCAAAAAAGACCAATATTCCGAAGAATAATATATAGTATCTCCATTTCACCGATATAAATTTAAAAGAAATAAATCATTGATGAAAGCCTCTCACAAAATTCCGGGGTGAATAATTCATGCTTTGCGAATTAAATAAAGGCTTATTAATTTTATCAGATGATAAAAAGGCAATATAAAAGGGATTGTTTTAATTTGACAGACATTTAGGCTTAAGTTGATTTATAAAATTTTAGATCTGAGCCTGAAACGAAAAAGTTTATAGATGAATCTATATTTTGTTGATAAAAAAATAAATAAAAATAATTTATCATTGATAGACGGGTATGTGCTATATTAGTTTTCTCATTTCAAACTTAAATAAACTTTAAAAAAACAGATTATGAAAAAAGTTCTGCTTGTTGCTTTGCTTGCCTGCGCTATTATTTCGTGTAGCTCCCCTACGACACCTGCAGAAGAAAAGCCTGTGGTGGCAAATGCAGCAGTAAATAATGATTCAACTTCTACAACTAAAATGGAGGAAACTGCTCCGGCAGTTAATTATCCTTTTACTGCTACATATTCTTCTGACTGGAAAATAGGTAACCCTGAAAATGCTTCGATAGTCCTTAATGTATATAAAGCTCTTGAAGATAATAATATTGATGAATTTGATAAATACCTTGCAGATAGCGTAACATCACAATCTTATGATGGCGTTCAGTCAATAAAATCAAAAGCAGCAATCATAAAAAGTGTAAAAGAATATAGAAATACTTTAAAGAGCATCACCGAAGAATTTATAGCTTTTGTACCCCTGCACAGTATAGATAAAAATGAAGACTGGGTGGCTACCTGGATGAAGGAAAGGGTTATAAGAAAAGATGGCACCAAAGATTCTACTCTTTATATGGAAACATGGCGTTTTAAAAATGATAAAATATATTATCGTGGCGGCTACGCACGCTATTAAGTATTTCTGGCTTTTAGTTCATTAATATTATCCACATTCACCTATCTGAATAGTTACCGCTTCAGGTAAATAATTAATGCTTGTTTTTTAACAACACGAAGTGGGAAAATATAAAATTTTCCTGTAATGACTTATTGAAATAAGCATCCTTTGTATCTTGCGTATCAATATGACATTCACTAAAATTGCATTAACGGGTTATAAGAATTACGAATCGGAAACGTTTCATTTTAAACAAAGAATCGTCGGTATTTGTGGTCTTAATGGCAAAGGCAAAACCAACCTGCTCGACGCAATAAATTATTTGTGTTTTACCAAAAGTTATTTTTCAAAAACCGATGCACTCAATATTTTCTTTGGGTCCGAAGGTTTCAGGCTTGAGGCTGAATTAAATAAAACTGTTAACTCAAATTTAAACGCAACAAAAATTGTATGCATTTATCGTTCCTCTTTAAAAAAAGAATTTTATCTTGATGATGTTGCCTATGTAAAATTTTCACATCATATTGGAAAATTTCCCTGCGTTATGATTGCGCCGGATGATATACAAATGATAACAGGTGGAAGTGAGGAACGCAGAAAATTTCTGGATACATTAATAAGCCAGGTTGATCCGGAATATTTGCAGCAGCTTATTAATTACAATAAAGTTTTATTGCAACGAAATAGCTTTCTTAAGAATGAATCTTTCCAAACAAATTTTGATCCGCGGTTTTTAGATGCACTTGACGCTCAATTAGTGAAGCCGGCAGAATATATTTATGAGGTGAGAAAACAGTTTTGCAAAAAAATTATTCCGCTGGTTCAGGAATTTTATAAAGGTATATCGGGTAATAATGAAAATGTATCTTTGGAATACAACAGCCATTTAAATGACAATAATTTTCAGGCTTTATTGGCGGCTGCAAGGCAAAAAGATATTCTCACCCAGCGGTCTAATACCGGTACTCATAAAGACGACCTGACCTTTTTTCTAAATAAAAATATATTTAAAAATATTGCGTCACAGGGTCAGCGGAAAAGCCTTTTGTTTGCCTGTAAACTGGCAGAGTTTGAAATATTATGTTCTCTGAAAGGCTCTCCGCCACTATTGTTGCTGGATGATGTATTTGAAAAGCTGGATGAATTAAGAATGAAAAATTTGTTGCAATATGTATGCAAAAAAAATGCAGGACAGGTTTTTATAACTGATACACACAGGGAAAGACTGGAAAATGCTTTATCAGAATTTAGTGGTGAAGTACAAATAATAGAATTAACAGATTGAACTTTATTTTATGGCAGAAATATCAATTGGAGAAGCATTAAAACAATTTTTAAAAAACAGCAAATTAAAAAGTGGCGTACAGGCATTACAGATAGAAGATGCCTGGGAAAAGATTATGGGAAAAACCATTGCGAGATATACTGATAAAATTCAAATCATTAATTCCACTTTATTTATAACAACTAATGTGGCGCCGTTAAAAAATGAATTGTTATATCAGAAAGAAAAAATTATAGAAAGAGTAAATGAAGCGCTTGGAGAAAAAGTTATTAAAGAAGTGGTGATAAAATGAGAACAAGGTTTGAAGTATAAGTGTGATGCAGGATGTATTGTCTGACATTCTCTATTCTATTTCATTTTCATTCTTGGATCAATTATTCCATACAAAACATCTGCAAGAATATTTACCAATACAAAAATAGTGGCTGCTAAAAGTACGGAACCCATCACAACAGGATAATCCAATTTTTCTAAAGCATCCACTGTTACTTTTCCTAAGCCTTTCCAACCAAAAATATATTCTACAAAAAATGCACCGGCAAGTAATTCAGCAAACCAGCCTGTAATAGCCGTTATAACCGGATTTAGTGCATTACGTAATGCATGGTGATACACAACCTGTGTTCGGTTTAAACCTTTTGCATAGGCAGTTCTTATATAATCCTGGTTCAATACATCAAGCATCGAACTTCGTGTTAATTGCGTTATTATAGCCAATGGCCTTATACCTAAAGTTAACGGCAGGTAATATTAAATTTTGCAATGTCAGGTAACGTTCACCGTTATTTCATCAATATTGAACCAGCTTCCGGTTAATGGCAAGCCTGTATAACGCATGCAATACAACACCAAAAACATAAGCAATTACAATTGCCATAAAAAATGATGGAGCAGATATACCAATAACGCTTGCAAAAACAGAAGATAGTATCCAACCATGTATTTTGTTTTACGGCTGCCAGTACTCCCAGGAAAATTCCGGCAATAGTTGCAAACAACATAGCTGCAAATGCCAGCATTAGTGTACCCGGCAACGCTTCCATCAATACGTCAATTACATCTTTTTTTGTTTGATAGCTTCGGCGCAGATAAGGAATTTTAATCCAACCCGATAGCTATCGGGTTTTGTATTGCCTCCAATAAAAAAACCATGTAATTTTTTTTCTTCAATTTCTTTTTTTGTATGAATAGCAAACGGGAGAAACATCATTGAGATATAATACAAATTGTTTCCATTTTGGTTGATCGAGGTATAATTCTTTCCGGATATTATCCATTGTTTTTTTATCGCCGGTTTGTCCCGCAACCAATCGTGCAGGATCTGCAAAAGCCTGGAAAATAAAAAATACAATTACTACAACACCCGCCAGTACAAGAATTCCATAGAATAATTTTTTTATTATAAGTTGTAACATATATTAATTATAAACGTAAAGCCTCCATTCATAATTTACATCATATTTTTATTTCACCGCATTCTTAAAATCTGCCCATCCCCATTTATTATCAACAACCGGCCCATTCATTAAATACAATTCAGGATTAGTACGTGCTGCAGTTTTTAAAGACGTAGCATCAAGACTTAAAACAGGAAGATTATAATTATTTCTTTCATTAAAAAATTGCTGTGCTTCTGTTGTTTGCGAGGCTACAATAAACAAAGGAATATTTTTATTTTTTGCAGCCTTATAAATAGTTACAAAATCGTTAAGCCAATCATCAGTTCCTGCAGAAAGATCTTTCACAAAAAATAAATAGTAATTACCGGGGTATTTAAGATGGCTTCTGTTGAATCATTTCCTGAAAGTGTGGTAAGATAAAAATCTTTTATTGGTGGTTCATTATCTTTTCCTTTTTCAACAATAAAATCTTCTCTTCTTACAAATTCCCATGTTGAATCAGGGAGATTCTTTCCGGTAAACTCTTTCTCCTTTCCATCTTTTTTATAAACAAACTTAAAATCTTTTTTATCAGGAACAGCATCAGCAGGCATTTTTCTCAGCTCTAATGAGATTGTTTCCTTTTTTAAAAGGAAGACAATCTTTAACCGGCAAATGGCGCAAAACAAACCATTGAAACCATAAAACAATTAAAATTGATATCAATAATATTATTAAATTAATGCCGGGCATTAAAACAGGTTTTATATATTTTATTCCGAAAACGATAAATAATATAAGCGCAAATAAAATTAAATCTTTAATAAAAGATTGCATAGGCAGTTAACGGAATACAATCACCAAAGCAGCCACAGGTGGCTATTTTACCGGATAGTACTGCATAGCCGGTTAAGAAAGCTAAAGAAAATAATTAATAGTAAAAGCAGCAGGCTGAAAAATCTTTTCCATATTCCCAGTAATATTCCAACGCCAACAATAATTTCAAGTGTAATCATGATAATTGAAAACGGAAGCGCATAATTATCGAGCCAATGCATAAAATGAGCAAGTGAAGGATTTTGCGCCCACACATCAAAAAATTCCTGCATTTTGTAAGAAAGACCTAAAGGATCATTCGCTTTAACAAGCCCGGAAAAAATAAATAAAATCCCAACTAAAACTCTTGCAATGTTTACTAATGTTTTCATTCTAATTCGTTTATTCTTAACTGTTAGGTTTATGTTGACATTATTAATGCGAATGCAGCATAATTAACAATATCAAAATAATTGGCATCAATCCCTTCACTTATTATAGTCTTTCCTTCGTTTTGTATAATTTGTTTTATGCGAAGAACTTTTGCAAGAATTAAATCAACAAAACTTTCCTGGCTCATATCTCTCCATGCTTCTCCGTAATCATGGTTTTTATCTTCCATCAATTTTTTGGCAAGGTTAATTTTTTCATCATACAATTTGTTTACCTCTTGTAGAGGGATATCTTCATCCCGATCGTTATCGGGATCATCATTATAATATCTAATTGTATTAAACCAATAATGGCATAATTCAAGATTCCTTTAAATTCTCCTGTTATATCATCATCAATTTTTTGAACACCTTTTTCCTGGATATTCCTGATGCGTTTTGCTTTTATGTAAATCTGGTCTGCAATGGAAATAGTACGATACACACGCCATGATGTTCCGTAATCTTTTGTTTTATTTAGAAAAATTTCCCGGCAACTTTTTACAACGCTGTTGTATTGCTGATCGGTGGTAACTTGCGACATAATTATCCGTCAAATTTAATCATAAACGCACAATGTTTCCATTGAACAGTAAAGGAAAACTAATATTGATTGAAAAGCCTTTGGTGATGGGAATTCTCAATATCAATGATGATTCTTTTTATGCCGGCAGCAGGTTTCAAAATCATGAGGCAATACGTTTGAAGGCAGAACAGATGATACATGAAGGGGTAGATATTATTGACATTGGAGGCCAAAGTACCAGGCCGCAAAGTAAACGTATTTCTGCTGAAGAAGAAATGCAAAGAGCAGTGCCCATTATTGAAATGCTATCGAAAAAAACAAGCAACGTATTGCTTTCGATTGATACCTATCATGCATCAGTTGCAGCAGCAGCCGTGCTTGCAGGCGCTTCGATTGTGAATGATATTAGCGCTGGCGAAATGGATACAACTATGATGGATACAGTCGCTTCACTTAATGTTCCTTACATCTGTATGCACATGAAAGGAGTTCCGGAAACAATGCATCTTGATACTCAGTATGAAAATTTAATTGCTGAAGTGCTGGATTTTTTTATAAAAAAAATAAATGAATGCAGACTTGCAGGAATTAAAGATGTGATACTTGACCCCGGCTTTGGCTTTGGAAAAACGATTCAGCATAATTTAATATTGCTTAAACATCTTTCAATTTTTAAAATGTTGGGAAAGCCAATAATGGCCGGTCTTTCAAGAAAATCAACTATCTACAAAATACTGAAAACGACTGCGGAGAATTCTTTAAATGGAAGTACTGTTTTAAACACAATTGCTTTACAGAATGGCGCTACCATACTAAGAGTTCACGACGTAAAAGAAGCAAAAGAGGCAATCGCACTTGTTGAAGCTTACGGTAAAGCATAAACGCCGCCCTTTTAAAAAAGAGCGGCGTTTATAAATATAAATTCTAAAATTTATTTTCCTTTTGGTGCAGGAGCCTGTTGCTGTTGTTTTTGCATTTGCTGTTGCATCTGTTGTTGCATCATTTGTTGTTGCATTTGCATCATTTTTTGCTTTGCTTCCATTTCTTTCTGGTATTGATCCTGTGTAACCACATCGGTTACTTCGATATCAAAAACAAGGTTTTCATTAGGGCCAATTTTTGGAGGTTTTCCGCTGCCTCCATAAGCTAAAACTGAAGGAATAACGATTTTGCCCTTGCTTCCTTTTTGCATCAGCTTAAGCCCGTCAATCCAGCCGGGAATTAACCTGAACTGGTCCATTTCTACATACAATGGTTCTACATGATTAAAAGCCTTATCAGTATTTGAATCGAAGGTGCTGTCGTTAAATGTTTTACCGGTATAATTTACCACTGCAACATCTTTCCCGGTAATATTTGCACCGGTGCCGGGAGTGGTTATGGAAACATAAGTTCCCCATGGTGTCTTATTTGCTTTAATATTATTTTTAGTGAGATAATCGTTTATGATCTGATCATCCTTTTTCATGAGAGCGGCACTATCTGCAATTTCTTTTTCAATAAGTTCTTCAGTTTTTTTATAAGCTTTAACTTTGGCAACACTTTCAAATGTTTTCGCTACACTATCAGCAGCCTCTTTAGTTGCAAATAATTTTACTACTTTAAAGCTTTGGTTTATAAACTGGCCTTTCTTCATCCATGGAGCACCCGGCCCGCTTTTCAGAATTGAATCGGTAGATTGCCTTATAACCAGGCTATCGCCTTCGTATACTTCCTTAAAAAAGGGAGGAAATGATGCAGTGTCAAAGGGGATAAATCTCGGCGCACTGCTTTCAACGGAGCTAAAAATTGTGCTGTCTTTATATTTAACCACGATATTCAATTCCATAAAACTTCCGGGAGTTGCTTTGGCAGTGCTACCGGAACGAATAACTTTATATTCAGATCCGTCTTTAGCTTTTTGAAAATCCTGTTCTTTACACCCTGCAGCAAAAATTAAAATTGCTAATGCAACAAGGTTGATTGGTTTGTTCATGTTTTATTTTTTATAATTGTTAACTGTTTAATTGTTCCTGGGTTTCTTTAATCGCCGCTTTAAATTTTCGCACAACTTCATCAAGTGGTTCATTGTTTTTACCTCCTGCTGCATTAAAATGGCCACCGCCATTAAAATATTTTCTTGCGAAAGTATTTACATCAAAACCTCCTTTGCTTCTGAAAGAACTTTTACGTTCGTCTCCACGGTCTATTATAACTGCTGCGAGTTTAATTCCTTTTATACTTAGCGGAAAATTTACGAGTCCTTCTGTATCGCCGGTTTTTACATTGTATTTAATAAGGTCAGATTGCGGAATAGCAATAAGCGCCGTATTGTATTCATAAAAAATTTCCATACGATTAAGCAGGATATTTCCAAAAAACCGAAAGCGTCCTTCAAGAAAATTATCGAAAAGATTTTCATGAATCTGACTATGTTGAAGGCCTTTGTCTTTAAGAGTTGCAATCATTCTGTGAACACTGGCTGAAGTAGAATTAAACCTGAATGACCCGGTATCTGTCATTACTCCCGCATATAAGCATTCCGCAGCTTCGGCATTAATTTTTTCAGCGTAGCCAGCTGCCACTATGAAATCATACACCATCTCAGCGGTTGAACTTTTAGCAACGTCACTTATTCCATAATCAAAGGCATTGGTTTGGGGCTGCTGATGATGATCTATTAAAATTTTTGTGGCTGACAGAGATTCAATAACCGGCTCCATTTTTTTAGTGCGGCTTAATACATTAAAATCAAGACAGAAAATCCATTCGGCGTTTTGCAATATGGGTTTTGCTTTATCAGTTTGCATTTCAAAATCAACCACTTTTTTACTTTCCGGCATCCAGTTTAAAAAAGAAGGCCAGTTGGTTGGTGAAATTACAGTAACTGTATGGCCTAACTGGATAAGAAAATGATATAAACCAAGCCCTGAGCCCATCGCATCTGCATCGGGCTTTTGATGAAAAGTAATTACAATTCTCTTTGGTTTGTCCAGTAAACCGAATATTTCACTAATGGGTTTCATAAAAGGTTGCAAAAGTATAGCTAATTAGCCAATTAGCCAATTGGCTAATCAGCTAATTATTTTTCCAGGTGTTGTTATCAAAATTTATGTCAGGAAAAATATGGTCAGGATCGATGGTAATACTCTTAATATTTTCGGTAGTATTTAATTTCTGAATCCACGTATTTCCATTTTGCCAAACTTCTACAGGTATTTTAATCATTCCTGTTTTACCACTTTCGGTTTCATACTGAAGGTAAACAGGCATAGCCATTCTGTCAAGATTTTCAATGGTAACAAGAGCACCTTGTGTTGAATCGCCTTTCACGTATTTTATACCGCTTACAGCCAGGTCAAGTTTATAATTTTCTATAAACATCCCTTTCCAAAACCATCCCAAATCTTCACCGCCGGCATTTTCCATCGTTCTGAAAAAATCCCACGGAGTTGGATGTTTATAAGCCCATCTTTTAATATATGTTTGAAAAGCATAATCAAATATTTTAGGTCCGAGGATCTCATCACGCAAAAGAGTAAGTGCATATCCCGGTTTTACATATAGTTCAAATCCTATATTGGATTCTTTAAGAGCATCAGGCTCGCTCATCATGGCTTCAGATTTTTCGCCAAACATATATTTATAAAGTGCAGCTTTATCTCTTGGTTTTCCTTTGTATTCTCCATTATTAAAATCAACAGCCGCTAACGAATTGATAAAAGTATTAAAGCCTTCATCCATCCATCCATATTTCCTTTCATTGCTTCCAACGACCATCGGAAACCAGGTATGTCCAAACTCATGATCCGTTACTCCGAAAAGGCCTCCTCCTCTTGCTTTGTAGCCACAAAAAACAATACTTGGATATTCCATTCCACTGATGTTGCTTGCTACGTTCGTCGCAGTATTATAAGGATATTCGTACCATCTTTTAGAGTAATTTTCTATGCTTCCTTTTGTATATTCTGTTGCTCTTCCCCAGGCGCTATCACCTGCAGATTCTTCCGGGTAAACACTCATTGCCAAAGCCTTTCTTCCGGACGGAAGATTCATTCTTGCTGCATCCCATATAAAAGAGGTGGAAGCAGCCCATGAAACATCTCTTGCATTATTTAATTTAAAATGCCAGGTAAGACTATTTTTTTGTGGCCTTGACGATGCATCAGTAACTTCAGCAGCAGTGCGTATCACTACAGTCTTATCACTTTGCCTTGCCTGGTCCAGTCTTTTTATTTGTGTTGGGGTTAATACTTCCTGTGGGTTTTGTAATTCACCGGAACCAACAATAAGTTCTTTGGCGGGTGCGGTAATTGTATAGTCATAATCGCCATAATCGAGGTAGAATTCTCCGGCGCCCAGGTAAGGCAGGGTATTCCATCCCTCAATATCATCGTACACACACATACGAGGGTACCATTGGGCTATAGCATAAATTTTCCCGTTTTTGGTATCTTGTATCCCTGTTCTGTCCGATCCATATTTTGGTATAAAATAAGAGTAGTCAACTTTAAAACTAACCGTGCCGCCATTGGCTCTAACAGGATCGGCTAAACGCAGTTGCATTCTCGTTTCAGAAATTACATTTGTTATATCAGTTTCTGTTGATTTTCCTTTTATAGCTGATATAAGTTTTACTGATTTAATATTGTAACCACCTTCAAATTTTGAATTTACGTCGCCATAGCGGCTTCTCCCGGTTGCAGGAGTTTTTGCTTGCCCGCGTGAGTCAAGATTATACAAATTCTCGTCAAGGTATAACCATAGAAAAGACAATGCCTGCGGGCTGTTATTGGTATAGGTAATAACAACACTTCCTTTAATTTCATCTTTTACATCGTCAAAGGAAACCTGTATTTTATAGCTTGCTTTATTGGTCCAGTATTTAGGTCCCGGCGCTCCGTCGGCAGAGCGGTATTCATTTACTGAAGATGGGTAAAAATTGGGATTGAAAAGATCATGCTGATCATAGGTGGAATTGGTGTTTTGTGCTCCAACGGTGGCATAGGATAAAATTAATAAACCGGTTATTAGCTTTTTTACATTCATAAGATAAATTATTTTTTGCGCGAAATTATTGCCTTTTGGAATAAAGGAAGAAATTATTATATTAAATGGAATTAATTCGGGACGATTGGCAATAATTACAAATAAAGGAACGGAATTATAAAACAAGATTGAAATATAATTGAATTTTAGTTTTTATGAATAGAATTGTTATAAGTTTTTTACTCCCATTTTTTAAGAAGTTCCCTGCCCTCGTTTTTTATAGTCTCATCATCCTGTGTTTTGTCAGGTAGATTAAACATGGCCATAATATTTTGTTTGGCAACACTCTCCTCATCCTTTCTTTTATATGCTTTGGCAAGAGAAAGATAATTTAAAATAAAAGAAGGATTTAATATTTTGACTTTTTCAAGACAATTGATGGCATCGTCAATAGTTGCCGGTGGCAAAGCTCCAAAGAAAATTTTCACGGCCGTGCGTTCAAAATAATTCAATCCACTTACTTCATAATACCATTTCCCGAGAACGAACCAGGCCTTATAATTCCGGGGATCATATTTTATGGAAAGGTCTGCATATTTTTTTACGTCTTTTACAGCTTCTATTTTTTCACTACCTCCTTTTCTTATTGCTTCTCTTCCCATCGTTAATGCCATTACGAAATTTGCATCAGAATAAAGGGGGTCAACCCGTAACGCAGATTGGGCATACATCTTAGCCGCATTGTAATAATCATCCTGCTTCACTTCATTATCTTTTAGCCGTCCCGCAATTCTTGTACAGAGTTCGCTGCATTTACATAACGCAAAAATATTATAGGGCTGAACAGCCAGTGCTTTTTTATAAGAAACAATTGCCTGTGCATCATTCATCGAAGTTTCATACTGGTCGGCTTCTTTTAGAATACCTGCAATATCCTGTGCAGGCAACAACATCGGGTAAATAAAAAGGAAATTGAAAAGAACAAATTTCATTGTATTGTTTTCATATTTATACGATGCTAATACTGTTTTTGCCAGTTAACGCCTGCAGAGCCGCGAATGCCTTCTATCGGCGGATGCATTTTTTTAATGGAAATGCTTATACACCTGACCTGCGGAAATTCATTATGAATTTCATTACCTATTTCCATAACAACGGTCTCAAGCAAAGGAGTAGGCACATTCATTCTTTCCCGAATAATGTTATAAATGTCAACGTAGTTAATAGTATCGGTTATTGAATTAATTACCTGCAGTTCTTCATGAAATTCAACTGAGGCATCTATTGTATATTCATTGCCGAGTATTTTCTCTTCCTCATGAATGCCATGAAAGGAATTGAAGTGAAGATCGTGAAGGTGTATTACAATCATTTTATTTTAATGAATACGAATTATAATTTAATTTACTACTCTGCTTTTATTCCTATTTGTTTTCGTGCAAAAGACGATCAGCAGAAACCTGGTGTTCCATAATGCTTAAATATCTTTCCGCATCCAAAGCAGCCATGCAGCCACTTCCCGCAGCGGTAACCGCCTGCCGGTAAATTTTATCCTGCAGGTCTCCTGCAGCAAATACGCCTTCAATATTTGTTTTTGTTGATCCCGGCAAAGTTTTTACATAACCACTCTCGTCCATATCAAGCCAGCCTTTTAAAATATCTGAATTGGGCTTATGGCCGATTGCCACAAAATAAGCGCTAACGGCGATAACCTGCTTTTCTCCTGTCCTATTATTTTTGATGCGGACGGACTCTACTTTATCATCCCCTAATATTTCATCAACTTCCGTATTCCAATATATTTTTATATTGGATGTATTCAATACTCTCTGCTGCATTATTTTACTCGCTCTTAGTTCATCACGCCTTACGAACATGTGGACAACACTGCATATTTTGCTTAGGTATAAAGCTTCTTCTGCAGCAGTGTCTCCACCTCCTATAATGCAAACTTCTTTTCCTTTGAAGAAAAAACCATCGCACACCGCACAGGCGCTTACTCCATAACCATTTAATCTTTGTTCGCTTTCAAGACCGAGCCATTGGGCGCTGGCTCCGGTAGATAATATAACCGAATCAGCGTCTATCCATTTTTCCTCATCTATCTGTACCTTGAAAGGACTGGAAGAGAAATCAACTTCTGTTGCAAGCCCGTAACGAATATCAGTGCCCATTCGCTTTGCCTGTTTTTCAAAATCAACCATCATCTCAGGTCCCTGCACTCCATCGGGATAACCCGGGTAATTTTCTACTTCAGTTGTTATCGTCAGCTGCCCTCCCGGTTGTATCCCCTGGTATAACACCGGTTTTAGATTGGCCCGGGCTGCGTAAATAGCCGCAGTATATCCCGCCGGTCCTGAGCCAATGATTAAACAGTGAACATGTTCGTTAATTGTATCCATCTGGTTTAAATATAATTTTCAAATGTAAACTTTTTGATGATGAAAACTTGCCGACCTTTACACAGAAATCATAAAAAGCTATTTGGGAATAATTATTGATTTATAATCCGAAGCATATCCGCAAAAAGCCCCTAATGCCCCATTTGAAATATTTCCGGTCACTGTGTTGGGCGACGCAAACGGATTACCTATACTCTGGTAGGCAAATTCCATAGTAAGCCAGAATTGATAAGTAGCGCGGTCAATATTACTCAGTTTTAAAGTAACCGTATCACCCCTGTAAAAAAAGTTTTTATCAAATGCAACGGGATTATTGCGGTCAATACCGGGAGTTACTTTTAGATCGTAAGTTGTGCCGTCTATAAGTTCGTCATCAAAAACTGACTGTTGGCCGGGAAGAAAAGGCCCACTATTTGTTTTGGTATAGTACCTGATGTAATTTCCAAGTCCGGGTGGATCTGTGGCTCTCACAAATAAATCAGCCTCTGTAGAGTCATCCGCGTAAGGTGTGGGTTTCCACCATAATGAATCAATTTTCTTTGCGAGAGGAGGAATTGTAGTTTGGGCTGTATATTCATTTCCTGCTACCAGTACCTTTAAATAATAGTTTGTATTCAACTGGCCGATAAATGCCGCAGGATAAGTTGGATGTATCTATGGAGTAATAATAAATAAAATAGCCACCGGTGGAATCAATCGAATATTCTTTTAATTGTTGAGTTTGGGTTCCGTTAGAAACAGACACCGTTGCACCGTGCACAAATGAAGTATCCAAAGCTTCCGGAGTAATATTGCTGAAATAAGCAAAGCTTTTAGACAGCACTATTATAGGCGGCTGATTATTTTCAATACTTGCATCTACGACGAGAACATCGGGAACAACTTTTAATTTGAAATTGATATTCTTTTCACATGAAGACAAAAGGATAGCACAAATCAATACGGATAAAAATTTCATACGTGTAAAATTATTGAAAAGTTGACCACGGAAAGCAAGAATTAGACGCAACGGAAAAAAGTTGGGCCACGGATTACACTGATTACACATATTTTCCACTTTACATAGGCAAATTTGAATAATCCATGGCAAAAAAAAAGCCGCCAAAAAAGGCGGCCTCTAAAAAATCAAATTATATTTTATCCCAAATAAGCTTTAAGAGCGCTGCTGTAACGTGCTTTTTGCAAACGTTTAATAGCTCTTTCCTTAATCTGGCGGATGCGTTCTTTTGTAAGATCATATTTCTGTCCTATCTGCTCAATGGTAACACCATTTTCGCCATCAAGGCCAAAATAAGCATTTACAATTTCAGCTTCGCGCGGACTAAGTGATTTCAATACGCGGCGTAATTTCTTCTCGCAATGAATCTTTCATTACATCTTCATCGGTATCATCGCCACCTTCCAGCAGATCACCCATAGCAACATCTTCTGCTTCATGTACAGGTGCATCCAAGTGAAGTATGCCTGGTATTGCTCTGGAAAATGTTGTTGATCTCCGTTTCACTCATTTCAAGAATTTCAGCTCAATTCTTCTGTTGAAGGTTCACGTTCATGTTCCTGTTCAAAAGCCATGTAGGCTTTATTAGCTTTGTTGTAGGTGCCAATTTTGTTTTGAGGCAGGCGGACTAATCTGCCCTGCTCTGCCAACGCCTGTAAAATGGACTGGCGAATCCACCACACGGCGTATGAAATAAATTTAAAACCCTTTGTTTCATCAAAACGTTGTGCCGCTTTTATCAAACCGAGGTTGCCCTCGTTGATCAGATCACTAAGTGATAAGGCCCTGGTGCTGGTACTGCTTTGCAACAGATACCACGAAACGTAGATTGGCCTGCACGAGTTTGTCCAGTGCTCTCTGGTCGCCCATCTTAATTCTTTGAGCCAGAATGGTTTCCTCTTCGGGAGTGATCATCGGAATCTTAGAGATTTCCTGCAGATACTTTTCAACGGCTTGGGAATCACGGTTGGTAATCTGCGTAGCAATTTTAAGTTGCCTCATGTTTGTATATAGTTAATAATTAGAATACGCTTTTAAAGACACAAATTGTTGGGGAAATGCTGCAAAAGATGTGTTAATTGATATATCTTCCGGAAACATTTGCAAATTTACAACGCAGATTTCGGATTTCATAACGATTGTTAAAATAAATAAAATGATTTGCGAAATTGTAACAATATTCTCACTATAATGTTCAATTCTTGCAACTTCCTGAGAAACTATAATAAATTCTTCAATAATTTAGCTGAATGACAGATTACAGATCAGACACCTTTACTAAGCCTTCACAAGCTATGCTGGAAGCCATGTTTAAGGCGGATGTTGGCGATGATGTTTTTGGGGAAGACCCAACGGTAAACAGTCTTGAGGCATTAGCTTGCAGAAATATTCGGTATGGAAGCAGGATTATTTTGTCCCAGCGGAACCATGACCAATCAAATTGCAATTAAGTGTCATACCCAACCGGGAGATGAAGTGGTTTGTGATAAATTGAGCCATGTATATATTTATGAAGGTGGTGGTATAGCCTTTAATTCAGGATGCCAGGTAAAGCCTCTTGAAGGAGATCGTGGACGGATTACAGCAGAGCAGGTCAGGCATTCGATCAATCCCGATGATTTTCATAAACCTGTTACGAGGTTGGTTAGCCTGGAAAATACTGCCAACCGGGGCGGCGGTAGCTGCTATAAACTTGCTGATTTAAAAAGTATAAAAGAAGTTTGCCGGGAAAACAATCTTAACCTTCACTTAGACGGCGCCCGGGTGTTTAATGCAATTGTTGAAATGAAGGAAAATCCTAAAGACTATGGAGCGCTCTTCGATAGTATTTCGGTTTGCCTGAGTAAGGGCTTGGGTGCGCCGGTAGGAAGCGTTTTATTAGGCAAAAAAGATTTCATTCATAAAGCAAGACGGATAAGAAAGGTTTTTGGGGGAGGAATGCGGCAGGCCGGTTACCTGGCAGCAGCTGGTATTTTTGCCCTGCAAAATAATATTGAAAGATTAGATACAGATCATCAGCATGCAAAAAAGATTGCCGAAGCTCTTTTAAAAAAATCATTTACCGGCAAAATGATGCCGGTAGAAACCAATATTATTATTTTTGAAGTAACAGGAAATTATACCGCTAAAACACTGGAAGCCGCTTTTAAAAAACATAATATACTTGTAATTGCCATTTCCGATTCACAACTAAGAATGGTGCTTCACCTTGATGTAACCAAAGAGATGGTAGACCATACCATTGATGTTATAGAAATATTATAGATTTCACTTTTGCATAACTTTTAATGTTTTACGTTTAGATAATAATTTAAATTATCTATATGCTAAAGACATTTGCTTTTACTTTTTCTGTTCTTTCGCTTATAGCCATTTCCTGTAAAAAGAATACAGCGCCCGCGAATGTTCAGGTGAATTTTATTTTTAAATTCGATTCAACGCAGGAAAGGTTAAATAACCTGGGATCTCCTGCCGGAGTTGCCGCAGGGAATAAGGCGCAATCACCCTTGTTTAATACTATGAGCGCTCATTACGTTGAGTTAAGTCCTGATCAGTTTACAGCCTTAGGTAGCGGCGACGTTTTGTATAAAGCCCCCGAAACAACCGCAGGTGGCGATAATGCAATAGATTTTAGTAAGGCAAAATTTGCAGGACAAGGAGAAACTTTTTTAAGTGTTCCTTTAAAAGACGTGCACCCCGGGACATACAACTGGCTGAGAGTTTCACTTGCTTACCAGAATTATAATATTAAAGTAAATGCATCCGGACTTTCATTTAATGCCACGATTGCGTCTTTTATTGGTTTCCGCTCTTATATTCAAAATTTTAAAGTAAAAGATTCTGTCGTAAATGTAAATGCCAACAGAGACCAGGGATTCTGGGCTTTGGAGGCAAGCGCTTCCGGCTTTGGAATTGTTGATTCCGGCCAGGCTCCTCCCGGAGCCACTACGGTACCGAACCCGTTATTTGCATCTTCACCGGTTCCTGCAGGATCCTGCGTGGTAACAGGACAGTTTGCAGAGCCACTTATCATAACAGGAAATGAAACTTCCAACATTACTGTTATCATTTCATTATCAGTTAACAAAAGCTTTGAGTGGAAAGATATGGATGGAAATGATACTTATGACCCTCTTAATGGTGACCAGGTAGTTGATATGGGAATACGTGGATTAAAACCTTCTGTACAATAAATCATAAAAACCTTCCTAACTGTTTACCGTGCTAATGAAGGTGTTTTATACACTTTTCATTGACTATGCTTTCCTTTGATGCGCTTTATATATTGCATGTACACCGGAGTTAAACGGTTAATGCTGGATAGTCTCATCAGTTTAAGATACACCCTCGTAATATTAGTGAATACATTTTTACAGCATGATGTAACTTAGTATTTAAATCTCTCAAAAAATTAAACATATCTCATGCTCCCAAAAATAAATCCCACAGAAACTGAATCCTGGAAACAATTGCAACAACATTTTGAAGAAATGAAAAATGTTCGTGTAAAAGAATTGTTTATGGAAGATCAGGAAAGATTTCAAAAATATTCATTTGCAGTACCTGAAATTGTTTGTGATTTTTCAAAGAATATTATTAATGATACTACGATGCGGTTGTTGCTTCAACTTGCCGATGAATGCAGGCTCCGGGAAGCAATTGATGCTATGTTTTCAGGAGAAAAAATTAATGAAACTGAAGACCGTGCTGTACTGCATACCGCCCTGAGGAATTTTTCAGGGGAGCCTGTTCTATCTGATGGAAAAGATGTAATGCCGGAGGTAAAAAAAGTGCTGGAGCAAATGAAAAATTTTTGCGCCAAGATTCATTCAGGGCGAGTGGAAAGGTTATTCAGGAAAAAAAATAAAATATTTTGTAAATATAGGAATTGGGGGAAGTGACCTTGGGCCTGTAATGGTAACAGAGGCATTAAAGCCCTATTGGGTAGAGGGTATTCAAACCTATTTCGTGAGTAATATTGATGGATCAGACCTTGCTGAAGTTTTAAAAAAAGTAACACCTGATGAAACAATTTTCTTAATTGCTTCCAAAACATTTACCACGCAGGAAACTATGACGAATGCACATTCTGCAAGAGAATGGTTTTTAAAGTCTGCCGGTGATGAAAAAGCAGTTGCCAAACATTTTGTTGCATTAAGCACTAACGAAAAAGATGTAGAAGCATTTGGAATTGATTCAAAAAATATGTTTGTGTTCTGGGATTGGGTTGGAGGAAGGTATAGCCTATGGAGCGCTATCGGATTATCTATTGCGTTAACGATCGGCTATGATAATTTTGAAAATTTATTAAAAGGAGCCCATACTATTGATCAGCATTTCAGGGAGAATGCTTTTGAAAAAAATATTCCTGTGCTCATGGCACTTATCAGCCTCTGGTATATTAATTTCTTTGGCGCACAGTCAGAAGCCATACTTCCTTATGACCAGTATATGCATCGGTTTCCTGCATATTTTCAGCAGGGCAATATGGAAAGCAATGGTAAACATGTTGACCGTAATGGAAACAAAGTGACCTATTCAACCGGGCCGGTTATATGGGGCGAACCGGGCACCAACGGACAGCATGCATTTTATCAGTTGATGCACCAGGGAACTTTATTGATTCCTTGCGATTTTATTGCGCCGGTTCTTACACACAATCCCATGGGCGATCATCACAGGATATTACTTTCCAATTTTTTTGCGCAGACAGAAGCGCTGATGAATGGGAAAACGAAGGAACAGTTAATTGAAGAAAAAGTACCTGATAAAATTATTCCTTTTAAAGAATTTGAGGGCAATAAACCCACCAATTCCTTTCTTATAACGGAAATAACTCCTGCTACTTTAGGGGAACTAATCGCTTTATACGAACATAAAATTTTTGTTCAGGGCATTATCTGGAATATTTACAGTTTCGATCAATGGGGTGTTGAATTAGGAAAACAATTGGCTAAACAGATATTACCTGAATTAGAGGATGATACAAAAGTTACTTCACATGATGGTTCAACTAATGGTTTGATGAATACTTTCAAAATGTTGAGGAGATGATAGGAATTGAAATTAAAATACCGCCTCATAATGGCCCAAAAAAAAATCCTCTCAAATGAGAGGATTGAATATGATAAACCATGTTCTATTTTACCATTTATCTACTTCTTCGTCATGACCGGAAGTAGCCGGAGGCGTTGAAGGTGTTGAAGGTGTTTGAATTTCTTCCGGTTTTACCTCAATTTCAGGAGTAGCTGCGGCTGCAATACCGGTTGGTGCTTCATCAGTTGTCACTTCGGCAACAGGTTGTTTATTTTCTTCTGTGCTCTTTTCATCCCTTGAGTTGCCTTCATAATTCTCATTATTCTCATGATTAAATGCATCAAAATCGAAATCGGGCATCAAATCGGTTTTGACAAAATTTATTGCTTCCGTCATCCCCTTCAGGAACTTATTAAAATCTTCTTTGTAGAGGAAAATTTTATGCCTGTCGTAACCATCGTCATTAAATCTTTTCCTGCTTTCAGTAATAGTTAAATAATAATCATTACCGCGTGTTTCCCTGATATCAAAGAAATAAGTCCTTCGTTTACCTGCCCTGATCCTTTGGCTATAAACACTTTCTATCTTTTTGTCATTGCTTTCGTACGCCACTTTTGTAATTTTTATTTTTGAATGAATTAAATATGTGTTGAAGCAAAGATAAAATTGTTTTTCAATTGGCAAAATATAAGACACTAATTAAACGAATTAGGCGAAATATACCGATTGAAAAAGATTATTTAAACTGTTGTGTTTTTCTCCTGTTGCTGTTGGTTATAATACATTTCAGCATATAAACCATCGAGGTCAAGTAATTCGCGATGAGTGCCTTCTTCCGCAATGCCTCCATCGAGCAATACAATTATTTTATCGAAATTAAAAAGTGAAAAGATACGATGCGTGATAATGACAGCCGTTTTTGAATGAAGATAGTTATATAAGTTGCCAATAATTTCATTTTCTGTTTTTGCATCTACCGCACTCAAACAATCATCGAACAAAACAATTTCGTGGTTCTTGAGCAATGCTCTTGCAATTGATATTCTTTGTTTCTGACCACCACTTAAGGTTACACCCCTTTCCCCTATCATGGTTTTATATTTTTGGGGAAAGCTTTCAATTTCTCCCGCAACTGCGGCATTGGCAGCGGCAGTGTAAATGCTTTCAGGCTTAGTGTTTTGCAAAGCAAAGCCGATATTATTTTCCACCGTATCACTGAATAAAAACACATCCTGGGGCACATAACTTATTTGTGAACGCAATGTTTCCAGGTCTATTCTTTTAATATCAATTCCATCATATAATATGCTGCCTTTCTGTGGATCATACATCCGAAGCATTAACTGGGCTATCGTTGATTTTCCGGCCCCTGTTTTTCCAATGATGGCTACTTTCTGCCCTTTAGTAATTGTAAGGCTAAAGTTTTTGATAGCATGAATGCCCGTATGCGGGTAAATGAAATCTACGTTTTCAAATGTAATGTCGCCTTTGAGTGTAGTTTTCAACGGAACGGGTTCATTCGTTACCGTTGGTATTGTGTGTAAAAATTCGTTTATGCGTCGCTGTGAGGTTGCTGCTCTTTGTATCATACTTGCCGTCCACCCTATTGCCATAACCGGGAAAGTAAGCATCAGGATATACATAATAAACTCTCCTATTACTCCAATATTAATGCTGCCATTTATTACATACAATCCGCCAATCAAAATGGTAAGCAAGGTGCTGATCCCGATAATTAAACCCATGGAAGGAAAATAAATGGCTTCTGTTTTGGCTAATGATATTGCATTGCGGCGGTACAATTCGCTGTTCTTTTCAAAAAATCCCAGCATGGCTTTTTCCTGCACAAATGATTTGATTACCCTTATGCCTGAATAAGATTCCTGTGCGTTAGTGGTAAGGTCAGAGAGCAAAGATTGTATCTTATCACTCTTCCGGTTGATGATGGTATTTACATAATAAATGGTTATAGCGAGAATAGGTAATGGCGAGAGCACATAAAAAGTGAGTTCTGCATTTTCCCTAAACATATAGTAAAGAGAAAATCCAATAGTAGCTGCCAGGTTAATTAAATACATAATTGCAGGGCCGGTATACATTCTTACTCTACTAACGTCCTCGGATATGCGATTCATAAGATCACCGGTATTATGGGTTTTGTAGAAATTGGTATCCAGCTTTTGGTAGTGATTAAAGATTTCATTCTTTTGCGCAAATTCAATATGCCGGCTCATCACAATAATGGTTTGCCGCATGAGGAACATAAAAAATCCGCTGATCAGCGCCAATACTAAAAGTATAATGCCGGAATACAGGATCTTTGTTTTGAAGGTGCTGTCTCTCTTATTAAACTGGCCAATAAATGATTTTACCAGCGGATCATAATGTGTTTTAATGTCACCGGCTGGCGGATGCCCTTTTTCCAGGCTTATTTCCACTGTATTTAAAACATATTTGGTTACCTGCGGCGTAAGTATCCTGAAATAATTGGATAGTATAATAAACACCATCCCCAGGAAAAAGTGCCATTTATATTTCCAGAAATATTTGTTGAGAGAAGAGAGAGGAGACATTAGCAACTAACAATTAACAATGGGTAATTGTGAAAAATGAATTATAAATTATTTTATACTTGCAAAGATACTTAATACGGGAGAATCGAATAAAATGACCAGGAGGCTATTTCATCCGTTGAAGGATAATAGAATTTCGTTTAACCGTGACCGTAAGTGATTATATTTTCCCCGTTTTATTACAAATAGTTAATCTTTCAGCCTGTCGTTAAGCGTCAAATTTATTATACACTTTATCTCCGAGTACCTTTTGCAATATTTCGAGGTTCCGTGTATCGGTAAGGGCTTTCAAATGATTAAAATGATGAAGGTCTGTGCCTACAAAATCTGCAAGATTATTTTCTATAATATATTTCGCTGCTTTGGCTGCAGCTTTTCCATAATAACCCGGTATGGACAGCAGGTTTACCTGTAAGAGAAATCCTAACTCCTTCATGCGGTGATAACCATCATAATTTTTATGATAATAAAAATACCGCTCAGGATGTGCCATGAGAGGCTGATAACCGTTTATATTCAATTCAAAAGCAATTTTTTCAATGTTGTTTGATGAAGTGGCATAAGGAAGTTCTGTAAGAACATAATTTTTAGTGAGCGTAAGCAAAGGAGCTTTCTTTCGTAGAAGCTCCATAAAATAATCATCCATCATATATTCTGCGGCGGCGCTCAACTCAACATCCAGCTTATGCTCCAGGCAGGCCTTTTTTAAAACATCGAGGGCGGCATGAATGGTTTCGGGTGTATTACGATACATATCACCTATAATATGAGGCGTACAAATAAACCTCCTGATACCTGCATTTGCAAGAGATCGTAACAACTCAATAGATGTTTCCACATCAGGTGAGCCATCATCTATGCCCGGGAGAATGTGGGAATGAATATCCTGTGCCATGCATGTAAAATCATAAGGATCATTACCTGCAGGTTGCCTTTTAAAAAAATTCAACATGGAATTTAACGTTGGATTTCCGCCTCAGCTTTTACATCTGCCGGAAAAAATAAAACGGTATGCGCTAAAAAATTTATGTGGTTTATTTGGATTGCTTATTCTCTGTCCAAGTGAGCTTTTATATTGAGGAATTTTAATCAATGGCTTTAATATAGAAACCAGGAAGGCAAAGGGGATCTTGTTTATTTTCATTGCGAGGTAGTCGCGGCGATTGGCCCGCAGCCTCCGGTAAATATTGCTGTTGCTTACGCCACCGTTCCTCATTTTTACAATCATTTTTGAAAGATAGCAGGAACTTATTTTATGGCCGTATAAGTACCTTGCCATAAATTCATAGTCAGCCGCCGTATAGTAATGATTTTCGTAACCTCCAAAGCGGTCAATTAGTTCACGGCGAATATAAAAAGTAGGATGCGCAGGCATCCACCCATAATTAAACCTGGAGCGTTTATAAGGCAATCCCTTCCAGTAACGCATTACTCTTTGAGGATTGGCTGGATCTACATACACCAAATCACCATATACTGAATCTATCTTCTTTTCATCAAAGCAGGCCACTATATCCATTATTACATCTGCGGAAGCCAGCATATCATCACTGTTCAACACACCAATAATGTCGCCGGTGGACATTTTAATACCTTTATTAATAGCATCATACATACCGCGGTCTGTTTCCGAAATCCAATGAGCGATTGAGCCGGAATTTTTCTTTATAATCTTTAACGTATTGTCTGTAGACTTTCCATCTACTATTATATGTTCAATATTGCCATAGGTTTGCTTCCTTACTGATGCAATACAGTCAGCAATATATTTTTCTGAGTTATAGGTTACAGTTATAATGGATACTTTCACGGGCAAGACTGAGTTAGTTGTGGTAAATTAAACATTTTTCTAATAAATTATAAATTTCAAAATCAATTAATCATTAAGCTATATGAGACGAAACGCAATTAAATAAAATTAAATTGTATTATCTATTTGCTTTAAGTATTCTTTCTTTAATTTTTACCGCAGGGTTGCCACGATAAATTCCCATTGATTGTAGTTCGCCTGATGCAACAGAGCCTGCACTTAAAACAGCGTGATCATGGCAAACAGTTCCGCCGCAAACAATTGCTCTTGCTCCTATCCATACCCCATCTTCCAATACAATTTTATTTACCATCAAATCAAAGGCAGGTTTCGTATAATCGTGATTCCCTGTAAGTAATAAAGATGCCTGCGACAGACAAACATTATTCCCTATACTTACCATGCCGAGATTATCTATCCACACCTGCTCCCCAATCCAAACATTATTACCTATCTCAAGAAACCAGGGATATTTTATATTTACTAATGGCTTTATTACTACATTCCGTCCCACCTTTGCTCCAAAAAGCCTTAATAAAAAAACCTTAAATCGATAAATAGGAAAAAGAGAAGTTTTAAAAACGAGGATATTGAAAAAATACCATAAGCACCTTTTCACAGGATTGCCTGGCTTGTACCATGAATTGTCGTAGTCTCTAAGATTAGTCTTCATGTAAATTAATACTTTTTCTTCCATATTTCAAAATCTTATTTTTGGACGTACGGTCATACAGCCAAATCAAAATAAATATCATTGCGTAAGCAACAATATTAAACCAGGTATGATGATTAATACCCAGTGGCATGGGCCACCCCTTATTGATGGCAACCAAAAATAGTGTAATCCGGATTACATTAATGAACCATAATATGAATACGCCCGAAACAATCCAAACGACTTTTTTCAGGAATGTCCCGGAGTTAGCCGCCACAAAGGCTACCCAAAAGCTATACACGCCATAACCGACACAATCCATAGCTATAAATACACCTCTGCCTCCATTGATCCTGATCAAAAATCCAGGTTCTCTATGCGTGGGTATATTAAATAATGATAAAATAAAGCCCGTTGCATTTATCAATGAATTCTTTAGCCAGCTCACATAATCAAAATACTTTTCTACAAAAGGGCTGTAATGTCCGCCCGGAGCTGCAAGGCCAATAATTGCCAGCGTTCCGAAATAGCAAATGCAAAAAACTCCTGTGAATTTTAAAAGATAGATTATAAAGGGGGATAATTGTTTAATGGTTAATTGGTTTAATTGTTTATTGGCTTGATTGTTTAATTGTTTAATGGCTAATTGACTGGCGTAAACATTTCCCTGTATTGCTGCCTTATCTTTTCCATATCAATGGTATTGTTAGCATAGTTTATGGCGCCCCGTTGCCATTGCAATAAAGTGGATTCATCCGTTGCGGCAAAGAAATTAATTGCATTGGTTAATTCATCATGGTTTTCAATGGCCACATTTATTCCTGCCTTCGATTCCTGCAAATGATTCCACGGTGTATAGTTGCTGGTAATCACAGGCCGGCCCGCAGACAACGCTTCATAAATGGCATGTCCAAAATTTTCGCTCCTGCTCGGCAGTATAAAAACATGCGCATCAGACAAGGCCTCCCCCACTTTTAAGGGTTCAATTTCTTTATGAGCCACAACTCTAATATGCTGTGGTAATAATTTAATCTTCACCAGGCATTCATTCCAATATGCTGCATCTTTTATTGGGCCATAAATATGATATTGTACAGAAGCTTCAATATTTTCCAATGACTCCAATATCATCAAAATATTTTTCATTGGGCTTATAAGGGCAACACTTATTAATGTAAGGGCGCCAGGCACTTTGTTTGCAACCGGCAGGGGGCCAATGTTATTTGGAAAATTTCCGGCAACATTTATTACTGCCGGCTTTCCAAAATGTTTACGGACGTAGGCTGCTTCTCCTGCATCTGTGGCGTGAAAAGTAACTTTATAATGATATTCCAGTAATTTAAAGAGTTCCAGGTATATTTTCTTTTTCCATTTCTTTTGCGACAAAGCGCCCGGATGCAGCATACCTCGTACGGACAGAATTTTTTTCGGAGCTTTACAAAACAGCAAAGGCACCATATTAAAATGCCAGGAATATAGCCCTATAATATATAATACATCTGGTTTTATTGCTTCAACCTGCTTAACCAAACTATCACTTATTTTCTCATGTTGTGCGTACCATACCTGCGTATGATCATTGTAACGTACCCACTCTCCTGTTGTAATATTTTCAAGAGCGCCGCCGCCCAAATCAGTATCACTGCAAAAGATATAATATTCCACTTCTTCATTAAATTCCTTCACCAGGTTTGCAATGGATTGTATAGGGCCACCGGCACGAAAGGCAGGAAGAAACCAGGGAATGGTGATGAAGACTTTAGTCAATGTTTAATTAACAGTAATTCTTTTATTCTATGTTTTTTTAATCTCATATCTCTCCTGGCGTCTACTGAAATGTTTAAATTAATGGGAGGCAGCAGGATATTTTATATTCACACTCCCTGTATTCCCGGTAACAGGGCCGCTAAAAAAGCAATTGTCAAAAGTAGCAATCCCGGAGAAGTGCAGGGTATCCTTATCATTTCCATAATACCTGAATAAACAATTATTAAATTTAATAAAGCTGCTGTTGGATGTAAATAGTGTTTGGACGCCTGCCTGCGAAATATATGCAAAATCAAAAACACAATTACTTATTGAAGTGGGCATATTATTTTTTGTATCTCCTGCTGTTATAGTTCCTATACTTCCTAACGATTCGCAAAATAAATTTGAGATTGCAGTTGGAAACCAGCCTGACTCAGGGTTATAAATCAACCTAACGGTCATACCCGCAATGTTTCCACCGTCAATGGTATAATTCCCTGCCTGGTGTTTACCGTAAATATTGGTTGCAAAAATAGTGTGTATGCGGCCCCAGCTATACAATCCCCTTATCACATTTCCTTTTTCCTGTGCCTGGCCTGATGATATTCCCAACCTTGCTTCCCCACACCGGATATTTTCCATTAAGATAATATCTGCATTAAATGTAACTCCATTAGGTGATATAGCATAATCAACAGCAAAGTTGCCAACATTAAGGTCGTGTAATTGTACTGCTGTTGAGCCACCCGTATTTTTGCTTCCATCATAGTCAATTATTATTCCTGTAAGGTTCTCTCCAACAGAAGGATCAGTGTAAGATGCAAAAGGAAGTGAATAATAAGCCGGCCCGTTTACAGCCGGAGAATGAAAATTTCCTTTCAGCGTTAAATGATCTATTTCAGTGCCTTTCAGGTATTGGCCGCCCAGCGCAAAATCATTACCTGAATAATGTAATACCGTTCCTTCATCCCAGATGCCACCATCGCCATATATATGAATTGCTGCTCCAACATATCTGCCGTTACGCAGAACAAATATTTTTAAAGAACGTGAATAATTATAAATGCCTCTTGGAATATATAAAGGCATTGAGTTGATACAGGTATTGATTGATTTTTGAAGAGCAGCAGAATTATCTTTATTATCCGGAGAGGCGCCATACCACATGGCTGAAAATTCCCTTACCCTGCATCCTGTTAACGTTACCGATGTATCAAATATTTGCATAAAAGGATTTGCTTCAATCAGCGCATTTTTAATAATACAGTTGCCACTGATCTTTGCAGAAATACTTAAAATTTTTCCATGTAAATCCCATGAGCCATTTATGGTAGTATCACTCGTAACGTTTACGGCTGAAAGCTTCAAACAAATGAAAAGTAACAGGAGGGATAAAGTGGCTTTCATACTAACTGGCAATTAACTTTCTTATAAATGAAAAAATCGCAAAAGGAATCTTTAGGACTACTTTTTATTGTTTCCGTTAATTCAAAGCCAGGAATATTTTTTTCAATCCATTTTGTGAAGCAACGGTGGCGGACATGATATTTTTTTTCTTCTTCTACATCCCATGCGTAAATGATGACATATTTTGACGATGCCTCAAATAAATGAACCATGTAAATTTCAAATACTTTGTCCTCTACCAAATGAAAGATCACATCAAGTGACAGGGATAGGTCAGACAAAAAGATGTTTACATTATCTGCTAAAGTTTTTTGATTGTACAGGAAAAAACTTTTCGTGGTATCTTCTTTAAAAATGTCGCTACATTTTTTTATAGCGGTTGGCGAAACATCCAAACCAATATAAGAAGGAAAATGAAAATGCTTTAACTGGTTTCCGTCTCCGCAACCAAATTCAATAACTTTTTGAATGTTATTTTCAGCAACAAAATTGTTAATGAAAGCAGCCTTATATTCTGCGTTTGCTCCATAAGAACCCTTTCCCGAATTTCCGTTATTGCGATACCGTTTTTCCCAGTATACTGCAGAACCACGGAAAGAATTATTAATTATCTTTCTTACTAAAAATTTGCCGGTCTCTGTACTCGTCATTATATTATATACAGCCCGTCTAACACTTTTCATTTCTTATGTAAAACTCTCTTAATGAAAAAAATAATTTTTAAGACATACTACTTGCGAACAGGCCAGCTACGCTTTCGCCATTTCCATTTTTGGCGGAGAATTTCTCAGCGCAAATTTTGCTTTCCATACCTGTATCATCACGTAAATTAAAAAACACGATTTCACCAAATGTCCAAGAATTGTTTGTAATTCGCAATCCGGCCTGATAGGATAATAAAAAACAAGGGGTGTAAATAAAATAAGTACCGGGTATGAAAAAGAATTTTTATAAAAAGCGTTTAGAATTTCGCTAAAAAATAATCCATAAAAAAACATACAGACGGCTCCCCCAATTAAACCAAAATTAATATAGCAATCCCCCATAGAGCTAAGCCCCATAGATGTTCCCTTTGCCAAGGGCATACCTGAATATTTAATGAATATATCCCTGTCGCCTGCTTTTAATTTATCCGGGGCCAATATCCGCGGAAGTATGGCCGCTTTAATGATCTCCATCATTTCTGCCCCGTGCTCAAATGGTACTTTTGCCGGAACAGTTTGCATAATGTTGGTTATGATAAACCCCTGGTTGATCCGGACATTGCTTTCTCCCAATTTTTTTGTACTGAAAATTCCACCCTCTTTTTCATTCTCACCATAAACGGCAGTTAGCGTTTCCACGCCGCCCTCCTCTCCTTCTTTCCACACAGCCTCCCTGTAACCTCCTTTTAATTGCTGAATAATTACTGCAAGAAGTATAAAGGTTAGTACAAAGATTGCCTTGATATTGATAGAAGGCTTGTATTTGATGGCAAAAACGGTTCCCAGGAAAATAAGCCAGGTGATTAAATCATGGAACATGGCGCCACGAAGAGACGTAGCAACAATGGAGCCGTAAACCAATACAAGGAAGAACGGTTTTAGCTGCCGGTTTCCCAGGATGATTAAAAAAGCCCCGATATATTTAAAGCAGCCTAAAAGTGTAAAAACAAATCCCAGTTCTGAACCAAAAAAATCGGCGGTAAGGCTCGATATAAAACCAATTGCAATAAAATAGTAAGGCAGT